>JAZTZE010000027.1:0-5517 GCA_045637285.1 Christensenellaceae bacterium | reverse complement strand
TAGCGTTTAGATTTTTGTGTCACTTTAATGACTGTTTTTAAGTACATATTTAATACTCAAAAGATTTTGACAGAAACTTTCAAAATAACTATTATTTCGTCATATTTCCTTCTATTCAATTTTTAAGCTACTCCCGTCAACTGCGGTTGACGTTTGCTGTGCTTAGTTGCGACAGCCTACATATAATAACATAAGCATTTTTATTAGTCAAGCATTTTTCAAAGGTTTTTTTAATTTTTTTTAAGTTTTTTCAAACTTTTTTTTCGACCCCAAAATATTGTGTTTTTTATTATTTTCGACACTATATTTTGTAAATGCCCGCATATTAAATCGCAAGAAAAAATCTAACGATTTTGCTTATGAAATTTTTGCGCTCCCTTAGAGAGCATTACCGATTATATAGTAAAATCACTTTAAAGTCAAACGTTTTTTCACACTTTTTTAAAAATTTTTGAAAAAGTTTAAAATAGTAGTTTTTTGATGCTAAACTCTGCCTCTCGCGCGCACGCGCGCGTATATTATATATATTGTATAATTCGCGCGCAAATTCATTTAAAAATAAAAATCCCGACGTAAACATCGGGATTAGTTTATGTAATCTTAAAATTAAAAAGTCAAAACAAAAAACATTGCAATGATTCTTTCGGCTTGACTGATACCGGTGCATTAAAAAACCGCTTTTTCAATCACTCCGCCGCCGATACACTTATCGCCCATGTAGAACACGGCAAACTGACCTTCGGTTATTGCGCGTTGACGCTCGGCAAAATCCACTTCAATGCAGTCGCCTTTTATATGGACGGTACATTTTTGTTCGGGCTGGCGATAACGGAACTTCGCCGTACACTCAAAATCTTTTTGGTCTGGCATGCAAGGTATCCAATTACAAGAGTGCATAATTAACCCCTTGCTGTAAAGTTTTTCTTCCGAACCATGTGCAACGTATAATATATTGTTTTTAAGGTCCTTTTCGATAACAAACCAACGACTTCCGTCGTCGCCTGCCTGACCACCTATACCTAAACCACGACGTTGACCTATGGTGTAATACATAAGCCCCAAGTGTTCTCCAAGCACTTTGCCGTCGTAAGTCATAATTTTGCCTTTTTGATTGGGGATATATGTCTGCAAGAAATTCCTAAAATTCCTTTCCCCTATAAAGCAAATTCCCGTGCTGTCCTTTTTCGTTGCAGTAGCAAGCCCGTTTTCTTCGGCTATTCTTCTAACTTCGCTTTTATCGAGTTTGCCGAGCGGGAACAATACTTTATCTAACTGTGACTGTGAAAGTTGGTTAAGAAAATACGTTTGGTCTTTTGATTGGTCTTTTGCCTTTAATAAATAATGAGTATCCCCGTCGTGCAAAATATCGCAGTAATGCCCCGTGGCAATATAGTCTGCACCCAACTCAAAAGCTTTTTGCTTAAAGTCCTTAAATTTTATTTCACGGTTACACAAAACGTCTGGGTTAGGCGTTCTGCCAGCGTTATATTCTTCGAGAAAATACGAAAAGACCCTGTCCATATATTCTTTAGCAAAGTTAACCGAATAATAAGGTATGCCTATAGTAGCACACACCCTGCGAACGTCTGCAAAGTCTTCTTCGCTGGTGCACGCACCGCACTCGTCCTTTTCTTCCCAGTTGTTCATAAAAAGTCCGACTACGTTATAGCCTTGTTCTTTTAATAATAAAGCGGCAACAGAGCTGTCTACCCCACCGCTCATTCCTACTACTACAGTTTTTTTCATAGTTTCTCCTTGACCTTAAAATCATAACATAATTAAACTAAAATATCAATGAATTAACAACAGTATCAAAATTTTTTAGTTAAAAGCATATAATTTTAGCCTTTTTGCTATATTTTTATTGATTTAAGCATTTATTTGTGTTACAATGTTATCCTAAGTGCTGACTTGGCATTAATAATTTTTTGTTTTTTTAGGAGGATTTTATGAGTACCGACGGCTCGGTTCCGTTACCGATGTTGCTCTCACACACCCCTGACCAAGCCTTTCCGGTTTGGCTACTTATTGCGATATTAGCTTTAATTTTGATGTCCGCATTTTTTTCGTCCACTGAAACCACATATTCGTGTGCGAATAAAATAAAATTGCGCACCCTTGCTTCCAACGGCAACAAGCGCGCTAAAAAAGTTTTATCACTTGCGGAAGATAATTACGATAAATTTATCAGCACCGTGCTGATTGGCAATAATATAGTTAATCTTACGGCAACAACGCTCGCGACTATTTTGTTCGCGCAATTGATTGCAGATGCTAACACGTCTGCTCTCGTTTCTACCGTTGCTATGACGCTGGGCGTTTTAATTTTTGGCGAAATTACACCCAAGTTTATTGCTAAGGTTTACCCCGAAAAACTTGCTATGGCTTTTTATCCGCTCGTCAAGTTTTTCTATTACGCTTTCTTCCCGCTAAACATTATTTTCGGCGGTTGGAAATGGCTTCTTTCTAAGCTTTTCCGTTTCAAAGATGAAGACGTGGTTACTGAAGACGAAATTATAACCATTGTTGAAGAAGCTGAAGAAGACGGAACGCTTAACACCGAAGAATCTAAACTCATTCGTTCAGTTATTGAGTTCGACGATTTGGAGGTTGGCGATATCTTAGTTCCCAGAGTTAATATCATTGCCGTGGACATTGCTTCGTCTATGGACGAAATGCGCAAAGTTTTCGATAGAGAAGGATATTCTCGCGTGCCCGTTTATAAAGACAGTATTGATACTATTATCGGCACTATTCACGAAAAAGATTTCTTTAACGCTTATCTTAAAGGCAAAAAAGGTATTGATGGTATTATGCAAAACGCTTTCTATACCACAGAACACGCTAAGATTAGCGACCTTTTAAGACAGTTGCAAAAGAAAAAAGTACATATTGCCGTTGTTTTAGACGAATATGGCGGAACACTTGGATTAGTAACCTTAGAAGATATTTTGGAAGAATTGGTTGGCGAAATTTACGACGAACACGACGTTGTTATCAATTATTTCAGACAGCTTTCCGACGATACGTTTATAGTTGACGGCAACGCGCAAATCTCAGACGCGTTTGAGTATTTTAACCTTAAAGGCGAAGAAGATAATTTCGACGCAAACACTGTAAGTGGCTGGGTTATCGAAAAACTTGGGGAAATCCCTCACGCAGGCTATCAGTTTGAGCACAAAAACCTTTCAGTTGAAGTGTTAAAATCAACTGTTAAGCGCGTTCTTCAAATTAAAGTAGTCGTTAATGAAATTAACGAAGAAGAAAGAGAAGCCGAAGAATAATTTAATAAGATTTACTTTACTGCCACTTGAATTTTTTAAGTGGCAGTTATGCACTCGTAGCGCAACTGGATAGAGCATCGCCCTCCGACGGCGAAGGTTGTGGGTTCAACTCCCGCCGAGTGCACCAAGTCTTAATAGGTTGAACCTCTTTACTGTAAGAAAGACGTTCGGCCTATTTTGTTTTGTGGAAGAGTTTAATGGTTTTAACGTCTAAGAACGCGCTATATTACTTGAAAATATTATAAACTTTTGATATAATAAAATAAAAAGGAGTTTTTATGGATTACTCAACTGTATATAAAAAAGTATCTTCCTCAGTGGTAAATGTAATTCAAGTGAATCCTGATAAAACTTGTCGAGACTTTGCCTCGGGAGTGCTGATTGATGATGGGTCAAAAGTTTTAACTTGTTCTCATTGTGTTAATTCTAATTTCATAAATGCAATATATACTAAAAGCACGAATCAATATGAACCAGGAAAAATAATATTTAATGACCCTAATAATGACATCGCAATATTAGATATGGGTAAAATTGTTGGAACCGCAGCTACAGTTAAATCCTCTTCAATCTTAGAAATAGGAAATGAAGTCTTCACAGTAGGTTTTCCATATAGTTTTCCTAGAGAAAAGACTCTTACATCGGGGCATATTGCCGCTTTTGAAAATGGATTAATTAAAATCGATACTTCAGTGAATAATGGTAATTCAGGTGGAGCATTATTTAATACTAATGGCGAAATAGTCGGAATAGTAAATGCAAAATTAGGTACACTATCGGATTTTCTCAAAAGTGTAGAACAGGCTAAGCCTCAAGCTTATATGGCTATAAATGGTATTGACCCTATAGAAACGATACAACAGATGTTAAGAGAGATGAGGCGCAACTTGAATTTAGGGATAGGCTATGCAGTTCCTACAGATTTAATAGCAACTATTTCTCCATTAGTAAAATCTATAATCAAATAAAATAAAAAACGGCAGGCGTGCTTGATTGCACACCTGCCTTTATCGTTTTATAATCGGGATACTAACGACAAACCCGTCCGCCATTCTTTTTATCTTCTATATTTCCTTTTCATTTTCTTATTTCTTAATCGGCGGTAACCTCTATGTTATCATTGAGATTTTTTCGTTTTATTCAGTTGTTTTTGTTTATTTTCCGTCCATTCAACGTAGTCCTTTTTGCCTTGCTCGGACAATAGATATTCTCGTATTGCCGGCAATAATACTCTTGCAAGCGACGTTACTTGATGTTCGGAAAGGTTGAAATCGCTTTGAAGCCGTTTCTTTCTTGCCATTAAAATATGTAAGTCATCATTCTCCTATAAAAATTGTTTCCTAAATGGATTCCTCCTTTACACGTCCTCTCGTGTGTTCGTTTTATTTTCTCTTGTCATCTGCGACTTTGTATCTATCATTCTCGTATTGTCATTCTAAGTCGCACCAAATCTTAAATAAAACCTTAATTTCCTATCCGTTCTCGACTACAACGGAATTACTTCGTCCACCAATTCTTTTTCTCGTTTGTAGTGGGCTTTTTCTTTTGCGAAATTACTTCCCGATAAATTTCGGGGTGTTCTTGCTTTAAACGGTCCAACACGGTAAGCGCTATCGAAGTTTTTACCTTGTGTTCTTTTAACTCTTTGTTTTCCTTGTCAAGTTCTAAAACTTCGCCCATTGACGTATCTAAACGCTTTTTCAAGTCGGCGTTTTCTGCCGTGAGTGCAACGATTTGTTTTTTCAGTCCGCCTTTCGACCAAGCAAAATCGCCTTGCTCGGCTTGTGTTAACGCTTCAGCATAATCTTCCGTTTCCGCCTTTTTACTTTCGGCTTCTTCTAAAATCTTTTTCACCTTGTATTCGGCAGTAGATAAATGCTCAACGTCGTTTCCTGACTTACCACGTTCCAAACCGTATTTTTGCCCGACTTCTTTCCATATCTCCGTTTGAAGTTTTACAAGCTGTCCGTCAAACAATTCCTTTGCGCACAACTTCCCGTCAACGATAGGGATAAGGTTTAAGTGCAAGTGCGGATTCGTTTCGTCCAAATGGACGATAGCGGAAAGTACGTTTTCTTCTCCATACTTATCCTTAAAGAAATTAGTAAAGTCGCGGAAAAATCTTTGTTGTTTATCGGGCGTTGCTACCTTGAAAAATTCGGGGCTTGCCGTCAACACGAAAGAACACATATACACGGCATCCGAGCGAACTTTACGTTTCAAGTTTAAGTCT
>JAZTZE010000026.1:0-80776 GCA_045637285.1 Christensenellaceae bacterium | reverse complement strand
TGATATAATTGTAAAAAAAGGAAAGAAACATGGATAAAGATTCTAAAATAATTTTCAGTACGCCTATTTTATTAGAAAAGGATGTCAAACAGAAAGAAAAAAAAGAAGTAAAAACGGAAAAAGATTATAAACGAATTGCTGAAGCTACTTTAAAGGCAGCTAATGATATAGAAGATATATTAATTGTTTATTTTAAGAATAATCCAAATAAGTTTATGGCAAGTGAAGGGGTTTCGGCTTATATGTTTTTTGCTATTGAATTATATATTAAGTCAATTTTATATAAACAAAAAAAGTCGTTAACGGAAATAAGAAAAAGGCATGATTTATTTGCACTGTTCATGTTAATTGACAATAAAGTAAGGGAAAAAATAGAAAAATTATGTTATGGTTATGCTCCTAATAAAAATTATGTTGATTTTTATTTTGAATTAAAGCATATTAAAGATGGTTTTGAAATATTACGTTATCATTATGAATATACAGGAATGTGTTATAATTACAGTTTTACGCTTGGGTTGTTGAGCGCTGTTAAAAATATAGCTAATTATGAAATAACATAATATTTGTATAATACTTGTAAATTTTTATATTTTATGTTAAAATAAAAATGCTACATACTTTAATATTTTTAATCCAAAGGGAATACTATCGGTAAAAGTGTATTCTCTCGCCTTTGGATTAGGTTAAGTATGTAGCAATATGGAGAGGTGCATTTTTCGGTGCGTCTCTCAAAGGGGCGCACTTTTTTATTAAGGAGAAAACATGAAAAAGAAGCTATTATTGTCTTTATTAATATTTATGGTTATGTTGTTTGCTGTTGGGCTTGTAGCTTGTGGCAAATCCTTAAAAAGTTTTAAAGTAAATTTTATTGTTGATAATGAAGTTGTAAAAACAATGGAAGCAACAAACAAAGAAGAGATTTTATTGCCAGAAGAACCAAAAAAAGAAGGATACACATTTGATGGGTGGTATAAAGAAAGCCAACGTATTAACAAGTGGGATTTCGCAACAGACACAACTGGCAAAGAAATTGTGTTAGAGCCCTTTGAAAATTATGATGTGTATGAAGGGATATATTTGTATGCAAAATGGATAGAAAATTAAGGGAAGGAAGGTGTTTTAATGAAAAAATGCGCTTATAAATCTATGCTCATAAAGTTACTTAGCGCTGGATTGGCAGTAATGTTTTTTTTCAATTTTACCTGTTTGTTGTCGTGCCAAAAAATGGAAGATTTAGCACCTAAACAGTATGGAAAGTGGGATAATAATTATATTTATCGTGGCAATGGTAGGGCTAAAACTACGGGTGAAGATTATGAACAACTTGTAAAAACTGTGACAATCGGACAAGATATTTATTCTGTTTTAGAATGCGTTGATTTTGAAATAGAAGAGGAAGATATTTATATGATACTTGTTTGCGAAGATTTAACACAAGAAACTGGCAATGAAGCACAACAGTATATGAATGATTTAGAAAAAATATTTTGTCTTATTAAATACAACATTCAAAAAAAGACACAACAATTGCTTACAACGGACAAAGTTGTTATCTATGATAATAAGGAATATTTTTATCGCCCGTATTTTATTCACGGAATTTTCGATAACTTTATAGTTTTACGTGCATATGTTCAAAAAGAGGATACAAGTGAGAATATTTTAAAAAGAAACTTATGTGCTAATTATACTATAGACTTTAATGCAAATATAATTAATCCAGATATTCAATATTCAACTGATTGGAAATGGGCATCTAAAGAGTATTTGATAAAATCAAATTACAATTCTGAAAACAATTGTGATGAGTTGTATTATCGAACAAAACAATTTTCAGACCCCATTTTGGTTTATCAAAAAGAGAGAGATGGAACATTTAGCGAGTATTATAATTGGGACTATATTGAACAAAATGATGTTAGTGGTATATTGATAAAAGATTATATAAGAAAAGGAAGTATAGATAGTCAGCCACAATTAAAAACTATAAAATTTTATAATTTTTCTACAAATATAATGTCTGATGCTATTTCTATTGGAAAATATGCGCAATTTTACGGAAATAACAATTTTATAAAAACTTATAACTGTAAAACGATTGATTATTTTGAAACTTTTTTTGAAACTAAGTCAGTTAAAGTAGAAATAGATAATATGGTATATCGCTTAGTTTTTGATGAAAATGGCGTTCACTTAGAAAACTTTTTAGATCTTGCTGAAGAACATAATTACAAAATATATGGCGTTTTACACGATAAAATTGTTTATGAAGATCGTTATTACACAAATTCACAAGGCTGCTCAGTTGGTGGTAGTAAATATAACTATTACGAACACGATATTGTAAACAAAATAAAAACTGAAATTGATTTCGAAAAATTAATTCTTTTAGAAGATGAATATATTTCAGTATACGAACGCCAAGAAGGACAAAAAGTGGGAAAGTACATTTACTTTTTACACGAAGAAGATGTCTATGCGGGTATGGGCACAACTTCCATTGTCTACTTATTAAATAGATATGATACAGAAACGACCACAATAGAAACAATGCAGCTTTGGCATAGTGAGGAAGGTCATTACAATAATGAAGTCACGGTTAAATATTGTGATAAGTTGTGGTATATATGCGACAATAATGGAACGTTTAATTTCTTTGAATTTGCAGTGTATCCGTATTGAGATAATATAAAAAACGAACAATTTATATCGCAAATTTAAAGGATAAAATCTTTTATTTAAAAACGAAGAGGTAATTTTTTTGTTTAGATAAAGTAATGGTTTTAACGGATAAATATGAAAGTGAAGGCGTTAAAAAAGGAGCAGTAGGGACAATCATTATGTCCGAAATAAGATATAATCAATATGAAGTTGTATTTAGTGATAAAGATGGTAGAGATTATGCTATGATAGAAATTTTTGTAGGCGATTTAGAAGTTGTAAGAAGTTCTAATATGACTGATGAAGATATTTTAGAAGATTTGCTCTATCAATAACGACCCAGAAGATGAAAGATTTCGTTGTTTGGGTGATTTTGTGTTGAACAAAGAAAAGAAAGGGTTGGATAAAACGAAATATAAATTATGTATTTATTTTACGAAAAGTAATTTTACTAAATATGTACCATGTACTGTTATAGGAAAAATAAACACACAGGGTTATGACTATATAGCAGTAAGTGAAATTACATCTTACCCATTAGGCTTTGTTTTGTATTTTGAGCCAACAGATGCATGGGCATACGAGGGGGTTGATATAACCGAGATGTCAAATTACGATTATAATGATTTATGCGATATTGAGTTGCCACTGTGTATCAAAGAAGTAAATGATATATTTCCAACTTATTATAGGACAAAAGAAGAAATAGAAGCATGTATAAAAGCAAATGAAAAGTGGGCACAAGAGAATCTTGAAAAGGACAAACAGAGATAACGAAGATAATAATTATAAAAACCAATAAAAGCGTTAGAGATTTTCTAACGCTTTTAATATTACGGCTCTGCTAGTTCACCAGCCGTGCAACCAATAACAACCTAATTGAACTGCATGGTTCAGGTAGGTTGTTTTTTATTGTCATACACCTATTGATAAATGAAAAAACCGTATTATACTACAATCAAAAAAGCCCGAGAGAATAAAATTCTTTCAGGCTTTTGAATTTTAAGGAGAAATATGATATAATATGTTTGAAAATATACAAGAAGTAAATGGACAAATAGTTAATAATCAATGGATAGAGTGGGACCACGTTGGTGTACCCAATAAGCCAAAAGAGTTTAGAGATATAATAAGATTCGTTTTATCTTTATTAGGTCACTGCATGAATTGCACGGCACTTGATGGCTGTTATTTTGTGGAAAGGAATATGCCAATGTTTCCATTACACGAAAGATGTGATTGTAAAAAGATAAAAATTAGTTCGAGCATTGTTAAGGCTAATTCAAAAGCCGATTGCCCAATAGAGAAATTTACAAACTACGTTTTTGCTGACGACGTCAAATCAAAGGGAAAGAAAGCAATTTTTGAATCACTTGGTTTTACCGATAAAGATTCCCAAACGCTAAAACGTGAGATAGAAAAATAAAGTTTGGATAATTATTTAATAGGAAATTATTTGTTGAAAAATTTAGATAGTAACGGGCAACGATTGGCTATTCCTATAACTCTTGCAGGCAAAACTTTTTATACGGGTTGGATGTTGGAGCCCGAGGGCAAAATTAGAAACACTACACCGTTTGGAGGTTGGACAAAATGAAATATAAGATAGTAAAATTAAACAACGTTAGAGATGAATATAAAAAACTTACACTAAGTAAGGATTCGTTAGGACTAATTTTAAACGAGAAAAATTCACAATGTTTAGTAATGTTCTTTAATAGCGTTAACCAAGGGGATTATTTGGTGCTTGTTATGAGCAAGGCAGATTTAGAAATAACCGATATGGTTTTACCTGATAATCTCTCTTCTGAATTAGAAGAGCATATTAAAAGCAACGCCGATAAAATTGCAAAGAAAACGAATTTTGAAGGATTTCCTTTTAACGAATGTGACCAAGTTGAACTTATAGTAGATAAAGAAAAATATTCTAAATATGGCTTGAGCAAAGGAGATAGAGGTATTATTGCTTCTTACAAGGCGACTAAAAATAAAATTTTAATAGATTTTGGCAAAGAAACAGAAGATTTTGACGGCTTTGTTTCAGTAGATTTTGAAGATATTAAAAAAGTTGAAGAATAACGCCGACTGACCATTTATAACTAAATAGTTCAATTAGTTTTACGGACGTGCAACCAATAGCCGTCTAAGTTGAACCACTAAAAGTGGCAAAAGTTAGACGTTTTTTTGTTTTTAAAATTTAATATGACACACACTTGTCTTAATTTGTGTTATAATTTAAATATAAGATTAAAAGGAAATACATCCATGCAAGAAGCACACATTCATTTAAAAGACAAGGATCATGAAATAAAAATAACCATTTTGGAAAGGAAAGAGGGGCAACCATATGGAATGGATGATAATTATGATTTGCCCGTTAGACTTGAATATAAGAGTAAAAAAGAAAATTTTATAAAAGAGCCCGTATATCTTGAAACTTACGAATTGGCTTACTTTTATTGTTCATTAGATGACATTTCTATAGGCTCTATTGTAGAACAAGGGTTTTCTTTTGCAGAACCATACATAAGTTTTTTATTAAAAAATATAAACGGACGCATTTTATTCACGCTATGTTATAAGGAAAACGAAGAAGATCAAATCACAATAAAAATATCTCAAAAGTTTAACCAAAGAGAATTTGGGGAATTGATAGAAAAAGTTCATCAAGGCTGTAATTTGTGGATTGATGACAGCGAGTTAATTGAGTTTAGAGAATATTTAGATGATGGTTATTATGATAGCCCGTCTGGATATAGAGTAGCGGAAGTTGAATATGCCAATAGTATAGGTAAATATTATTCATATTTATGTGATGATGAAAGTATAAAAACAGGCGATTTGGTTGTTGTTCCAGGTTTTTTTGGGAGAGAAGCCGTTGTTAGAGTATTAGATATAGATTTTTATAGTGAAGATGAATTACCTTGTTCATTAGACAAAATGAAACGAGTTGTAAAAAAATATATAAAACCTATGTCTAAAAAAATTTCACTTTGCAAATGGGATATAACCGAAAGCGGATTAGGATTTGAACTTTTAGTTAACATAGTGATAAAAAGAAAAGAAAAAGTAGAGTTTTTAGTCAAAGATAAAAATGCTTATTACAACGTATATTTGAACGAATATAAAGATGTATATTTGGACGTTTACAAGGAAATGCTTTCGCTCAAACCAAACGAAATGAAAATAACAAAAGGGCTGTGGTTGACGGCAGAAAAGGTGTTGCATATTGGCCTTGTAGAAAAAAAGAAGGACTTTATATTGTTCTTTAACAATATTTTAAACAAGGCTAAAGAGCTAAAAAAACATTATGTAGGGATTCCTTGTATTTTAAAAAAATATCGTGGAATTAGTCCCGAAACAATGTTTAAAATTGCGCTAAAAACAGTTAAGGAGTGGATTATGCAAAACGAAAATTATGATATGGAAGTTTTATTTTGTTGCCCAAATGAAAAACTATATAAAAAGTTTAAAAGAGTTTATCGTAGGGAAATAGAGCAAAAATGTATAAATTAAAAAGAAATAAAAATAGAAACATAAAAGCGTTAGGAAATTTCTAACGCTTTTATCTTTATGGTTCTGCCGGTTTATTAGTCCCGTAACCACTTGGCATACTGTTAAACCACTTATGGTGTAACAGTGTTATTTATTAGCAAAAATCTACTCATTTTAAAAGCAAAAACCGTGAAAATTTTTTGCTTTTTGTTTTTATTGCAATAAATTTCATTAAATGATATAATAAAAGCAAATAAAGAACTTGGGAGTTAAATAATGGCACAATATAATGCGAAATGCCCAAATTGCAAAGAAAATATATTTATTGACTGTAATAAAGAAGCAAACGTTTGCCCACAATGTAAAGAAGCCTTTATTACGGAAAAAGCGATACAAATATATAATGTGAGTGTTGCGAATAACGTTCAAGTTAGCACAGCTAAGAAAAGGCATGTGTGGAAATCTTTAGCAAAAGGGCTTTTAATGGCATTAGAGTGTGTAGGATATTTGTGTTACGTTTTATTTTTTGTATGGCTTTTCGTTGATATAACAGATAATCTAAAAAAGAAATAGCGAATAATATCAACAAGCAGTTTGGTTTTTAAGCCAAACTGCTTTTTTGTTTTGCAAGCAAAGTCTTTTTTTGTTTTGAGTAGTTGAAAAAGGCGACTTGTATGGTATAATATAAACGGAGATAAAAATGCAAACACAGTTTAACCACTTAAAAACAGTATTTGAAAAAGACTTAACGGATATCCCGTTTCAAGAACACCCCCGCCCACAGTTTAGAAGAGAGAATTATATATCGCTAAACGGCTGGTGGGATTTTTGCGTGCAAAATAAAAACGGCGAAAATAAAATGACGCAAAAGATATTAGTTCCTTTTGCTCCCGAAAGTCGAATTTCAGGCGTTTTTAAGAGTATTGTCAAGGGTGATTTGATGATTTATAGCCGTAGTTTTAAGCTTGACGATAACTTTAACAAGGGTAAAATTATTTTACACGTAGACGAATGCGATCAATGCTTTGAAGTAAAGATTAACGGTAAAACGATTGGCAAGGGCGAAGGTGTGCTTGCGCACGAATTTGATATTACTGATTATGTAAGAAATGAAAACCGCATAGTAATAACGGCAAAAGACGAGCTTGATTTAGACGTTCCGTATGGAAAGCAAAGCAAAAAACGGGGTGGCATGTGGTACACTAATACGAGCGGTATTAAAAAAAGCGTTTGGCTTGAGAGCATGCCACAAAATTGTGTTGCCGATATAAAAATAAAAACTGACTTAAACGGCGTAACCTTAAACATAAAAGGTGGGAGCGACAAAAAGACGGTTATTATTGGCGACGAAAAGTATGAGTTTTATGGCAATCAAACGAGAATTGATATAAAGAACCCTATTCATTGGTCGCCCCAAAACCCACACCTATATTATTTTGAACTTATAAGTGGGAAGGATAAGGTTTGTTCTTATTTTGGATTAAGAGAAATATCGGTTGGTCAAGTAGGGGGAAAACACGTTATTTTGCTAAATGGCAAGCCTATATTTTGTCACGGATTATTAGACCAAGGATACTTTAGCGACGGGATTTGGTTACCGGCTACCGAAAAGGGCTTTGAGAATGACGTTTTAATAATGAAAAAGTGTGGGTTTAACACTCTTAGAAAGCACGTTAAGTTAGAACCCGATATTTTTTATTACTATTGCGATAAACACGGCATGCTTGTTTTTCAAGATATGATAAACAATGGCAAATATAATTTTTTAATAGACACTGCACTGCCCACCGTATTTTTAAAAAAAGGGATAAAGCATCGGGCGACAAAACGTCGTAAGAAAATGTTTATAAAAACTTCTTTGGGAATTATAGACGCGCTTTACAATCATCCGTCCGTTGTATATTACACTATTTTTAACGAAGGATGGGGTCAGTTTGGCGAAAAAGAGTGCTACGAGCTATTTAAGCGTATAGACGACAGCAGAATATACGACACCACTTCGGGCTGGTTTAAGAAAAAATGTACAGACGTTACCAGCGATCACGTTTATTTTAAGAAAATCAAAGGAAAAAAGACGGATAAACCATGGGTAATATCTGAGTTTGGTGGATATTCTTATAAAATAAAAGAGCATTCTTTTAACGCTAACAAAACGTACGGTTATAAATTTTTTGACGACAATCACGAATTTTGCTTGGCTATTTTTAAGCTCTATCAAGAACAAATTGTTCCTGCAATTAAAAGTGGGCTTTGCGCAAGTATAATAACTCAAGTTAGTGACGTGGAAGATGAAACCAACGGCTTTTTAACTTACGATAGAAAGGTGCTTAAAATGGACGCGGAGAAGTTTTCACAAATTTCACAAAATTTATATAGCGCGTTTGAAAATGAAATAAATAAAGGTTAAGATACAATCAATAAAAACTTATATCTTCAAAAAGGGCGCACTTGTTGCGCCCTTTTTTACTTTAATTTAAACATAAACGCCGTGTGTTATGCTTGCTTTTTTGAGACGTTTAATGTATTATATTGTTATAAAGGAAGCCAACTACGATGAACAGATTTAAGGGATATTTTGTCAATTTAATTTTCCCCGCGTTTATATTTGGGTCTATAACAGGCGTGCTTACGGCAGGCGTGGTTATACTATATAAACTCGCGGCGAAGTATGTGATTAACTTTTCGCAAGATTCTTACGTTTTTTTGCGAAATAATCTTTTATACATTCCGCTAATATTATTAGGATTGTTTTTTGTTGCATTGCTTTTTTCGCATATTTATAAAAAACAACCACGAACGAGAGGGGGCGGAATCCCATCTTCAATAGCACTGCTTAGGGGCATAGTAACGTTTAAATGGTTTAGAACGCTAATCGGCGTATTCTTTATGTCGTTAACAGCTTTTTTAATAGGTGTTCCTTTGGGTAACGAAGGGCCTTCGGTCTTAATGGGAACTGCCGTTGGTAAGGGTAGCGTAAAGAGTATGGCAAAAAGACATCCTGCATGGAGTAGATACGCTATGACAGGCGGTGCGTGTGCAGGTTTTGCGGTTGCAACAGGGGCTTCGGTTTCAGGCATTTTGTTTGCGGTGGAAGAAGCTCATCAAAGAATTTCGCCTATGATTTTAATCGTGGGGAGTATTGCCGTGTTGTGCGCGCAAGTGGTTTCAGAAATCGTTTGCCCGTTTCTTGGATTAAGCACGTCAATTTTCCCTGAAATTCAAATAGTTGTGCTAACCGTTAGGGAAGCTTGGATACCGCTTTTGGTTGGAGTGGGTGTCGGTTTGTTTGCGGTGTTGTTCTTAAAATATTATCACGCCATCAGCAAACTGTTTAACGTTAAATTAAAGAAAATTCCACACTATGTAAAAATTTTTGCTATATACGTTTTAACGCTCGTTTTCGGTTTGATTTCTTTTTCGTTCATTTCTACTGGGCACGAAACGTTTAGCTTGTTATTAGAAAAAAACGTCGCTGTGTTAGGGCTGTTGGTTTTGTTGTTCGTTAGAATGACCTTGACGTTATTTGCCAACACAAACAAACTAACGGGCGGTGTTTTCGTTCCAATTTTAGCGTTGGGGGCAATAATTTCTTCAATATTGGCAAAATGTGTTCAAGCGTTGGGCTTGCCTAGCGAGTATTACACGGCTATTTTGGCGTTGGGTATATCGGCGTGCATTTCGGCAATGATGAAAATGCCACTCACGGCAATAGTTTTCTCTTTAGAAGCATTAGGGTGTGTTGATAACGTAGTGCACGTTATCATTGCGGTTGCAGTGTCGTTTATAATTACTGAAGTTTTAGGAGCGAAAGGTATAACGGACGGCATTTTGAAAAACTTAGTAAAGGCGCAAGAAGAAACACACGAACGTAAAATTATTGATACGCACGTTACTATTAAGAAAGGCTCGTTTGCGGAATATAGGCATGCAAGAGATATTCTTTGGCCGGCAAACTTCTTTTTGCTTTCTATAATACCGAGTGAATCTCGCAAGGCTCAAATAGATCAGCAGGGCGAAAGCATGTTCCACGCAGGTGACGTTTTGCATATACGCTACGCTACGTTTGACGAGCCACACACCAAAGCCGAGCTAACTGCAATAGTCGGTGAACAAGATTACGACGAAACCGAAGCCGGACCTGAATAATAAGTAAGACTAAAGCAGTTTTTAGTGAAAACAAAGAAAAATAAAAGGTATAAAAAATGCTGGAAATTTTATCGCTGATAGCAGGCGTGTTGGCAGTTGCCTTCTTCTTGATTTGCTTTCAGCTTAAAAAACGAAAGAATATAATTGTTTGCAACATTATATCAAGGTTATTATATATAGCTCAATATTGCTTGATTGGACAGTTTACGGGCGCGGTTATGGACGTTGCCGCAGTGCCTTCTTCGGCTATTGCGGGAAAGAAAGACAACGCGTTCGTTTTAAAATTCAAAATTCCAATTATTATTTTAGTTAACGTTATAATTGTCGCCGTTGGTTTTTTGACTATGTTTTTGGCGGAAAACGGCAACTTAATCGGCTTGCTTTCCATTGCGGGCGTTTTGTTTGAAACGATTGCGCTGTGGTTTAACAGCGAAAAAAAGATAAGGATATTGTCTTTATTCGGCGCGCCGTGCTGGTTTGTTTACAATATAATATGCGGGGCTTATGCGAGTGCGGTTGGCAACGTTTTAGTCGTTATATCAATCGTGGTGGCTCTTTGTCGTTACCGTTCGGCTGGAAATGCAAAAAATATTGATAAATAGTTTTTTGATATTGACAAAATATTCCTTTAGTATTAAAATATAAAATTAGAAGGAGAATTTTTTATGAAAGCAAAAATAGAAAAAATTGTAAAACTTATTAAAGAAAAAGACGTTAAGATGGTTGACTTTAAGATGGTTGACATCAACGGTCAATACCGCCACGTTACCATACCTGCAAATCACTTTAACGAAGAAGTTTTTGTTAACGGCATTGGGTTTGACGCTTCTAACTACGGTTATGCCGTGGTTGAAAAGAGCGACATGGTGTTTATCCCCGATCCCGATACGGCTATGATAGATCCGTTCTGTGAAATTCCCACGCTCACGATGAGCGGTAACGCAATGATTATTGATTCGCCGGCAAACCGTCCGCTCGCGCAATATCCGAGAAACATTGTTCTCGCTGCTGAAAAATATATGCAAGACAGCGGAATTGCAGACACAATGCTTATTTTGCCCGAATTTGAATTTTATCTTTTCGATAACGTTGGTTGGGAAGTTAACCCTAACTTTATCGGGGCAAGGGTAAACGCGGAGCAATCTTATTGGAACAGCTTTGATCAAGATAAGGGTGTAATAGTTCCCAAGCAAAAAGCATATCACGTTGCAAAACCGTTCGACACTTCTTACGAATGCCGTAGCGAAATATGTATGCATATAGAAAATGCTGGTATTCCCGTTAAATATCATCACCCCGAAGTTGCTGCTTCAGGTCAGTTTGAAATCGAACCCCAACTCGGCAAAATGTCTACCATGGCAGACGCTACTATGATGATTAAATATATTATCAAGAACACCGCGCTTAAATACGGCAAGAGCGCAACGCTTATGCCTAAGCCTGTTTACGGTGAAGCGGGAAGCGGTATGCACGTTCATATGATTTTATTAAAGGACGGCGAGTCTGTTTTCTCTGACGATAACGGATATTCTAATCTCAGCGAAACGGCACATTACTTTATTGGCGGTTTGTTAAAGCACATTTCTTCGCTCTGCGCGATAACCAACCCAAGCACAAACTCGTTTAAGCGTCTTATTCCGGGTTTTGAAGCACCTGTAACCGTTGGCTATGCAACTTCAAATAGAAGTGCGGTTATAAGAATTCCTGCTTACGCAAAGCAAAAGAACGAACGCCGTTTCGAGCTCCGTAACCCCGATGCAACGTGCAATCCATATTTCTGTTATGCAGCTATTCTTATGGCGGGATTAGACGGAATTAAGAACAAAATTGATCCTAAGGCAAACGGCTGGGGCCCGTATGACTTTAACCTTTATAATCTTCCCGAAGAAGAAAAGGCTAAGTTAAAAGGACTTCCCACTTCGTTAGAGCAAGCTCTTGATGCGTTAGAAGAAGATCACGATTACTTGACAGCAGGCGGAGTTTTCCCTGAAATTTTGATTAAAAACTTTATTAAAACAAAGCGTGCAGAGTGCAGTGAAATTTCTAAAATACCGCACCCCGTTGAGTTTGAAAAATATTATAATTTATAAAAACAAAAAAAGGAGTAGCAATGTCGCTACTCCTTTTAAGTTTTAAATTTAATTATCTGTTGTTGATGAGTTTGGTGAGTTCCATTGGGTCAACAATTTTGCCGTCCTTATAAACACGCATGTTGCCAGAAGCGATTTCGTCGATTAAAATAACTTCGCCGTTGTTGAAGCCGAATTCAAACTTAATATCCCAAAGGTCGCAACCGATAGTCTTTAAGTCGTCTGCGATAATGTTGGTGATTTTTAAGGTTTGAGCCTTCATAGATTCAAACATTTCATAGTTCATAACGCCGAGAGCGTTAAGACCTTCAGCGGTAACGAGCGGGTCGCCCTTAGCGTCGTTCTTGAAAGTACATTCAACGTAACCGCCTTCTAAAACGGTGCCGTCAGCAATGTATTCGCCATATCTTCTAATGAAGCTACCGGTAGCAACTAAACGGCAAATAACTTCTAAGCCGTGGCCAAAAGCGGTTGCGGGAAGAACTTCCATAGTAGCGTTTTCAATATCAGCACTGATGTAGTGGGTTTTGATGCCTGCTTTTTTAAGCATTTCAAAATAATAAACAGATGAAATGAGATTTGCTCTACCAATACCTTCGATAGTGAGACCTACGCTATTTTCACCTGGGTCAAACTTGCCGTCTTTACCGGTGCAGTCGTCCTTAAATTTCAACATAACGTTGCCGTTATCAAGTTCAAATACGTCTTTAGTTTTACCTTCGTAAATTTTTTTCATAATTCGCCTCTCGAATTTAATTTTATATTTTACGCGTTTATTATACCAAATCTATTTTGTTTTGGCAATTATCTATAAGCCTTTGAAATAATTTTTTGTGCTAAAAAACGATTTTTATTTATACTTTTTTGTGATATAATATGTGTATGAAGATTTTGTCTCCGGCAGGCAATATGCTTGCACTCACAACGGCAATATATAACGGCGCAGACGAAGTGTATTTGGGTGTTAACCAATTTAACGCGCGCAATAACATTGATGGGTTTACCATGCAAACGCTAAAGCAAGCGGTTGATAAAGCCCATCTTTTTGGCGTTAAAGTTAACCTTGCAGTTAACATTTTGTTTTCGGATAGTGAACTCCAATCGGCACTCGACCTTGTGGTTGATGCGTTTAATTTAGGAGTAGATTATTTTATTATTCAAGACTTAGGGTTAATATCTTTAATAAAAAAACATTATCCGCAAATAGTCGTTCACGCAAGCACGCAAATGGGTATTCACAACCTTGAAGGTGTTAACTACGTTCAAAAATTCGGCATACGGCGTGTAGTTTTGGCGCGCGAAACTCCATTAAGTGAGATTGAACGAATTGACAAAAACAGTGACGTAGAGATAGAATATTTTGCTCACGGCGCGTTGTGCGTAAGCTTTTCGGGCAACTGTTATTTGAGTTCTTACCTTTTCAATGCCAGCGGAAACAGGGGCGTGTGCAAACAACTTTGCAGGCTTCCTTACACGCTTAAAAAGGACGGGAAAAAGGTCAAGTCTGGATTTTTGTTGAGCGCGAAAGATTTTAATATGACTGACCGCCTATCCGATTTGCAAAAAGCGGGTGTAGACGTTATTAAAATAGAAGGCAGGGCGAGAAGACCGTTTTACGTGGGAACGGCAACAAATCATTATCGCAGAGCGATAAGTGGACTGTCGGCAGACGATAAGGAACTTGTGCTCGCGTTTAATCGCGGTTACACTCAGGGCTATTTTAACGGCAATGGAAATATAATCTCAACCGACAACAATCACGTAGGAGTGTATTTAGGTAAAGTTATAAAGGTTAACAAAGGTAAAACTTTTAACGAGATTTTCTTTAATAGTCAAGAGCGATTGTCGCCTAAGTCCACGTTAAAGATATTTGACGGGCAAAAAGAAAAAACTACGCTTAGTGCGTTTGATTTAAAAGAAATAAACAACGGCGTATATCGCCTTACTACCACGCACCAAATGGATGTAGGAGATGAAGTTAGGCTCATTGCGGATTTTAAAAAGGAAACGGAACAAGAGAACGTTAATCCTAAACGCAAAATAGATATAAAACTGTGGGCTTGTGAAAACGCGCCGATAAAAGCAGTTGCAACCGTTGATGGAAAGCGCGTTGAGATAGTAGGGCAAGTGCTTGAGTGTGCTAAAAAAAGTCCGCTATCCGAGCGCGATTTTATAGAGTGTTTTAACAAAAGCGAGCAATTCAACGCTCGTATAAGCTTTGAATCGTTGGGCAACGTTTTTATGGCGAAATCACAGCTTAACGAATTCAGAAGAAGTGTGTTTGAAGCCGTGTATTTAAGCCTTACACAGCTTAGCGGAAGGTCTGCTGAAAAGATAAAAATTGGCAAAAAATTACCGTTTAAGAAGTTGGAAGATTACCAAATAATTGAATACGGTAGTGAAAATTTGTGTCAAAAACACGTTATTTATAGCCCGCAAGAATACGAGCTTAACGACGTTTTGGAGTTTGCCAATCGCGCAAGGGCGCAAAACAGAAAGCCTTATTTAGATTTGCCTAACTTTGCGTTGGAAAAGGACGTTGAAGCGTTAAAAGAGATAGTAGAAAAGACGGGCGTTGGCATAGTGGCAAACAATTATTACGCGCTCGGGCTTTCAGATGACGTAATCATTGGTGGTGGGCTTAACGTTTACAATTCGCACACGGCAAGCGTTCTCGGCGCACCCGTTGTCGTTGCGGAAGGAAACGTTGCGAACAAGGTTAATTTTGCGTATATGACGTTGCGCCATTGCCCAATGAAAGAGCACGTTGGTGGAGACTGTGCTAACTGTGTTTACGCCGATGGGTATGAATACGTTTGTGACGGTGGAAAGGTGATGCGCTTAAAAAGAAAGAAATTATCCACCTGCACCTTTTACTTAACAGATTAGCGAGTAAAAATAATTGCAAACTATTTTTGATTACAAGTTGAAATTTAAATAGTAATTTGGTATAATGTTTGATATAAAACGCCTTGTTGTTTAAACGGCAAAGAGCGAATATGGAGAAATTATGAATTTAGTTGTGGTTGGCGCGGGCAAGGTTGGCAGTGCGCTCGTTCAAAACTTCTTAAATGAAAATCACGATATTATCGTTATAGATAACGATGAAGCGACTTTAAATGACGTCGTTAACCGTTACGACGTTCAGGGCGTTATCGGTAACGGCATAGTAAGAGACGTTCTTTTAGAAGCCAACGTTGAAAACGCAGACTTTTTTATTGCTTGCACCCCAAAGGACGAATTGAATATTCTTTCGTGCGTGCTTGCTAAAAAATTGGGTGCAAAACAAACTATAGCAAGGGTTAGAGCTCCTGAGTTCTTCAAAGAAATGGGCTCAATGCAAAAAGACGTTGGGTTAGATTTCTTTTTTAACCCCGAATACACTACTGCTGTGGAAATTGCAGAAGCACTTAAATTCCCGTCGGCAAAAAAAGTGGAAAGCTTTGCTCTCGGTAAGGCGAACATGGTTGAATTCTATATAGAAGATGGCAATCCGCTTATCGGCAAGTCTTTGATGTTAATAACTCGCGAATACGGTGCGAAAATTCTTATAGCAATGGTTAACCGTGCAAACAAGATGGTTATTCCGCGTGGTGACTTTATCATCAAGGAAGGCGACAGTGTGTACATTTTAGCACCCGCTCAGGAAATTTCCGCATTTACTAAAAAAATCAAGTTGTTTAAGCCCCGTGCAAAATCGGTATTTTTGATTGGCGGAGGCAAGGTTGGATATTACCTTGCGCGCGATTTAATTGCAAACGGTGTAGATGTAAAAATCGTGGAAAACAATAAGGATAGAGCGGAAGAGCTCGCTAAAGAATTAGACAGAGCAACCGTCATTTTTGGTGATGCAACCGACCACGAGCTTTTGGATGAAGAGTCGCTTAAAAATAGCGATGCTTGCGTAACGCTAACCGGTACGGACGAAGAAAACGTTATCATATCTCTTTACGCTAAGAGTAAGGGTGTAGACAAGGTGGTGACAAAGGTTGACCGTCCGTCCGTTATAGACATGGTTAAAAAGCTTGGGTTGGACACTGTATTTTCACCCAAGGAAGTTATCGCAAACCACATAATAAGAATGGTGCGTGCGCATCAAGGCGATTCGGGTTCGGGAATAAACACGCTCTATAAGCTTAGTGATAAAGTAGAAGCACTTGAGTTTACCGTTGGCGATGATTTTGCAGAACAAAACGTTCCGCTTAAAAAACTTAAAATTAAAAGAAAGGTGTTGGTTGGCGGAATAGTTCGTGGCGAAGAATACATTCTCCCCACTGGCGACAGCAGGCTTCTTAACGGAGATAAAGTTATAATTTTGGCGGAGGCAAAGAGCGTTACCGCGCTCTCACAAATTTTGAAATAGCATGAATTACAGAATGGTTTTGAGCATAATAGGCAAAACGCTCATTGCGTTGGGGATACTTCTTTTGTTGCCTATGCTCGTCGGCGTTTATTACGGCGAAAACAACTTAACGCCTTTTTTAGTGCCCGTTATAATTTCATTCGGGTTAGGCTTTCCGCTTGTCCTTTTGAAAAGGCGTGACGAGTCAATGTATGCAAGGGAAGGATTTATCACCGTTGCAATCGTTTGGATCGTGATGTCTCTTATAGGCGCGCTACCATTCGTTTTGAGTGGCGAAATCCCCAACTACGTTGATGCCGTTTTTGAAACCGTTTCGGGTTTTACGACTACGGGTGCTTCAATTTTAACCAACGTTGAAACGTTGTCTTATTCCATAATGTTTTGGCGTTTGTTTACGCACTGGATAGGTGGCATGGGTGTTTTGGTGTTCGTTTTGGCACTTATTCCTGGGCACAATTCGGGTATAATGCACGTTTTCCGCGCAGAATCACCGGGGCCCACCGTTGGAAAATTGGTTAGTAAGTTAACCCGCACGGCGCGAATTCTTTACGGAATTTATATGGTGATGACCGTTTTGCAAATGATTTTGCTTTTGTTTGGCGGAAACTCGCTATACGATAGTGTTTTATTGTCGTTTACCACTGCGGGAACTGGCGGTTTTGCAATTGTAAATTCGGGCGCGGCGGACTATAATCTCTATACGCAAATGGTGCTTGCCGTGTTTATGTTCTTGTTCAGCATAAACTTCAACTTCTATTATTTGATTTTGATAAGGTGCGTGGGCAAGGCGTTCAAAATGGAAGAAGTGCGTTGGTTCTTCGTAATCGTTGTCGTTTCGACTATTGCTATTGCGATAAATCTTACTACGCAAACGCTAACGTTTTTTGAGGCGTTGTCGGTTGCCTTTTTCCAAGTAACGACCATAAGCTCTACAACCGGACTAACGAGTGTAGACTTTAATACTTGGCCGGCGTTTTCGCAGGCGATATTGTTGTTCTTAACCATCGTGGGTGCTTGTGGTGGCTCTACGGGCGGTGGTATAAAAGTGGCGAGAATGGGCATATTGGCTAAGACCACGGCTTCCGATTTGAGAAGGCTTATTCGCCCGCGTTCAGTTACCAACGCCAAGTTTGAAGGGCAAGTTATTCTTCCTGAAACCGAAAGAAACGTTAAGGCGTATATGACTTTGTGGATATTGATAGTCGCGCTTAGCACCGTTCTTTTATCGCTTGATTGTAACGACGTGTTTTCTAATTTTTCGGCAACGTTGGCTTGTATAGGCAACGTCGGGCCCGGTTTTAACGCGGTAGGACCTACGTGTAATTATTCGTTCTATTCGGTTTTTTCTAAATGCTGGCTTTCGTTTGTAATGCTCGTTGGTAGATTGGAAATTTTCCCAATGATTATCCTGTTTGCTCCGCGAGCGTGGAAAAGAATATAGTTTAACTGGTTTGCAAATAAAAAAATTTTTTAGGTAAGCGTTTAAGTTGTGTTACGGCGGTTAAATCGTTTGACAGGCTCATATTATAATGTTATAATATGATTACCTTAATATTTAACTGTTTTTTACAACTGACGGAAGTGGATTAACCACGGGGAGTGAAAAACTTAATTTTTGTCGACCGTCTGGGCAGTTTGTTTTCTCAAACTGCCTTTTTATGTCTTTTAAGGATTAAACGCGTTTTAACGAGTCTGTTCGGCTTGTTTTTGTGTATGAACGAAAAATTAACGAAAATTATTTTTGGAGATAGATAAATGAAAAAAGTAGCAGTAGTAATGGGTAGTGACAGTGACCTTAAAGTAGTTGAGAAGGCTATAACCACGCTTAAAGATTACGGCGTTGAGACCGAAGTGCACGTTTATTCTGCGCACCGCACGCCCGTCGAAGCAAAAGAGTTTACTCAAAGCGCAAGGGAAAACGGAATCGGCGTTATAATAGCTTGTGCAGGTAAAGCGGCTCACCTTGCAGGTGCAATAGCGGCAAACACCACGCTTCCCGTAATCGGAATTCCCATCAAGGCTTCAGCCCTTGAAGGAATGGACGCGCTTTTATCAACCGTTCAAATGCCTGCAGGCATTCCCGTTGCCACCGTTGCTATAGACGGGGCTGAAAACGCTGCGCTTCTCGCTATACAAATTCTTGCGGTAACAGATTCTGAGCTTGCGGTTAAGCTCCAGTCTGCGCGCGACAAGAAAAAGCAAAGCATTTTGGAAAAAGACCAAGAAATTAACGCAAAATACAAATAATCAATAATTTTTTGAAAAAGTGAAAGGTCAATTCCCCTTCACTTTTTCGTGTTTTAACTGTACTTTCTACGGAGGACTTAATATGGATAAATTACGCGAAGAATGCGGTGTTTTTGGCGTTTACGCAAAAGAAACCTGCAACGTTGCGAGTATGACCTATTACGCTTTATACGCGCTTCAACACCGTGGGCAAGATGCTTGCGGTATAGTCGTTAACGACGGTGGGGTGTTTACGGCGAAAAGAGATATGGGGTTGG
Source organism: Christensenellaceae bacterium (assembly GCA_045637285.1). Taxonomy (GTDB): domain Bacteria; phylum Bacillota; class Clostridia; order Christensenellales; family Borkfalkiaceae; genus UBA1259. Next base: position 61,514 of record JAZTZE010000026.1, on the reverse strand, counting down.
TTGGCGACGTGTTTACTAAGCAAGCCTTGGCTGACTTGGGGCACGGGCAATTAGCACTTGGCCACGTTTTTTCGGGAACTAAAGGCACTAATAACCTTGCGAACGTTCAACCGCTCGTCGTAAACCACGTTAAAGGTAGCATGGCGATTGCGTTTAACGGCAACATAACCAACAAAAACACTTTGAGAAACGAGCTTGAGCTTCAGGGTTCAATCTTCCACTCTAACGGCGCAACTGAAGTTATTGCGTACGAAATTATTAAAGAAAGATTAAAAGCACCTTCAATCGAGCAAGCGGTTTTGGGAGCTATGGGTAAATTGGATGGAGCTTACTGTTTGATAGTAATGTCACCCACCAAGATTATCGCCGCGCGTGACCCGCACGGGTTTAGGCCGTTATGCTACGGCGTTAGTGAAGACGGTGCTTACGTTGTGGCTTCAGAAAGCTGTGCACTTGATGCCGTTGGCGCAAAATTAGTGCGTGACGTTAAACCAGGTGAAATTATCGTAATTGACGCTATGGGCGTTCGTTCGATAACCGACCTTTGCGATAAAGAAAAAATGAGTTCGTGTGTTTTCGAGTTTGTTTACAATGCTCGCCCAGACTCGGTGGTAGACGGTGTTTCCGTTCACGAAGCAAGAGTGGAAATGGGTAGATGCTTGGCAAGAAGATATCCTATTGACGCAGACGTTGTTATAAGCGTTCCCGACTCGGGAAACGACGCGGCTATCGGGTATGCAAGAGAGTCTGGAATACCTTACGAGTTAGGCTTTCTAAAAAACAAATACGTTGGCAGAACGTTTATATTCCCCGACCAAAAGGACAGGGAAGACCAAGTTAGAAAAAAACTTAATCCTATTTCATCAGTGGTTAACGGCAAGCGCGTAGTTATGGTAGACGACTCTATCGTTAGGGGCACGACCAGTGGTAGAGTGGTTAGTCTTTTAAGGGAAGCGGGCGCAAAAGAAGTTCACTTTATGGTATCTTCGCCACCTTTCTTGTTCCCGTGTTATTACGGAACGGACGTTCCCAACAAAGAAATGCTTATAGCAAATCAACACACCAAGGAAGAAATCAGACAGCTTATAGGGGTAGACAGTCTTAACTACTTGCATCTTGACGACATGAAGAAGATTGCTACGCTTGGCGGTAAAAACGGATTTTGTTACGCTTGTTTTGACGGGGTATATTCAACCGAAATACCAAGCGAACAAGAAAATAAATACGAAAACAAAATAAACATTGCAGAAAAAACCAAAAGAAAGTAATAAAGGAGAACGAAAAATGGAAAAGAGCTTCAGTGAAAGTTATAAGGCGGCGGGAGTTGATATTACCGCGGGATATAAAGCAGTTGAATTAATGAAAAGTCATATTAAAAGAACTATGACGGACGGCGTGTGTTCAGACATAGGCGGTTTCGGCGGATTGTTTGCGCTCGGCAAGGTTAAAAACCCCGTGCTCGTTAGCGGAACGGACGGCGTTGGAACTAAACTGAAAATAGCTTTCCTTATGGATAAGCATAACACGGTTGGTATCGACTGTGTTGCAATGTGTGTTAACGACGTTATTTGTTGTGGCGCAAAACCCTTGTTCTTCTTGGACTATATTGCCGTTGGCAAAAACGTGCCCGAACGCGTTGCTTCTATCGTTGAAGGCGTTGCTGAAGGCTGTGTTCAAGCAGGCTGTGCACTCATCGGTGGCGAAACGGCAGAAATGCCCGGTTTCTATCCCGTTGACGAATACGACCTTGCAGGCTTTGCCGTAGGCGTTGTTGACAAAAAGAAAATTTTAGACAACAAAAAGATGCAAGCAGGCGACGTAGTTATCGCTATTCCTTCATCAGGCGTTCACTCAAACGGCTTCTCGCTCGTTAGAAAGGTATTTGACGTGGAAAAAGCAGACCTTAAAACTCCTATCGAAGCATTGGGCGGAGCAAGTCTTGGCGAAACGCTTTTAACACCGACCAAAATTTACGTTAAAGCAATTATGGGCTTATTGGAAAAGAAAGTTAACGTTAGAGCTATTTCTCACATTACTGGCGGCGGTTTCTACGAAAACATTCCCAGAAGCATTCCCGAAGGCTTTGGTGCAAAAATTGAAAAGAGTGCGGTTAAAGTTCTTCCCGTATTCGATATGCTCGCAAAGACTGGCGGTATTTCAGAACGCGATATGTTCAACACCTTCAATATGGGCGTTGGTATGAGCGTAGTAGTTAAGAAAGAAGACGTAGATAAGGCACTTATGGCGTTAAAAGAACGCGGAGAAAACGCTTACGTTATGGGTGAAATCGTTAAGTCAGACGAAAAAATCGTTCTCTGTTAATAGGAGTTGATAATGGAAAACAACGCAGTAAAGGTTGCGGTGCTCGTTTCGGGTGGCGGAACTAACTTGCAAGCGATTATAGATTTTTGCGCGGACGGAAAGCTTAAGAGCGGAAAAATAGTTAGGGTTATTGCAAGCAATCCAAACGCGTATGCGTTAGAGCGCGCAAAGAATGCAAACATAGAAGGCGCGGTGGTTGCAAAAAAGGGCAAAACCCAAGCCGAGTTTGAAAAGGGCTTGATAGCCGAGCTCGAAGCGTGCGGTGCACAGGTAATCGTGCTTGCAGGGTTTATGTGTATATTGTCAAAAGACTTTACCGACAAATATAAAAATAGAATAATCAACGTGCATCCGTCGTTAATTCCCAGCTTTTGTGGGCAGGGATTTTACGGGCTTAGAGTGCATGAAAAAGCACTTGAATACGGCGTTAAGGTGACGGGTGCAACCGTGCATTTCGTAAACGAAATTCCAGACGGCGGAAAGATTATTATGCAAAAAGCCGTTGAAATTGAACAAGGTGACACACCTGAAATTTTACAAAAGCGCGTTATGGAACAAGCCGAGTGGAAAATTCTTCCACTCTCGCTTGAAAAAGTGTGCGAGGCAATACAAAAAGGAGAATTATAATGAGCGTTAAAGGCATAAACAAGATAGAAGATTTATTAAAGAGCAATTCTTATCCCGGCAGGGGAATTATAGTTGGCAAGAGCGCGGACGGAAAGAGTGCGATGATTGCTTACTTTATCATGGGTAGAAGCACCAACAGTCGCAACCGTATATTTGAAAGATTTGAAGGCGGTATGAGAACTAAGGCGTTTGATGAAAGTAAACTCGTTGACCCCAGTCTTATTATTTACAATCCCTATCTCGCATACGAAAATATGGATATTGTAACCAACGGTGACCAAACCAACACCGTTTACGACGGATTGAAAGCCGGCATTGATTTCGATAAAGCGTTAAGTGCGCGCGAATTTGAGCCAGACTTTCCTAACTTCACTCCCAGAATTAGCAGTTTGTTGACTTACGCTGACGGCGATTTTACTTATAAAATGAGCATTTTAAAGTCTGCCGATGCTGAAGGCAGTGCTTGTGACCGTTTTGGTTATCACTATCGTGCAATCAAGGGCTTCGGACACTTTATTCACACCTACGAATGTGACGGCAACCCCATTCCGTCTTTTTATGGCGAGCCTGAAAAAGTAATTCTTCCAAACACTGCAACCGAACTTGCAGATATCGTTTGGAATAGTTTAAATGAAGACAACAAAGTTTCGCTTTTCGTTAGAGTAGTTAATTTAGAAAGCGGAAAAGCAGATGAAATTATCGTAAATAAGAACAAATAGGAGAAAAGCGACATGAACGAATTGGAACTTAAATACGGTTGTAACCCCAACCAAAAACCATCAAGAATATTTATGGCTAACGGCAAAGATTTGCCCATAACCGTTCTCAACGGTAAGCCCGGATACATTAATTTTTTAGATGCTTTCAACTCTTGGCAACTTGTTAAAGAATTAAAAGAAGCAACGGGAAAACCCTGTGCAACTTCCTTTAAGCACGTTAGCCCTGCAGGTGCTGCCGTTGGCGAAAAGTTAACGGAAATTGAAAAGAAAGCTTGTTTCGTTGACGATATTGCTGGGCTTGACGACTCTGCTATCGCTTCAGCGTACGCAAGGGCAAGGGGGACGGACAGAATGAGTTCTTTCGGTGACTGGATTGCGCTTTCAGACGAATGTGACGAAACTACTGCGCTCATCATTAAGCGCGAAGTTTCAGACGGTGTTATCGCTCCTTCTTATTCGCCAAAGGCTTTGGAAATTTTAAAGGCTAAAAGAAACGGCACTTACAACGTGGTTCAAATTGACCCTGACTACGTTCCCGAAGAAAAAGAGATTAAACAAGTTTTCGGCATCACTTTTGAACAAGGTAGAAACAATTTCAAAATTGACCGCGAACTCGTTACGAAGCAAATAGTTTCAGCAAACAAAAATCTTCCCGAAAGTGCCATTCAAGATATGATAGTTGCGCTTATTACCTTAAAATATACGCAGTCTAACTCAGTTTGCTTTGCTCATAACGGACAAGCAATTGGCGTTGGTGCAGGTCAACAATCAAGAATTCACTGCACGCGTCTTGCAGGCTCAAAGGCGGACAACTGGTTTTTGCGTCAAAGCGACGCGGTTATGAATTTGCCATTTAAGGCAGAAGTTGGCAGACCCGACAGAAACAACGTTATAGATATTTACATTTCAGACGAATGTGAAGATCTTTTAGTTGAAGGTGTTTGGCAAAAATACTTTACCGAAAAGCCCCAACTCTTTACGAGAGAACAAAAGAAAGCAATTCTTTCAAAAGTTACGGGTGTAACGCTCGGTTCAGACGCGTTCTTCCCGTTCAGCGACAATATTGAACGCGCGGCAAAGAGTGGCGTTAGCTACATAGCTCAACCGGGTGGCTCTGTGCGCGACGATTTAGTTATCGGTGCTTGCGACGAACGCGGTATCGTTATGTCGTTTACGGGTATGAGATTGTTCCACCACTAATTTTTACGGAGAAGATAAATGAAAGTTTTAGTTGTTGGTAACGGCGGAAGAGAACACGCCATTATTCAAAGTTTGAAAAAGAGTAAAAAGATAACCCAGCTTTTCGCATTGGCGGGGAATGGTGGTATCGCGACGGACGCAACTATCGTTGATATGGACGTTAAAGCCGTTGATAAAATAGCAGACTGGGCAGAGCAAAACAAGATTGACTTTGCAGTAGTTGCTCCAGACGATCCGTTAGTGTTAGGCGCGGTTGATCGTCTTAACGAAAAGGGTATTCCTTGTTTCGGGCCTGAAGCAAAGGCGGCTATTATTGAAGGAAGCAAGATTTTTTCTAAAAATCTTATGAAAAAATACGGTATTCCCACTGCTAATTACGAAACGTTTTCAGACAAGGAAAGCGCGCTTAAATATCTCGAAACACAAGATATGCCAATCGTTATAAAAGCAGACGGTTTAGCTCTTGGCAAGGGCGTTATTATTGCGGAAACCTTAGAGCAAGCAAAAGAAGCCGTTGTTTCTATGATGGAAGATAAGGTGTTTGGCGAAAGCGGGGCTAATGTCGTTATAGAAGAATTCTTAACAGGCCCAGAAGTTTCAGTTTTATCGTTTACTGATGGAAAAACGCTCGTTCCCATGGTTTCTTCGATGGACCACAAACGCGCGCTTGACGACGATAAGGGATTAAATACTGGCGGAATGGGCACGGTTGCACCCAACCCATATTATACTGACCAAATTGCCAAAGAGTGCATGGAAAAGATTTTCCTTCCCACAATGAACGCAATGAACGCTGAAGGCAGAACGTTTAAGGGTTGTTTATACTTCGGGCTTATGTTAACGCCCAAAGGACCAAAGGTAATCGAATATAATTGCCGTTTTGGAGATCCCGAAACTCAAGTAGTTTTGCCCTTGCTTAAAACTGATTTGTTTGAGATTATGCAAGCGGTTGCACAGCAAAGATTATCTCAAATAAACGTTGAATTTAAGAACAAGAGTGCTTGTTGTGTTATTATGGCAAGCAAAGGTTACCCCGAAAAATACGAAAAAGGGTTTGAGATAACCTATAAAACCAGCAAGAAAAACGTTTTCGTTGCAGGCGCGAAGTTAGACGGTGAAGTGCTTAAAACCAACGGTGGAAGAGTGCTCGGCGTTACGGCAACTGCAAAAACACTTGAAAAAGCAATAGCAAAAGCATATAAGAAAGTAGCAAAAATCAACTTTGCAAACGCTTATTACCGTAAAGACATCGGCAAGCGCGCGTTAAAGGCTTATGGAGATAAATAATGGTATATAGAATTTACGTTACAAAAAAACCCGAATATGCACACGAAGCAAGTGCGCTTATGGGCGAAATTAAAAACCTTTTAAAAATTGACGGCGTTAAAACGCTTAAAGTAATCAACCGTTACGACGTTGAAAACATTGAAGAACAACTTTTTGAACGTTGTATCAACGCGGTGTTTAGTGAACCGCAAATTGACGATACGTCTAAAGCACTTCCGCACACCGACTTTATTTTCGCAGTTGAACCGCTTCCCGGTCAATTCGATCAACGCGCAGACTCTGCCGCTCAATGTATTCAACTCTTTTCAGCAGGCAACCGCCCGACGGTTAAAACGGCAAAAGTTTACGCTATCGACGGCGACCTTACTAAAGACGAACTCAACGCGATAAAAAAATACGTTATCAACCCCGTTGAATGTAGAGAAGCTGACCTTGCGGAAAAAGGCACGCTTGAAGTTTCTTATTATCTTCCCGAAACGGTTGAAACGCTTAATGGATTTAACGCGCTTGACGAAAAGGACTTAAAGGCGTTCTTGAATGAAAAAGGTCTTGCAATGGACCTTGATGACCTTAAGTTCTTGCAAGCGTATTTCAAAAAAGAACAGCGCGATCCCACTATCACCGAAGTAAAGATGATAGACACATATTGGTCTGACCACTGCCGTCATACCACTTTCTTAACGACCATTGAAAGCGCAGAGTTTGAAGACGAACTTGCAAACAAAATTTATAACGAATATATTGAAGCGAGAAAAGAACTCAATAGAACCAAGCCCATTAACCTTATGGACCTTGCTACTATTGCTACCAGATATCACAAAGCTACTGGCTCGCTTCCTAAAATAGACGAATCTGAAGAAATCGACGCCTGCACGGTTAAGATTAAGGTTAACGTTGCAGGGGAAGAACAAGACTGGTTGTTGCTCTTTAAGAATGAAACGCACAACCACCCCACTGAAATTGAACCTTTCGGTGGTGCAGCAACCTGTATTGGCGGTGCTATCCGTGACCCGTTATCCGGAAGAAGTTACGTTTATGCCGCAATGCGCGTTACCGGTGCAGGCAACCCATTAAAACCCTTAGAAAAGACCATTAAGGGAAAGCTTCCCCAAAGAAAGATAGTTACAACCGCTGCAAACGGTTATTCTTCATACGGAAACCAAATAGGTCTTGCGACTGGTATGGTCGATGAAATTTATCACGACGGCTACGTAGCAAAGCGTATGGAAATTGGCGCGGTTATCGCTGCCGCTCCCGCACAAAACGTTCGCCGTGAAGTTCCCGAAAAGGGCGACGTTGTTATTCTTCTCGGCGGTAGAACGGGTAGAGACGGTTGCGGTGGTGCTACTGGCTCGTCTAAGTCGCACAACCTTCAATCACTCACTTCTTGCGGTGCGGAAGTTCAAAAGGGTAACGCACCTGAAGAAAGAAAATTACAAAGATTATTCCGCAACCCCGTTGCTTCACGCTTAATCAAGCGTTGTAACGACTTTGGTGCGGGCGGTGTTTCAGTTGCAATCGGCGAACTTGCCGACGGCTTGAATATTGACCTTGATAAAGTTCCAAAGAAATACGACGGGCTTGACGGAACTGAACTCGCTATCAGTGAATCACAAGAAAGAATGGCTGTAGTTGTAGAAGCGAAGGACGTTGAAAAGTTCATTGCTCTTGCAAATGAAGAAAACTTAGAAGCTACCGTCGTAGCTAACGTTACCGACGACAACAGACTTAAAATGACTTGGAAAGGCAACGTTATCGTTGACATTTCGAGAGATTTCCTTAACAGTAACGGCGCGGAAAAGAAAACCAAAATCAAAATAGCAAAACAAGCTATGGATAAAAAGGCAATTCCGCAAAGCTTTACTAACGGCATGAAAAAACTTGCAACAGACCTTAACGTTTGCAGTAAGCGCGGTCTTTCTGAACGTTTTGACTCGACTATCGGCGCAGGCACGGTGCTTATGCCGTTCGGTGGTAAAAACCAAAGAACGCCAATTCAAGCAATGGTAAACAAAGTTTCAGTTGAAAGTGCTGACACCGATACTTGTTCGTTTATGAGCTGGGGCTACAACCCCTTCATTTCAAAAAAGAGCCCGATGTTTGGCGGTTACTATGCAGTAATTGAAAGCGTTTGTAAATTAATCGCTACGGGTGCAAGTTTTGAAGACACTTATCTCACCTTCCAAGAATACTTTGAAAAACCGGGGAAGGACGCTAAGCGTTGGGGTAAACCAGCCGCTGCACTTTTAGGCGCATACCGCGCGCAAAGAGAACTTAAACTCTCTGCAATCGGTGGAAAAGACTCTATGAGTGGTTCGTTTGAAAAGATAGACGTTCCGCCCACGCTCGTTTCTTTCGCCGTTACTACTGATAAGCTTGACAGCGTAGTTTCTCCTGAATTCAAAAAGGAAGGAAGCAAGGTGGTTATTCTCCCTGCAAAGAAAACTGCTGACGGACTTATCGACACGGTTGATTTAATGCAAAACTTCGCTATTATCGAAAACCTTAACAAGCAAGGCAAGATTTTAGCGGCATACACGCCTACTTACGGTGGTGTTGCAGAAGCCGTTATGAAAATGTGCTTAGGAAACGGACTCGGATTTAAATACGCAGATATTTCGTTAGAAGAACTTTTCGGTTATAATTACGGAGCGTTCATACTTGAACTTAACGGCAACGAAAATGTAGAAAAAGCAGTTGATTTAGGTGTGGTTACGAACGACGGAATAATCGAATATAACGGTGAAAAACTCGCGGTTAACGCACTCTTAAAGTCTTACGAAAAGAAATTGGAAAGCGTGTTCACTTGCAACGACGTTAAGCAAAGCAAGGGCAAAATCCCCGCGATTGAATATAGCGCAAGCGACTGGACGTTTAGCCCCACTAAGTTTGCTAAACCCAGAGTATTAGTTCCCGTATTCCCCGGCACAAACTGTGAATACGACACTAAGAAAGCCTTTGAAAGAGCAGGGGCAGACGTTGATATTTTCGTTATCAAGAACTTGTTTGACGTTAAGGACAGTGTAGATGCGTTTGCTGATAAGATTAAAAACAGCCAAATCGTATTTATTCCCGGCGGTTTCTCTGGCGGTGACGAACCGGACGGCTCTGGTAAGTTTATAACTGCGTTCTTTAGAAACAAGGCAATTAGAGAAAACGTTACCGAACTTTTAGACGTTAGAAAAGGACTTATGGGCGGTATTTGTAACGGATTCCAAGCACTTATTAAGTTGGGCTTAGTTCCTTACGGACGAATAACCGACGAAATGAGCGAAGAAATGCCTACGCTTACGTTCAACACCATTGCTCGCCACCAATCAATGCTCGTTAAAACGAGAATAGCTTCTAACAAGTCTCCTTGGCTTATGGAAACTAACGTTGGCGACGTTTACACCGTGCCCATTTCACACGGCGAAGGCAGATTTATTTGTGAAAAGGGTTTGCTTAAAAAGTTGATTAAAAATGGTCAAATAGCAACCCAATACGTTGATGAAAACGGATGTCCTACTTACGACATTAAGTTTAACCCCAACAACTCTGTTTACGCTATCGAAGGTATTACTTCTCCCGACGGTAGAGTGTTCGGTAAAATGGGTCACTCTGAAAGAGTGGGCAACGGCTTGTATAAAAACGTTCAAGGCGAATACGACATCAAAATGTTCGCATCTGCCGTTAAATATTTCAAATAAAAAGGAAGAGAAAAATGGCTTACAAAAGCGATATAGAAATAGCTCAAAGCGTTACGCCTGAGCATATTCTGAAGATAGCGAAAAAAGCAAAAGTGCCCGAAAAATATATCGAGCAATACGGAAACTATAAAGCAAAAATCGACTTGTCGCTCTTAAAGGATACTGACAGGAAGGACGGCAAGTTGGTTTTGGTAACCGCAATCACTCCCACGCCCGCAGGCGAAGGAAAGACTACCACTACGATAGGTCTTGCAGACGGGCTTAGAAGGATAGGAAAAAACGTTACGGTTGCGCTTCGCGAACCGTCGTTAGGCCCTGTTTTTGGGGTTAAGGGTGGTGCTGCTGGCGGTGGCTATGCACAGGTTATTCCCATGGAAGACATCAACTTGCATTTTACTGGTGATTTCCATGCAATAGGTGCTGCTAACAACTTGCTCGCGGCAATGCTTGATAACCACATTTATCAAGGCAACGCACTCGGCATTGACCCCAGAAAAATCACTTGGAGAAGATGCGTTGACATGAACGACCGCCAACTCCGTTTCGTTGTAGACGGTTTGGGTGGAAAAGTTAACGGAACGCCGAGAGAAGACGGTTACGATATAACCGTTGCTTCTGAAATTATGGCAGTTTTATGTCTTGCAACTTCGCTTGAAGATTTAAAAGAAAAACTCGGTAAGATAATCGTTGGCTATACTTACGACGACAAGCCGGTAACGGCTGGTGAGTTGAAAGCACAAGGCGCGATGACCGCACTTCTTAAGGACGCGTTAAAGCCCAACCTTGTTCAAACGTTAGAAGGAACGCCTGCATTCGTGCACGGCGGGCCATTTGCGAACATTGCACACGGTTGCAACTCTGTTATGGCGACTAAAATGGCACTTAAAATGGGTGATTATGCAATTACCGAAGCGGGTTTCGGCGCGGATCTCGGTGCACAAAAATTCCTTGATATTAAGTGCAGAAAGGCAGGCTTAACGCCAAGCGCGGTGGTAATCGTTGCAACTATTAGAGCGTTGAAAATGCACGGCGGTTTGGCAAAGACCGAGCTCAACGAAGAAAATCTTGTTGCGTTAGAAAACGGGCTTCCCAACCTTCTTCGTCACGTTCACAACGTTAAAGAAGTTTATAAATTGCCGTCGGTTGTGGCGGTTAACCGTTTTCCGACTGACACGGACAAAGAAATTGAATTGGTTATCGAAAAGTGCAAAGCACTTGGCGTAAACGTCGTTCTTTCAACCGTATGGGCAGAAGGTGGAAAGGGCGGAGAAGCACTTGCTAAAGAAGTGGTTAAACTTTGTGAACAAAAGGGTGAATTCACTTTGAGCTACGAAGATAGCGATAGTATTGCAACCAAAATTGAAAAGGTTGCCACCAAGATTTACGGTGGGGAAGGCGTTATCATCGGTGCGCAAGCGCAAAAGCAAATTGCCAGATTAGAAGAACTTGGATTTTCTAACCTTCCTATCTGTATTGCAAAAACGCAATATTCGTTTTCTGACGACATGACCAAACTGGGCGCGCCAACCGGCTTTAAGATTAACGTTCGCCAAGTAAAAGTTTCCGCAGGCGCGGGCTTTATCGTGGTGTTGACGGGCGATATCATGACTATGCCGGGGCTTCCAAAAGTTCCCGCGGCAGAAAAGATAGACGTGGATAGTGACGGAAGAATAACAGGGTTATTCTAAGCTTCGCTTAACGGCTAAAGCGCGATAAAAGCAAAAAACAAAACATACAAAATGAAAAGCGTTCGCAAAATGCGAACGCTTTAAGTTTTTCGTTATTAAATTGTGTTCTCTTTGCGCTATACTGTAACGAAGGGAACACGCTTGCTTTCTAATTTTACTCTCTTACCCGCCGCCTCCTTTTAACAGCGGTCGTTGGCGTGTGTTTTCAAACGGGTTAACGCCCTTATTTCGTTACTGTAAGCGCAGTCAATATTACGGGTTCTGTGTTCAATGGACTGCCCTCCTTTTACTTTGAATAGTTTTTGTTTAATATCCTACAATATTGCAGACATCTGATTGTTCAACGGTCTGCCCTCCTTTAGGTTGGATAATTTTTTGCTTCACTATCCTTTTTCTGATTTTATTGTAGCATAGGGAAGAAGGGCTGTCAATATATTTTTTAAAAATTTTACGCACAAAATTTACCCAAAACCACCTTGACAGCAGTGATTTTCCGTGATACAATAAAAAGGTAGGTATGAAAGGAATAATAGTAATAAATCCCTTTTTAGTGCCGGCAGAATCAGTTCATTTTGCCGAAAGATTAAAGCACGAGTTTGATAAAAAGGGTGTTAAAGTTAATATCGAATCCGACTTGTTTTCTAAAACTTGTTTAAACCAAACGCACCTAAATTATCCGCTTGACAAAGTGGATTTTTGCATTTATTTAGACAAAGATAAATATCAATCGCAAATTTTAGAAAAGAGTGGAATAAGGCTTTTTAATTCACATTCGGCTATTCGCGTCTGTGACGATAAGGCAGAAACTTACATCGCGCTTGCGGGCAGTGGTGTAAAAATGCCCAAAACGGTTTTTGGCGCGCTTTGCTATAATCCTAACGCAAAAATAGACAAAACGTGGGTAGATAACGTTATAAACGAGCTGGGCTTCCCTGTCATCGTAAAGGAGTGTTACGGTTCGATGGGAAAAGGGGTTTATTTAGCCAACGATGAAAAAGAACTTATGGAAATAATGCAAAGCGTTAAATGTAAACCGCATATATTCCAACAATACGTTAGCACTGAAAAGGGTGTGGACGTTCGCGTTATAGTTATCGGCAGAAAAGCCAAATGCGCTATCAGGCGTGAGAACGAATGCGATTTCCGTTCCAATGTTGCGCAAGGCGGAAGGGCGGTTGCTTTTGACCTTCCTGAAAGCTTTAAAAAGACCGCAGAAAAATGCGCTGACGTTTTAGGGCTTGATTATTGCGGTGTGGACCTGTTGTTTGATAAAGACGGTGTGCCTGTGGTTTGCGAAGTGAACTCCAACGCGTTTATTGGGGGCGTTGAAGGCGCGACTGGGTATAACGTTGCAGGTGCGTATGCGGAGCACGTTATTAACGAGATTGAAAAAAATTAAACAAATGAGAGCTAAAACACTTGTTTTACTCTCATTTTTTGATATAATAGAGATATGAAAGCATATTACGAATATGAAAGAGAGCACAATTTAAAATTCGATATAGTAAGCCCGTGTTGTTTAATAGGGGCGCACTTTCACAGTAACTTAGAAGTGTTTTTAGTAAAAAGTGGTGAATATCAAATAACAAAAAACGGCGTTACCGAGATTATAAGCGCGGGCGAGATTGCAGTGTTTGACAGTTATGACGTGCATTCTTATGATAAACAGTTGCAAGAGCAAACGGAAAACGCCGCAATAATAATTCCGCACAGATATTTAGAAAAGTTCAATTCACTACGTCAAAACAAGCATATTAAAACGTTTGTAATAAAAAACGAAAAGCTGTTAAACGAGCTTTATTCGTTCACAAAAGATTGGCTTAAGGGCAGAGCGCAAGAGCACATTATTTTTGCGGGGGCACAAATGTTTTTGGCATTGCTATACGGTAGCTTGGAATTTGAAAACACAACCTTTTCCGACGGTGAAGCCATAAGGAAAGTTTTAACATATATTCACCAAAATTTTAATCAAGGGATTACCGCGAAAGACGTTTCAAAAAGCTTAGGCTATAGCGGGGCATACGTTTCGAGATTGTTCCATAAATACCTAAAAGAAAGCATACCGAAATATCTAAACGACATGCGCCTTAACTATGTTAAAGGCGAGATAGAAAAGGCAAACGGCAAAAAGATTGGGCAAATTATATTAGATGCAGGCTTTAAGAGTGTTCAGTCATATTACAGAAACAAGGCAAGGAAAGAACAAACAAAATAAATAATTTAAGGGCTTTGCAACAGACGGCAAAGCCCTTTTTCGTTGAGTAAAAATTAAGGCAATAACGATGATTTTTTTATATTACTTGACTTTTTAATAAAAAAAGGTATATAATGAAAACGTATACTTAGTTATTGTATAACAACCCCACCATATAGTAACTAAAAAAGGAGAAGAGATATGACAAAGCTTAACAAGTTAAAAACAATAATTTCGTTGGTTTTGGTTAGCGTGTGCATGTTTGCATTGGCAAGCTTTGCGCCTAAAACAACGGCTATTGCAAATGCAGAAAGTAGCGTGGCTACAGTTGCAAGCGAAGGCTTAAGCTACACCTTGCTTTCGGACGATACTTATGAAGTTAGCGGTTATACCGGCACGGAAAAAGACGTAATTATCCCAGCAACATATAACGGCAAAGCGGTAACAAGTATAGGCTATGAGGCGTTCTCTAATTGCTACTCATTAACAAGCATAGAAATTCCCGCAAGCGTAACGAGTATAGGCTCTTATGCATTCTATGATTGCGACTCATTAACAAGCATAGTAATCCCATCAAGCGTAACAAGTATAGATATCTGGGCGTTCGGTTATTGCTATAATTTAACCACAGTGACGTTTGGCGAAAACAGTGCATTACAAACGATAGGCAATTATGCGTTCTATTATTGCTCTAATTTAACGAGCATAGTAATCCCATCAAGCGTAACAAGCATAGGCTCTCGTGCGTTCTCTTCTTGCTCTAATTTAACGAGCGTAAAAATCCCAGCAAGCGTAACGAGTATAGGCAATTCTGCGTTCGCTTATTGCAGATCATTAACAAGCATAGAAGTAGAAGAAGACAATCAATACTACAAGTCAATAGACGGAAACTTATATAGTAAAGACGGAAAGACTTTAATCCAATATTCAATAGGTAAATCAGCAACTACTTTCACTGTTCCAAGCGGAGTTGAAACAATAGGCTATGAAGCGTTCTACTATTGCACTAATTTAACGAGCATATCAATTCCATCAAACGTAACGAACATAGGTAATCACGCGTTCTTTGACTGTAGCAGTTTAACCACAGTAACGTTTGGTGAAAACAGTGCATTACAAACAATAGGCAATTCTGCGTTCTACTATTGCAAGAAATTAACGAGCATAACAATTCCCGCAAGCGTAACGAGTATTGGTTCTGATGCGTTCTCTTCTTGCTCTAATTTAACAATCTACTGCGAAGCGGAAAGTCAACCAGTCGGTTGGGATAACTACTGGAACTATTCAAACTGCCCAGTGGTTTGGGGATATAAGCCTTATACCAATGGGTTGGAATTTACAATTTTATCAGACGATACTTATGAAGTTAGCGGTTATACCGGTACGGAAAAAGACGTAATTATCCCAGCAACCTATAACGGCAAAGCGGTAACGAGAATTGGTAACCGCGCGTTTAGTTATAACAACGAAATAGAGAACGTAACAATTCCTAGTAGTATTACGAGAATTGGATACGATGCGTTCTACGCGTGCAAAAACTTAAAATCAATTTACATTCCCGAAAGTGTAAGCTATATTGGCGGTTGTGCATTTGCGTGGTGCACTAAGCTTAAAATTTTAAGTGAATGTGAAGCTCAACCTTACGGCTGGGATAATAACTGGAACTTATCTAAGCGTCCAGTTACTTGGAGCGCGTGCTTAAATCACAATTTTAGCGACTGGGAGTTGTTTATAGGTTTGTGCATGGACGACGTGTTTAAATGCCGCACGTGTGATGCATGTGGCTATGAAGAAAGACAAATTTTAGAGCCCATTGGACACAGTTACAAAGAGACCGTTGTCGCTCCTACATTAACTTCCGAAGGTTACACCGAACACGTATGTAGTGCTTGTGACGATAGATACGTAGACAACTACGTTACTGCACTCGGTGCAACGGCTGGTTTGGAATATGCACTACTCGCAGACGGAACTTATAAAGTAATGGGTGCAGGCGAAAGTGATGCAACTGAGCTTGTTATTCCCACTACTTATCAAGGCGTGGCTGTAACTGAGATTAGCAACCGCGCGTTTAACTATAACAATAATATTACGAGTGTGGTTATTCCTGAAACCGTGACTAAAATCGGTTACGATGCATTCTATTCTTGCAAATCTTTAGCAACCGCCATCATTCCCGAAAGTGTTAACTATATCGGCGGATGCGCGTTTGCATGGTGTACCGAGCTTGTAATTTTATGTAATGCACCTGCAAAACCAGCTGGTTGGGATAATAACTGGAACTTATCTAACCGTCCAGTGACTTGGAGCGCATGTGACGTGCACAGTTTTGGCGATTGGACGGAAATTCCTGCAACGTGCTTGGAAAAAGGTGAAAAAACTCGCTTGTGTGATACCTGCGGATACGTTGAAACCGTTGTATTAGAAATTGCAAAGCACGAGTATGAATCAATCGTGACTGAAGCAACTCCAACCACCGAAGGCTTCACCACCCACGTTTGTGGTAGTTGTGGAGATGCTTTCGTGGACAGCTACGTTACTGCGACGGCAAAAACGAGTGGGCTTGAATATAAATTGCTTTCAGACGGCACTTACGAATTGGTTGGCGTTGGCGATTGCAGTGAAACTGTTATCTCCGTTCCTGCAACCTATCAAGGAATAAAAATAACTCGTGTTGCAAACCGTGCGTTTAGCTATAACAACGAAATAACGAGCATTGCACTTCCTAACACGATTAAATCTATCGGCCACGACGCGTTCTACGCGTGCAAAAATTTAAAGACCGTGACTATCACTAAAGGCGTTCAAACTATAGGCGACCACGCGTTTAGTTGGGCAACATCACTGATAATCTTCTCTGAAGAAACTTCTAAACCGAGCGGTTGGTCATCAACTTGGAACTATTCAAACCGCCCTGTAGTTTGGGCTGAATTGGAAGAAGGCGAAGTTGAAAAAACGCCTATTAGCACCGTTGAAGAATTTGTCGAAGCAATGGGCAACGGCAGAGGCGGGCACTATAAACTCGCTAACGACATCGTTATCAACGACCAATCTCTCGACGAAAACGGCGCAATAAGAGCGTATTCCTATGTGTTTAGCTATGCGTTTACAGGTAGCTTAGACGGCGATGGTAACACGCTAACTTTTAACATTGACTCTTCGGGCTATGCATATTTGCTCGGAATATATAAAGAAATTTCTGGAACGTTTAAGAACTTGAATATAGTTATCAACTTAACTTCTCCGTTCCAAGGCAAACATGGCGTAGGGCTTTTGGCTACAACCTTAAACGGCAATATTGAAAACTGTGTAATCACGTATACCAATGCGCGCGAAATGTCTGGCGTTGCTTACGGCTATGCTTCGCTTATTGCAAACTTGGGTGAAAGTGCAGAAATTAAAGATACCGTTATCGTAGCTAATAACGTTTATGCATACGGTGGCTTAATCGCTGAATATGCTCAAGCAACTTCAAAGATTACAAACGTAGCAGTCGTTTCAAACCAACTCCATTATCCTAATATGATGCTTAGTTATTTGTTGCCGTCAAATAAGTGCGACGTTAACGGTTTATACATATATAATAATGTTACGAACGCAATTAACGGCACGGCAAACTATATGCTTGACGTGTCAAAATATGCTACTTATGAAAACGCCAACATCAATTACACGACGGATAGTGATATAGACCTTCTTTACACAAGAGGACCTATAGAAAAGAGCATGATTGAAATAGTTGGTGCAACGATAACTGCAGTTGACGTGGAAATTCTTAAGTCAACGGGAATGGAAATCATAAGCACGATAGAAATAAGCTCGTTTAACAAAGAATGCTCACACGAATTCAGCGCATGGGAAGAAGTGATTGTTTCAACTTGCACGGTTGCTGGCAAAATTCAAAGAACGTGCTTGCTTTGCGGAGTGGAAGAATATAAAACTCTTTCTATGCTTCCCCATAACTATACGAGCGTGACTAGACCTTCAACAGAAACGGTAAACGGCCACGCTGAATATACTTGCAAAGACTGCGGATATAGTTATAGCGAATATTTGCCACTTCTTGGCGAAGTTGGCTCTAAAGGCTTAAGTTATACTCTGTTAGACGACGGCACTTATCAAGTAACTGGTTCTAGTAACTACTATGTAAGTAACGTTGTTGTACCGTCAGTTTACAATGGTAAATTTGTTACGAGCATAGGCAATTCTGCGTTCTACTATTGCACTAATTTAACGAGCATATCAATTCCCGCAAGCGTAACGAGTATAGGTTCTTATGCGTTTGAGTATTGCTACAACTTAACCACAGTAACGTTTGGCGAAAACAGTGCATTACAAACAATAGGTAATGGTGCATTCTACGAATGTTATAATTTAACAAGCATAGTAATCCCGGCAAGCGTAACGAGTATAGGCTCTTGGGCGTTCTTATATTGCGATTCATTAACGAGCATAGTAATCCCGGCAAGCGTAACGAGCGTAGGCGACAATGCGTTCTATAATTGCAAGAAATTAACGAGCATAGAAGTAGAAGAAGGAAACCAAAACTACAAGTCAATAGACGGAAATTTATATAGTAAAGACGGAAAGACTTTAATTCAATATGCAATAGGTAAATCAGCAACAACTATCATTATTCCAAGCGACGTAGAAACGATTGGTGCTGGTGCATTTGCTCATTGCGCTAACATAACGAGCATAGAAATCCCATCAAACATAACGAGTATAGGACTTCAAGCGTTCTATAATTGCTCTAATTTAACGAGCGTAAAAATCCCAGCAAGCGTTACGAGCATAGGCGAATATGCGTTCAATGATTGCTATAAATTAACCACAGTAACGTTTGACGACGACTGTGATTTCGATTTGTATAATTACGCTTTCAGATATTGCGATGCATTGAAAATGGTCGTTATTCCGAAGAATGTAGGTACTGGCGTTTACGATTTTAGTCCTAACACCAAAGTATTAGTATACGACGAAGATATTTATAGCGAAAGCGGTTCTCTATATAACAATTTCTATCTTTATAAAGAAGAATTACCGCAAGAAATCGGCAATTTCTGGCACTTTGTAGACGGCGAACCTACCATTTGGGAAAGAGAAATAACCGTAACCTTGGCACAAACGAGTTTAGAAGTTATTCAAACGGCAGAAAAAATTCAACTTGAAGTCACGGTTACCATTAACGGTGGAGTAGTTTATCCCACGCTTAGTTGGAAAACGAACGACTCAAACGTTGCAACGGTTAGAGATGGTTACGTAACTTTAATCAACGCGGGCACGGTAACCATAACTGCAACCTATTTAGGAGTAAGTGATTCCTGCACTATCACAATAGCCGAAAAATTCATTTCTGGCGAAACTTATGAAATATCAACCGCGCAAGATTTTATTGATGCGATGAACTTTGGCGTTAACGCAACCTACGTTTTAACCGAAGATATAACCGTAACTGACAAAATTTTAGATTCAAACAGCACGTTCCAATCGTCAAGCTACGCGTTTGCCAAAGAATTCGTTGGCACTTTAGACGGAAACGGCAAGACCTTATCACTGAACCTTGCATACGATTCAACTTATCTTAACAGCGTTTTCAACGTTGTTTCAGGCACGATTAAAAACCTTAACTTGACCTTGGCGTTAAAAGCATATTATAGGGGACAACACGTTGGAATACTTGCAACAACGCTTAACGGCACTATCGAAAACTGCATAATTTCTTATGATAACGCAAGTGAATTCTCCAACTGGGGCTATGCTTCACTTATCTATTCACTCGGCGCAGACTCAGAAATTAAAAACACTATTATCAACTGCGTTTCAATCTATTCCTATGGCGGAGTTATCGCAGAAAATGCAGTTTCAACTGCAAAAATAACCAACGTCGGAATAATAAGCACTCAGTTTGGCTGGGTTCCTTCTACCGTTCGCGGTGGCGGATATTATTTTGACTGTATGTTACCCAAAACCAAGTGCAACATTAACGGCGTATACCTTTATAATTCATTGGCAAACGCTATGGCAGGCAATGCAAGATACGTTCTTAACCAAGAAAAATATGCCGATGCAAACACTCCTGCAAACGTAACTGTTAACGGCGCAGCGTCATCTGCTGATGCGCTCGCAGTGCTTTACGATGAATATGCAATTATAAACTTAGCACAAATCGTTGGCGATGCCGTTCAATTAAAAGACGCAACTTTCGTTAGAGTAAAGGGAAGCGAAACCCTTTCAGTTCCCGCAAGCAGTTTCACTGATCACACCTTTGGCGAATGGGAGCATATAAAGGACGCTACATGTTCTGAATACGGCGAAAAACAAATGGCATGTTCGGACTGTGGTTTGGTTATAACCCAATTATTACCCAAACTCGCACATACCCCGATGGAAGCCGTTGAAGAAAATTACGTTCAAGCAGACTGCAATAACCCCGCTTCTTACGACGTGGTTGTTTATTGTTCAGTTTGCGGTGAAGTCGTTAGCAAACAACACGTAACCGAAGGCGAAGCACTTGGCCATAACTATGAAGACACCGTTGTTCCGCCTACATATACAGAACAAGGATATACCTTACATAAATGCTCAACTTGTGGCGACGAATATATTGATAGTTATGTATCCGCCATCGCTTCTCAAGGCTTAAGCTACACCTTGCTTTCGGACGATACTTATAAAGTTAGCGGTTATACAGGCACGGAAAAAGACGTAATTATCCCAGCAACATATAACGGCAAAGCGGTAACAAGTATAGGCTATGAGGCGTTCTATGGTTGCGATTCATTAACGAGCATAGAAATTCCATCAAACGTAACGAGTATAGGAGATTATGCGTTCGCTTGGTGCACTAATTTAACAACAGTAACGTTTGGCGAAAACAGTGCATTACAAACGATAGGCAATTATGCGTTCTATAATTGCAGATCATTAACAAGCATAGAAATTCCCGCAAGCGTAACGAGTATAGGAGAAGATGCGTTCTATTATTGCACTAATTTAACAACAGTAACGTTTGGCGAAAACAGTGCATTACAAACGATAGGCTCTTATGCGTTTTGTTCTTGCTACTCATTAACAAGCATAGTAATCCCATCAAGCGTAACAAGTATAGATATCTGGGCGTTCGGTTATTGCTATAATTTAACCACAGTGACGTTTGGCGAAAACAGTGCATTACAAACGATAGGCAATTATGCGTTCTATAATTGCAGATCATTAACAAGCATAGAAATTCCCGCAAGCGTATCAAGTATAGGCTCTTATGCATTCTATGATTGCTACTCATTAACGAGCATAGTTATCCCAGCAAGCGTAACGAGTATAGGCTATGAAGCGTTCTATAATTGCGGCTCATTAACAAGCATAGAAGTAGAAGAAGACAATCAAAATTACAAATCAATAGACGGAAACTTATATAGTAAAGATGGAAAGACTTTAATCCAATATGCAATAGGTAAATCAGCAACAACTATCATTATTCCAAGCGACGTAGAAACGATTGGTGCTGGTGCATTTGCTCATTGCGCTAACATAACGAGCATAGAAATCCCATCAAACGTAACGAGTATAGGACTTCAAGCGTTCTCTGATTGCACTAATTTAACAACAGTAACGTTTGGCGAAAATAGCCAGTTACAAACAATAGGCGAATATGCGTTCTATAATTGCGACTCATTAACGAGCATAGAAATCCCATCAAACGTAACGAGTATAGGACTTCAAGCGTTCTATAATTGCTCTAATTTAACGAGCATAGTTATCCCTGCAAGCGTAACGAGTATAGGCTATTATGCGTTCTATAAATGCAAGAAATTAACGAGCATAGTAATCCCGGCAAGCGTAACGGCTATAGCCGAAAGAGCGTTTTATTCTTGCGAAAATTTAACTATTTATTGTGAAGCCGAATCTCAGCCAAGTGGTTGGAGTAGCTATTGGAACTATTCAAACTGCCCAGTATATTGGGCAGGCGAATGGGAATACGTTAACGGCATTCCCACACCGATAAACTAAACAACTAAAACAAAGCTTAAACCCCGAAAGAATTTTATTTCGGGGTTTAATATTGCCAAAAAATTTTTCGCGCGAGTGTTAATCATTAAAAACGGTGCATATAAATAAAATACTATGGAATTAAATTATAGCGAACTCGTTAAGCGTGACGTGATAAACGTTGGTGATGGCAGGTGTTTGGGGCGCATTACCGATATCAGATTCAGTTTCCCCAAAGGCGTTATCGTTGGCATAACTGTGCCGGGTAAAAGAAAAGGACTTTTTAGTTTTTTTGATAAAAGTGAGCTCTATATAGACCGAAGCCGTATAATAAAAATCGGTGGAGACGTGATTTTGGTCAACCTAAAGTGTAACGATTCTTACGCGCAAGTTTCCGACGGGCAAGAACAAACTAAACGCCCGCAATCGCCTTGTCCACCGCCTTGTCCACCGCCTTGCAACCATTATCAACAGCCAAAACAAAAAGATTGTATTGACCTTAGCGATCTGTGCGACGAAAATGGAGAGTTAGACCTTTAGTTGTTGCGTTGAATAACTATACTAAAATATATCGTTTTTTGCGTGGGTCATATTTTTAGCAATTATTTTTTAAAACCCCCTTGAAAAATACTGAACACGGGTGTATAATAATATCAACCGAAAATATAGACGAGAGTCAAATTAAAACAAGGGGGACTGCTTTTTATGAGTCAAATATTATCGGAAAACATTAGAAACGTTGCCATCGTGGGGCACAGTGGTGCGGGCAAAACTTCGCTTGCAGAAGCGATTTTATTTAACGGAAAAACTATTGATAGGCTTGGTAAAACGGCTGACAAGAACACCGTTATGGACTATGACGAACAAGAAATGGCTAGGGGGATTTCTATTTCTTTAGCGTGTGCATACACTTCTTGGCGCGACGTTAAGATTAATATTATCGACGTGCCTGGTTTTTACGATTTTGAAGGCGAATATGAACAAGCTATGCGTGCCGTAGGCTCTGCTATCTTAGTTGCAGACGCTTCAGGCGATATCGCCGTTGGTGCGGAAAAGGTTGTTGATTACTGCGTTCGCCGTCACATTCCTTTGATGATTTTCGTTAACGGAATTGATAAAGATAACTCTGATTACGTTAAGACGGTTGAAGCTTTCCGCGCTAAATACGGCAAGAAAATTTCTCCGACACACCTTCCTATTCTCCGCGACGGCAAAATGAAAGGTTACGTATCCGTTATTTCAGGCAAGGCGTTTGAATTTACTCCGGGCGGAAGAAAGGAAATTTCTGTTCCAGACGGAATGGAAGCGGACGTTGCGCTTCTCAAAGAAGGCTTGACTGAAGCTGCCGCTGAAACGAGTGAAGATTTGCTCGATAAATACTTAGCAGAAGGCGCGCTCACTAACGACGAAATCGTTGCCGGCGTTAAAGCTGGGCTTAAAGAAGGTGAAACCATTCCTATCATGGGTGGTTCTGCGCTTCAAAACATGGGCGTTATCAATCTTATGCACGAAATCGTGGATTTGTTGCCGTCTCCGTTTGAACGCCGTCCTGCAATGGCTACCGATTCATCGGGCGAAGTTCAATCTATCGTTTGCGACGCTTCAAAACCGTTCTCGGCACAAGTATTTAAGACCGTTGCCGATCCGTTCGTTGGAAAACTTAACATGATAAGAGTTTTCACCGGCGCGTTAAAGAGCGGTATGACAGTGCTTAACACTGTTACTGGCGAAAAAGAACGCATTAACTCTCTCTACGTTATGAAGGGCAAAAAGCAAGAGCCCGTTAGCGAACTCGTTGCAGGTGATATCGGTGCAGTTAACAAACTTACTAATACTAACACGGGCGACACGTTGTGCGACGAAGCGTTTGCAGTTAAGTTCTATGATATTCCTTTACCCAAACCCGTTATTACCATGGCGATTAACGCTGCTAAATCGGGCGAAGAAGATAAGGTTTTCCAAGGCTTAAACCGCTTGGCAGAAGAAGACTTGACCTTTAAGGTTGAAAAAGATAAAGAAACGGGCGAAATGGTTATTCGCGGTCAAGGCGAAACCCAACTCGAAATTTTATGCAAGAAGTTGAAAGCTAAATTCGGTTGCGAAGCCGTTTTAAGCACTCCTAAGGTTGCTTTCCGCGAAACAATTAAAGGCGTTGCGGAAGCTGAAGGTAAGCACAAAAAGCAATCGGGTGGCGCAGGTCAATTTGGCGTGGTTAACATTAAGTTTGAATCGGGCGCGGCTGACGGGGTGTTTGAATTCGTTAACGCTATCGTTGGCGGTGCGGTTTCTAAACCCTTTGCCGTTGCGGCTGAAAAAGGCTTGAAAGAAGCTATGCAAAAAGGCGTGCTCGCAGGCTACCCCATGGTTGACCTTAAGTGTACTTTATTCGACGGCAAGGAACACCCTGTTGACAGTAAGGAAGTTGCGTTTATCTCGGCTGCTAAACTCGCGTTTGAAGAAGGCGTTCGCAATGCTAAACCTACTATCTTAGAACCTGTGTTTAGTTATAAGATTATAGTTCCAGATACTTACACTGGCGATGTTTTGGGCGATATGAATAAGCGTCGTGGCCGTATTTTAGGTATGGAAACGATTGAAGGTTTGCAAGAAATTTCCGCAGAAGCTCCGCTTATCGAAATGCTTAAATATGCAACCGATCTTCGTTCAATGACTCAAGGTAGGGGCAAGTTTAGCGCAGAATTCTTGCGTTACGAAGAAGTTCCATTCTCAGCTCAAGAAAAAATTATAGCAGAGTCAAAGAAATAAGGCTTTTATAAATATGTAAAGAGAACGGTGGCAAATCGTTCTCTTTACAAATGTTAAAAAATAAAACGTTTTTACTTTATCACAAAGTATAAAGGAGTAAATAATGATACTAAGTATATGCCCGAACCCAAGTATAGACTGCACTATTGAATTAGACAGTCTTAACGTGGGAAAACTCAATAGAGTAGATAACAAAGTGGAAACCTATTCGGGCAAGGCGTTAAACGTTGCTATGGGCGTTGCAAGATTGAAAGAAAAATGCTTTGCAACGGGATTTATGTTCGATGCCCATGCAAGATTGTTTGAACACGTTCTCGATAAGGAAGGCGTTGAGCATAAGTTCGTTTACAACAAGGGCAACACGAGAACTAACTATAAAATTATTGATAAACGCTCTATGCTCACTGAAATTAACGACAGGGGCGAAACGGTTAGCAGGGAAAAGCAACAAGAGCTCGTTGAAATGGTTGAACAACTTTCCGTAGGTGCAGAAATCGCCGTTATGAGCGGAAGCTTGCCAAAGGGCGTTGCACCCGAATTTTACGGCAGAGTGTTAGAAGTTATTCCCGAAAACGTTAAGGTGATTTTGGATACCGAAAAACATAATATGCTTTGTGCGCTCTCATCAAGGTCGGTGTTTATGGTTAAACCCAATCTTCGTGAACTGGAAGAATTTACCGGCAACATCGTTAGAGATTTGCACGATATGATAAAGGCTTCTAAAAAATATCTCGACAAGGGCGTTAAATACGTGCTTGTGTCACTTGGAAGCGAAGGCGCACTTCTTACCGACGGAACGGATAGCTTTTTCTGCAAGAGTGCAAACGTTGCGGTTAACTCTACCGTTGGCGCAGGGGATAGTATGGTCGCAGCGGTGTGTGTCGGGCTTCAAAAGGGCGTGGATATGCCTGAGTTATTGCGTATGGCTGCCGCCGCAGGTACGGCTGCCGTTACCACCAGCGGAACAAACCTTTTCTATTACGATAAGTATAAGGAAATATACGCAAAAATTCAATCGGAAAGAATATATTGACGATAAACTTAATAAAAGCATAAACAGTCTGCATTTTACGCAGACTGTTTTTATATGATTATTTCTAAAATTAAAGGGATAATATCACTCGTTAATCAAAAGCGTTTAACAACAGTTGCCGGTGCTTGGGTCTATTACTTTTTGATTAGTGCCGTGCCAATAGCTTTTTTATTTATAACTGCTTTCAGCGTGCTTGGCGTTGACGTTGCCAACGAGCTCGTTTCTCGGTTGCCGTCTGAGTTTCGCACAGCAGG
This sequence comes from Christensenellaceae bacterium, assembly GCA_045637285.1. Classification (GTDB taxonomy): domain Bacteria; phylum Bacillota; class Clostridia; order Christensenellales; family Borkfalkiaceae; genus UBA1259. The sequence goes on along the minus strand of JAZTZE010000026.1, from coordinate 35,746 downwards.
GCAGGCTATTGCGCAAACGGCAAAGAACGCTTCGGATAGCGTCACCGTGTTTTTTATCGGCACGGTTATTTTTTCGTCCACAACACTTCTTAATCAAATGTCAAAGGACGGCGACTTTATTTACGGCTCAATTAGCAAAACGCGCAGGGGGATTTTTAGAAGATTATGGGCGGTTGTCGCGCTGGGCGCGCTATTCGGTTTGTTCCTTGTGCTCGCACTAATTTTCGTGCTGTCAGGCGCGCTTAGAGTTAAGTGGGTTTTAGACGGGCAAAGTCAAATTATGTTGACAATACTTGCTTTTTTGTTTATAATAATATTCAGTTACGCCATAAATTTAGTGTTAAATGCATTTATTTGCCCATATAAGCTTAAGTTTTCTCAAATGGCTTTAGGGGCACTCGTTTCGTTGTTTATTATGGTTTTGGGAACTATAATTTTCATGCTTTACGTAAGATTTTTTGCAAGCTATAATATTTTTTACGGGAGCTTGGCGGGCATTATTATTTTTTTACTATGGACGTATATTTTAATGCTTGGGCTATCGCTTGGCGTAATTGTAAACAGTCAAATAATAACAAATTCACGGAGTTTATTTTATGTTAAAAATTCAAAGCTTTACAAAACGTTATGGTGATTTCATCGCTGTAGACGACCTTTCTTTGCACGTTAAAAAAGGCGAAATTTACGGCTTTGTCGGTCACAACGGCGCGGGTAAGTCAACCACAATAAAAGCGGTGGTCGGCGCGCTCGGTTTTAACGGCGGGGATATTTTAATTGACGGAATGTTTGTTAAAACCAATGCCTTGGATTGCAAAAAGAAAATTGCTTACATACCTGATAACCCTGACGTTTACGAATATTTAACAGGCATTCAATATCTTAATTTCATAGCGGATATTTTTAGTGTAGGCGACGAGAGAAACGAGCTCATTAAAAAATACGCAACACTTTTTGAAATAGAAAAGAACTTGGGCGATTTAATATCTTCTTACTCGCACGGTATGAAGCAAAAGCTCGTGCTTATATCAGCACTCGTTCACAGTCCCGAACTTTTGGTTTTAGACGAGCCGTTTGTTGGCTTAGACCCAATAGCTTCACACAATTTAAAACAAATAATGAAAGAATTTTGCGCTAATGGCGGAGCAATATTCTTCTCTTCTCACGTTTTGGAAGTGGTCGAAAAACTTTGCGACAGAGTTGGCATTATTAAAAAGGGCAAACTTGTTGCGCAAGGAACTATACAAGAAATAGCAGGCGACAAGTCGCTCGAAAGATTGTTTGTGGAGCTTCAAAATGAGTAGTTTTTTCTCGCTTATAAAAGTTCAGCTGTTAAATACTTTAAGGCTGAATAAATTATTCAAAGCAAACCCAAGCAAAAAAAGGAAAAGTCTTTTGGGGCTGTCTTTGGTTATGCTGTTTTTGGCAGGGCTTATAGGTGGAATGGGCTATGTATACGCTTGGGCTTATGCTACTACGGGCTTAGTCAGTGTAGTTCAAGTGGTTGCGCTAATGTGTTCGTTAAGCGCGTTAGCTTGTTTGGTTTTTTCATTTTATTCGGCAGGGAACGTGCTTTATGGTGCAAAGGACTTTGACTTTTTATTATCCCTTCCCATAAAAAAGAGTAAGATAGTTATAAGCAAATTAGTTTTTTCTTATGGAATAGACTTATTGTTTGCCATTTTGCTCGTTGCGCCGTCGCTTATCGTTTATGCTGATTTTGGCGGAATTATAACTTTGGGAATTATTGCAAGGATTATTATCCTATTGATATTCTTACCTGTAGTGCCAATAGTAATATCAATCGTATTAAGCGCACTGTTCTTATTCGTTTCTTCAAGGTTTAAGCACTCAAATATTATTCAAATAAGTTTGTTCGTTGTCGTTTTCTTAGTTTATATGTTGGCTATGGTGGGCACGGCTGGTGTGGGAAACGACGTGAATATGCAATTAGCCGAGGCGTATTTTCTAAACGGATTGATTGAAAGCGCGTTTATCAGTTGGCAGGGTGCGTTAATCTACACCGGCATAAACTTGGCCGTTGCGGGATTAGTTTTATATTTAGTAGTTATCACTTACGTTGGAATAAACACGGCGATAAAATCTAAAAAGACCACAAGCAATTTTAAGCTTGCAACGTATAAGAGCTCAAATATAACTAAGGCACTTTTCAAAAAGGAAATAAAAACGCTTTTTGCGTATCCTATATATGCAATGAACACTCTTATAGGTCCACTTATGGGCGTTGTTTTGTTCGCGGTTCTTTTAATAGTGGAAAGGCAAGTGCCTGAAATTAAAATACTTGGCGTGTTCGTTTTGCCGTTGGTTTACGCTTTCATCTTTATGATGTCGCCAACGACTGCAAACTGCATTTCTATGGAAGGAAGTTCGTTTTGGATAATTAAAACTTCCCCCGCATCAGTTATCAAGCTATTTAGAGCCAAGCTTTATACCTATTACGTTTTTAACCTTATTCCAACAGTCGTATCTTTGCCAGTATCAATATATCTAATATGGGGCATTGGCGTTGAATATTATATTTTATTGGCAGTAATGGCAATAAGTGCAACGATGCTTGCGGGCAACGTTGGTTTAATAGCTAACCTTTTATTCCCGCTATTAAAATGGGAAACGCCCAATAGACCTGTTAAACAGGGTGGCTCTACGTTGCTCACCGTAATATGTTCGTTTGCGTTGTGTGCACTTTTAGCCGTGATTTTCTTTGTTTGGGAACATCCGAACCTTTTGGTTAAGTATATTTTAGTCGCTTCGTTTTTGGTGATTTTAACGGCGTTAACCTTTATAATAATTGCTAAAAAAGGAGAAAAGTGGTTGAATGAAAAAATTCAACTATAAAAAACTATAAAAAGGCGCAATATTTTTAATAATTACTTGACAATTGTAAAAAAATGGGCGTATAATAAAAATACTTAGAGGCAAAAACTATGAAAATGTTAAAATCTTACTTTTATTTTTACTTTTATAGCAAGTTTTCAATATCGCGTTAGTAATTACTATACGGATTGTTTTTGCGTTGAACAAAAATAAAAGGGCTTTGTAGTAATTGCAAAGCCCCTTTTTTTTAAGTGCTTATTTGCGTCGTTATCCTGCGTTTACTGCTTGGCGTTTTGACTTCAATAACCAACAAGGTTTATTTCACCCAAAACGCTTCGCGAGCCTTGGCTAACTCGCAACTAACCAAATAAAACTTGCAACTAACCAATTAAATTCGTAGAATTCATTTGCGTCGTTATCCTAAGTATATTGTTTAGTATTCGTGCGCTTACATTAAAACATTAAAATTAAAACAAACTTTTCGGAGAAAAGAAAATGATTATAGTAGTAAAAAACTCTTGTGAAAAATCTCAGTTTGACAATCTCGTTGATTGGATTAAAGAATTAGGGCTTGATATTCACGTTAGCCGTGGCGAAACTTCAACCGTTTTGGGTTTGGTTGGCGACACGAGCAGAGTGGATATGGACCTTATTTCTTCACTTGACATGGTAGATAAAGTTCAACGCGTGCAAGAGCCTTATAAAAACGCTAATAGAAAGTTCCACCCCGAAGACACCGTGGTTGAAGTAGCTGGGCATAAAATAGGTGGACTTAACTTTCAAGTGATAGCAGGGCCGTGCTCGGTTGAAAGCGAAGAGCAGATTATCGAAGTCGCAAAATCCGTTAAAGCTTCAGGAGCAACAATGCTTCGTGGCGGTGCGTTTAAGCCCAGAACTTCGCCTTACGCATTCCAAGGCTTAAAAGGCGAAGGAATTAAACTTTTGCTCAAAGCAAAGGCTGAAACGGGGCTTCCCATAGTTACTGAACTTTTGAGCGTTACTGACCTTGATTTGTTCAGCGAAGTTGACGTTATACAAATAGGCGCAAGAAATATGCAAAATTTCGAGCTTCTTAAAGAAGTGGGAAAAACGGGAAAACCCGTGTTGTTGAAGCGTGGGCTTGCAAACACTTTGCAAGAATTGTTAATGAGTGCAGAATACATTATGTCAGAAGGCAATAACGACGTTATTCTTTGCGAAAGGGGAGTAAGGACTTTTGAAACGATGACGAGAAACACGCTTGACCTTTCTGCAATCCCCGCACTAAAGGATAAAACGCACTTACCAGTTATCGTAGACCCAAGTCACGCAACGGGGGTTGCAAAATTTGTCCAACCGATGTCGCTTGCTGCTGTTGGCGCGGGTGCAGACGGGCTTATTATCGAAGTGCACAATAATCCGCAAAAAGCACTTTGCGACGGGGCGCAATCGCTTAATCCCTTGCAATTTAATTCGTTAATGGGCAAGATTGGGGCAATTCTTCCCATAGTAAATAAATCTTTTGATTAAGGCTTGATTATGAACATAGGTATTATAGGTTTGGGGTTAATCGGCGGTTCGCTGGGCCGTGCGATAGTTAACAAGACAGACGATAAAGTTTTTGCTTTTGATATTTCAAAAAAGGCAATGCTTGACGGCAAGTTGTTATCCGCATACTCCTTTGAGTTAACCGACCAAAATATAGGCGAAATGGATATGGTGTTCTTTTCGCTTTACCCTGAAGCGTTGGAAAACAACATAGAAAATTATTGCAAAAAGCTCAAAAAAGGGTGTTTGGTTTTAGATTGCTGTGGCAACAAAAGGCGCATAGTAAACCAAATGAAACGCCTTGCAAAAAAATATCCGCACTTGGACTTTATAAGCACGCATCCTATGGCAGGCAGAGAGTTTAGCGGTGTAAGTCATTCAACGGCAACGTTGTTTGATAAAGCGTCTATGATATTAGTGCCCGTTAAGGCTGATATAAAGCGCATAGCAGACTTAAAGGCTTATTCGCTTAGGTTGGGTTTTGGCAACGTGGTTATAACAACGGCTGAAAAACACGATGAAATTATAGCTTTTACTTCACAGCTTGCACATTTAGTATCAAGTTCGTATATAAAAAGCGACACGGCATTACAGTTTATGGGCTTTTCGGCGGGAAGCTTTAGGGATATGACGAGAGTTGCAAGATTATCGCCTGAAATGTGGGCGCAACTCACCATAGATAATTCAGATTATTTAGTTAATGAAATAGACGGCATAATAAATAACCTGAGCCAATATAAAAACGCGCTTTTAAGCAAGGACAAAAAAGAGATGTATAGGCTTTTATCGGACGGAAACGACAAAAAGCTTATGTCAGAAAGGATGAAAAGAAGCAATAAAAATGACAAATAACGTAAAAGTAATTAAGGTTAAAGCGTCAACCGAATACGACGTTTTGATTGGTGAAAATTTAATACAAGAGTGCGGAACGCACGTTTCAAGAGTTATTAAGCCTTGTAAAATCGCGCTGATTACTGACGACGTTGTGGATAATCTTTATTCTGCTAAGGTTATTGCTTCGTTGCAAAACAGTGGTTTTAACGTTATAAAGTTTGTTTTTCCCAACGGAGAAAAAAGCAAAAACTTAACCACTTACGGTGAGATTTTAAATTTTATGGCACAAAATGAACTCACGCGCACGGATGCAGTGGTTGCACTCGGTGGCGGAGTTGTTGGCGATATGGCTGGCTTTGCTTCGGCTACTTTTATGCGCGGGATTAAATATATACAAATCCCCACTACCTTGCTCGCCCAAGTTGACTCATCGGTGGGGGGAAAGACCGCGGTGGATTTACCGAGCGGAAAAAACTTAGTGGGGGCGTTTAAACAACCCGAACTCGTCGTTTGCGACACAAGCGTGTTCAAAACCTTGCCTAAGCAAATTTTTAGCGACGGCATGGGCGAAGTTGCAAAGTATGCAATGTTGGATAAAAAGGTGTTTGACCTTATAAACGACGGACATTATTCTATGAATGAACTCGTTTATTTATGCGTGGATTATAAACGCCAAATAGTTGAAAACGACGAGTTTGAACAAGCAAACAGAAAACTGCTCAACTTAGGGCATACCGTTGGTCACGGAATAGAAAGTTTAAGCAATTATACCGTTTCTCATGGAAGGGCGGTTGCTTTGGGGTTAAGAGCAATGCTTAACGCTTCGTTGAAACACGCGCTCGTTGACCAAAGCACTTATCAAAAAGCAATTTATTTAATAAACAAATGTGTTAGTGAACAACAAAATCCCTATGAGTTAAAAGACGTTTGCCATGCAATGCTAAACGACAAAAAGCGTTCAGGGGACTATATTTCGTTGGTGGTAATTCATGGCGTGGGCGATTGTCGTATACAAAAAATCAAGACTGATGAAATTGCGGAGTATTTAAGTTGATTGTAAAAATAGAAAAAGCAAAAATCGACGGAACGATAAACGCTATCCCGTCTAAATCGTATGCGCACAGAATAGCCGTTTGCAACTTTTTAGCTGGCAACGAAAAGTTGGTTAACTGCGGTGGGTTTGCTTCAAAGGATATACAAGCCACAAAAAACTGCTTAACCGCTTTAAAAAACGGTCAAACACTTTTAGATTGCGCTGAGTCTGGCTCGACTTTAAGGTTTATGATTCCGCTTTGCGCCGTGCTTGGCGGAAGTTATCAACTGGTTGGCAGTGGAAGGCTTATGGATAGACCTAACGACGAGTTGTTTACCGCGCTTAAAGACCACGGCGTTAACGCAGAGCAATCGCGCTATGTTAAAATTGAAGGCAAGCTTAAAGGTGGAGACTTTTTTATTCGCGGTGACGTGAGCTCGCAATATATAAGCGGGTTGCTTATGGCTTTGCCAGTGTTAAGTGAAGATAGCAAAATAATTTTAACAACGCCACTTTCGTCCGCTCCTTATGTGGATATTACGCTTGAAGTGCTTAAAGGCTATGGCGTAGACGTGCAAAGAAAGGGCGACTGTTTCGTAATAAAAGGCGGGCAAAAATACAAGGGTGATTTAACGCCCGAAGGCGACTGGTCAAACTCAGCGTTCTTCCTTGCGCTCGGTGGGATTTTGGGTAAAGTTACAGTAAACGGACTTAATCCTAACAGCGTTCAAGGCGATAGAAAAATATTAGAAGTTCTTGAACAGGCAGGATGCTCGATAAGCGTAAATGCAAACAGCATTACGGTTGAAAAAGGTCAGCTTAACAGTTTTGTTTTAGATGCTGAAGATTGCCCTGACTTAGTTCCTATCGTAAGCGTTATCGGCGCGTTTTCAGACGGAATGACGGTAATTAGCAATATTGAAAGATTAAGAATAAAGGAAAGTGACAGAATAGAGTCAACCATGGCAACGCTGAAAGCGTTTGGCGTAACCTGCGCAACTGATGGGCACGCCCTTGCAATTTACGGAGCAAACGTAAAAGCGGGAAAGATAGACTCTTTTAATGATCACAGAATAGTTATGGCAAGCGCGGTGCTTGCGAGTGGTGCTGACGGGCGAAGTGAAATTCACAACGCTCAGGCGGTGGAAAAATCTTATCCGAACTTTTTTGAACACTTAACGGCGGTTGGGGGTAAAGCAAGTGAAATTTAACGACAAACGAATATCCGTTTTTAACGGCAATAAATTGCGCGTGGAAATTTTCGGTGCTTCACACGCTCCCGAAATCGGCGTTAACGTTTTGGGATTTAAAGGTGAAAAGGTTGACCTTGACATTTTGCAAAAATTTATGGATAGGCGCAGGGCAAAGAAGGCGTGCTATTCAACCAAAAGATTAGAGAGCGATAAGGTTATAGTACAAAAAGGCTTAAAAAACGGTGCGCTCCAAAAAAAATTTAAGGCGGTTATAAAAAACACCGAGCAAAAAAGCGCGGACTATGAAAACGTGGTTAAAACGCCCCGCCCCGCACACGCCGATTTCGTTGCGTGGACCAAATATGGCAACGGCTTCGATTACCGTGGCGGTGGAAAGTTCTCAGGGCGAATGACTGCTCCGATGTGTATCGTCGGCGGGCTTTGTAAGCAGATATTAGCTCAAAAGGGCGTGAACGTAAACGCCTATATTAAAGACGTTGCCAGCGTTTCGGGTAAGGGATATTTTGATTTACCAAACGCTGACTGTGGCGCGCTTGACGAAAACTTTCCGTTGCTTGACCAAAGTGTGAAAGAGCAAATGGAAAGCGAGATAGAAAAGGCAAGGCAAGCAGGCGATTCGGTTGGCGGAGTTATAGAGTGTGTTATTACTGGGCTTCCGGTTGGCGTTGGCGAGTTTATGTTTGACAGTTTGGAAAGTGTAATTTCCCATTTGGCGTTTGCAGTTCCCGCTGTTAAAGGTATAGAATTCGGCTTGGGTTTTGATATCGCAAAATTAAAAGGGAGCGTTGCAAACGACGCGTTCTATTACGACGGCAACGTTGTAAAAACAAAAACCAACTTTAACGGTGGGATAAACGGCGGGCTTTCTAACGGAATGCCAATAGTGTTTAGGGTAGCGGTTAAACCTACGCCTTCTATTGCCATCGAGCAAGACACCGTTGACCTTGACAAAAAAGAAAACGTAAAATTAAAAATTGGCGGAAGGCACGATGCGTGCATAGTTCCGAGAGCAGTTGCGGTTATAGAAGCAATTTCCGCACTTGCAATTTACGACAGTTTAGGAGAATAATTATGGATCTTGATAAAATCAGACAAGGGATAGACGCAATAGACGATAAGATAGCAGACCTTTATCAAGAGCGAATGAATTTGGTAAAAAAGGTAACGGAAGCAAAAAAGCAAAGCGGAAAGGCGACCTTTGACCCCGATAGAGAAAGGAATATTCTTCTTCGCGTATCAGAAAGGGTAGAAGAAGATATAGAAATTTACCTTAAGCGTGTGTTTGAAACTATGTTTGAAACGAGCAAGGCGTATCAAACGATGAACGCGGATTACCGTTCGGGTATTGGCGAAAAGATACAACATGCACTTGAAAAAGGCGAACAAACCTTTCCAGCAAGGGCAAAAGTTGCTTGCCAAGGCGTTCAAGGGGCTTATTCTGGTATCGCGGCGGATAGACTTTTCGAGCTCGCGGATATAACGTATTTTAAGAGCTTCGACGCAGTTTTCCAAGCAGTTGAAAAGGGCTTTTGCAAGTTTGGTGTTTTGCCTATAGAAAACAGTTCTGCCGGTTCTGTAAACCAAGTTTACGACCTTATGAAAGCTCATAAGTTCTATATCGTTAAAAGTTTGCGCGTTTCTATAAACCACAACTTAGTGGTTAATAAGGACACCGATATAAAGGATATAAAAGAAATTTTCTCACACGAGCAAGCTCTTTCGCAATGTAAAAAATATTTAGAAAAATTCCCGTTGGCAAAGATAACTGCTTGTCCAAACACTGCGGTTGCTTCAAAAATGCTTGCTGAAAGTGGAAGAAAAGACGCTGCTGCGATATCTTCAAGAGAATGTGCGGATATTTACGGGTTGAAATTGTTGGAAACTAACGTTCAAGACAGTGATAACAATTACACGCGCTTTATTCTCATTGCAAAGGATATGGAGTTTTATAAGGGCGCAAACAAAATAAGTATAATGACAACTCTTCCCCAAAACACACCGGGCAGTTTGAACAAGCTTCTTTCAAAATTCTCTAACTTAGGGTTGAATTTAACCAAACTCGAATCGCGCCCAATCGTAGGCTCGTCTTTTGAATTTATGTTCTATTTCGACTTTGAGTGCGACGTGAAGGAAAAGGGCGTTCAAAACTTATTAGCAGAGCTTGATAATTCTACCGAACAGTTTACTTTCCTTGGGGCGTATAGCGAAAAGGTTTAATTTATGGAAAAATTCGGTTTAATAGGAAGAACGTTAAAACATAGCTATTCTAAAATCATACACAACCTTTTGGGCGATTATGAATACGAGCTTTATGAATTAGAGCCCGAAAAGGTGGGCGATTTTGTTAAAAACAGTGGGTTAAAAGGCTTTAACGTAACCATTCCTTACAAAAAAGACGTAATGCCATATCTTGATAGGATAGACCAGTCCGCAAAGCTTATAGGCGCGGTTAACACCGTCGTTAACAACAACGGAGTATTGACGGGGTATAACACAGACTTTAAGGGTATGGTTTATATGTTGCGTCGTGCAGGTATAGACGTTAAGGGCAAAAAGGTTATGATACTCGGCAGTGGCGGAACGTGCAACACGGCTATTTCCGTGGTTAAGTATTTAGGCGCAAAGTATATTCTTGTCGTTTCGCGTTCGGGCGAAGTTAATTACGACAATTATTTAGAGTTCAACGATGCGCAAATTATTATCAACACCACACCTGTAGGCATGTATCCCAACAATTACGATTGCCCTATAGATTTAACCACTTTTAACGATTTAAGTGGCGTTGTTGACGTGATTTACAATCCCAATACTACGATGCTTAGCCTTTACGCAAAACAAAAGGGCGTTAAATACACTAACGGCTTGCCAATGCTCGTTGCGCAAGCAAAGTATGCTTACGAGTATTTTTTCAATGCTAAGATTGGCGATGGGCTTATAGACGAAGTGCTTGATAATTTGTTAAAAAACACGCTTAACGTAGTCCTTGTGGGTATGCCGGGAAGCGGTAAGAGTACGGTGGGAAAACAACTTGCAAAGCAACTTGATTTTGATTTTATAGATATAGACGAGCAAATTGTCGAATGTGAAAAAAGGGATATTCCAACTATATTCGAGCAGAGTGGTGAACAATATTTTAGGGCGTTGGAAAGCCAAGTAATAAAAGAAGTGGCTAAGCGCACTAAAACGGTTATTGCAACGGGCGGCGGTGCAGTTAAGGACGTGCAAAACTATTTTGCGTTAAAGTCCAACGCAAGCATTTTTTGGTTGGATAGGCAAATTGAAAATCTTGCAACCGACGGCAGACCGCTTTCAAAGGACTTAAATGCAGTAAAAGAGCTATATGAGCAAAGAAAGGGCTTGTATCAGGCGTTTGCCGATTATAAAATTGATAACAACGGCACCGTTCAACAAGCCGTTAAGGGAGTGATTGAAAAATTATGAAAATTTTAGTTATAAACGGCGCAAACCTAAACATGCTGGGAATAAGAGAAAAGAGCATTTACGGGGATAAAGACTATAAATCACTGTTGGCGTTTATAAAAAAGGGCGCGAAAGAAAGGGATGTTAAGGTTAGGTGCTATCAGTCTAATCACGAAGGCGCAATAGTTGATAGAATTCAGCGCGCGTATAAAAAGTTTGATGGTATAATAATAAACGCTGGTGCTTACACTCACACGAGCATCGCGATTTTAGACGCGTTAAAGTCGGTGCAAATTCCAACCGTTGAAGTTCATATTTCAGCCATAGAAAAACGCGAAGATTTCCGCCAATTATCCTTTATATCTAAATATGCTTTTAAGACTATAACTGGCGAAGGTTTTGACGGATACGTTCACGCAATGCAAGAACTTATTGGTTATAAAAAGTAATACAAATCGGTGTGCACACTAAAGCACACCGATTTTTTATGTATAAAAAACTTTAGTTTGCCAATAATTTATTTAAAAAGGTTTACAGTTAACTTGACAGGTGTAATGTTTTTATGTATACTGTATTCACTACTAAACTATGGGAAGAACTAAATGGAAAACAAAATTAAAGAGAGAATAGAACAATTAAAGGTAGAAAAGAACGCGGTTATACTTGCGCACTATTACGTTGACGAAGCCGTTCAAGAGCTTGCTGATTACGTTGGCGATTCTTATTATCTTGCAAAGGTGGCAAAGGGCATAGAAAAGCAAACCATCGTTTTTTGTGGCGTATCGTTTATGGGAGAGAGTGCGAAAATTCTCAACCCAGAAAAGACTGTGCTGATGCCCGATATTACCGCAGACTGCGCGATGGCGCACATGGTTAAAGACGGCGTTATTGAAAAGATGAGAGAGCAATACGAAGATCTTGCCGTTGTTTGTTACGTTAATTCGGTGGTTGACTTAAAGTGTAAGAGCGATGTTTGCGTTACTTCGTCAAACGCTATCAAAATCGTTAAAAACTTACCCAATAAGAATATTTTCTTTATTCCTGATGAAAATTTAGGGAGATTTGTTAAAGAGCAAGTTCCCGAAAAGAATGTTATATTAAACGACGGGTATTGCCCCATTCATAAAGAGATAAGTGAGCGCGAACTGGTTAAAGCAAAAGGGGAACACCCCACCGCTCTCGTATTAACTCACCCCGAAAGCACCAAAAAAGTTTTGGAACTTTCAGACTTTATCGGAAGCACGGCAGAGATTATAGATTACGCAAAGCAAAGCGAACAAAAAGAGTTTATAATCTGCACGGAAGTGGGCGTGTTGCACAAGCTTAAAAAGGACAATCCGAACAAGACCTTTTATTTTGTCGACACCTTGCCAGTTTGTTTGGATATGAAAAAATGCACGCCCGAAAAGATAATAGAAGTGTTAGAAACGGGCAAGAACGAAATCGTTATACCTAAAGAAAAAATTGAACGAGCACTTTTGCCGTTAAACAGAATGTTGGAGCTTGCTAAGTAAGATGAAAACGGACGTTGTAATAGTAGGTTGTGGCGCAGCAGGATTATATTGCGCGCTAAACATACCGCAAGAAAAAAACATAATAATAATAACTAAAGATCAAGCACAATACAGTGACTCATACCTTGCGCAGGGCGGAATTTGCGTGCTTAAGGACGAAAACGATTACGACTCGTTTTACGAAGACACTATGCGCGCAGGGCACTATGAAAACACCCCCGAATCCGTTGATATTATGATTCGCTCGTCGCGCGCGGTTATAAACGACCTTGTGTCATACGGAGTTCGTTTTGAAAAGAACGGCGAAGATTTTGCTTATACCAAGGAAGGCGCGCATTCAAGGCCGAGAATTTTATTCCACGCCGACCAAACGGGCAAGGAAATAACTTCTAATCTTTTAGAGCAAGTTAAAAAACTGCCTAACGTAACGCTTATAGAGCAATATACCATGGTGGATATTATCGCCGAGAAAAACGAGTGTTTTGGCGTTATAGGCTACGATAAGGACGGCAATTATTCTTATATTCAAGCCGACTACACCATATTGGCAACCGGTGGTATTGGCGGATTGTTTAAGCACTCCACCAATTACAGACATTTGACTGGTGACGCGCTTGCTATTTCTATAAAACACAATATTAAACTAAGGCATATAGACTACATTCAAATCCACCCGACGACTTTTTACGGCAAGGCGAGTGGAAGGGAATTCCTTATTTCCGAATCGGTTAGGGGCGAAGGAGCAATTCTGTTAAACTCAAAGGGCGAAAGGTTTGTTGATGAACTTCAACCCAGAGACGTTGTTGCCAACGCAATTTTTGCCCAAATGAAAAAAGAAGGAAGCGAACATGTTTGGCTTTCTATGTTGCCTATTCCCGAGCGCGAAATCAAGTCGCACTTCCCGCACATATACGCACACTGTTTGGAAAACGGATATGACGTTACGAAAGAGAGCATACCAGTAGTTCCGTCACAGCACTATTTTATGGGCGGAATAGACGTGGACGGCAACAGCAAAACTTCTATGGAAAGGCTTTATGCGATTGGCGAAACTTCTTGCAACGGTGTGCACGGTAAAAACCGTTTGGCAAGCAATTCGCTTTTAGAGAGTTTGGTGTTTGCAAAGCGCGCGGCAAACCATTTTATGCAAGAATATAAAGGCGCGGAATATGCTGAGCAAATAAATATTGACGAAAAAGAATATTCTAACTATAAAGAAGAATACAAAAAAATGGTGTTAGAAGCAATAGAAAAGGAGAAAAACAGTCATGAATAACGTAACGATGAAAATAGTAGCAGATGAACTTATTATCAGTGCGATCAAAGAAGATATAACAAGTGAAGACATAACCACCAATTCGGTAATGAAAGAATATTGTCTTGGCGAAGTTGACCTTATTTGCAAGCAAGACGGGGTCGTTGCGGGCTTAGAAGTTTTCGCAAGAGTTTTTAAGCTTCTTGATGAAAGCACGGAAATAACCTTTTTCTGCAAGGACGGAGACTTTGTTAAAAAGGGCGAAAAGATAGGATACGTTCGCGGAGATATTCGCGTATTACTTTCTGGCGAAAGAACCGCGCTTAACTATTTGCAAAGAATGAGCGGTATTGCAACGTATACACGCTCTATCGTGGAAATGCTTAAGGGAAGCAACACCAAACTTTTGGATACGAGAAAAACCACTCCCAACATGCGCGTGTTTGAAAAATATGCAGTTAAGGTTGGCGGTGGTTGTAACCACAGATATAATCTTAGCGACGGCATTTTGCTTAAAGACAACCACATTGGCGCAGCAGGTAGTGTAAAGAAAGCGGTAGAAATGGCAAAAGAATACGCTCCGTTCGTTAGAAAAATCGAAATTGAAGTAGAAAGTATAGAAATGCTTAAGGAAGCACTTGACGCAGGCGCGGATATCGTTATGCTTGACAACATGAGCGTTGAAGATATGAAAGAAGCAGTTAAGCTTGCAAAGGGCAAGGCGCAAACTGAATGCAGTGGAAACGTAACCAAGGAAAATATTGCAAGATTAGTTGACATTGGCGTTGACTTTATTTCAAGCGGTGCTTTAACCCACTCTGCACCAATACTCGATTTATCATTAAAAAATTTACACGCGGTAAAATAAGAAAAAATGAAAGTAGGACAAAGAAGAAAAGAGATAACGTTATATCTTTTATCGGCAACAGAGCCCGTATCGGGCAGTGAGCTTGCCGAAAAGTTTAACGTATCCAGACAAATTATCGTTCAGGATATATCTGTTCTAAAAGCGACGGGTTGCGATATAATTTCCACCAACTACGGCTACGTTATGGTTAAATCACCGTTGGTTGAGCGCGTGTTTAAGGTTAAACACTCGTCTGACCAGACTGAAGAAGAACTTAACACAATAGTTTCTTTGGGCGGAGCTGTGGTCGACGTTTTTGTGTGGCATAAAGTTTACGGAAAGATTTCTGCTAATCTTGGCATTTATTCAAAAGAGCACGTTGATAAATATGTGGAAGGAGTTAGGATAGGCAAGTCATCTGAGCTTATGCACGTTACGGGCGGTTATCATTATCACACGGTAAGGGCAGAAAACCAAGCTATATTAGATAATATCCAAGCACTTTTAGAGCAAAAACAATTTTTAGCAACCGGCGATTAAAATTTAAGAACAACAACACGCCGTTATTCATAAATATGCAGAACGGCGTTCCTACACACATAAAATAAACGAACAAAAACAAAAAACGGACTCGAAAGAGTCCGTTTTTCCTTGATTTAATGGTTATTTGTTGATGGATTGTATTTGTTTTGCCGTTGATTTGGAAGACAATATCAATATTCCAGCAATTATAACGAGTGCTACGTCAATAAACACGTAAACGTTATAAACTAAGCTATAAGTTAAGTGATTGGTTGCGCCTGCATCGTTGGCGTAAGCACCGAATGCAAACACGCCCGATAGAACGTGGCATAAAAAGCGCATTGTTCCAGCAATGAGCGCGCTTAAACCGAATTTTAATTGCGGTAGTTTCTCAAACAGTTTAAGGTCTGTGAAAAGTCCTGCAAAGCAAACCATAGCAAAGGCGACGGGGTAGTCTAACAAGAACTGTGCAGGGTGAATTAGCCACGGGTCTTGTATTGCTTGGAGTGTTCCGTATAAAAAGCCCACCAAAAGACCTTTTTTAGTGCCGTAAATAAACGAGAACAGCATAACCGGTAAAAGAGAAACGAGAGTTACCGAACCACCCGTTGGCATATCCCAAATTTTTACATACGAAAGGCAAAATGAAAGTGCTACCATAATTCCCGCGGTTGCAATACAGCGCGTGTCGAAAGGCTTTTTATCTTTTCTTCCCAATAAAAGTGCAACGCCAACGGTTAAGGCTATTAAAAGAGCGGTGCATGCGTAAAGGGCAACCGAATTTAAGTATTCAGAATAGTATCCGTCATCCGAAATATTTTTGCCGTAATAAATGCCCATTAAGATTAGCGTCGTTATAACGGCAATGCTAATAATTACACCTACAACGATAAACGCGCCTTTAAGTTTCGTATAACCCTTTTTAGAAAGAATAAAAAGTGTAACGCCCGAAGCAAGCGCAAGGCACAGCGTAACTAAAACGGGAACGAACACGAAAGGAATAACGTCTAAGCTAACCCAGTTTTCTTCCAAATAAGCTTGGTCGTATTTTTTTAATACTTCCATAATCAAAAGTGTAATTCCCACAACGAGAGCAAAAAGCGCAACGCCAATCAAGGTTTTTATTGCGACTTTCGCGAACAGCGTTTTATCGGTAAAGAAAGTTGAAGCAAGCGCGATTAAAACGCCGACAATCAAACCGATGGCGACCCAAGGTAAAAGGGGCTCAATTGTGTCTATTAAATAGACGGGTGTGAGTAAAAAGTTTAACATAACATCTCCTTTTATCCGCTAATAAGCAACAAAAAAGCGTTCCCGAATGGGAACGCGAAAACGTCGATTAAATCTTGCATCTCCTTCAAGCATTACCTTGCGGATTCAAATGGTGTAATCTCAGCCGAACGGCACCCATAGCGAATATTAAAATTTTTTGTAATTAGATATTAGCACATTTATTTTATTGCGTCAAGCGAAATAATATGGTAAAATTATTATCCAAGAAAAAAATTTTTTTAACCAAAAACGCAGTCAAAAGGGGTTATATAATGTATAAATTTTTCGCATTCCTAAACAGAATGAAATATATTAAACGTTGGTCGCTTATGCGCTCGGTTAGGGAAGAGAACATTATGGAGCACAGCCAACAAGTTGCCGTTATCGCGCACGCGCTCGCGTTAATAAACAATAAAATTATGGGCGGTTGCATTGACGTTAACAAGGTGGTGTTGCTTGCTCAATATCACGAAGTAGGCGAAGTTATCACGGGGGATTTGCCCACTCCAATCAAATATTTTAATCCCGAAATCAAGTCCGCGTATAAAGACTTGGAAAAGAATGCTTGCGAAAAGATTCTCGGCATGTTGCCCAAAGAATTAGAAGGCGAATACCGTGAGTACGTTATTCCTAACGAACAGAGCGAAGAGTATAAGCTCGTTAAATGTGCGGATAGATTATCCGCTTACTTAAAGTGTGTGGAAGAGGTAAAAGCGGGCAATTCAGAGTTTAAAAAAGCAAAAACTACGATAGGAGCAGAGCTTAAAAAACTAAACAGGGCAGAAGTAGACTATTATCTCAAAGAGTTCGCACCCGCATACGAACTTGCCTTGGACGAGCTCGATTGATTTTGTGCAATCTTTACAATTAAGGGCGCAATATTTATGAAAAATGCCCTTGTTAAAAGAATGTCGATATAGTAAAATAGAATAGTAAATAATTATGCGCTTAATGCGCACGGAGGAAAATATGGCAAGTTTGAATCTTAAAAACATCTACAAGGTTTATCCGTCAGGCGTAACCGCGGTTACCGACTTTAACCTTGACATTGAAGACAAAGAGTTTATCGTTTTCGTTGGACCTTCTGGTTGTGGTAAATCAACCACTCTCCGTATGATCGCAGGTCTTGAAGAAATTTCTTCTGGTGAACTCTATATTGATGGTGAATACGTTAACCACCGCGCTCCTAAAGACAGAGATATCGCGATGGTGTTCCAAAACTACGCGCTTTATCCGCACATGACCGTTTATGAAAACATGGCGTTCGGTCTTAAGCTCCGTAAAGTTCCCAAGGCTGAAATTGACGTTAGAGTTAAAGAAGCTGCAAGAATTCTCGGCTTGGAAATGTATTTAGCAAGAAAACCGAAGGCTCTTTCTGGTGGTCAACGTCAACGTGTTGCTTTAGGTCGTGCAATCGTTCGTGAACCTAAGGTATTCCTTCTCGACGAACCGCTCTCTAACTTGGACGCAAAGCTTCGTTCACAAATGAGAACTGAAATCACCAAACTCCACAACAGATTGGCAACCACTTTCATCTACGTTACCCACGACCAAGTTGAAGCTATGACCATGGGTACAAGAATCGTAGTTATGAAAGACGGATTTATGCAACAAGTTGATACCCCGATGAATCTTTACGATCATCCTATCAACCAATTCGTTGCAGGCTTTATCGGCTCACCCCAAATGAACTTCTTCGATGCTAAACTTACTGGCACGAAGGACAAAGTATATGTTGAATTTGCACATGAAAAGATTCTTCTCCCCAAGGAAAAGGTAGATTTAATCGTAAACATTGAAAAATATCTCAACACTGATAAAGAGATAATCTTCGGTATCAGACCGGAAGACGTTCACGACGAAGAAGCTTTCATTTCTAACAAAGCGTTCCCGCAAATCGACGCTAAAATCGACTTTATCGAAGCTCTTGGTTCAGAAACCATTCTTTACTGTAAGACCAAAGATAGAATCGTTGAAGGCGACGAAGAACAAATCGTTGACAACGTTAACAACTTAATTGCTAAGGTTGACTCAAGATCTGGCTCTGTTGCAGGCAAAGTTTCAAAGCTCGCAATTGACATCATGAACGCACACTTCTTCGACAAGGAAACCGAAATCACTCTTCTCGCTCGCGATGAAGCAAACAAGGCAGACATTATTGCTATCCAAGCAAAGCGTGAAGAAGAAGAAGCTCAAAAGGCTGCTGAAGAAGCAGAAAAGCTTGCTCAAGAAGAAGCAAAAGCTGCTGCCGCTGCTGAAAAGATGAGACTTAAAATGGAAAAGAAACTCGCTAAGAAAGCAGATGCTGAACAAGAAGCTGAACAAACTTCAACCGAAGAATAATTAGCACAAACAAACAAAACCCGAACTTTTTGGTTCGGGTTTTTTGTTGCTTTTTAATCAAATCGTGCAAAAACACCAGTGTTTGACTATCTTTTTAAAGATTGATTGACGTTTAACTTAAAACGCTAAAATGAAAAAATTTGTGCAAAGTGCATAAAAGTCATTGTTTTGATTGTATTTTTATTTAAAAAGTGCTATTATTTTATATAGTTAAACAGTTTAAAGGTATATTATGGACGCTGATATTAGATTTTTTATTAACGGAATAAGAGAAAAAACGGGTATAGATTTTTCCGTTTATACGTCGGCAGGGGACTTTATTGCTGGAAACGGCAAAGCTGGGGACACTGTTCCAACCACTATTGAAGGGATTGTTTCTGATCAAGCCAACGATAGAACGCTTTTTTTAATTAAGTATAAAAGCAAATGTTTTATCGGTAAAATTGATGGTGTTGGTGAAGCACAAAAAAATTATGCGTATTTAATCGGCGAGCTTGCAGAAAATTCATTTTTCAAGGAATCGGGCTTATCTCGCGCAGAGTTTTTTAAGGCTATTTTACTCGGCGAAACCAATCACGCGCAAATTTCCAGATATATGAGAAAGTATGCTATAAAAAACATGCCTGCTTTCGTTATGATTATCGGGGTTAGTGCTTATTGGTATGAAGACGTTGTTAACTTGCTTACCAACTATAGCTCTGACGGAATGGACTTCGTAGTTAAAATTGACGAAGACCAGCTTGCTTTCGTTAAGTTTATGGATGAAGATAGCAAAGAATATCAATCTTCAACCGAGTATGCAGAGTTTTTAAAACAAATGATTTACGAAGAAACGGGGGCTTTAGCAAAGATAGCAATTGGCGGAACTGTTAAAACACTTGCCGATTTAAGCACGTCTTTTTCTCAAGCGATGGCTGCTGTTAGAATGCGCAACGCGATTGAAGCGCGCGGTGACGTGCATACTTATAAAGAATACGTTCTCGTGAAGATGTTAGAAGACTTGCCTAAATATAAGCTTAACGAGAACTTGGATACGTTGCTTGACGCAGAAGCAAGAGAAGTTTTTGAAGATGCGGAAATGATTAACACTGCCGAAGAGTTTTTGGAAAACAG
Source organism: Christensenellaceae bacterium (assembly GCA_045637285.1). Classification (GTDB taxonomy): domain Bacteria; phylum Bacillota; class Clostridia; order Christensenellales; family Borkfalkiaceae; genus UBA1259. The sequence continues at coordinate 16,020 of JAZTZE010000026.1, read as the reverse complement.
CTTAAACGTAAGTGAAACGGCAAGGAAGTTATACCTTCACCGCAACACGTTGACTTATAGGCTTGATAAAATTGAAAAGGCAACGAGCTTGAATATACGAAAGTTTTCAGACGCAGTTACCTTCCGTCTAATAACAATATTATCCAGATTAGTAAGATAATTTATGGCAAACAAAAACAAAGAAAACAATAAGAATAAAAAAATAATAAGCGCGATATTAACGGTTGTTATCGTGCTTATATCCTTTACGGGCGGTTTTTTTCTGGGTGGACTTAACGGGGTTAAAAGTAACGGACTGTTAAACGAAGTAATCGGCATTATAAACAACACGAGCTACGTTATCGACCCTGTAACCGGTCAACCACGCAAGATAACCGAACAAGATTACGTTAACGCCATAACTGCTGAGTTGATGGATGAATATTCAAAGTATTATTCACCCGAAGAATATGCAAAGCACGTTAATGAAAGTGGCGGAAACTATGGTGGGTTAGGCATAGTTACCTACTCTAATAGCTTAGAAATTTTTAAGGTAATAGGTAACTCTCCTGCGCAAAAAGCAGGCGTTAAAGCTGGCGACGTGATTATTGGCGCAAAAGCAACTGGCGGACAGAGAGTTGATTTTAACAGTGTTGAAGAGCTCAACGAATATTTTAAGCAACATTCAAATCAAACTCAATTTACCATTTATTTTGAAGACGGGCGCGAAGTAAGCCTTACAAGCACGGATTTTGAAGTTGGTTACGTTACTTATTACGATAACACGCACGTCGTACGTTATCGCGACGATAAGAATGGCGATTTAACGCCATTTGTCGAGCAAAGTAACGAAATGAGCGGGCTTGACGACCAAACTGGCTATATTAAGTTGGACTTATTTGAAGGCAAAGCGGCTTCGCAGTTTGGTTTTATGTTAGGAGTTATGCTCGAATCGGGCAAAACCAAGCTCATATTAGATTTAAGGGATAACGGCGGTGGTGCGGTGGACGTTTTAACCGACGTTGCTTCTTATCTTATTTATAACGGTGGAGCAAAAAAATCGCTTATTCTTCACGCGGAAAGAAAAAGCGGAAAAGACGACTATTATACCAAATCCAACAACTTTGACTTAAGGTTGCAAAAAATAGTAGTGTTAGCCAATCGAAACACCGCTTCTGCTTCAGAGTGTTTAATCGGCGCAATGCTAACTTACGGCGATCGTTTTAGTAGCGACGGAAGCGACCTTATAATAGAGAAAAACGCAAATGACGTTGCAAAGACCTTCGGGAAGGGTATTATGCAAACGACTTACGTTTTGGCAAACGGTGGCGCGTATAAGCTGACCACGGGCAGAGTTCTTTGGCCAGATAAGAAAACGTGTATTCACGGCACGGGAATTATTGCTTCGGGCGAAAATGCCGTTAGCAAAGCAGACGCGCTTAACAGGGCGATACAAGTAATAGCCGGCTAAGGCTGACCTAAATATTTATTCAGAACGAAAACTATATCTTTATCAGCAATGTTCGCAATAGGCGTTAAGCCTTCACCTTGCCCGACTACGTCAGTCGGGCTTTTGTTTTGCATTCCTAAAAAAAGGTCTTTTATAAAAGGAAGCACGCTTTTAAGGTCTATATTTTTCAGCACGGAATTTAGGTCGAACGAGTTTTCCTTAAAGGCGTTAATGAGTCCTGAAAATTTATCCAAATTACTTTGGTCTGAAAAAAAAGATAATAAAAATTGTAATATTTCCATACTTTCACCACTAACAATACAGTATACGACTTACATAGAATAAAATTGAAAGTAAAACAAAAAGGAGATATTTATGGATTTTAACGAATATGCAAAAAAGAGCGAACGTAAAGACGGAAACAAAAACACTTACGGAATAGACGATAACTTGTTTAATATGGTCAACTCTCTTGCAGGCAAATATAACGGAAAAAGCCAAACCGAACTGCTAAAAGCCATTTATCAACAAGCAAAAAGCGGTAAAGAAAAGGGCACGCTTACCAATCAAGACATAGATAACTTCGTGAATATGTTGTCGCCTATGTTAGACGATAAAAAACGCAAGCTTCTTTATAAAGTTGCCGAAGAGTTAAAGAAAATTTAGTTACCGCAACATAATTTTTTAACTGCGTTAACGAAATAGTCTATTTCGCGCGTGCTGTTTTGCACGGCTAAGCTCGCTCTAACTAATCCGCGATCTTCAGTGCCTAAAAGTTTGTGCATAAGCGGAGCGCAATGAAGCCCACCGCGCACCGCAACGTCAAACTCCGAGTTTAAAAGGTCTGCAAAATCTGCACTGTCCTTGGGGGTGTCAAAGCTAACTATTCCCAAAACATTTGGTGATGAATAAACCTTAACTCCTTCAATATCGTTTAGTTTTTTTATCATGTGCTCGGTGTAAGAATAAAGGTGGTTAGAAAATGTGCGCTCGTTGGATTTTATGTATTTTGCACCTTCTAACAGTCCTGCGATTGCGGGTAGGTTAAGCGTTCCCGCTTCCAACCTTTCGGGGTAGCAGAGCGGTTGGTCAAGGCTTAGCGATTCGCTTCCCGTTCCACCCGTTATAATAGGTTCAAGGTCTACGGCGTCTGACAAAATGAGCGCACCGCTACCCATTATTCCATAAAGCCCTTTGTGGCAAGCAAGTGCAAGAAAGGAAATATTCATATCCTTAACCGAAATGGGGTAATGCCCACCGCCTTGCGCCCCGTCAACTAAAAACAAAAGTCCGTGCTTTTTTGCAATGTTTCCTATTTTTTTAATTGGAAGAACTTGCCCCGTCACGTTGGAAGCAGACGAACAAACTATCATATAAGTATTGGGTTTTATTGCTTTTTCTATGGCTTGCTCAATAGATAAGTTTTTGTTGGGCGATACTATTGAAAGTTCAATATCGCCCTTTTTATTTAGCATAGAAAGCGGTCTTAAAACCGAGTTGTGCTCGTAAGCAGTGGTTATGACGTGACCGCATTTTTTAAGGCTACCTAAAATGGCAAGATTAAGTGCTTCGGTGCAGTTTTTAGTAAATATTACTCTATCGAAAGAAGCATTAAAATAATCTGCCAAAACTTCTCTCGCGCTCTGCACTGTGCGCGCGCCTGCAATTGAAAGTCTGTGTCCGCTTCTGCCGGGGTTAGCCGAAAGATATTTTACAACCGTGCCTACGGCGTCTATAACGGCTTGCGGTTTAAAAAATCCAGTGGCGGCATTGTCAAAATAAATCATAATCGCTCCTAAAATAAAGTAACAAAAACAAAAATTAGTTAATACTATATTGTATAAGGCGACACGCCGATTTATGCCAAGGAGAAATTGATTATGGAATACGTTATCGTTGCCTACCGCTCGCGTGCGCAAACGATGAAATTTTACCAAACGCTTAATGCAAACGGTTTAAGTGCTCAAATCGTAAACACGCCCAAAGAAGCGGGTGTGGGATGTGGGCTTTCGGTAAAAATATCGGCTCAACAACTTTTATCGGTTAAAAGGGCAGTGCAGACTTCTAACTTAAACTCGTTTGCAGGCATCTTTTTGGTCAAAGAAGTTAGCGGAAAGCGGTTTGTGCGCACTATTTAGTTAAAAGCATAAACAAAACGCTTGTAAAATTCCCGTCGCTTGTGTTAAACTATTCATGGACGATAAATATGAATAAAAAAATTGCAAAAGAAATTATAAATAAGCTATCGGGAATTTTTACGGACAAGCCTGCCTTGGTTTTCTCCACTCCATACGAGCTTCTCATAGCGGTAATTCTATCTGCACAATGCACGGACGAGCGTGTAAATAAAATAACCAAAGTGCTTTTTGAAAATTATAACACTGCGGAGAAAATGGTTACCTTAACCCAAGAACAGCTCGAAAAATACATATTCTCGTGCGGGCTTTACAAATCAAAAGCGCAACATATTTTGAGTGCAAGCACGGATATTATACAAAAGTTCGGTGGGCAAGTGCCAGCGACGCTTGAAGAGCTTCGTTCACTTGCAGGCGTTGGCAGAAAAACGGCAAACGTTGTTTATAGCGTAGCATTTAAAGGAAACGCCATCGCGGTAGACACGCACGTTTTTAGAGTGGCAAATAGAATAGGGCTTGTCAAGGCGGATAACCCCTTAAATACCGAAAAAGGATTGATGAAAATTTTAGATGAGAGCGACTGGTCGCGCGCGCATCATTATCTAATTTATTTGGGCAGAAGTTTTTGTAAGTCGGCTAAACCCGATTGCGCAAATTGCCCGATTAGCGACAATTGCATAAAGAAAATAAAAAGGTGAATTATGTTTATAGACAGAGCGTTAATAACCATTAAAGCGGGAGACGGTGGCAGTGGAATCACTTCTTTCGTGCATTACAAGGGTAAGGTTTCAGGCGGGCCTGACGGCGGTGACGGCGGAAAGGGTGGTGACGTTATATTCGTTGCCGACCAACACTTGTCAAGCCTTGCAGACTATTATTATAAAACTAAATACGTCGCTGAAAACGGAAGTGCGGGCGGTTCTAAAAACTGTTTTGGTAAAGCGGGCGAAAATCTCGTGTTGCGCGTTCCGTTAGGTACGGTTATAAGGGATAGGGAAAGCGGAAATATTATTGCAGATATGTTTACCGACGGGCAAAGTAAGGTTGTTTTAGTCGGTGGTGACGGCGGAAAGGGAAACGCAAGGTTTACTAATGCAAGGCGTCATGCTCCGCACTTTTCACAAACTGGCGAAAAGACCGAAACTAAGCAAGTAATATTAGAACTTAAAACCATAGCAGACGTAGGTTTAGTGGGTTTTCCTAACGTAGGGAAAAGCACGATTTTGAGTAAAATTACCCGTGCAAGACCAAAGATAGCAAACTATCATTTCACTACGTTGTCGCCCAACTTAGGGGTATGTGATTACTATGACAATCAGTTCGTGGTTGCAGATATCCCCGGTCTTATCGAAGGCGCAAGTGAAGGGGCAGGGTTAGGCATTGAATTTTTAAGGCACATTGAAAGAACGCGCATGCTCGTTCATGTGGTTGATATTTCGGGTGTTGAAGGTAGAGACGCTTATGAAGATTACCTTAAAATAAACGCTGAACTTAAAAATTACAGTCCAACGCTTGCAAAGCTAAAGCAAATTGTCGTTGCAAATAAGCTTGACGTTTACGGTGCTGAAGAAAAATTAAAAGAATTCAAAAAACAAATAGGCAGAAAGCACAAAGTAGTGTGCGTTTCCGCCGTTACGGGTGATGGGTTAGATAATCTTAAAAAAGTTATGTGGGAAATGCTGGTTAAGCTTCCGCCATTAAAACCGTTAGAGTTTGAAGAATTCAACTACGTTAAACCCGAAAGATTGGATTACGAAATATTTAAAGAAGGCGAAACGTTCGTCGTTACCGGTTCGCTTGTGGACGTGCTTAAACGCAACGTAGTGTTAGACGACATGCACTCGCTTGCATATTTACACAAAGTATTGCGTGACCGCGGTATTATAAAAGAATTGCGCCAAATGGGTGCGACTGAAAAGTCAACTATTATAATTGGTGGCGAAGAATTTGAATTCGTTGATTAAAGGAGAAAAAATGCTTAGTTCAAAAGAAAGAGCAACGCTTCGTTCGCTCGCTCAAAAAATAGAACCCGTAACGCAAGTAGGAAAGCTTGGCGTTAACGAAGCTCTTATTGAAAGCTTAGATAAAGCTATAGAAAAAAGAGAACTTATTAAAGTAACCGTGTTGGAAAATTCCGACCTTGTTCCCAAACAAGCCGGCTTTGAAATAGCTGATCTTCTCGGTGCGGAATTCGTTTGCGCAACGGGCAGAAAATTGGTGTTTTACAGAAGAAGTAACAACCCCAAAGTTGACCATATAATGTTTTAACCATTAAAACCATATAAAACTTAATAAAAATTGTATTTGCGCTAATAGGATATAAGTTTTTCTGACAAATTAAACGCTTTTTCCGTAAAGCCTGCACAACAACGAAAAGGTTAAAAACAGGCAACCGCAAATAACGTAATAAAGTTTTAAGGGGACGAAAAGGCTCATAAACAAGAATGTTACGCCAAAAGAGAAATATCTTTTGGCGTTTTTTCTTTTTATTAAATTTAATTTTGCTTTTGTAAAGGTTAGCTTTTCACTTTTAAAATTCAATTCCGACTGGGGAATACAGTCTGTTTTGGATAAAAACTTATAAGTTTTAACGCCGTCAACTGCAACGATTTTTTTATCAAACCTATCAATAAAGCTTAAAAGTTCGCTTGAAAACTCACTTGCAAAGATATAAGCGGTGTAGTTTTTAGGCAAGGCGTTAAACGCTCTTACTACGTCTGTTTTGGTAATCCCGTCAAAAGAAAATTTAAAAAACAATACAACCGATTTTTCATCAATAAAAAGCGCGCCGTTTTTGCTTTTAGCATTCTTTCCCAACTTTTCAATCGCCTTAGAAAAAACGCCAAGCACTTGGCTTTGCGTGCACATATTTAATGCTGAAATGCAGGCTTGTTTTTGCTTTTCTTGCGTTTTCTTGAGTTTAAGAAGTGCGTTTTTAGCCGATAATCTTTTTAATGCTATTGCTATTACTAACGCGCAAAAAATTAATGAAACAACTATAGCTTGCGTGCGTGCAAAAAAATAGCTAAGCAGTAAAAAGCAAACAAAAAAACAAATAAAGCCTGAAAACAAAGAGTCTAAAATAGCAGACAAGCGAATTGTCATAACACCCACCAGAGTTTTTTAATGATTATACCCGCGCCGTCTTTTATTTATACAGTGGCTTTTATTTGAATAAAATAGTTAAAATCATTGATTTTATTTTGAAAATATGCAATAATAAAACTATGAAAAAAATCGGAATTTTAGGTGGCACGTTCAATCCCGTGCACGTTGAGCACGTCAACATAGCTTGTTGCGCGATAAAAGAACTTAATCTCGATAAGCTTATCGTTATGCCCACCTTTATATCTCCGCATAAAGCAAGGCAACCTGCCCCTGCCGAAGATAGACTAAATATGCTAAAAATAGCGTTTAAAGGGCAAGAAAAGGTTGAAGTAAGCGACTACGAAATATTAAAGCAAGGCAAGAGCTTTACCTATATAACCGTAGAGCACTATAAAGAAAAGGAAGATTGCGAATTGTTCTTTATAGTCGGGGGAGATATGCTAACCGATTTTAGAAATTGGAAAAACCCCCAAAGGATTTTGAACGCTTGCACGCTTGCGGTTTTTGGGCGAGACGACTTCTTTACAGACTATCAAAAAGAACAAGAATACTTTAAGCAAACGTTTAACAAACAATTCGTTAGGTTGTCTTACACGGGGAAGGGCGTTTCCAGCACTAAAATTCGCGTTTATTCGCAGTTTGGATTAAGTAGTGAAGATTTGCCCAACGGCGTTTTCGATTATATAAAAGAAAAGGGGCTTTACGCGCCCGATAAATTTCAAAAATTCGTTATGCAAAGCTTGCCTGAAAAGCGACTTAAACACACGGCGGACGTCGTTGTGTGTGCGCTTAAAAAGGTAAAAGAATTGGGCTTAGACGAACAACGTGTAATAACGAGTGCAACGCTCCACGATTGCGCTAAATATATAGACCATAAAACGGTTGAAGGCTTTGAACTGCCGAGTGGCGTTCCCGCACCCGTCGTCCACGCGTTTTTGGGCGCGTTTATTGCCCAACAAGTGCTTAAGATATCGGACGAACAAGTGCTTGACGCTATTCGTTATCACACGTCTGGTAGGGCGGGGATGAGCGATTTAGAAAAGCTTGTTTTCGTTGCCGACATGCTTGAAGAAGGAAGAAGTTACGAAGGTGTGGATGAGCTTCGCGAGCTATATGAAAAATCCGATTTTAACAGGTGTTTTATAGAATGCTTAAAAGAAGAAGTTTTGCACCTTGTAAACAAAAAACAATACATTTACGAAAAGACGCTTGAAGCGTATGATTATTATAAAGGAAGTAACTAACATGACGTCAAAACAATTAACCGAAAAAATTTGTGAAATATTATCTAACCGTAAGGCTCAAGACATCGTTAGCGTAGACGTGCAACAAAAAACTACCGTAACCGATTATTATGTAATCGCAAGCGGAAGATCAATGGCGCAAACGCGTGCACTTATCGAACACGTTGAAGAAGAAATGGACAAGCTTGGCATTGCGCCCACCCGCAGAGACGGCGTGCGTGAAGGCAGATGGGCAGTTTTAGATTACGGCGACGTTATCGTTCATATTTTTAACGACGAAACCAGATTGTTCTATCACTTGGAAAATCTTTGGGGCGACGAGAGTAATATTCAAAAATACGAATAGTATTTAAGAAGATTTTTTAACGTAAATTCTATCTATTTCATCGGGGTTTATTTCGATGCTTCTTATAGGCGCGCGCTTTTTTCGCGGTGCTTTTTCGGGCTGAATGGTTTTAGTGCTAACTACAGGTTTTTTAGGGAAAGCTTCAAGCAGTTTATAATAAGCTTTTTTAACACCAATCACCGTAAAAAAGCTGATGGCAAACAAAAAGGAAGTGGCTAAAAACCCACCGAAAAAAGAAATTAAAAGATTGTTCATTTTATCACCTTAGATAAAGTTTATCAAAGGGCAAACGGTGTTTAATAAAACTATTTGTTGAAAAAGGATATATTTTATCACAAGGCTGAAGTGGATGGGGTAAAGTTTAGCAAAAACACTTTACAAATGTCGTAAATAATATTAAAATATAACTAATTAAATAAAAGTTCTTTGGGGCGGGGTGAAATTCCCCACCGGCAGTTAAAGTCTGCGAGCCTTTTGGTTGACTGGGTGAGATTCCCAGACCGACGGTAAAGTCCGGATGGTAAAAGAATAATAATTTTCCGCGCGCGGAAAATATTCTGTTTTGCAAATTAAGTAAACGCTCCATGGTATATAGGAGCGTTTTTATATGAAAAAAACTTTTACTACCAAAAACATTTCGGGTATGGCGGTTTTCACCGCATTATCTTTCGTGCTATACTTAATTGAAATACCCATTTTTGCAGGCACTCCTGCAAGTTTTTTACAACTTGACCTTTCAAACGTTTTGGTAATGCTCGGCGGATTTATGTATGGTCCACTTCCTGCGGTTATTATAACGATTATCAAAGAATTGATACACGTTACTATCGGCACGACTGGCGGTGTGGGGGAGCTTGCCAATATAATAATAACTTCGTCGTTCGTGTTGTTGCCTTCAATCATTTACCGTTATAAAAAAGGGTTTAAGGTCGTGGTTATTACCCTTTTAATAGCTTGCCTTATTCAGTCGGGAGTTTCGTTGTTGGTTAACAAGTTTATCAATTTCCCTTTCTTTATGGGCGGAGCACCGTTTGTTCCTAACGACGTGTCTAACGCAATGTTTGAAACGCTTTGGACTTACGTTTTGGCGTTTAACGTTATTAAGAGCGTGGCAATTTCAGTGGTAACTATACTTCTTTATAAAAAAGTATCTTATCTTTTTAAGAAAATCAACTTGCAAAACTCGGCAAAAGATGTATAATAAATATATGGAAAAAATTTCAAGTAGCGAAAAACAAACTAAAGAGATTGCTTTTGAATATGCAAAGACGTTAAAGAAGGGCGACGTGGTTATATTGTCCGGCGATTTAGGTGCGGGCAAAACAGCCTTCGTTAAAGGCGTTGCAGAATATTTTGGATTAAACGGAGTAACCAGTCCCACTTACGCCTATCTTAACGTTTACGGTAATTTATTGTATCATTACGATTGTTATCGTTTGTCTTGCGGTGAAGATGCTGAAAGGTTGGGGCTAACAGATTATTTTAACCAAGACAATATTTGCTTAATCGAGTGGGCGGAAAACATAGAAGACGTTTTGCCCGACCAAACGAAAGAAGTTAGGATAGAAAAACTCAGTAACGACGAGAGAAAGATTATTTTATGAACTATTTAGCTATAGATACCAGCGGTAAAAACCTTACCGTTTTAATATGCAAGGACGACCAAATATATAAGTATTTCGATGGCGAGTGTGGTGTAAACCATTCGGTTGCCCTTATGCCAAAAGTGGAAGAACTTGCTGAAAAAGCGAACTTTGATTTTAAAAGAGCGGATTTTTTTGCGTGCGTTGTAGGGGCTGGCTCGTTTACGGGAATAAGAATAGGCGTTTCCACGGTGAAAGCAATGTGCTTTGCGTTTAGCAAGCCTTGCTTAGCTATCACTTCTTTCGACACGCTTGCATATAATGAAAAAGGCAGTGTTCTTACACTTATAGACGCTAAACACAACGGATTTTACGCGTGTGGGTACAAAGACGGGCAAGTGGATTTCGAGCCGGCTTACTTAATGAGAGAACAAGTGGAAGAATTAGTAAATAATTACGATTTAACCGTAAGTGCAACTGAGATTAGCGGAATAACAGCAAAAAAAGTGAGCGTTGGCGAAGGGCTTATTAAAGCAATTCAAGCAAAGATGCATTTAGTAAGTGAAGATATAGAAACGTTAACTCCGCTTTACGTTAGAAAGAGTCAGGCGGAAGAAGGTCGATGAAAATTTTGCCTTTAACGATAAGTCACGCAAAAGCACTTGCAGAACTTAACGCTCGCAATTTTAACGACGGTTGGACGGAAAGTATGATAACGGGCGCGTTTAACGGTGGAAGATTTTTTGCGTTTGGCGCGTATTTACAAGATAAATTAGTCGGCTCTATTACTCTTTCGATTGGAGATGAAGACGCGGATATTGAAGGCGTTGTAGTCGACAAAGAGCAAAGGGGCAAAGGATTAGCGTATCAATTATTAGAACAAGCGCATTCATTTATAAAAAGCAAAGGAAAAATAAAAGCACTTTTGGAAGTGCGAGAGTCTAACGTGCCCGCAATAAGCCTTTACGAAAAGGCGGGGTACAAAAAGATTTCGGTTAGAAAGAGATACTATAACGACGACGAAAACGCATTGGTAATGTTAAAGGAGTTTTAACTATCCTGAACGCAAAAAGTCAACAAAAAAAGCAAATTTTATTTTTGCACGGTTATCTCTCAAGCGGGGTAGCATTTTATCCCCAAATAAAGTTTTTTGAGCGCGATTATCAAGTATTTTATCCCGACTTTAAGGGGTTTGGCAACAATTTAGGCATGGAATATCCCTATTCGCTAGACGATTACGTTGGTGATTTAATAGAGTATATGGATAAAAACCGAATAGTTCATCCGCACGTAGTGGCGCACTCGTTCGGCGGAAGGGTGGCGTTAAAACTCGCCAGTCAAAACCCAGAAGTTTTTGATAAATTAGTGCTTACCGGTTGCGCGGGATTAAAGCCTAAAAAGACCTTAAAAAAGACGGCGAAAAAGCTCGTGTTTAACCTTCTTAAAAATTTTGTTGATAAACAACGGCTGAAAGGGTTTTATTCAAGTGATTATTTATCGCTTGACCCAATTATGCAAAAAAGTTTTATAAAGATAATTTCCGAACAACTGGATTACTGCTTGGAAAAAATAAAAAACCCAACGCTTATACTGTTTGGGGAAAAAGACGATCAAACGCCTATATATATGGCGAAAAAATTGCATTCGGCGATAGCTAATAGCCGACTTATTATTTTTGAAGACGCAGGGCATTTTTGTTTTTTGGATAAACCAATCAAATTCAACACGGAGGTAAGGGAGTTTTTACTCTCGTAGACTATGTTCCCAATTGGTATTGAAAATTTCGGACAACTGTTTGTTAACGAGCAGATTATAATTTACCTTTTAATGAGCATTGCAAACGCGGTGTTATTGTTTTTCGCGTCGTCAAAGTTCCTTCTCGTTTTACAACAGTGTGGTTATCGCGGTAAAAGATATTTCACTTGGCTTGGAAATAAAGAAACGCCTTATATGTCAAGGCTAATGTTGCTCGTTCTTTCGTCAGTGCTCTTTTTCTGCGTGCTAAATATGTCTTTCGAGCCAATTTTGTCGACGGACGTTGCTTCTTATTTTGGCTTTATGGCATACATTTTGTTTGCTATAGTTTATATTAATTCCGAAAGGCACGTTAACGCAAAAGTTCCGCTAAAAATTACAAAGCGGTTGGTGCGCTTGTGCATAACTTTTAGTTTAACGTTATCTGCAGTTACGTTTGCGCTTATAACCTTGCTTAATTTCGTGGCTTTTTCAATAGGTAACGAAGTGTTTGCGCTTTTAAGATACGCTATAATTTGCGGAACGCCCCTTTTAACTCCGTATATTCTTTTCGTTTCGTATTGCATAAACGAGCCGATGGAATATGTTATTAGAAGGCATTATATTCGTATTGCTCAAACAAAGCTTGACAACAGTAAAGTAATTAAAATTGGAATTACCGGCAGTTTTGGCAAAACGAGCGTTAAAGAAATTTTAAGGACTATTCTTTCGCAAAAATTCCGCGTTCTTGCAACGCCTGCATCATACAACACTCCGCTTGGGATTGCGCTTACCGCCCGTCACTTAGATAGCACGCACGACGTGTTTATTGCTGAAATGGGGGCAAGGCAAAAGGGCGACATAAAAGAACTCGTTAAACTTGTTAATCCAAAGATAGGGGTTTTAACAGGCGTTAACAATCAACACCTTGAATCGTTTGTAACCGAGGAAAACATTGTTAACACCAAATACGAATTGTTTGAATATATGGCAGACGACGCAATGGGATTGTTTGCTTCTGACAACGAAAAATCCAAAGAATTATACGCGCGCTTTAACGGCGAAAAATATTTGGCAGGAATAGACGGTGAACAAAATTTGGTTGATGCAACCAACGTTAAAACGGATAGCAAAGGAACGACCTTCTCGTTAAACATTAAAAACGAGCAATCGGTAACCTGTTCTACGGTGTTGCTCGGCAAGCACAGCATAAAGAATATATGTCTTGCGAGCGCGGTGGCGTATAAATTAGGATTAACTCCACAAGAAATAGCACAGGGAATAAATAGAATTCAATCTATCGGGCACAGGTTGGAACTTTTGCCAAACAATAAAAATATAGTAATTATAGATGATAGTTACAACTCTAATATCGACGGGTTTGACTCTGCAATGGAAGTGTTAGATACGTTTGAAGGCAGAAAAATCGTTTTAACTCCGGGGCTGGTTGAACTGGGCAAAGTGGAAAACTTAGTCAATTTTGAGCTTGGCAAACGCCTTGCGATGCACGCGGATAAAGTTATTGTAATCGGAAAGCACAATGCTGAAATGATTATAAACGGGCTAATTGACGGCGGTATGGATAGGGATAATATCAAGTTTGCAAAGACCTTTAACAAAGGAAACGATATCCTTAACGAAATGACTAAGGATGGCGACGTTGTTCTTTTTGAAAACGACCTTCCAGATAACTATAATTAAACAAAAGCGAAATTAAAAAAAACACCAAAGCTGAACAATAAAGCGGAGGTGTTTTTTTAATGAAAAATATAGCGGTTATTTTTGGTGGAAAATCGGTTGAGCACGACGTTTCGGTGATAACTGGCGTTATGACTGCGAACACGCTCGACAAAAGCAAATACAACGTCATTCCAGTTCTTGTAACGCAGTCGGGCGAGTGGGTTAGCGACCAAAAACTACTTGATATAGACGGATATAAAAAGCTCGATTTAAGCAAGATGAATAAAGTCACCTTAACGAGCGGTAAAAACGTGTTATATCAAATTAAAGGAAAAAAACTAAAAGAAATTGCGCCAATATACGCGGTAATAAACTGCATGCACGGCGGGCTTGGCGAAGACGGAAGCTTTTCGGGGATTTTTTCAGCGTGTGGCATTGCGCTCGTTGGTTCTGGAGTGTTGTCGAGTGCGGTAAGCATAAATAAGCGGTTTACCAAAACCGTGCTAAAAGGCTTGGGTGTTTCGACCTTGCCTTGTATTGCTGTTAGCAGTGCCGTGCAAGCGATGGAAAAGGCACAAGAGTTAACTTATCCCGTAATAGTAAAACCTAATCTTTTGGGTTCAAGCATTGGTGTGGAAAAAGTTAAAGATCAAAACCAACTGTGTTGGGCGGTAAATAGCGCGCTTAGGTTTGGCGACTTGGCGGTGATAGAGCCGTGTTTAGAAAACTTCACCGAAATAAATTGTGCTGCTTATAGTTTAGGCGAAGACGTAATCGTTTCCGAGTGCGAGCAACCTAAAGGGAAACAAGAAGTTTTATCGTTTTCGGATAAATACGAAGGTGGAGAGCGAGTTTTTCCCGCCGATATAAACAAAAGATTAAGCGATAAAATAAAGAATATAACCAAAAAAGTTTACACCGAATGCGAGTTTAGCGGTGTAGTAAGAATAGATTACTTTATAAGTGACGGCAAAGTTTATTTAAACGAAATAAATTCCGTGCCAGGTTCACTTGCATATTACCTGTTTTGCGATAGGCTAAAAGATTTTTCGGTTATGCTCGATAAACTTATAACGAGCGCGGTTGCAGAGCAGGCAAAAAAGAGCACGTATAGCACGCAATACCACTCGGGAATATTGACCAAGAGCGGAACAAAGGGCGCAAAAAAGCGATTGCAAGAGAAAAGATAGTATTCGAGAGTGGAATAAACGCTTGTAATTTAGGTCGCGTTGTGCTAAAATGAAAAAGAACTATATAGGAGAAATACTTATGCAAAAAATCAAAATGATAACCCCGCTCGTAGAAATGGACGGGGACGAAATGACCAGAATTTTATGGCAATGGATAAAAGAAATTTTAATCGAACCGTTCGTTGAGCTCAAAACCGAGTATTACGACTTGGGGCTTCCTGAAAGAGACAAAACGGACGACAAGGTAACGTCTGACAGTGCAATAGCAACCAAAAAATACGGCGTTGCAGTTAAGTGTGCAACCATAACGCCCAACGCTCAACGCGTAAGCGAATACAACTTAAAGAAAATGTACAAAAGCCCCAACGGCACGATAAGAGCAATGCTCGACGGCACGGTATTCCGCGCGCCCATTTTGGTTGACGGAATAACCCCGTATATTCCCACTTGGAAAAAGCCTATCGTAATTGCTCGTCATGCTTATGGCGATATATATAAAGCGGTTGACGGAAGTGCAGGGGCAGGCAAGGCAACGCTTTCATACGTTGATAAGGACGGAAACGTGGTTGAAAAGGAAATTTTCGACTTTGCTGGTGACGGCGTTGTTATGGCAATGCACAACACCGATAAATCAATAAAGAGCTTTGCTCGTGCGTGCTTTAACTATGCGCTCGATATGAAGTTACCCCTTTGGTTTTCTACTAAGGACACCATAAGCAAGGTATACGACGGCAACTTTAAGGCGATTTTTAACGACGTTTACCAAAACGAATATAAAGAAAAGTTTGAAAAAGCGGGCATTCAATATATGTATACGCTTATAGACGACGTTGTTGCAAGAATAGTAAGAAGCGAAGGCGGAATTGTTTGGGCGTGCAAGAACTACGACGGAGACGTTATGAGCGATATGGTAGCGACCGCTTACGGAAGCCTTGCAATGATGACCAGCGTGCTCGTATCACCTGATGGAATTTACGAATACGAAGCGGCTCACGGCACGGTAACCCGTCACTATTATAAATATATTAAGGGTGAAGAAACTTCCACCAACCCCGTTGCAACTATATTTGCATGGTCTGGTGCGCTCAGAAAGCGTGGGGAGTTAGACAATCTTCCCGAACTTATGGATTTTGCAGACCGTTTGGAAAAAGCAACAATCCAAACCATAGAACAAGGCGAAATGACCGGCGACTTGGTAGGCTTATTTAAAAAAGACGGAGTAACTCCAAAAAAGCTTAACTCTAAAGATTTCTTAAAAGCAATAGCAAGCAGAATTTAAATATGAGCCTTTGCAAAACGGCGAAGTCGACCTGCTAAAAGTATTGTATAAAAATTTAAAAATTAAAAAATAAAAACCCCCGGGCAAAATTTTTTCCCCGTTAGGTTTTGCTTAAAAACAGTCAAAAACCCCAAAAAACGCATGTTTTGCCCCAAAAAGTTGCTAAAACAACAAAAAAACGAAATTTTCATTTGTGTAGGTATTAAAATCCTTAGTAATTTGCTTGTGATTTTAGTGATGTAAGTAGTCGGAAAAAAATTACCTTATTCAAATGCTTGACTTTTTTCGGGGG
>JAZTZE010000025.1:0-18832 GCA_045637285.1 Christensenellaceae bacterium | reverse complement strand
AACATCTTCGCCAACTTGATATAGTTCTATTTCTTGTTTTTCTTTGCCAACTTTTTTTGCAATATTCTCAATGAATGCAACAATCTTTTTAATTTCTTCATGAGCAAACATGATTGCGTCTAGCATATCTGCTTCTGTAACCTCGTTAGCACCAGCTTCAACCATCATAATTGCATCCTTAGTACCTGCTAAGTTTAAGGTTAAAACGCTCTTTGCTCTTTGCGCTTCGTCGGGGTTGATAACGTATTCACCGTCAACCATACCTACAACTACGCTTCCAGTAGGTCCTGCAAAGGGAATGTCTGAAATGCTTATTGCAATAGAGCTACCGAGCATTGCTAAAGGTTCGGGTTGGATGTCGGGTTCAACCGATAAAGCCGTTGCAATAACGATAACGTCGTTAAACAAGCCCTTGGGGAATAACGGACGGATAGGTCTATCAATAAGTCTTGAAGTCAAAATAGCCTTATCGCTTGCTCTGCCTTCTCTCTTTTTGAATCCACCCGGAATAGCACCGATTGAATACATTTTTTCTTCAAAGTCAACGCCTAATGGAAAGTAATCCATTCCGTCTCTTGCTTGGGGAGCCATGGTTACGTTAACCATAACTGCAGTTTCGCCACATCTGATCACGCATGAACCGTTAGTTTGTTCTGCATATTTACCAGTTTCAACGATAAGTTCTTTGCCACCTACGGTGGTTTTGAATACTCTAAAAGTTTCTGTCATGTTTTTCTCCTGTTTCAACTCTATATTTTTATGAAGCGACACCGCAACCTACGGCGCGCATAAATTGACAAAATTATGAAAATTTTCCCCTTCCAATTTAAGAAAAATCGGGCGACAAAATATTTTATGCCGCCCTGACTTCTTATTTTCTCAAATTTAAATCTGCGATAATCTTTCTGTATCTTTCGATATCAATTTCTTGTAAATACTTTAAGAGACCGCGTCTTTCACCAACCATCTTCATAAGACCACGTCTTGAATGGTTATCGTGTTTGTTAACCGTAAGGTGTGCGTTTAAGTGGTTGATTCTTTCAGTTAAAAGTGCGATTTGCACTTCTGCTGAACCTGTGTCGCCTTCGTGACGAGCGAACTTTGCTATAATTTCTTGTTTCTTTGCCTTTTCCATATTCTTTTACCTCCTATTATTTATGGAATAATTCGCTCCAAACAAAGCAAAGGGTGGAGAACCGCTAAACCTTGCTTAGAGTATCAAGCTTACATAGTATAACAAAATTTATTTGGTTTGTAAACTGTTTTTACCTTTTATAACCAAATTTTAATTAGTTTTTAGAACTTTTACCGCAAAAAAGTATATTACTTTACATATCCAATGGGTAAACCAACAATTATAATATGTTATTCCCGTAAATCTTCTTCTACACTTCTTATATGAAACGGGGTCTTGCTCCTTGAGATAGTTCCAAAAAGCACGCTTTTCTGCATAAGATTTTTTACCGCCCTTTTTGATTAAGAATATGCTGTTTAACACCGTCATAATCAAAATATAATCAAGCATGTATTTATACAACTTGGGGCGCGTTTCTTTTAATTTGTTTATGTCGTGAGAAGCAATTAATATTTGCCCAACGCGCATCATTTGGTCAGACCTTGCCATTTGGTTTTTTATTGCTACAGACTGGTCTGCTCTTCCAATGAAATATCTATAGAAATCAACGTTAACGTAATAATATTTCATAACGTAAGGCAGTGGCACGTAAACGACCAAGTTATCCACATAGAAAGTGTGCTTGGGCAATTCAAAGTTGATAGAACGCAACAATTCGGTGCGATAAATCATGCTGTGCATCGACATAAACTGCCCCGTCTTAAACGGTTTACTTTCTTCAAAGTCAAAAATTCTGCCTTCGGGGAAGTTGCTATATTTTACCACTCTGCGCTCATTTTTATACACTTTTTCATAAACGTAGTTTGAAATAACTGCATCGGGACACTCGTCTTTACCTTCAAAAGAGCGTAAAGCTTCCATAATTTTATTTAAGGCACTCTCATCCACCCAGTCGTCCGAGTCAACTACCTTGAAATATTTGCCCGTTGCGTTCCTTAAACCGTAATTAACTGCGTCACCGTGTCCACCGTTTTCTTTATGTATTGCTTTTACGATTGTTGGATATTCCTTTTCGTAGCGGTCGGCTATTTCTGCCGTATTGTCCTTAGTAGAGCCGTCGTTTACCACTAAAATTTCCGCATCTTCTCCTGCTTTCAACAAGGATAAAATACATTTATCCATATAGTCCGCCGAATTGTAACAAGGGATTGCAAATGTAATAAGTTTCATTATTTCTCCTTTTTTCTATCTAAACAACTCTTGCTTTTTTTGTTTAATTTGATCAAGCTTCGACAAATAAGTTATCACGTCTTTGGGAGACGCTTGTCTTTCTATTCGTTCACCGCCGTTATAAACGCGCTTACTTATCGCGTTTGCTCCGCATGAAACGTTTTGTGCAATTTCTTCCATAACGTCTATATTATACACGCACGCTTTGCCTTTTTTTGTGTACCCAACGTTTTCAAGATTGCCTGCC
The DNA here is from genome assembly GCA_045637285.1 of Christensenellaceae bacterium. Lineage (GTDB taxonomy): Bacteria > Bacillota > Clostridia > Christensenellales > Borkfalkiaceae > UBA1259. Next base: position 16,280 of record JAZTZE010000025.1, on the reverse strand, counting down.
ATGTATTTTTGTCTATACAAATAATATGGCGAATAACCGTTTGCGCATAGCGTTTGGTGCGCGTATTCGACCATTTGGTTAACCAATTCACCAGATAATCTTTGCACGTTTTCTTTTAACTCCGAACCGCGCTTTAAACACAAAGTGTGAACGGTGACATTGTCTGGAGATAAGCTAACGGCTTTGTCTATGCTATACTTAAAATCTTCAAAACTCTCTCCGTCAAGCCCTGCTATTAAGTCCATATTTATATCGAACATATCCTTGGCTAAAAGATACTTCTCTTCAACTTGTTCGGCAGTATGGTTTCTGCCAAGCGCAACTAACGTTTTATTGCAAAAGGTTTGCGGATTTATACAAATTCTCGTTACGTTATGTTTTTTTAGTATTCGCAAGTTGCTTTCAGTTATAGCATCAGGTCTACCCGCTTCTACGGTATACTCCACGCCAGTATTAATTTTGTCAATAGCTGAAAGAACTTTTTCAAGTTGCTCGTCACTAAGCGAAACGGGTGTTCCGCCTCCGATATAAATACTTCTTAACTTCTTAACGTATTGTGCACTATCGTTAATTTCGTCAATTAAAGCTTGTACATAATCGTCCACATGACGTTTGGCACTTTTTATGTCCGCACTGATAAACGAGCAGTATTTACATCTGGATGGGCAAAACGGAATGAAAACGAAAAAGTCCGTGTTATCATCATTCTTGTCGTATATGCCTTTTTGAGTGTCTATGACCGCCTTCGTAAGTGCGGTTTTATGCTCGCTGACTTGCATTGTGTTAATGAAAAAATCAGCAAATTCGCCAGTGTTTTCCATTTGTTGATAGGCAAGTTTGGTCGGTCTTATACCGGTCAATGCACCCCAACAAAGTTTTTTATCGAAATATTTGGACAGCCCTTTGTATAATGAAAGTTTTGCATAGCGTTTAAGTAAACGCTTTCTTTCTATTTCGCCTTGAATTTTTCCGATAAAATTTCCGTAAGCGTAAACTTTTCCGTTTACAGTTACAGTGTTAACGAACTTATTTTCGCTTTCTTTGAATTTATGTTTTATATTAAGCTCGTCCGCACCGTCAAATAGATTTACGACTTCTTTTAACTCGCTTAATAAATTTTCTACGTTAGTATCAATCATATTCTGCCATCACGTTATACTTTCTTTCTCTATCGAGCGTTGTGAATTCGTCGTGCCCCGGATATACGGCGTAATCACCATCTAAAGCAAATAACTTTTTAATTGAGCTTATCATATCTAATCGGTTGCCCGACTTAAAATCCGTTCTTCCCACGCTGGAATAAAAAAGCGTGTCGCCAGAAAACAGCATGTTGTCAACCACAAAACAAACCGAGCCGTCCGTATGCCCTGGAGTACAAATCACTTGGATTTTTATTCCGTAAAGATTTAGTATTTGCCCATCTGAAAATGTTTGGTCTGCGGTAAGATATTCAAACCTTCTTCCGAAATCTGCGCTCAAATTATCTTCGTTTAACAACTTCGGTGCATCAAGCTCGCTAATGTAAATTTTTGCACCGTCGTTTTGAAGCTTTTTTGCACAGCCCGAATGATCAAAATGCGCGTGCGTAAGCAACACGGCTTTTACCGTGAAGTTATTCACGCTTTCCGCTTGCTTTATTTTTTTGTAGTTTTCTCCGCAATCAATAACAATGGCTTCACCCATATCGTTAACTAAAAAATATGTGTTAACGTTAAGCGGGCCTGACGCGGTGTGATATAGTTTCATTAGTTAGACGCCCTGAATACTTCTATAATTTTAGAATCTTGTGATATCTTTTTTATAAGCACGTCGAGTTGATCTTTGCCACTAAGCCTTATGTTAAAGTCAACCACGGCGTTTTTAGTTTTAGGGTCAGACCTTCCGTTAGTAGACATTATATCAAGCTTTAATTGCGCAACGACACCGACTACAACGGCAAGAACTTCAGCTTGCGAAGTGCCAACAACCTTTATATTGCTGTTAAATCCCCCAACCGCTTGATCTGTCCATTCTACTTCAATCAAACGCTCCGTTTCAACGTTAGTCAGGTTAGGACAATCCTTGCGGTGAATGGTTACGCCGTGACCGTGTGAAATAAACCCAATTACTTCATCCCCCGGCACAGGACTGCAACAGCCTGCAAACCTAACCAACAACCCCGTCATTCCCTTAACCTTAACGCCACTTACGTTGGTTTTATTGCTCTTTATAGCACGGGTTATTTCTTGCAAGGGTTGGCTCTTTCTATAATAATCAATAAGCTTTACTATTACTTGGTTTACAGAAACCGCGCCGTAACCGATTGAAGAAAACATTTCATCTTGTCCGTTAAACGACATTCTGCTTGCAACGTGAGCAAACGATTCTTCGGTTAACAACTCTGCCAAGCTAAAGCCTCTGCGTTTTGCTTCGGCATCTAACATAACCTTACCGGTCTTTCCGTTTTCTTCTTTCATTTCGCGCTTGAAAAATTGCTTAATCTTAACGCGAGCACTTGAGCTTTTAACTATTTTTATCCAGTCCCAAGAAGGACCTTTAGAGTTTTGCGAAGTTATTATGTCAACCACGTCGCCAACCTGTAAAACTGTGTTGAGCGGAACTATTTTGCCGTTGACCTTTGCTCCCACACATTTATTGCCGACAGCAGAGTGAATGTTATAAGCAAAGTCTAATGGAGTTGCATCCTTTGGTAGACTTATAACGTCCCCTTTGGGAGTGAAAACCAATACTTCTGAACTGTAAATATCGCCTTTAAGCGTGTTTAAGAACTCTTTGCTGTCCTTTAATCCGCCTTGCCACTCCATAACTTCCCTTATCCAAGAAAGCCTTGTGTCAAGGTCGTCTGCCACTTGTTTTTTCTCTTTATATTTCCAGTGCGCTGCGATACCGTATTCAGCAGCGTGGTTCATTTCGTACGTTCTTATTTGAATTTCAAACACCTTGCCAAAGTTAGTAACGACTGTTGTGTGAAGTGAACTGTACATGTTTGGCTTGGGCGTTGCGATATAGTCTTTTATTCTACCCGGAACGGGCTTCCATTTGTGGTGAATTTTACCGAAAACTTCATAACATTCGTCAACGGTGTTAACTATAATTCTAATAGCAACGAGATCGTAAATTTGGTCAAGCGTTTTGTTGCGTTCACGCATTTTTCTAAAAATGCTATACATGTGTTTTCTTCTGCCGAAAACTTCACCGTCAACGTGAGAATCTTTTAAAATTTGCTTAACTTCTTCTACAACTTGGTCTACTGATTCAACATTCGCTTTCAAACGTTGTTCGATGTTTGTTTCAAGATATTCGTAAAAGTCTGGCTCAACGTATTTTAAACACAAATCTTCTAATTCACATTTGATTTGCGATATACCTAACCTATCTGCAAGCGGTGCGTAAATTTCAAGCGTTTCCCTTGCCATTCTTAATTGACGTTCGTGTGACAAAAAGTTTAAAGAACGCATGTTGTGAAGCCTGTCCGCAAGCTTAATTATTATAACCCTTATATCCTTTGCCATTGCAACGAAAATCTTTCTAAAGTTTTCTGCTTGCTCTTCTTCCTTAGAGTGAAACTGGATTTTATCGAGCTTCGTCACGCCTTCAACAAGTTCTAAAACTTCTGGGCCAAACTCCTTTTTAATATCCCCTTCTGAAACTGATGTATCTTCTATAACGTCGTGCAAAAACGCCGCAGCAACGGTAGACGCGTCTAACCCCAAGTCAGACAAAATTTGCGCGACGGTACAAGGGTGAATAAAATAATCTTCACCCGAAGCTCGCTTTTGATTTGCATGTGCTTTTTTAGCGTAATCGTGCGCCTTAACAAGCAATGCAAAATCTTTGCCTATATAGTTTTTTTCCAGTTTTTTAAGTACATCTTCCATATTACGCCTTTATTAAGTCAATTTTACTATATAGCGTTGAATTTGTCAATGCGTTTTTGATTTTTTCGTTATAGGTAAAAACTCCGTTTTTAACTTCAAATATCCCCAGCTCCATAAATACTTCTATGACGAATGCAATTTGCAACGGATTTTCTCCCGATGCGTGCTTTTCGCTAAACGAAGCAGTGGATATAAAACTTTTATTCTTTAACGTTAATAACTTGTTGAATATTCTAATAAATTCTTGCCTTTCGGTTGTAATTTCATTTATACAGTTGTAGCCCAAAAGATTTGAAATTAACTGACTATTTCGCGTACAGGACATCGCTTGTAAAGGCTTATCTAAATAAACGACTTTGCTATAGTCTTCGGGAATTTCTGTCGGAGAAACCACCACGCAATCAGTATAGTTTTTCACGCCCACGCTAAACAAGTATATAGGCATTTCGCTAACTTCAGGAAAGGCACTTAGGTTGTTCGGATCAGATAAAACGTAAAGAGTGCCCGTATGCTCGTTAAAGTTATAATTTTCAACCTTTTCTATCTTGCCGTTCTGGTTAATAAGTTTCTTTAATTCGTTAACAAAAACGTGAGTCTTAACCGCTGTTAAATCATCGTAATCACACACAATTGAACGCAAATATCCCTTTATAGACTGCCTTCCCCTAAACGATGAAAGATTAACTTCAAACAACAATTTTTTATTGATTGGTGCGTGCAAAATAGAAACGTGATTTTGACCGTTAAAGTCAAGCATCTCTATTACGTTTGTGTTAAATGAATAGTGCGCAGAACCGTTTCTTAACGGTTGGGAATTTACGCTCTTTACGCTCAGCGTAAACGTCGGGCGACGGTTGCCAACACCATACGGTTCTAACAACTCCATTTCACGAGCAAATTGCAAGGAAATTTCACTTTCCATTTCCCAGTCTGCATACACTTTTTGCTCATATTTTATTTTGCTGTAATTTTCTTTTATGTAATTATCTACCGCTTTTTCAAAAGCCAAAAAGTTTTCTTCGCTTACGCCTACACCCGCCGCTTGCGAGTGACCGCCGTAACTGAGCGTTAAATCCTTTGCACTGGAAACGGCATCGTATATATTTATACCATCAACACTTCTTGCCGACCCTTTTAAGTTTTCTCCTTGCCCCGCAAACACTATTACCGGACGTGCAAACTCTTCTGCAAGCTTTGCCGCAACAACACCAACAAACCCAGCGTTCCACTCCTTGTTTTTAACCATAATAATGCTACGCTTGTTTAACGAAAGTTTTTTTATTATGGCTTTTGAACCGTTGTAAATTTTATCGCATTCAGCTTGCCTTGCAACGTTATACGCATTGAGTTTGACTGCTAAATCGAATACCTTGTTCGGGTCACTGGCAATAAATAGGTCTAACGCGGTCTTTGCGTCGCCCATTCTTCCACCAGCGTTAATTTTTGGCGCAACACCGTAAGCTATCGTTTGCGCGGTAACTTCCTTTGCATTATCGCCAAGCAAATATTTGAATGCAAGACGTTGAGTAGAATTATCGTTAATTATCTTTAATCCCAAACAAACGATATCTCTATTTTCTTCTATCAAGTCCATGCTGTCTGCAATCGTTGCCACGGCAACTAAGTCAAGATATTTATCCGCCTTGTTTCCGATAAGTGCACTTGAAAGCTTATACGCTACACCTGCCCCACACAACCCGTTAAACGGATACTCTTGCCCGCTAAGCTTTGGATTTATGGTTATGCACTGTGGTAAAATTTCAGGCGGTTCATGGTGGTCGGTCACTATAACGTCTATGCCGGATTTTTTCAAATCTTCGATTTTATCACAATCGCTTACGCCACAGTCAACGGTGATTACCAAGTCGATTTTTTGTTGCGCGTTAAACGCTAAAATAGTTTCAACGTTAAGACCGTAACCCTGTTCTCTTTCGGGAACGAAAACGCGTAAATTTTTTACACCGTATTCAATCAACGAATAATACAATACTGAAGAAGCACAAACTCCGTCTGCATCGTAATCGCCGAAAATCAACACGTTTTCACCGTTTTCTCTCGCTTGTAAAATTCTTTCAACAGCTTTTTTCATTCCGCTTAAAAGCATTGGATTGTTAAGCCCTTTTACACCCGAAGATAAAAAACGTTTTGCCTTTTCAACACTGTCTTGATTACGGTAAAACAAAAGCCTTGCGGTGTCATATAATACCCCGCATTCAATGGCTATGTCTTTAACTATGCTTTCTTGTTCAAAAGAAAGTTCTTTGCCGTAAACTATTTTCATTGAAAAGTCCTTTTTATTAGTTTTGCCTATTAAATCAATAAGGCGGAATGATTTCCGCCTTATTGCACGCAAATTAAACTGCTATTATACTTTATTATTTCTTTTTAGCTTTAATTGCCGTCCAAACGAGCGGTGTCAAGTAATAAGAAACGGAAACCGCACTTACACCAGCAAGAATGAGTTGTGCACCCGCATAGAAGGTGTTGCTCGTAAAGAGTGCTATTAATGCAACGCCAGCAATAAGAACCGTTGCAAGTGAAAGAATGTATTTCTTCTTTTCCATTTCCATAACCGCAAGTGATAACTTAGCGAAATCAACTTTGCCTTCAGTGTTCTTAACTTGTTCTTTGTATCTGCCAACGGTAGTGATAGAAAGAATTGCGGCAAACACAGCAGAGAACACCATAAACACTTCTACAAGCGGTGCTGCGGGAATTCTTAAAATACCCATTAATGCAGTGAATCCAAGCATTGAAAGAACGTATGACGCACATACGGCAAGCGCACTTGCAATCTTTTCCATAAACGCTACGTAAACGAAAATTACCACTAAACCAATTGCCAAGCCAAGAAGCGCATTGCCAACTTTAACGTTACTGCTTCCGTGCACTATAGCGAACTTAAAGGTTTCCACGTCAACGCCGTCCAACTGCATGCTCGTTTTGATTTTGCTTGTCATTTCAGTTTCAGAAATGCTTGAAGAAACGTCGCTTGAAAATTTGAAGATAATTCCCATTCCGTCGTCAACTTCTTGGGTTGAAACAACCGATATTCCCTTTTCCGCAAAATAATCGTTTGAAGATTTCTTTAACGCTTCTTTTGCGCTATCGAGCGGTTGGTCAATAACAATTTTTAATTCGTATCCGTCTGAATAATCTATAGTGTTGTTAAAACCGAAAATGCCAAAAAACGTCATTCCCACAACCAATATTGCAAGGGTTGCAACTATAAACCATTTGGTCTTTTTAATTAAAGCGTTCATATTATGCCTCCTCCGTCACTTCTTCGCTTGCTTCAGCAACTGCTTCTGCTCTTTCGAAACGAAGGAATTTTTCTTTATCTTTAACCAACGGTAAAATAAGTGCCGTGTACATTCTGGTTATTACTAAGTTTGTTATAAGCGAAACTGCCAAACCTATACCAAACGTGATTGCAAAGTTCTTTAACGTTGCGTTCGCAAGGAATAAAAGTGCTAACGCCACAACACCACTTACAACGTGTAAGTTAATGGTGGGGATTAATCCTTGTCTAAAGCCCTTTGAAATTGCAGCCTTAACCGTCTTTTTGCTTGATGCATATTCGTCTTTAACTCTTTGAGCAAAGAATAAAGAAGCTGTAGCGCATACTATGGTTGAAGCGATTATACCGATTATTCCACCGATTGAAAGGATAATTCCCGGAACGCCAATCATGAGCCATGTTTCACCGATAATAAACACCAAGTTTGATAATGCAACTATTATTCCCAAGCCCTTGAAGAGAACTATATTGCAGATTGCAAATACTACTACGATAGTGATAATTGCAACCAATACTTTTTGAGCAACATTATCGTCTGCTTGGTTTGCATAAATAGACGAAATACTTTCGCTTTCGTATTCGTAGTTATAATCAATTCCGCCGTGTTTCAATTGAAGGATAAAACGTTGTGCTTCTTCCCTGCTTGAAATTCCGCTAATACCTATGGTGTTGCCGTTTATAGCGTCTTTAGTGATCTCGCCGTTAAAAAGAACTTTTTCGTGACTGTGACCTTCGTGACCTTCAACTCCACAAGCTATCTTTAAGTAATATGACCCACTTGCCGATTCAATTGCTTTAACAAGCTCATCTTTTGCTTCGTTGGTTAAAACAATTGAAATACCGTGATTTCCTTCTTCATATAAACCAAGATATTGAGAATCTGCTATAACCTTAACGTCTTTAAGAATCTCTTTTATTGGGTCAGATTGTTCTTCGCCGTAAAAATGAAGATCGCCATACGCTAAAATTGCAGCGATATCCGAGTCTGTTTGACCTGCCTTGCTTTTAAGTTCAACTCTAATTTCATCGTCTAAAACCAAAGGATCTTTATCTTCAAGAACTTTTACAGAATATGCGCCGTAGCCAAGGAATTCTATTCTTTCTTTGATTTCGTTAACAACTTGGTTAACGTCTTCAACTTCTTCGTCATTATCTTCTGAAAGGGTAAGCGTATACGCTACGCCGTCTTCCAAATCGTAATCGAGAGTTACTCCACCAATAGCCCCTACGTAACTGCCTGCAGCACCGACAGGGAACTGAATAAAGGTGAAAACAAGCACGGTTGCTATTATTACACTCAATATAGACAACAGTATGGTTGCTTTTTTCTTACTCATTTTGCCTCCAATATAAACCGTTTGTAAAAATTATGAATAAATCAAATAGTTATTTAATAAATTATACAACATTTTCACGTTAACGGTCAACAAATTAGGTGTTGTTTTGTTAATTTTTTCCGCGTTTTACAAATAAACTTCCCAATTTTATTCTTCGATGTCGTTTAACTTTTCAAGCATTTCGTTAAGGTCTGCTCCGTGAACTTCCGCAGCTTCGCCAACGGTTTCGCCGTGTGCTAAAGCACAACCTAAACAGTGCATGCCATACGACATTAATATTTCGCCTGCGTTGGGGTTGATTTGAATTGCTTCAAATATAGTGGTGTTTTCAGTAATCTTATTTGCCATAATAGTTTAATCTCCTATTTGTTTTAACTTATTTATTCCCTTTTTCACTGCTGTTAAACAAAAAAACGCAGTGGATTATGTTACCAAGCTATTATATAATTATTTTTAAAATATGTCAATCGTTTTTTTAATTTTGTTACTCTATAACATAGGTGCGAACACGTTAATTAGCAACAAACCGATAAACGTTATAATAACCCCATTCATACATTTTGAATTAATTCTTTCCTTAAAGAACACGGCACTCATAGCGAGCGATAATATTAGGCTTGCCCCACGTTGCATCGGAAATAATTCTGACGAGGGTAAATAGTTTGCAGAAAGCGTTGCAAAATAGGTGTGCATAAACAAACAAAACGCCATTATTAAAACGTATACCCAAGTCTTTTTAAACACTTTAACGTAGGCGTTAGTCTGAATTTCAGTTGGTTCTTGCCTTTTCGCAAAAATTTTAAGCACAAAAAAACACAATAATATACAAACAAACGAAAAGACGTATGTGTAAAAATTGTAGGTTGTTGCATCCATTATTAGTCCACCAATCAATTCCCGTTCCGACATTTGCACGTTAAACCACTTTTGCGCAAATTGGGTTGTGCCGTTGGATAAACAACACACGATTAAAAGCACCATACCTTTTATAGAAACTTTACCTTTTAACGAGCTGTTATAGGAAAACATAATAAACGATGCTGTTATAAGCAGTGCTAACCCAACCCATTTTAACCAAACGATATTTTCACCGAAAAGAACGGCAGATAAAACGAGCGGAACTGAAGTTCCTAACGTTAGAAAAACGTCTAACATCATATACGCACCGTTCCTTACCGCGAGCAACCATGAAACAACGAAAACGGAAGTTGCCACGCCTGAAATCATCGAGATTATAAAGGTCGTTAAGTCAATAGCAAAAGATTTGATAGTCCCCTGCAACACTATAACCACGACAAAACCTATTATTACACAAAAAAACATTCGTAAAATGCTTATAAAAAGCGATAGCAGTGTATTATCGGCATACACACTCGTCTTTTTACCGCAAAAACCTTTTGCCGTGCCCATAAAAACAGACAACGCTAAAAACAAATAACCCATGTTATCCCTCTGATATTTTATAGAGTTATTATAACATTTCCCCCTATAATAAGCAAATAAAAACAATCAAGAAATTCCAACTTTCTTGCTTGTTTTTGTCGTTCACCTTGCCAAAACACATATTATTTTCATTGCTTTTTTAACAAAAAGAGACGACAAAAGTCGTCTCTTTTTGTTTTGGAGCAGGTGATGAGAATCGAACTCACAACCACAGCTTGGGAAGCTGTTGTTTTGCCACTAAACTACACCTGCGCGTCGGAACAAACCGCGTTTATAACAATTAAACTTTTAACTAATTGCCACTAACTCCGCCATTCCTTGTATTTTAACGCTATTATATCAAAATTTGAATTCGTTGTAAACTTTTTTTACAATATTCCGTAGAAAATTATGCCGAGAATTGCCGAACTTAATATTACTAATATTGGAGACAACGCCTTTTTCGTCATTTTTTTCTTAATGAAGTTAGATGCAAACACTATTGCAAAAATCACCAATGCTTTCCAGTCGAATACAACTGCTTGACCTATTGCACCCAACGACAACACCACAGATAATAACAACGTTATTGCCGTGCCAACTATTAGTCCAACGACAACAGGTCTTACCCCGCTTAAAAAGGCTTTTACACCCGCAAATTTCATTAAGCCGGTTATTAGTGACGCTATTATCAATATGATTATAAAAGACGGTAAAACTACGCCAAGAGTAGCACAAAGCGCGCCCAATATTCCGTATTGCGAAGCTCCGACAAACGTTGCCATATTTATCGCTATTGGTCCCGGCGTGCTTTCCGCAACGGCAATGAAGTTTATTATTTGCTCGCTAACTAACCAACCGTGACCTATAACTTCTTCGGTGACCAGCGGAATCATTGCGTAACCGCCACCAAAGGTGAATAAGCCTATCTTAAAAAAGGTTATAAACAACTCAACGAGAACGTGCATTATTCACTCTCCTTCTCGCTTGAACTGTCAACCGATTTTTTATTCTTAAAATACGATGCTAAATAGATAGAAAGCCCAACAATTCCGCCTATTAAAATATAGAAAATAGACGAAAAACTTACGCTAAACAGCGAGAATAGCACTAAACAACCAGTGGTTAACACAAACAATAAAATGCTAATCAAGTTCTTTTTTAACGACTTAAACATTTTTATGCCTGCCGAAAGAATTAAAAACACCACGCCAGCTTGTATTCCGCGGAAAGCGTATTTAACGTATTCAAGGCTTAAAAATGCATCGAAAAATAATGATATTGCGTATATAATTATAAACGACGGCAAAACTACGCCCAGCGTTGCAAACGCCGAACCTAACACGCCACCCTTCTTATATCCTATATAAGTAGCCGAATTTATTGCAATAGGCCCCGGCGTGCTTTCCGCAATGGCAATAACGTCTAAAAACTCGTCGTGCCCCAACCATTTTTTTCTTTCTATTAGTTCGCGTTCAATTATGGCAATCATTGCGTATCCACCGCCAAAGGTTATCAAACCTATCTTATAGAACGATATAAACAAACTAAAAAGCATCTTTAACTTATTCATAGTTATTATTATAATATCGTATTCAATTTTTTGCAAACGAATTTACCACAAATATATCAAAACACACTGCAAAAAAACAGTGTGTTTTGATATTTTTTTATTTTTGATTAAAACAGTAATATTTCTTTTAATTTATCTTTGTGCACTATTCCACTTACCGAATCAGGTTGAGATAAGCAGTTAATTGCAACCAGATTTGCAAACGCCAACGTCTCTTCATCCGAATAATCGTTGTATATTGCATATAAGCACCCTGCACAGAACGCATCGCCTGCACCAACACTGCCTTTAATAAATCCTTTTGGCAACTTCACCGACTCAACGGCTGTTATAACGCCGTCCTTGTTCAAACAATAGCCTTTTTCCGGAGCGTGAATAATAACTTTTTCTCTAACCCCCATAGCCATCAACGCGTGTAAAATTTCATTAACAGCTTGGTCGTTAAGCGCGCCGTCTTTGTCGCGAGCTTGTGTGTCTGCGATAAATCCTGATTCGATTTCGTTTATTATAACGTAATCACAATATTTAAACGCTGCTTTTGCAAGTTTTTTAAAATCACCGCTTTGCTCGCTAACTAAGTCCACCGAAGTCTTTATTCCGCGCGATTGTACGTTCTTTAAGAAGTTGGACATAACGCTTGTGCCGTCTGCATTCAAGCGATCAAACCCGTCAAGTAACATTATGTAGCCTGCGTGCAAAATTCTACAATTCAATCGGTCTAAATCAATATCTTCGGGAACTAATTCTTTATTAGCCCCACGATTATGGAAAAACGTGCGTTCTCCCGTACCCTTAACCGTTATAACGTCTGAATAACTGGTGGGACTTTTGTCGCTTACTTTTACTGCTGAAACGTCAATTCCCACGCCTTTCATTTTTCCGACAACGAACTCGCCTTCGTAATCTTTTCCTACTTTGCCAAACGCCGTTACGTCAATAGTGGGGTCAACGGTTTTTAAGCTAATCGCTGTGTTTGGAACAGCTCCGCCCACACCCAAAGCTTCACTCTCGATTGTGGCAAGCATTCCCTTTTGCGGATAGCTTTCCACAAACTTCACTTTATCCACTAATATGTTACCAACAAAGGCAACGCCTGATTTTTCTTTCATAACTATAAATTCTCTATATCTAAGAAATTAGCTGGGTTATCCACCAACATTTTATTTATATCTTTTTCGCTTACACCCATGTCTTTTACCATAGGTTTAAAATGGCGAAGTAAATGCACATATCCGTTCCCGCCATAAGCAATCAACATGCTTTTAAGCCCAATATCGTTTGCCAATAAAATTTTGTCTACATAGCCTTTTTTTACGAGTTCGGCAACCACTGTCGCGCGTTCTAAATCGTAAGCAAACCTGCCGTGCAAAAGACCTTGGTTTTCCTTTGGCACGTAAAATTCCTTGCCGATATTATCAAACTCGATATATGCGCCTTGATCTAATATTTCGTATAAATAGTCCATACGTAAGTCAACGTCTATGTGGTTAATGCAAATCTTTTCTGGTTTAACGCCAAAAGACGTTACTTCCTTTATAATCGCACTTGCGTTTCTTGCCCATAATGCTGTGTGGAATTGAATCCCCGCACCAAGTTCAGCCCCCGCGATTGCAGCCGCTCGAACGCTTTTCCATTCGTCTTCACTTACGTCGTGCGACGTGCCTATTTCACCTATTACGCCCGCTTTTATATCCGTGCCTTGAGCACCTTTAGTAACGTCGTCAATAATTTCTTGAGCAAGCGTTTCTACACTTTTATTTAGGCTTTCTTTTGATATAGATGCGCCCAAGTATCTGCCCGTGCCCATAACGATTTTAACACCCGATTCGATAGAAACGCGTTTTATTTCTTTTGCGTCTCGTTTAAGCTCGTCAGTGCTAACTTCAACGATTGCGTCTCCGCCCCATTTTTTGAATATTTTCAAATCTTTAATGGTTGCTTCAGTATCAATCACGGCGTTATCCATCATGTTGTATGGGTCTTCGTTAACAAGATATCGCTTATCAACTGTAAGTGGTGCGTAAAAATCTTCGTGGTCAATCGGGTCAACTAATGTACGAATGTCTGATAAAACGTGTTCGTGTGCACTGGTTACTCCCAGTTCTTCTTTCTTAATATCACCTAAAACTGTTCTTATCATAATTTTTTCCTTCAAAGTTTTGTGAATATATTAAACCACAGCAATTAATCAAAGTAAAGTAATATCTTATCTTTTTGTTGTATTATTTTATCAAACTCTAATTTTTTCGCCTTCAAAGCGGTCGCATAAATCTATAACTTCTTTTACGTCGTTACCTGCCTTTAACATTTCATAAGCTTTTTCGATAAGGTCAACGTGAACGCCTTTATATTCAGAATATTTTTCAAGCGTTTTCTTTGCTCCGTTTTCTTGCGCGAACGCATAAACTTCTTTGCTTCTATCATCTGCTTCGGGCTTAAATAGCATTGCGGCGGCAACGCTAACACAAATGCTTGCGCAAGGTAAATTATGCTTTTCAGCAAGATTTATTGCACCTATAAGCCTATCGTTAGAACTGAGTTTTCTTATGGTGTCTTTACCAACTCTTTCAACGGTGTCTGCTAACGCGACGTTTTTGAATCTAAACAAAAGGTTTTCCGCGTGCGCTAAAAGCCCGTCGATTTCCACTCCATTTTCTTTTGAAATTGCGAGTGCTGATTGCGTAAGTGCTTTATATGCCAAATACTTTACGTCGTTATCGTTTATCGCTTGATAAATATATTCGTAGCCACGTTGATAGCCAAGGTAAGCACAAGTCGCATGGCTCATATTGTGCATAAATAATTTGCGCTGAATGAATAAGTTAAACGGTGCAAACGGATATAAATTATCCACTTCAGGAATTTCTCCCTTAAACGCGTTTTTATCCACCGGTAAAATATTATAAGGCTCAACGCGAACGGTTAATGGATTACCCTTTTTGTCTTCTTCTGCCATAACTGGCACCATTCTACCTATACTTGCTTCAACAAACCCTATTTCCTTTTCAACTCTATCAGCATATTCGGGGATTTGTTCTTTGATTAAGCCTTTTAAGAACTCGTCTGCCCCAATAAGATTTTCACAAATAATAATGTTTAAGGGCTTAGCGTTTTGTTCAAAACGCTTTTTTAACCCAGTTGCAATAGGCTTAGCAATAAACTTAAGAACGTTAACACCTATTGCAGTCGCCATCATATCCGCGCTTGCAATTTCGTTTGCAACGAGCTCAATATCCTTACCATCAATCCCATAAACGTTTTTAACGGTAACGTTTTTAACGCCGTCGTTGCTAACAATTTCAACGGGATAGCATTGATCTTGGTTTAAACGAGCAATAACTTGCTCGTTTATGTCCACAAATCCTACTTTATATCCGCTTTGTGAAAAAATTTTACCAATAAAACCACGGCCTATATTACCCGCGCCGTACATTATAAATTTTTTCATTTTTATTCCTTTATTAGTTCATATCAGGCACTAACGGACCTGCAAGTTCTTTAACGAAGAAAAGTCTTCCCGGAATAGTGGGAATAAAGCTTGATGGAATGAATCTGGTAGTACCGTAACGAAGAGTCATCCAAAAGCTCATGCCTTGCCATTGCATTCCGCGACCAAAATATCCGTCTGCCCCGCCAATTGCGTAATCTGCTTGGAACATAAGTCCTGGGCCGATAGTATTTGCTCTACAAGGAACAAGTGAAGTCCTTGACTTGAACGAAGTAATTGCATTTTGTTCAATGGTTAACGGATGAAGCTTACATGCAATTCTATAAGGTTGCTTAATCCATTCTGCATCGCTTGCGTATTCTGAACCGAATTGTGGTTCCCAGAACGCAATATGGCACATTCTACCAATACCGTAAACAAGCACGAGTTTTGCACCTTCAGCCTTTAACGCCGCTATCTTTTCGGGATAGGTGGGCAAGTTTTCTTTTGTTGCAAAATTTCTGTGATCAGCCGGAACGGTCAATTCGCCGAGCGGATTATAAAGAGCATCTTCCATAGCTTTTTGGAAAGAAGCGTCACCAGTAATGGTGTTGCCTTCGCTGTCTGCCCATTCATCCATATTAAAACACCAAACGTTCTTACAGCTTACGTTCCATTCTTTAAGAAAGTAAACCGCCCATTTATACATACCCATAGGACCTACCGGCAAAATAAAAGCTAATTTCTGACCTTTTTCGTTTGCCTTTTTAATTTCGTTGGCAATTTCGTGACCCATTTTAACTTCAAACTCGTTTAAGTCTGAACATTGAATAGGCGTAAATCCGTCGTTCCAGAATGCTTGGCGATCACATACTTGTTCGGGTTTATGACTGCAACATTCATCAATTTTCTTAAAATCCCATCCTTCAGGATAGAAACCTTCTAATAAACTTCCCTTTACTGTTGAATTAAAATCCATTTTTATATCTCCTAATATTTTTTACGTTTTATAGTTTTGGGCACTAATTTAAGGTACCCGTAAAGTTTTAGAAACGAGGGAGCGTGACGCTCCACCCATACTGTTTCGTGCCTAAATAAAGGTTTAGAAACGAGCGAGAGCAGGAAAACGAGCAACAACGCAGTGCGCGTATGTCTATACGCAATCAAGTTGTTGCGCAGTTTGACGAACTATCGCGAAGTTTATAAGCCTTTAGAATAAAGGGTTAGAAACGAGTTAGCCAAGGCTCGCGAAGTGTTTGGGGTGAGATTGACCTTGCTGGTCATCGAAATCTTTTTTGCAAGGCAGAAACGACCTGCAACGAAGTTTATAAGCCTTTAAGGC
>JAZTZE010000024.1:0-9617 GCA_045637285.1 Christensenellaceae bacterium | reverse complement strand
TCGTTTCGTTGGTTCGCATTTCGGGCCCGGTTTTGTATTACTTCAGCATTAATACATATTACTTTTTAATGCTCGTATATTA
This sequence comes from Christensenellaceae bacterium, assembly GCA_045637285.1. Taxonomy (GTDB): domain Bacteria; phylum Bacillota; class Clostridia; order Christensenellales; family Borkfalkiaceae; genus UBA1259. The sequence continues at coordinate 9,535 of JAZTZE010000024.1, read as the reverse complement.
TTATATACTTGTTTTTGTAAATTGCAAGTACAAAAAAACCATTTTTATTGTTTTGTGGTTTTAGTTTGCTAGGATCTCACAAAAACAGACAACAAAAAGCCCGCCGGCGGTGCTCTGGTTAGCACTTCCGGCGGGTTATTATATTTTTTTATTCTTCAAAAGTCTTTACTGTTATGCCTTTTACTTTCCACTCTTCAAGCTTTTCATCTTTTTCTTTTAAATGCGCTTCGGCATCTTCTTCGGTTTTGGCGTATTTCACAGCATAATTATAAATTTTTACGGCGTTATAAAACTCTTCCCGGCACTCTGGCGCGTTTTTACATATTACTTCAGCATATACGCGCGGCCACTCTTCCGTTGGTGTAATAGCTGAAATATCCAGGCCGTTAAACAAGAACAGCACGCTTGTTTTTTTTATTGGTTCAAAAGTTTCAAGATATTCAGCTTTTACACGATCTCGCAAAAAACTGTTTTTTGATTTGCTGCGAACATACGCCAGGCGCTCTAGTGCTTCCGCTTCTCCGTCGCTTAATCTCAACGTGAATGTTTTCATTTTGCTTCGTGCTCCTTTCTAAAACAAAAATGAAGTTATAGTGAATCCATATTGACTTCATTATAACTTCATTGTATTTTTTTGTCAACTATTTTGTTTCTTCCGCCGCGATTTCTTCCAGGTGAAAAAGTCCGCTTTTCAGCTTTCTAAAAATTTGTCGTTCTGACGTTCCTAAACGTGCCGCGATTTCGTCGGCCTTTTCGCCGTCCAAAAAATGCGCGCTTGTCGCTTCCATTTCTTCCGGATCATCTAACATTATAAATAAATCAAAAAGCCGCTGCCGCGCTTCCAGTTCGTCAAGTGCCGCGTTTTGCCATTTCTCCCGCGCGGTTAGCATTTTTATATATAGGTGTTCGCGGCCGTCGCTGCTTTTGGTTTTTATTTCGCCATAATTACAAGCACTCGCCGGAGCCGTTGCGCGGTCTTTCAGTTCGTCGTATTTTTCCAACAATAACGCGGCCCGGCGTCGTTTCTTCCGGTAGTCGTTTATTATTTCGTGTATCTTCATTCTGGCCGTTCGTCGTCGTCGCTTTCGTTGGTGCTCTCGCACTTTTTGGCCAGATCTTTTATCACGCGTTCAAGTATGCTTTTAATCGGTTCCGGTTCATTATAAAAATTGCCGGCGGGTTGCGTGTCCATTTTATACCCCTTTCTTTTCGTCGCGGGTATAACTCGGATCGCTCCGTTAACCGGCTATACTCTTTTATTGAATTGTATTTTGTCACGGTGAAAAATCGCCGTTTTGGGCGTGCTCTTTGCCTTTATAAATTGCGGTCCAGTTCTTTCGTTATTTCGTCAATATATTCTTGTGCTTCTTCCTGTTCAACCGGTGCAATATGTTTAATAGGTTTTGCGCGTCCGTATTCGCCGTATTTATTTCTTATAGCGTGCCCGTTTTCCAGTAGATGTGTAAAGCCGGGAACAGTTGCGTTATATACGACAAAAGTTTTTTCGTCTATTTTCTTGGATCTCCAACCGTTATTATACCTTTGTGGTCCCGGACTAACAGACTTCAGTTTTTTGGCGGTTCTTGCTGCAACTTTCTTTGTTACCTTTTCCGCCGTTTCTCTTGTTACGCTTTCAACGTCGTCAAGAATATCTTTCATCTGGTCATATAGACTAATACCGCTCATAATAAACAACTTTCTTTCTATGATTAATTATATCATTACAAAAATAAAAGTGCCTTAAAACGTTTATTTTTCGGCCATTTTTTCGCGCTGCCTGGCTTCTTCCTCTTTCATAAAATCGGCATAGTCTTCCGGCGTGATTTCGTCGCTTGTTATTGCTTTTACGTATTCGGAAAAAGCGCGGTTATGTATTTCCCTTTCCAGGTTGTCGCGTTCAATATTTGAAAGTGCGTTTCTTTCCGGGTTTTCTATCCTCTGGGCCGGCCCTTTTTCTTCCGGTGCAAGTTTTATTAATTTTGTTATAATCGCGCTGTATTTTGCAATTAAGTTTGAATATAATTTCGCGTCGCTGCTAACTTTCCGGCCGCTCTGGTTTGCGCCGTTCGTGTATTCTTCTACCGTTCCGTTTTTGTTTATGCTTTCGGCCAGATCTTCAAGCGTTATGCCTAAAAAAGCCGCCTGGCTTATTAGGTCGCCGGCAATTTTCTTTTTATTTTCAGTTAGGCCGGCAAAAAGCTTTTCCAGTTCTTCGCGCTTTGCTTCTATGCGTTCGCCTTTTTCCATTGTTCAGTTAACTCCTTGTAAATCTTATTAACTCGGTACAACCTACCCCGTTGTACTTCTATTTTTTCGCGAATTATATATTTTTTAGGTACCACACACCGGTCTATATTTTTTGACGCTCCGGAGGTATAAAGGAGGGGTGTTTTCGTTGAAATTTCAACAAAAAACAATTTTTTATTTTTTTGGAAAAATATTTTTTGTCGCGTCGTCTTCTATCTGTACTCCTTGCGCTGTTCGTTCCTACTTGCCGGATCAAGTCCGAGCTCCTTTATTTTTTCGCGCGTGGCTTTCGGAAGTGTCAAAAATTTCAGTTCGTTTATTCTCTGGCTTATTGCCTGGCGTGCTCTTTTTATTGCGCTTTCGCGCTTGTATTCTATCGGTTTTGTCTTAATTATCATATATGAAAACTCCTTTTCGTTATTCTTCCGGTTTTGGATCCGGCACGTTATGAAAGTAAAATCATTTTGCCAGAAAGAAAAGCAAAACAATTTGCAAAGTTCGCGCGCCGGCTCCTTGCCGGTTATTGGCCGTTATGTCGTCACACTTCCGGCCTTGTACCTGGTACACACTTTCATTTATTCCCCTGGATTATTGGAAAACTTAAAGCCCTTTCAATTGCATTCGATAAACCGTTGGCCGCCTGGACGTCTTCAAAAGTTCCGGGCCGGTATTCCTTTTCTGTTATTGCTTTGTAATATTCGCCGGTTATATTCAGCGCGGCGCGGTAGTCTTCCGCTGCGTTGTATGCTTTCTGTAAATCGTCCGCAATAATTGCCAGATCTTCGGCCGCTTTCTTTTCCTTGTATTTGTCGAGCTCGTTTATATAATACGCGCGGTCGCTTTTATCAATTATCGGCGCGGCCTTAATGTCTTCAATGCGCTTTGTATAAAATTCTATTTTATCCGCTGCGTTTCTGCTCGCTGCTTTCGCTGCTGCGTATTCGTCGGCGTTTCCTTTTTCCAGGATCTCCGCCGCTTCCGTTTCCTTTCTCGCCTTTTCCTTTTCGCTTTCGGCTTTCTGGTTTTTGAGCTCCTTTAACAGTGCGGCGCGGTTCGCTTTTGCGTCGTCTATCTTATCAAAAATATTTTTCTTCATTGGTTCGCCTTTCGTTTACTGGTTTTCAATTATGCGGTCTATTATGCTGTTGGCCGGTTTAATCGCTTTTATTATTTCGTTTAGTCGGTGATATACTTCCGCGCCGTCTATTCTCTGGGTCTGTTTATTTCTCTTTATTTCAGTTACGGCGGCCCGGATCATTTCCGTCAATTTCTCGTTTTCGCTTCGGATCTCTTCCAGTGCTTCCGCGTCGAGCTCCGGCGGTTCTGTTTCCGGTTTGATTTCTTCCGGTGGTTTAGTTCCGTAATATAACGGCATTTTTCAACACTCCTTTTTTAATATTATGTATTATGTATTAACTACACCCTTTTACATATTACATTATACCACATATTTTTTTATATAGGCAATAAAAAAGCGGGTTTTTCTGCCCGCTCTTTTTGCTTTATATTCTTTTAGTCAAGTAAAAAAGAATATGCTTCCGGTAATTCTATTTGATCGGTTGCGTCCATTATTTCGTCATATTCGCCTTTATATTCTCCCTTAAAGAAATTATATTTACCGTTCCGGTAAACGGTAGAATATACGCCGCTTTGGCCGTCGCGCGTCTTCAGTAACTTCAATATCATTCGCTGCAAGCCTTTATTATTCGCCGTCGCCTGGTCTTTATAATTCTGTAATGATATTAAATAATCGGCCTGGTATTCTATCGCGGAAGTATCGCGAGCACTTGCGGCGGTTATTTTTTGGGCGGTCGAGCTCTGGCGGTTAATCGCACTTATAAGATAAACAAAAGTATTATTTTTAATTGCGTAATGCTTCAGATCGATTAATACTTGCGTTAACCGGTCTTTGATTTCTTGACTTTTTTCGCCGCGTTTATTCTGTATTAATTGCAAGTAGTCAACAAATAACACCGGCGCGGGATTCTGTAATACCGCGCTGTATTCTCCGAGCTCGTTTAAATATTCTTCCAGATCTTCAATATTTGCGTCTATTCCTTTAGGGTTATAGCTTATATATGGAAGTGCTTCCCGCTCGTATTCGTCTAACGCTTCCAGGATCTCCGCGCGTTCTTTATCCGTCCAGTTATAGCCGCGCAAAATATCTTTTTGTGTTTTCTTCATATTGCCGCGTTTGTATATTCTGGCACTTATCGCGCGTGCAAGTAACTGTTCGCGTGACATTTCAAAATTCAGATAAATAACGCGGCGGTCGTGTTGTGCTGCTATGCTTTCGGCCAGTTGCTGAAGTAACATACTTTTACCGGCTCCCTGTTCCGCAATTAATACGGTTAGGGTTTGCGTTTGTGCTCCGCCGTCCATTAGTTCGTCGTAAAAGTCCAGGCCGGTTTTTATTGGTTTGTATGTTTCTTTCTGGATCTTGTCGCGGAAGTCGAAAAACTGTTCAACATTTTCCGCTGCTCTTTTCTTCCTGGTTTCATTTTCCGGGTTTTCGTTTTGGTTTGTCATTTTCTCTTTTCCTTTCTCCCGGTGCGATATATAATAATCATATAAAGCCGGGTTAACTGGTTTTAATTGTTCGCGGTCGTGTGTGGTTTTCCAGATCCTAAACGCGGCCGTGTTTTTTAGTTCAATATCATTTTCATATATGAAGGGGCCCGCCGTCAAGCGGGGCCCACTTCTGTTATTAATGGTTATTAATGGTTATTAGCGGTTTTTTAATTGTCTGTATTCGTTGCAATTACTAGCGTTCACGTTTTGCCCTTATGCACTTCAGTAGGAAATTTATGCACTTCAGTAGGAAATTTATCGCCTTTTTATGTGTCCGGCATTCGTTTTTTGCCGTCGTTTTTAAAGCTGTAAACCGTGTCAAGGGTTGACATACTCGGCACGTTTTTTTCATCTGGTAAAGTTATATTTTCGTATCTGCTTAATAGATCCGTATCAACTTTTAAATATTTCCAGGTGTTAGAAAAAACGCGTTTTAATATGCTCGGCCTTTGGTTTCCCGGTGCGCTTTGTATTTTATAATTAAGTGCGCTATTTCTTTTTATTATTTCGCGTGCTGATATATGGGCCCGCTTCCCGCCGCTTTCTATTACAGAAACTATGATTTTAACGTTTTCAATTGCCAGTTTATCGCGTTCTTTTAGTATGTCGCTATGTATCAAAAATGATTCAAACGGTTTAAAAAGCGGCGTTCCGTCTTGCTTCGTTTCAATAGATCCGTCCGGGCGTTTTCTAACTGCTTCGGCCCGGAGCTTTAATAATAGATCGGTTAAATATGGACTATCAAATTTTATTATATTGTCTTCCATACCCCAGTAATTAATTAAAGTGTGTTCGTCTGGTAGTCCGGGCGTTTTCTTTCCTTGTGCTACTCCCACAAGTCCAACAAATTGATAAACGGCTTTTTGTGCTCTTTTAATTGCTTCAATTCCTTTAACTCGTGAAGTTCCTAAAGCTTCCGCCAGTTCGTACGCGTCAATTGATACGCCGGTTTTTATTTCTGTAAACGGATCATTTTCAAATTGACGTTGTACGCTTTTGCTGATAATAGAAAAGAGTTCTGATAAATCTTGCCAGGAAATAGAATTAACTACTTCATTTAAATTTTTTACATTCACAAGTTTTACAGTTTCTTCTTTCTCGGTTCCTTTCCAGGCCGTCAATAATATATTGCCGTTCTTTTCAAATTCTGGTGTAATACGCCTGTTTTCTTCCGGGCCCGGCCAGACTATGCGGCCGTTCGTGTCAAAAGTTACCGCTTCCGCCGGTTTGTAAACTGATTCAATTGATAATGCGTTTTTATATTTATTTTGCGTTATAGTTGCCAGGCGGTCCGGTATCTCGTCGGTTTTTGTCTTTTGCCTTTTTGATTCTGTTATATACGGCCCGCGCCTTTTCTTTCGCGGGTTTTGCAGATAATAAAACGCAGCTAATTCGCTTTCTGTAAATATGTTTCGTATTCGTAATACCGGCCATATACTTTTTAATGGCTTGTATTCTTCCGGGCCGTCCAGATCTCCGGCGTGTTCTTCGGCGTATAATATGCGCCGCTGCATTTCCTGGTAGCGGTCTTTACATTCGGCACTACTCAACAAAACGCCGGCGGTTGTAAAATCTTCCGGGCTTATATGCTTGAAATACTTCAAGAGCTCGCGCGGGTGTTTGTATATTTCTTCGCGTGCGAAATTAGCATATTCCGGGTTATTTCTATAAAATTCGTCTAACAGTTCAACAATAAATTGATTTTGTTCGTTCGCCGGTAGTTCTGCAAAAGTCTTTTGCGCGTCTTCGGTAAATATTGCCGGATCGGCAAAAATATATTCGCTTTCGCTTAATGTCGGACCGGTAAAAAGTCCAACCGTATTTATTGGATCTCCCTTGTTTTTGTTCTTTAATTCCATTCCGTAATTCTCCGGATCTTCTTTAAAATAACTCATTTCGCGGCCTTTTCTCTTTTATGCGGGCGCGGATAAAGTTTTTGATAATACCCGGCCGGCACTCCGTTTTTTATAAACTCTTCCAGATCGCTTTTTAATATCAATAATTTACTGTTAGGCGCGTCCGGGCGTAACTTCCGGGCCTTTAATAGTCCGCCGTTAATATATGCAAGTACGCCGCTTTTGGATCGCTTCAGTATTTCCATTACTTCGCGAACAGTATAATATTCTTCGTTTTCCGCCATTGTAAAAGCTCCTTTTTATTTGTCTTTTAGATATTCTTCTATAATCTCGTTTAATAGGTCATTACGGCTTTTGCCTTGTACCGCTGCAAGGTCTTCCAGTTTTTCAAAAGCACTCGGCCGCATTACTAAACTTGTACGCTTTGTTTTGCTTTCTCTTTTCAGAGTATAACCGGCCGGCACTTGTACGGCTTCCGGCGCGTTCGTTTTGTGTTCCATTTCTTCCGTTGCTGCTTCAAAACTCTTTGCCATTGTTTTAACTCCTTTCAATTAATACATAATACATAATACAATATACATATTACCACTTTAATATTTTTTCTGTTATTTCGTCGTAACATTTCGCCGCCGTACTTCGTGGCGCGTATTCTGCAAGGTTCCGGCGGGCGTTTTGTGCTTCAATAACTTTATCAGTTAATCTAATAGGCGGGTCAATTATCGGAGCTCCGAGCTCGTCGGCTTCCGTCCGCATTTCTTCCAGGATCCTTTTAACTTCATTACTTCGGCCCGCGTATTTTGTGACAATAACGCCGCGCAAAGTCAAAGCCGGGTTAATGTCTTTTATTTGGTTTACTATTTCAACAACTTCGGCAAAGCCTTGTTCTGAATAGGTTGACGCTTCCGCCGTAATAATCGCGGCCGTTGACGCTGCAAGCGCGTTTCTGGTCAATTTTCCATAATTCGCCGGCGTGTCAATAATTATATAATCATAAAGCGGTTTTAATGGTTCAACGGCGCGGTTTAATTCCTTGTCGCTTTCTAAAGCTAAATCGGCACCGGTCAAAAATCGGCTTGCGGTTATTATGTCGCCGTTTTCAGTGCTTCGGATCGCTTGCGCGGGTTTTATAACTTTTTCCAGTAAATGCGTTATATTGTACCCGGTCGCGGGCGCGTTCATACTGGCGGTTAAATTTCCTTGTGCGTCAAGGTCAATTAATAAAACACTTTTGTCTTTTTTTTGAAGTGCTGCGCTTATGCTCTGGGCCGTTGTTGTTTTTCCGGTTCCGCCTTTCCGTGATAATATTGTTATTATTTCGGCCATTTTATCCGCTCTCCTTTCCTTTTCTTCCATATACTGTAAGTTTTCTAATGGTTGCGAGCTGTTAAAGTCGCTCAAAACGTTGAAAAATGCACGTTTTTATATAATTTCTTCCGTAAATAAGATTTTTCGGAAGAAATAGGCTGCCAGGTGGTAAAAATCGGCGTTTTCAGCGGGTTTATTTTTGCTTTGGTATAATTACCCGCCGCGCCTTGTTTTCGTCGCTCTGGCGGCGTTTTTTGCCTTTAGGGGTTCAAGGGGTCGGCCCTTGCGTGGTTGCGCGTTCCGGATCTTCCGGAAAAGTGCTTTGCTTGCTAAACTCTCGCGCTTCGTTCTCCCCTTTCGGTGTTTTGGTCAACAATTAAAACGGCTCTGGTTCTTCCTGGCCTTGCGTCGCTTCCTTGTATATTGCTTCGGTTCGGTTGTATAAATCTATGCTTTCGTTAATATCTTGCAGTATAAGGATTAACGCGGCATATTGTACAGCGTCAAAATATCCGGTTTGTTTTGCGTTTTCAATTCTGGCGGTTAACTTTTTCAAATAGTCCGCCAGATCTTCCGCGCTTCGGCCGTCGTCGTAACTTCCTATTGTTTCGGCTTCAATATTGAAATGCGCGAGCTCTTGCAAATATTCAGCATAAACGGAAGTTTGCGGCGTTCTCGTTTCGTCGTCAATTTCGCGGTTGTAGCCATATCCGCAAAAGTCCGCTTCTCTTTCTATGCGGCGCAATATATCCGCGTCTTCAACTTGTATAATAAAATGGTCGTCACTTATTTTAGTGTCTTCCGTTTCGTATGTCGCGGCCCACTCTTGGCGGCTCGTATCTATCGCCAGGCGTTCGCCGCTTGGATCTTCAAAGAATAAACGCATTTTATAAACTCCTTTTTGTATAACACTTAATACATAATAGATAATATTGATTATGTCCGTTGAATTATTTTTTATATGGTATCTGTTCGTACTTTTTTATTAATTCCGCCGCGTCTTTTCGCAGTTCCAAATAATAAAACTCGCAGGCTCTGCCGTTTATGTGAGTTCTTTCGCCTTTTTTTCGGCTGCATATACCCCACTTTTTTCGGTGGTCCTTATCTTTTATAAAATAATCGCAGTCTTCACAAGTCGCGTGCCCGCCGTTCGGGTCTAATAATTCAAGTAGTTCAAGAGCACTCTCCGGAACGTTTTTACTAACCTTGTAAAGCACATACATTGTAAATGGTCGCGTCTGATCAATTATTATTTCTGGGTCTGGCGTTTGCGCTAAAATGTCGTTGGCTTTGTTCTCAAAGTTTGCCGCGTCATTTTCACTAACACAAGCAAGCTGCTTGAAAATTCTTTCTTTCATTGTTTTGCCGTCCTTTCTTTGACTTTTGCGGGCCGGCAATTTATAATATATTCGGCCCGCGTTGGTGGGTTGCCGGGTTCGTTTCGTTGGTTCGCATTTCGGGCCCGGTTTTGTATTACTTCAGCATTAATACATATTACTTTTTAATGCTCGTATATTATTATATACTTGTTTTTGTAAATTGCAAGTACAAAAAAA
>JAZTZE010000023.1:0-1404 GCA_045637285.1 Christensenellaceae bacterium | reverse complement strand
AAACTTGCCATAAATTTCAAAATAGGATAGAATTTTTCTATCAATAAAGGAGCGTGAAATTATGAAGATATATGCTTTAATGGAGAACATTTCTCACGATGAATGCTTGGCTTGCGAACATGGTTTAAGCCTTTATATTGAAGCTGACGGCAAAAAGATTTTGTTTGATACCGGTGCATCCGAAAAATTTGCAGATAACGCAGAAAAAATGGGCGTTGATTTAAAAGCAGTAGACTTTGCTGCAATCAGCCACGGTCATTACGATCATGGTGGCGGCTTGGCAAAATTTATCGAGCTTAACGACCATGCCCCCATTTATATTAGCAACAAAGGTTTCAACCAATATTACTCCGGTACAGATTTCAACGTAAGCATCCCCGAAGGTTTGGAAGGTAATCCTCGCTTCGTTCTTACCAGCGAACCTATCAAACTTTCCGAAAACATTACTCTGCTGAACTGCAATGACCGCGAAGCAAAATATTTTGCTGACCCCTATGGTCTGAATAAATTAGTTGATGGCGAATTCATCCCTGATGACTTCCTCCACGAACAATACCTTATTATTGAAGAAAACGGTAAACGCATCGTAATCAGCGGTTGCTCCCACAAAGGTATCCTCAATATTATGGAATGGTTAAAACCGGACATCCTCATCGGTGGCTTCCACTTCTTCCGTCTTACTACCGAAGGCGAAGACGCAGTAACCTTGGATAAATCCGCTGCCATCCTTAACGAATATGGTGCAACCTACTACACTTGTCACTGTACCGGCACTGAACAATATGAATATTTGAAAGCGCAAATGCCTAAACTGAACTACATTGCTACCGGTGATGTAATTGAGTTTTAAGTAAAGCTTCTATTAAATATCAAAAGGGTTCTCTCACATCTGAGAGAACCCTCAATTTTTTGTAACTGCTTTTAAATTTTCGGTCTACCTTCCATTTTGTTAACAAGGTTTGCCAACGCCCACTTAATAGTTTCTTGCGGACGATCGTAGTTGCCCATATCTTTGATTTCGCGTTCACGGAAACGCTTCTTTAAAAGTTTGTCGCCGTCTTTTTTATAAACGTACATATCAGCAGAAAGTTCTACTAAAACGAAAGGTCCATCATCTTCACGAGAACTAAAACCACTTACGATAGTATCGTTCATATCGTAAACTTTAACAATTACGAGCACATCAACTTTGCTTTCATCAGCTAAAGCTTTGAGCAAAGCGTTATCAACTTTAACATTTTTACTTAAAACGCTACCTACAATTTCTTGAGGCAAGCCATTTTCTATAAGCTTATAGTTAGGAAAGCGATAAGCCCATTTGGTAACGGTACGCCACTCTTTATAAGTGGGAGCATCTAAATTACCACTTTTATCAATAACAACAAAACCAACTGGCTTTTCATC
>JAZTZE010000022.1:0-17842 GCA_045637285.1 Christensenellaceae bacterium | reverse complement strand
ACTTGAACCCACACGGATAACCATACGCCCCTCAAACGTACGCGTCTGCCAATTCCGCCACCCTCACGTGTCAGCCTTTATATATTACTCAAAATTTTAACTTTTGTCAAGGATATTTCCATACAATTTTTTATATTTTGAAAAGTTTTGATTAATTTTTTCTATATACTCTCTTGTTTCTTTATACGGTATTTTTATTAGCCTTTTGCCGTCTTTACTATATCGTTTGTCATTAAGCCACTCTCTGACCTTTCCTTCGCCTGCGTTATACGCTATAAGCGCAGTTTCTTGCCGTGCAAACCTTTCCGTTAAATATTTAATATAATAACACCCAAAATCTATATTGCATTCTATATCCTTTAAGTCGTAGTTGCTAACGCCCTTTCTTTTTGCTATATACGCGCCTGTGCTTTCGGTTATTTGCATTAACCCTATCGCTCCTTTATTACTCTCGGCATTTTTGTTAAAACTGCTTTCGGTTTTAATAACGGCAAAAACTAACGCGCGCTCTAAACCATAAGCATCTGCATAGTAAAAAACTTCACGTTTATATTCAAGCGGATAAACGTATTTTATTAGCACGAACGTATACGCGCTTAAAAAAGCAATAACCGACCAAAACAGCACGATTAATATAGTCATCAGCTTATATAACGCTTTTTGAAATTTTTCCTTTTCAATAAAAAAACTGCGCACACAAAAAGTATACGCAGTTTTGATTATTTTTAGTAATTTTTATGCTTATGCCGAAACGGATTCATCTTCTTTCCAAGCATTAACTTCGTCAAACAATTCAACGATTTCTTTAGAAGGAGCTTTAGTTAAAAGCGAAACGGTTACACACACGATAAGGCTTACGATAAAGCCTGGAACGAGTTCGTAAAGGTTGGTGGCAACAATCCAGCTTGCATCGCCTTTGTTAAACGCAAACATCCATAACACCGCAACAACAAAGCCTGAAATAATTCCGCTAACCGCACCTTTATAGTTAAAGCGTTTCCAATAAAGTGCAAGTATGACTGCCGGACCGAATGCAGCACCGAATAATGCCCACGCACTTTCTACGAGTGCCATAATTCCGCCTGAAGCAGGGTTAACTGCAATGAAGAATGCAACGATTAAAACAACCGCAACTGCAAATCTTCCTACCCAAAGCATTTCCTTGTCGCTTGCGTTCTTTTTTATTGTAGTTTTATAAATATCAGAAGCAAACGAACTTGAAGAAGATAATAATTGCGAATCCGCAGTGCTCATTGCCGCCGCTACGATTGCAGATAACAAAAGCCCGCCGATCAATCCCAACGCACCGATACCGAAAATGTTTTTAACCATTTTGATAAACACGAGCGACTTATCGTCCGCTGACAACGAATCTCCAAGATAGGTGTGCCCTACGATACCAACTATGGTAGCCATAAAGAGAATAACAGCAATCCATGCGATACCGATAATTTGTGACTTTTTCATTTCTTTTTCAGAGCGAATTGACATATATCTTACCAAGATATGTGGCATACCGAAGTATCCTAAGCCCCAACCAAGACCTGATAAAATATCAGAAATACTTGCCCAGTCAAAGCTTCCGCTTGAAAGAAAACTATAATAATGATCAGGTGTGGTAACCGTTCCAACTGAACCCGATGCGTTAATAACGAACATTGCAACGACTGGAACGAGCATAAGTGCAGCAAGCATTATTAAGCCTTGGAAAAAGTCCGTCCAGCAAACTGCGTTAAAGCCACCCAACAACGTGTAAACGAGAATTACTATTGCTGCAATAATCATTGCAAGCGTTCTGTCAATTCCCATTACGGTGTTAAACAAATCGCCACAAGCAGAAAGGCTTGACGCCGTGTAAACACAGTATGCGATAACGAAAATAACTGCACAAGATACGCGAAGCAATGGGCTTTTCGCCAAAAATCTGTTTGATAAAAATTGTGGAATAGTAATTGAGTCGCCCGCTTTAATTGCGTAACGACGGAGCTTAGGTGCAACGAACAGCCATGCACAAACAGTTCCAACAAACAATCCGATTGAAATCCAAACTTGACCTAAACCGTATAAGAAAATTGAACCGGGAAGCCCCATAAGCACCCACGCGCTCATATCAGATGCGCCTGCTGAGAAAGCCGCCACTAAACCATTCATATTTCTTCCGCCAAGGAAATAGTCTTTTTCCCCTTTACTTTTGCTCTTAAAGAAGAACCAAAAACCAATTCCGAGCATAAGAACGAAATATGCAACGAACATTATAATCTCGAAAACGTTCATAATAACACTCCGTGATAAAATTTTCAAAAGAATGTTATCATTTTACTATATATTATATAAAAAGTCAATTATATCTTTGCTTTTTCACAAATTTTTGGTTTTGACAATATTACGCTTTTTTTGATAAAAATATTGGGTGTTTTTCTTTTTTTTTATTTTATAATCAGTCTTACACTCCTTAAAGGTGGATTATGAAAAAATTTGTTAGTTTAATTATCGCATTGCTCTGTTATTGTATATTCGTTTGTCTCCCGTTTTTTGTAGTAAATACTAAGGCGCAGAGTAAATATTTAAGAGTTATAAACCACAGCACTCCTTTTTATAAAAACGCAACGGATTCAGTCGAATTGTTCTTTTTGCCATACACATATTACGTTGAAATTTTAGATACGGTTGGCGATTTTTATCACGTTGAAGTTTTTGGATTGGGCGAACTTGTCGCACTTGACGGATTCGTTCCGAAAAGTGCGCTTTTCGACGATGGGTTAACCGTGGAACACCCTTTTCTTACCCTTTCCGTGTACACTTGCGAAACGGCTGTTCTTTACGCCGACATCCAACTTTCCACTCCCATTCAATACGTTTTTCCCGAACGCGAGCTTGCTTATTACGGCAGTATTTTAACGCCGAGTGGAAACGCTTTTTTCGTTGAGTATAACGGACGTTTGGGTTACGTTAAAGAACAGTGCGTGTTACCATTCTCCATTCCCAATCACCCTAATCCGCTAACCTTTTTAGCCCCACCTGATGAACAAAGCCCCGAACCTAATAACGACGGCGACTTTTTAAGCCTTAGAGTTACCATAATCGCCTGCTTGGCGTTTGCTGGCGTGATTGGATTACTCATTGCGTTTGGCAACAAAAGACAATCTAAAATTCCAACGTGCGAATATTACGACGAAAACGAATATAGCAACTTGTAATTACGCGCTCAACGCCTGCCGTTCTGGCAAACGTTCTTTCTTTTTTGCTGTCTTTTTCTTTTTAAGTGCGTTTTCCGCGCTTATCACTCTGCGCAAAAGCTCGAAAAAGAAACTCATTCTCAAACATTTTTTTGTAAACCACTCGTCGTTTATCCCTTGTATTTCTATAAGAGAATTAACCTTTTTAACAATCCTTATTTGTCTTCTGAAATACGTTCGACTGCTTGCATCGAAACCTATGTAATTTTCTTTGGGTTTTTGCTTAAAGTATTTATAATCTAAGCAATCAAGCTCGTATTCGTTGAGTTTATTAACCACTTTGTCCATTCTCAACTTAAAATCTATCAACGTTTTCTTTTGTTCAGTTAACTCAATGATTTTTTCACATTGCTCTTCACACGGGGAATAATCTCTTATCGACAAAAGTGCCTTTGATAACACTATTTCGTCAATCTGCTCTGTTAAAGCCGTAACGTGTGGATATGCGTAAAGTAAAGTTTTAACGTAGTTTAAATTCATTTGATTCTCCTTCTTAAACTTTTTTACACCCGTTCCGTTGATGTGCTTAAAGTATAACCCCCTGCTTTTAACAGAGTCAATATTTAGTGCCACAAAAAAACGAACATTCGTTCGCTTTTTTATTTATCATACGCTTTTATATATGCCAATTTTTGTCATATTTACTATTAAATTTAATGGCGATTAAATGCGCTTTTTTCTCACTACTATATAAAAATTTAAATAAGTTCTTTAAATATAATGACAAAAAATTTTTTATGTGTTAAAATATTTAACATGAAGAAGTTTTGTGTTAAGAATATTAAAATCGTATCAGTTTTTGCGCTTGCCGTGCTGTTTTTCGTTTGCTCGGCAATTTTTGCGTTACCCGCAAATAAAGTTTATGCAGACGATGAGTATAAGGCAAATTATTTTTTGCCGTCTAGCAAATTAGAATACCTTTCGTTGTTTGCCCCGTCTGACGCCGTTTGTCACGACGGAACTACCGCAATTATGACCACTAACTCTTTGTTCGTTTACAAAAACGGACAATCTGCTTCAGTTGATGCAACCACCTTTACCGAAGTTGAAAAATATAATGACTCGCTTTTGGTATCTTCTGAATCAAGATTATTTAAAATTAACGTTTCTAAACTTTTCTCGTCACAAAACTTTACGTTAAACCAAGAAAATCAGCTTTCTGACGAAGCGATAAGTTATTTTAAGACTAACGGCAACTATTTGGTTACTTCTTACGCAACCTATTTGCGCGTGTTCTCAATAACTGAAAACGGCGTTTCAAAGCTTCTTGATAAAAACATTCTTGCAGAAAAGTCAGACGTTGCAATTAACTCTGAAAACAAAATCTTCTTCGTAACCAACTCCGGCGTTTGCATGATGACTTTGGACGGAGATATACAAAACAAAGATTCTTATGCTGTTTTATCCAGCGCAAAGCCAAAAAAGATGGTGGCTGACAGTGATTACCTTTACTATATAGATGAAAATAGCACTATTTGCAGATTAGCTATTAACGAAAATTCGCCTAAACCGCAAACGTTTGCTATTTTCGACCAAGATTCATCTTTTGAATTGGGAAAACCCCAATCGCCTATCAACCTTTCTTTTAAGGACAACAAAACGCTTTTAGTTACCAGCGGAGATACTATACAAGAATTTTCTATCGATAATCCAAACGCTACTCTTACATTCACGGGGTTTGCTATCGCAAGAAACAAAACGGCTTATAATAGAGTTAGCACGACCGCAGTCGAAATAGAAAAGCAAGGCGACACCGTTGCCGTGCTTGACGGAAGATGGCTTAAGGTTATCAACACCAATACCCCCACTCTTTACGACCGCGAAAACTTCACAAATAGCACTGACGCGATTTGCGTTGACGGAGAAAAACCAGATGCGTTTGCTCTTGGCAATAATTCCGTGCTTTTATCTTATTCACACAATCTCGTTTCAGGTAGTTTAAGATTTATGGAGTTTGGTGAAAACCCCAGCCAACCTTTAAAACCATTTGGCGAAAACAGCATTCGCGATATTACTTATCAATGCGGTTATTATTACGCGCTCGTTTACGACGGAACTTGTTCGACTATTTACCGTGCGAGTGAAGACAATCTCGTTTTTGAGCAAATGGCTTCCATTAGCGGTGAATTGTTCTTACACCTTGCCGTTGACGTTTACGAAAATTTTTACATTGCAACTGCAAACAAAATAAATTTACTTACCAAGCAAAACAATTATAAACTCTCTCTCGTTTCAGATACGTTAACGAGTGTTAAAAAAATGCAAACGGATTTAAGCGGTGCTCTTTTCGTGCTTGACCAAAACTCAGTTTATTACAACACTAACTCCGGTCTGGTTGAGCTTGATATATCTGCCCCGTCAAAAGACGTTAAATCGTTCGCGTTAGACTATATAAACAACGAAGTTTTTTTCCTTTATAACGGACACGAATTTATAGGAAAGGCATCTAATCTACCCAATATTTCGTTTAAGGACGTTACCGTTCCCCAATCGTTCATAACCACGGGCGCAAATGCAGACATTGAAACGTTAAAGGTTTTCACAGCCAAAGACGGCGCAAACGTGTTCACCGTTAAAAAGAACGACCAAGTTTTCGAATATACGCGCGTTGATAAGTGCACGAATGAATATTTGTATATATGTTCCATTGAACATTCGACGGCTTATAGAAGCCTTTCAATGCACGTTCTTGCGGGACAAGATACGTTGGTGCTTATTCACTCAACCCAAGTTGACGACGTTACCGAGCAAACGTTAAATAAAACCACTGCTCCTGAAAAAGCGTATATTACGACTGACGTTAGCGGATATTTCTTACCGCTTATTACGGTTAACGGAGATTACGCTTTAACGGACGAAAACACCGTTAGCCTTCAAAAACACAGCAAAATCTCCCCGTTAACAACAATAACTTATCTTGATAGAGAGTTCTATTACGCTTATTTTGAAGTTAACGGAAAAACGCACGCGGGATATATTCCAAAGTCCTTTACCGTTGAAACGCTTGCCGAAGACTTTAAGTGGGAAAAATATACTGTAGAAAAGGTTATTGATACCGCACTCTTTAGCGACGTTGGATTGACAGAAAAAGTTTTAGACCTAAAGGAAGACACCGCCGTTAAGATTATAAAAAAATATGACAATTACTCTTACGTTGCAGTAATTGACCAAAATGGAGAATGGACGTTTGGTTATATTTCTAACAACGCGATTAAAGACCCTGCTGGCGTTGCAGTTAGAAACGTTCTTATAATCTTACTCGTTTGTGCCTGCCTGTTTGGAACTGCAATTTACTTTATCCAACGCAAGAAGCAAAACTAATATTTAAATAATAAAAGCAAAAGCGTACTGAAATGACAGTACGCTTTTTTGTTTTGATATAACTTTTATAAAATTAGTCTATATAAACTTCTCGTTTGTTATCGTCGCTAAAAGCACAGCTTAGAAGATCAAACTCTTCATCCACGTCAAAGCTGTCTGCATTTTCATAGGCGGCAAGCTTACTTATTGAAACTTCGTAAGCTGTTAGCGTTCTAACGTCGCCGTCCGAAATCCTTTTTTGATATTCTCTACTTTGTATTCTTCCGCTAATGGCTATCTTTTCGCCCACGGCTAAATTCTTGGCAAAACGCGCGTTTCTCCCCCACGCTATACACGGAATGTAGTCAGACTTGTTATACGAACGGTTTACCGCAATAAGAACGTCTGCTATTTCTCTGTTGAACGGTGTTGTGCGGTATACTGGCGGTTTGCAAATGTATCCGCTTAACACTATGCTGTTAGGGTTTCTTAAAGGAGCGTAGTCCAAAAGCTCGCGAACAAACACGGTTAACATAAGTTTGCTTTTTCCCTCGATTAGCTTGTTATAGCTCCTAAACTGACCTATCGCGTTTATATTCGCACCGATTTTTAGGTCTTTGTCCGATATAAGCCGTTCTGAAATTGTAACCGGTAAAATATCCGTTTGTCCTGATAAACGCTCTACTCTTACGTTCATTTCATAAAAGCCTTCGCCGTAAACTTCGTGCGAAAACTCTGCTTCGGTTACTATTTGTCCGCTTATAAATACCTTGTTGTTTTTTTCTTGCAAATAGTTCATATATAAATTTCCTCCAAAGAATTTCTTACTGTGTTGCTATTTGTGCGCCGTCTGCGCCCATTTTATAGTTATCACGATAAATTAATTCGCCTATCGTGCAAAACGTGTAACCTTTTTCTTTTAACTTTTTTATTATTTGTGGCAAAGCTTGGTGTGTGTGCAATCCCTGATTATGAAAAAGAACTATAGACCCGCTTTTTACACGAGATACCACTCGTTCGGTTATTTGTTCTTTTGAAAGGTCTTTCCAGTCTAAGCTATCAACGTCCCACTGAATCGTATAAAGACCAAGTTCTTTCGCGGTGTTAATCAACAAGTCGTTATAGTCGCCGTAAGGAGCGCGAAAAAGTTCCACCTTTCTTTGCGTTATTTGCTCTATTGCCTGACTTGATGTCGTAAGTTCTTTTACAATCGTGCTTTTATCAAGCTTGCTCATATACGGATGGGTTGCAGAGTGAGTGCCAATTTCGTGCCCTGCTTCGTGAATTTTCTTTATGTAGTCAGGATGTTTTTTCGTCCAAAACTCCACGGTGAAAAAGGTGCACTTAACGTCTTGCTCGCGCATTACTTCAAGAAGAGTGTCCGTATAATCTACTCCCCAAGCACAGTCAAAAGAAATTGCAATCTTTTTTTGATCGGTTTTAACGTAATACACGGGCAATTCTCTTTTGCCTTGAGCACTAAACGCGCCCTGCGCACCTGCCCCCAAAACCAAAATCAAAATTAAAAAAATCAGAACAATGCTTATATAGGTTATTGCCTTTTTTTTGGAAATGACGGTGAAATACATTATATCCCCTTTGTTTTGTCTATTTTTGTAAGATTTTTGCGATTTTTAACGAATAAATAAGTTTATTACGCTTAAATTTATGTTCATTACAGTATTTTTATTCCAAATTGATTTAAAATAAAAAAACAAAACGGAAAATTTCCGTTTTGTTTTCTGTTTTCTATACGTATTTTATTGGTTAAATAGTATTTTAAGCATGCCCACAATATGATTAAAAAACTCAAGAACGTGTTTTTTATTTGCCGAGTTTTCGTTTATCTCCACGACAACGTATCTCTTGCAGTCAACGTCCGTAACGGGTATAAGCTTAACTGTTTCATAATCAATTTTTCCCCAAGTTTTTTCCGGCCAAAAGCCAACGCCTGCATCAACGCCGATAATATTTTTTACCGCTATTACCGAGTCGGTTTCAAAACTTATATTAGGCTTAAATTTGGCCTGCTTAAAAAATGAATCACAAATATATCTATACGCCTTTGAACCTGCTAAGTATATAAATTTTTCTTCCCTTAAATCTTTAAGTGAGATAGTTTTTTCATTTGCATATTTTGAACGGGTGGATACTGCCAAAAGTAATTCTTCTTGAATTATAAACGTATTTTCGTTAGATATCGGCTTAAACTCGGACGCTAATACCGTTCTTATTTGAATATCCGTTTTATCCCACTCTGCATATTGAATCATGTTAAAAATTATTTCGGGGTGTGCGTTTTTATATGCCAAAACCGTTTCCAAAACGAATATTGAAGCAGCCAAAACGTTTACCCTTATCGTCTTTTGGCTTTGGTTTTTAATTTTTTCAAACTCTTGCGGAAGTGCGTCTATTATAGAAAAAACCCCGTCTAACTTAGATTTTAGAAAACTTCCGCACTCAGTTAAAACTATATTACGCCCCTTTTTCTCAAACAGTTCAACTCCCAACTCACTCTCTAACTGCTTGATGGTTTTGGTTACAGCAGGTTGGGCAACAAGCAATTCTTCCGCAGCTTTAGTAACGTGTTCGTATTTCGCGGTAGTGTAAAAATATTTAAGTTTAAGTAAATCCATAACCACTCCTTAATTTATAACTTAAAGTTATCATTTGCATAATAATTATATATTAGACAATATAGGTTGTCAAGTGTTATAATGTGTTTGTAAAAAAACAAACCAACTTTTTACGGTGGCTATGCGCACGAGAATGGTTAATCATTTGCCTGTCGTATAACTATCAATTCAAACCAGTTCATACTCTTCCTCTTTCTACAAATAAAGAAAAAGCCTAACGGTTTCCGTTAGGCTTTTTCTTTTATTAAAATTTAATTTAATTAATATTTCTACTACGGCTTTCTTATAAACAAATTAAGCACTAACGAAACGAAAGTTAAAGCCAATAACATTATAAAGGTAACGGTATATCCGCCTGTTGCTTCTAAAACTGTGTTTGAAGCTGTGGCAACAAGTGAGCCAACCATAACCGTAAAGGTCATTAGTGCCATATTATTAGAAAAATGCTTCATTCCGAAAAATGACGAAGTAAACGCCGAAGTAATTGTTGGGCACGCACCGTAAGACATTCCTGTAAGACATACGCCGATTATGCATAATACCAAAGAGTTTATTGATACAGCCATCAAAGTTACCCCAGCGGCACATATAGTAATTATATTGGCGCATATCATTGTTTTTCTACAGCCTATAACGTCGAATATCGCGCCTGTAAGAATACGGCCTAATCCGTTACACACAGAAAGCACTCCTACTAACGAAACCGCCAAAGATTCGGGCGCGTTCGTGGATATAGCAAGGTCCTTAGCAAAGCTTATAACAGAACTCCCTACCGCCGCCAAAAATGATATGCACATAAACGCCATCCAAAAGGACGGACGACAAAGCATTTGTTTTGACGTAAAGTCTTGCTTCCTGCCTTGTTCATTGCCAACCGACTTGGAACTTTTAGTGTTGGGAAAAATAGTATCGGTAGCTGGTTTTTTAAGTATTATGCCAGCCAACAATAAAACTAAGAGAATAGCAACCCCTAAAGCAACGTAAGTAACGCGCCAGCCTATTGCGCTCTTAAACATAGCGTCAGCCACGTTGCCTAAAATAAGAGCCGAAGCACCGAATCCCATCATTAAACAGCCCGAACAAAGCCCTTTTTTATCGGGAAACCACGCGCTTACGGTAGCTATTACAACGTTATACGCAATTCCTATGCCAACGCCAGCTAATACGCCGTAAGTAACGTATAACACTAAAACGGAAACGTCGTTTAACGTTGCCGTCAACGAAAACCCTAACGCAGATAAAACGCCTGCTAATATAAGTGCTATTCGGTGACCTAATCGCTTTGATATTTGCGCACCTAAAAGCCCGCCAATACAAAAGAAGGTCATTGCAAGCGTAAAGTTTAGCGCGAGATCAGAAGCCCCCCAACCAAATTGGAGAGTTAAAGGCGATTTTAAGATGGACCACGCGTATAAAACGCCGGCAAACAGCATGGCGATAACGCCCACGACCATATAAGCCCAACGTATTGATAATTTTGCATTACTTTGGCTCATAATAAAACTCCTAATCGTTAAAAAATTATCTATAAAATATTATATCAAAAATGAAGTTGTAATTCAAGTTGTTTTTTGCGCTAATAAAAAAAACTCGACTTTTTAAAAGCCGAGTTTTTTTGGTTTTATATCTGGTTTAGTTTTATAAGGAGTTTTATCCCATAAGTATTTCGCTAATTATATCAAGAACTTTTTGATAGCATCCGCCACAACCCGTTGAACAGTGCGTGGTGTTCTGAACGTCCTTGAACACGTCTAAAACGTTTTCTAACTTAGAGTGCGCTTCTACCGCAGTTGCTATCGAATGATAGTCAACTTGCTTACAATTACATACCATATAATTCTCTTTCATTTTATCACCTATTCTTCAATTTCAAATTGGTCCTTTCCCACTGCACAAAGTGGGCAGGCATAATCGTCTGATAATTGTTCAAATTTCGTGCCTTCAGCGTCTTCGTCATAAACGTATCCGCAAACTGTACAAACGAATTTCATTTTTTTCTCCTATTATTTGTTGAAATATCTCTTTAACAAACCTTCGAACGCCTTGCCGTGACGAGCTTCGTCTCTTGCCATTTCGTGAACGGTGTCGTGAATAGCATCAAGATTTAATTGTTTTGCTTTTTTAGCAAGTTCAAATTTGCCTAAGGTTGCACCGTTTTCAGCTTCTATTCTCATTTCAAGATTTTTCTTGGTTGAATCGGTTACAACTTCTCCCAAAAGTTCAGCAAACTTTGCTGCGTGTTCTGCTTCTTCATAAGCAGCCTTTTCCCAGTAAAGCCCGATTTCGGGATAACCTTCACGATGTGCAACTCTTGCCATTGCAAGATACATTCCAACTTCCGTGCATTCACCAGTGAAGTTCATTCTTAATCCTTCAATTATTTCAGGGTCAACGCCTTGTGCTACGCCAATTACGTGTTCAGCTGCCCAAGTACGATCTTCTGATTGAACGCTAAACTTGGTGTCCGGTGCGCCACAGGTAGGGCACTTTGCAGGTGCGCTGTCGCCTTCGTGTACATATCCGCAAATATTGCATACAAATTTTTTCATAATAGATTCTCCTTTTTGGCTTTTGCCTTATATTATATTTTATTTTTTTTGTTTTTATCTGCCTTTATATTACTTTTTTGCAATCGTTGCAACAACCGTAATATATGCACTTTTCTCCCGAAACGGTTAGCCCCATTTCTTTAATTTCATTGGGCGTTTCCGCCGGCTTAAATAAATCAATTATCCTTCCGCAATCACTGCATATAAAGTGACTGTGACGAGAAGTGTCTCCATCGTAATGAATTTTTTTATCTTCGGTTTCAAGCGTTATGATTTCGCCTTCATCCGCAAGCAATTTAAGGTTGCGATAAACCGTTCCTAAACTGATGTTAGCATCGCGCTCCCTTGCCGTGTTGTAAATCATATCGGCTGTAGGGTGGTCACATCTGCTTTTTATTATTTCAGTTATCATTTCTCTTTGCCTTGAATAACGCATTTGTTACCTCCTTGCAAGTCGTTATCAGTAATGATTACTATTATCATTATATCCAACACTAATAGTTTTGTCAAGGGTTTTACAAAAAAAAAATAAAAAAATTTTAAAAAAAATTACGGCGCGACGTTTGCACCGTAATTTTGGCTTTTTTATTATACATTATATATTAATATATTTTATCTTCGGCTTTTTTCTTTTTAAAACGTTTTTGCCTGCTTGCATACATGATAGACGACGTTACGTTTGCGCACAACTCAAACGTGTATGACACAAGCGCGAATATAGAGTTAGGAATTAACGCGAAATATATTATACTCAAAACGGTTGGCGGAAGGAAGAAAAGACGAAGGCGTTGGAGATTTCTTATTCCGAAGCCGTATGCATACAACACCGAAGCAGTCATCACCAACAAATCGACAGGGTTAAACAACGTTCCGCTTATTGCGTTAAGAACGAAATAAGCAACGACGTTTGACCAAGCAAACAACGATTTTATTAAAAATGGCACGGGGTTATTTGATTTTTCATAAGAGTAATAAACTATCATTCTTATGATGGCAATCAAATAAGTGATTACCGGCAAGAATATAACGTTGAAAAAGTTCATTAATGCAAGCAATATTATCGCAAGACTTTGCACTGTTAAAAACAGCTTTTTATTTCTGACGAAATAACTTGATATTGCGCACACCATTGCTATAAACGAACATATTTGCGCTAAAATTGGACTATACATTTGTTTACTCCGTTATAAATTTTCCAAACTGTCAAGCCAAAGTTTCGCAACGGCATCACTGGGCATAGCATAACTTCCGCGCGGTGAAAGCGAGATTTCGGTAACCTTTGCTCCGTCAGGCAAGCACGAACGCTTGAATTGCTGAGAGAAAAATCTTCTTATAAAGGTCTTTAACCATTTTAATATAGTTTGCTCGTCAAACTCGCCGTCGAACGTAACGCACGCTACGCGATAAGTTTTTTCAGGCGTGAAACCTTCTTTGATTATTGAATAAAGGAAAAAGTCATGCAAAATATACGGTCCAACTATATCTTCCGTTACCTGACCTATTTTATCGTTATTGGACGGAATAAGTTCTGGGCTTACCGGTGTGTCTAAAATATCTAAAAGCACCGTTTTAAGCTTGATTTTTGATTTGTTTGCAACGGCTAATACCAAGTGGCGAACGAGCGTTTTTGGAATTGATGCGTTAACTGCATACATGCTCATGTGGTCACCATTATAAGTAGCCCAACCGAGCGCAAGCTCTGAAAGGTCGCCTGTACCAACGACTATTCCACCGCAAACGTTTGCATAGTCCATTAAAACTTGCGTGCGCTCTCTCGCTTGCGAGTTTTCAAAGGCTGCGTCGTGAACGCTTTCTGAGTGGTTTAGGTCTTTTAAGTGGCGTTTAACCGACTTTGTTATATCTATCTTTTTTAGAGTAGTATCAAACGCCTTTGCAAGTTTAACGCTGTTTTCAAACGTTCTTGACGTAGTGCCAAAACACGGCATAGTGATTGAAATTATATCTTTTGACGAACGGTTGGTTAATTGCATTGCTCTAACGGCTATTATTAGCGCGAGTGACGAATCTAATCCACCAGATAGCCCCAACACCAACTTCTTTGCGCCCGTATGCTCTATTCTTTTCTTTAAGCCCTGAGCGGAAATTTCTATTAAAAAATCTTCTTCTCCTTGCTTGATGAACGGCGTTTTATCATAAACGCGGGTTAAACAAAAATCGCTTGTATCAACCGAAAATTCAGCAAGGTGGTAATCCTTTTTGTTCAAGCCTAACTGTTGTTTAAAAACTTTGCTCCTTTCAAAATCAATCGCGTCTAAATCAATCTCCGCCACAACAAGTCCGCTTGTAAACGGCTTGCTTTGTGAAAGTATTCTCCCCTTTTCCGCTATTATATTATGCCCTGAAAATACGCAGTCGGTGGTAGATTCTCCTTCCCCTGCATTTGCTAAAATATATGCGCCCACGATTTTTTGAGAGTGGTTTTCTATCAACGTTCTTCTGTAGTTTAGCTTGCCCGAATTTTCTGGACTTGCCGAAAGATTTACTATTATTCTCGCTCCGTTTACAGCGTGATAAATAGATGTGGCAACCGTGGCATATTGATCTTCACCAAGCTCTGCCGAAATCTTAAACGCACCGTTACTTTTGTCGGCAAACAAAATGTTTTTACCGAATGGAATATCCTTATATTGCTCGCCAAGACTTACATAGCACAAATATTCATCGGCGGGAGTAAAATATCTCTTTTCAAAAATGCCGTTATATTCAGACAAGTTGCACTTTGGAACTATACCTAAAACTTTACCGTTAGATACGCCCGCGCAAACGTTATATAAACGCCCGTTTAACGCAAACGGCAACCCAACGAATACGATTACGTTTTTGTTAACCGTGTGTTTAGCGATTTGTTTTAAGGCGTTAATACAAGCATCGAGAATTGTTTTAGAAAAAAACAAATCGCCTGCGGTATAACCAGTTACGCAAAGTTCGGGAAACACCATAACGTGCACTCTTTCTTTTACACCTTCGTCAATGCCTTGCATTATTTTTTGAGTATTAAAGTCAACGTCTGCAACCTTGATTTCAGGCGTATATGCACCAACTTTAACAAACCCTAAATTCATAATTTTCTCCTTTTTTTAAAAAATATGATTTTTGCAATTATTATTTTACACCGTTTTTAACGATTTTGCAAATATTTGTACATATAAAAAAGAGCAAAATCTGCACTTTTTGCAAATTTTGCTCTTTTACGCTTTTGTTTTTACTGACAAAAGATTAAAAACGAGTTATAACTACGTTTACAAGCTTTTAGTCATCGTAGCCGTTGGGATTTTTCGTCTGCCAGTTCATAGCGTCACGACACATGTCTTCCAATGTCTTGGTTGCTTCAAACCCTAAAATTTCTTTTGCCAAAGCAGGATCTGCATAGCATTCGTCGATGTCGCCCGGACGACGTGGCATGATTTTATAAGGAATGGGCTTTCCCGTAACCTTTTCAAAAGCCTTAACCATATCAAGCACGCTATAGCCTTTGCCCGTGCCGAGATTAACTATTATTAACCCCGCGTTTTCCGCCAATTTATTTACGGCAAGAACGTGCCCTTTTGCAAGGTCAACGACGTGAATATAGTCCCTAACGCCAGTTCCATCTGGAGTATTGTAATCATCACCAAAAACTCCCAAATATTCTCTCTTGCCAACGGCAACTTGAGTTATATACGGGCAGAGATTGTTGGGAATACCCTTAGGATCTTCGCCTATATCACCTGAATGGTGTGCACCAACTGGGTTGAAATAACGCAAGATTGCTATGTTGAAACTGGGGTCAGCTTTATATAAGTCTTTGAGCATATATTCGATAAACAACTTCGTGCTTCCGTATGGATTAGAAGTTGAAAGCGGGAAATCTTCCTTGATAGGAACGCTCTTAGGTTTGCCGTAAACGGTTGCAGACGATGAGAACACTAAGTTCTTAACGCCGTGATCGCGCATTGCAAACGCTAAGATAAGCAAGCCTTCAATGTTGTTTTCGTAATACTCAAGCGGTTTTGCACAAGACTCTCCAACAGCCTTAAGACCAGCAAAGTTTATAACCGCATCAATTTTGTTTTCAGTGAAAATTTGGTCCAAAATTTTTCTATCGCGAATGTCGCCTTCGTAAAACTTAACCTTTTTTCCAGTGATTTTTTCTACTCTGCGCACAGCTTCGTATTTGCTATTCATAAAGTTGTCTATGCAAACAACTTGGTGACCCGCTTCAAGAAGTTCTACCGTTGTGTGTGAGCCAATATACCCTGCACCGCCTGTTACTAATACGTTCATTTTCTCTTTCTCCTTTTATTTTAATTTATTCCGCAAGCTGATAAAAATCTCTTAAAGCCTGCGTATCCGTTTTGGTCGTTCTTGAACACTGCTGTGTTATATAAAATATTTTTGCACACCTTGTTTACGTAATCGGTAACGCGTTCTTGCGCACTTTGTAAATCTTTAGAATAGCCTTCACTAACGAGCGTTGCTATCATATCCTTATGTGCGTTGAGATAATTTTCTTTATCTTCAATTTCTTGCTTGTTATAAGGAACGAGCTTGCACAAGATTTCAGCTATCATATTAAGTTGCTTTTTCAATCTGCCTGGAAGAATGAACAAGCCCATTGCTTCAATAAGCCCAATACCTTCCTTCTTAATATTGTGATACTCAGGGTGAGCGTGAAAAATTCCGTCTGGGTATTTTTCGCTCGTTCTATTGTTCCTTAAAATTATGTCGATAATATATCCGTCTTCGGTCTTTCTACATACGGGAGAAAGTGAGTTGTGCGGAGTTTCATCCGTGAACGCAAAAAGTTCACAAGCTTGGTCGCTATAAGTTTTCCAAGCGTTGATAATGTCAATCGCGAAATCTGCAATAGCCTTTCTATCCTTACTCGTAAGCCTAATAACGCTATTATACCAATCGACCACACCCACAGTAACGGTAGGATATTTTTTGTTTTCAAAATACTCTTTAATCGGTGCTTTATGCATGGGCATAAGGTGACCGCCACCTTGGAAGTGCTCGTGATTTAATATTGAACCGCCAATTATTGGCAAAGCCGCGTTAGAACCTATCATATAGTTGGGGAAAAAGTCCACAAAGTCTAAGATTTTTGCCACCGTGTCTTTTTCAATATGCATTGGCGCGTGCTTGTTTGATATCGCAATCATGTGCTCGTTGTAGTAAGCGTAAGGCGAATATTGAACAAACCAATCTTCACCACCAAGATTAAGAGATATAGTTCTTATGTTTTCTCTTGCAGGGTGAGATAAACTACCTTCAAACCCTTCATTTTCCTTACACAATAAGCATTCGGGATATTTAACGTCGCTCTTAGGTGTTTTTTGCAAAAGCTTTGCTATTTCCTTATTGTCCTTTTCGGGCTTGCTCAAGTTTACAGTAATTTCAAGATATCTGCTTTCGTCTGGATATATCCATTTAAGGTTTTTTGATATAGCAGTTTTTTGAACGTAATTATTCTTTACGGATAAATTATAAAAATATTCACACGCCTTTTCTATGCCCTGTTCTTCTTTTATTTGCAAGAAGGTTTGGTTTACCTTTGACGGTAATGGCGATAAAATACCGAAAACGTAGGTTGAATATAAATTTTTATGAACGTCGTCAGTTAATCCCGCTTGAACGGCAAACTCTTCTAACTCGCTAACAATTTCATCAGGCACATCTAAATCGCGAATATAACTTAAATCAATAGCTTCAGTCGTGGGCGCAGTAAGCTTAAATTCGCGAAGCAACAAATTGCGGGTGTAAATTTCATCACGCGCATCTAAGTGCAAAAATTCTTTTGCGTAAGCCAATAATTTTTCTACTAAAATTTTTCCGTCAATCATAATTTATCCTTAAGTTTTATATTTTTTTCATTAAATAAGTGTTTCGTGCCTAAATAAAGGATTAGAAACGAGTTAGCCAAGGCTCGCGAAGTGTTTGGGGTGAGATTGACCTTGCTGGTCATCGAAATCTTTTTTGCAAGGCAGAAACGACCTGCAACGAAGTTTATAAGCCTTTATTTGAGTAGTAATAGTAAAGTTTACATTCCCTGTTTGAATTGTACAACTTTCTTTCTCTGTCTGCTTTTTTACCAAAGTGTTTTTCAAAGCTTTTTTCG
>JAZTZE010000021.1:0-6815 GCA_045637285.1 Christensenellaceae bacterium | reverse complement strand
CCCATGTTGCCGAACGCCATTGCTTGAACGTTAACTGCAGTACCCCAGCTGTAAGGAATGTCGTTGTCACGACGATATACGTTTGCTCTGGGGTTGTCCCATGAACGGAAAACTGCTTTAACAGCACCAATGAGTTGTTCCTTGGGGTCAGACGGGAAATCTGCACCGATTTTTGCTTTATATTCTGCTTTGAATTGGTTAGCAAGAGATTTTAAGTCGTCAGCAGAAAGTTCAACGTCGAGCTTAACGCCCTTTTCTTCTTTCATTTTATCGATGAGTTGTTCAAAGTATTTTTTACCAACTTCCATAACAACGTCTGAATACATTTGAATAAATCTTCTATAGCAGTCGTATGCCCATCTTGCGTTACCGCTCTTTTCAGCCATAACTTCAACAACTTGTTCGTTTAAACCAAGGTTTAAGATGGTGTCCATCATACCAGGCATTGATGCTCTTGCACCTGAACGAACTGAAACAAGCAACGGGTTTTCTAAATCGCCGAATTTCTTGCCGGTGATTTCTTCCATCTTTACGATGTTTTCCATTATTTCAGCCATAATAGAATCGTTTATTTGCTTGCCGTCTTCATAATATTTGGTGCAAGCTTCAGTGCTGATAGTAAAACCTTGGGGTACGGGAAGACCGATTTTGGTCATTTCTGCAAGGTTTGCACCTTTACCACCCAAGAGTTCACGCATTGAAGCGTCGCCTTCGCTAAACAAATAAACGTATTTGGTTTTTGCGTTTGCCATTTTATTTCCTCCAATAATTTGTCAAATTTGTTTTGTTTTTTGCACTTTTTGCCTTTAGCCTATCTATTTTACTATAATTTAAAATTTTTTTCAACTTAAAAGCGGCGTTTTTTATATTTAGTTTAAAATTTTTATCAACTCTTCTAATGAATATAACTTTTCTTCTGCCCTATTAACCATATAATAGTCGAGAAGTTTTAGTGCTTTTACCGCGCCTTCATGTCCGTCGTCAAGCGTGTTTTCCTGCGCCTTTGACAACGCAAAATACGTTAAACAGCTTATTTCCCTTGCGTGTTCTTCTCTGCATTTTTCACACAAAAACGCACCCGAGCGGTAATCAAAAAACACTCTGCCGTCTATGGGCTTTTCACACATAAAACAGTCGGGAAGCGTAAGCGCGTATCCCACCGTCCTTAACGAAGACAGCAAAAAACTCACTAATTCAGACGTGGGATTATCGCCGTAAGCAATGTTTTTAAGCGCACTTATACAATAGAAAAATTCTTGCTCGTCCACAGTGCTTTCTTTATAGAACTTTTTTATAAATTCAAGCACGGTCGCGCCCGCGTAATACCTTTTTATATCAGTTCTTATGGGATAAAAACTTTCTATTAAACTCGCACCGATAACCGTGCGCTTTTCTTGAGTTTTAGAAAAAATAAATTGGGCAAAACAAAAAGGCTCGGCAGCAAATTTAAGCTTTGCGCCCGCCTTTTTCACACCTTTTATTTTAGCGGAAATTACACCCTTTTCAAGAGTGAAAACGTTTAGTATTTTGTCGCTTTCGCCAAACGAAACGCCACCTAAAACTATTCCGCTAATTTTTTCTTCCATAGTTTATCCTTTGAGTTTTTTATATAGCATATAATGCGTTGGATCGCCAGTTTTTTCAAACATTTCCCACGCAATATCCGAAGGACTTTTTTGCTTTTTCTTCATAGCCCACCCCCAACAATAGTTTGAGTGGTTAGAAAAATATTATTCGCACAAGCAAATAGGTAAACTTAGTTAATCTAAGATATTTGAAATCAACTAAAAGTTTGAAACAAAAGAGCGTGACGCTCCATCCAAACTGTTTCGTGCGATTAATAAAGGTTTAGAAACGAGTTAGCTAAGGCTCGCGAAGTGTTTGGGATGAGATTGACCTTGCTGGTCATCGAAATCCAAACACTAAGCAGTAACGCAGGATAACGATGTTTATAAGCCTTTATTTGCCTACGCAGAATTTTGAAAAGATAGTATTTATTATCTCTTCCGTCGCAGTCTTGCCGGAAATCTCACCTAAAGCATCCCAGCCGTCTTTTATATCAAGGGCTAAAAGATCGAGCGAAACTGAGCCTATAGCACCGAGTGCAAAAGCCAATTTTTCACGTGCACGAACAAGTGCGTTATAATGGCGTTCTTCACACAAGAAATCTCCGTTAACGTCCATTCCTTGCCCGATAGTTCTATCATAAAGCAGTTGCTTTAAACTTTGTAAATTTTCTTTCTTTAATGCAGAAACGTAAACATCCGCTCTATCGTCTTTGACTGAAGCTTTGTCGGTTTTGTTAACTGCAACGATAAGATTTTTATCTTTAACGACAGAATATATCTCGTCGTCTTGACAAGTAATGTCGCTTGCGTCCATAACAAACAACACAACGTCGCTTTGCTCCAATACTCGCTTGGAAAGCGAAACGCCGATTTCTTCTATTTTATCACTACTGTCACGAATACCAGCAGTATCTGAAAAATTAAACCTTACCCCCGAAATATCAACGCTACCTTCAACCACGTCACGAGTAGTTCCCGCCACGTCGGACACGATTGCTTTGTCGTAATTAAGAAGCGCGTTTAAAATAGAGCTTTTTCCAGTGTTTGGCTTGCCAACGATTGCAACGCTAACGCCTTCCTTTAGCGTTCTGCCCGTGCGGTAGGTTGACAATAGTTTATCTATTGAGTCGATAACGCTTTGCAACGATTGCTCAACTTGCTCGGTGGAAGTTTGCTCTAAATCTTCTTCAGGGAAATCCATATCGACGTCGATTTGGGCGAGCGCGTCGGTTATTTTTTCTTGGAGAGCGGTTATTTCGTTTGTTAAATTTTCTCTATAGAGATAATAACCTGCCTTTACTCCGCTAACCGATTCGCTATTTATCATATCAATAAGCCCTTCGGCTGAAGACAATGAAAGTTTACCGTTAAGAAAGGCGCGCTTGGTAAATTCACCGTTGGTTGCAAGGCGTGCGCCAAGCGACAAGATTTTTTGCAAAACGCCTTTGGTAATTGCAATTCCGCCGTGAGTGTGGAATTCAACCACGTCTTCCCCAGTAAAACTTTTAGGCCCTTTAAAGTAAACGCACATGCCAAAATCAGTAAATCCGTCTGCAATGATTTCTCCAACGTACATTTTATACGGCTCGAAATCTTTTACAGCCGTTTTGCCCGTGGGAATAAACATTTTTTCAGCTATGGAAAGGGGATTTTGTCCGCTTATTCTCAAAACGGCAACCCCACTTGCAGAAAGCGCAGTGGATATTGCCGCGATGTTTTCAAAAGTCATTATTTATCGTCCTCGTTCTTGTTTCGGTCAAACTCCTCGAAAGGATTGCCGGGATCTCTTTTGTCGCGCGATTCAAACTCTTCAAAAGGGTTTTTGGGCGGAGCTTGTTGCGCGCCCATATTTCCATAAGGATTGTTATAGGGGTTTGCGTAGGGATTATTGTTATAACCGCCACGATTATATGGATTGTTGTATTGATTATACTGATAGCGTGAACGTATATAATCCATATAGTTTACGGCATTCCTTTTCCTTATAGCAAAGACCAACGGTGCAAAAATGCCAACGAGCACGGATAAAATCATAAACAACATGTAATGTTGGGGAATAAATTTTCTGAAAAGCCCCATATAAACGGTTATTTCCACAAACAAGCTAACGAGCCCCAATGGTAAATTGATATAATCTAAAACGTAAAGCACATTAGATATGGTTAAAAGCCCGCCCGACCCGTAAGGATTATAAATTTGACCTTTATAATAAATGTCGCCAATAAGCAAGCCTGCATTGGTATAACCTTCGGGCTTAAACCCTATAGCCCAATCACCTATTTGTGCAATCATATTGCCAAAAATGGGATAATAGGTTAAAAATTGCGAAGCAAAGGTTAAAAACTCACTAACGGCAAATATCACCGTGAGAATTATTGCTATTTTTTCGATGGGCTTATTGAAAAATCTTGCGTTGCCAACTAATTTACAAGCAACGTAAAACCACACGAACGGAACCCACGAAAGGCGAGCGCACTTTACGTTTTGCCTTTTAGCAAGCGTGAAAAGCCCGATTGAACGAAGCAAATATAAAGCGAGCGTTATTGCAAAATAAATTGCAAGATATGCCCAAACGATTTTAACGTCTACGATTAAAGGAACGTTAGACCCTGTATATAAAGAAATCATTTTTTCTCCATTATAATTATGTTTGGATTAAATAAGTTTTTAAGCTGTCAATTAACGATTGGTTGCAAACCAACCTGTCGCCTTTAAATAAGCGCGAAATCGCCCTTGTTGGTCATCGAGGTCGTTTTAACAAGAGCAGAAATGCAAGTGCGAACGTAGGTCGTGTACTTTTGCGTACACAACCAAGTGAGCACGATGCTTGACGAACTATTGCGACGTCTATAAGCTCTTAAATAAGTGGTTAGAAACGAGCAAGAGCAGAAAAGCAAGTGCGAACGTAGGGCGTGTACTTTTGCGTACGCAACCAAGTGAGCACGATGCTCGACGAACTATTGCGACGCCTATAAGCTCTTAAATAAGTGGTTAGAAACGAGCAAGAGCAGAAAAGCAAGTGCGAGCGATGGGCGTGTACTTTTGCGTACGCAACCAAGTGAGCACGATGCTTGACGAACTATTGCGACGTTTATAAACACTTAATTAGTATGCGCGCGCGAAAATAACCTTATGCTTTGCAGGTTTACCGCAAATTGCACAAGTTTCAGGAACACCCTCTTCGTCACACATAACACGTGCGGTAGCTTGAGCGTGTTCTTTAACCTTGTCTTCACATTCACGGCAACCACACCAACCGGCTTTAACAAAATTTTTACCTTCTACGCCAGCTAATATACCGTCTAAACTATCGGCTTCAACAACTTTTTTGTCGCGATTTGCTTTTGACTTAATGAATAAATCTTTTTGAACAACGTCTAACAACGCCACGATGTTTTCAGCCAAACCGTCCATTGACATAACTTGCTTTTCAAGATTGTCACGACGCATAAGCATGACTTGATTGTTTTCGATATCTCTCGGACCAACTTCAATACGAAGCGGAACACCTTTCATTTCCCATTCGTTGAACTTCCAACCCGGACTCATATCTCTATCATCAAGCTCAACTCTAACGCCTGCGTTTGCCAAAAGTGCTTTGAGTTCTTGCGCCTTTTCGATTACGCCACCTTTGTGCGTTGCGATTGGAACGATTACTACTTGGATAGGAGCAACTCTTGGCGGAAGAACTAAACCACGTTGGTCGCCGTGCGCCATTATAATTGCACCGATCATACGGGTTGAAGTTCCCCAAGAAGTAGTGTAGCCAAGCTTTTGCTTACTGTCTTTATCAAGGAATTTAATATCGAACGCCTTTGAGAAGTTCTGACCCAAATAGTGCGAAGTGCCAGATTGCAAGCTCTTTCCGTCAAGCATCATTGCTTCTAAGCCGTAGGTTGCAACTGCACCTGCAAACTTTTCCTTTTCGGTTTTCTTCCCGCAAAATACGGGGAGAGCTAAAGTTTCTTCCATAAAGTCGCGGTAAACGTTAAGCATCTTTATGGTTTCTTCCATCGCTTCTTCTTCGGTTGCGTGAACGGTGTGACCTTCTTGCCACAAAAATTCACTCGTGCGAAGGAAAGGACGCGTCGTCTTTTCCCAACGCATAACGTTACACCATTGGTTCATTATAACGGGTAAATCTCTATAAGATTGAATCCACTTTGCATACATCGTTCCGATAACCGTTTCACTGGTCGGGCGAATTGCAAGCGGTTCTTCGAGCTTTGCACCACCCGCATGCGTTACAACGGCAACTTCGGGCGCGAAGCCTTCAACGTGCTCTGCTTCTTTAGTAAAAAAACTCATAGGGATAAGAAGCGGGAAGTAAGCGTTTTTAGAGCCTGCTTCTTTAAATCTTCTATCCATATCTTTTTGTATATTTTCCCAAATAGCATATCCGTAAGGGCGGATAACCATAGTGCCCTTAACAGGACCGTAGTCAACGAGCTCGGTCTTTAAAACCACGTCCGTATACCATTGGGTAAAATTTTCATTGATGTCAGCAATTTCTTTTACAAATTGTTTTTCAGCCATATTCTGTCTCCGTGCCATTTTTTTAGATAGTTATACAGTCTTAATTATATCAACAAAGATGAAATATATCAAGTTTTTTTCTCTAATATTACGGAAAAAGGCTTGAAAAACAATTGATATTACTATATAATATATTTATAGTAAATTTTTAGGCATGCTTTTGAGAAAAATTTTAGTCATCATTACTTTGCCTATTATCAGGAGGAATATTTTAATGCAAGACGTAAAACAACTTACAGTAAACGCCATAAGAGTTCTTTCTGCCGAAGCTATTCAAAAAGCAAACTCTGGTCACCCCGGTTTGCCGCTCGGCGCAGCTCCTATCGGCTATGCTACTTTTGCTAACATGACCTTTAATCCTAAGGATACCGCTTTTGACAATAGAGATAGATTCGTTCTTTCTGCTGGTCACGGCTCTATGCTTGACTACGCGCTCTATTATCTCTTCGGCTTTGGTCTTACCAAAGAAGATATTATGAACTTCCGTCAACTCGGTTCAAAAACCGCAGGCCACCCCGAATACGGCGTATGCCCCGGCGTTGAAACGAGCACCGGTCCGCTCGGACAAGGTATTGCTAACGCTGTTGGTATGGCTATAGCAGAAGATTACCTTGCTAATAAGTTCAACAGAGAAGGCTTCCCCATCGTTGACCACTACACCTACGCTCTTTGCGGTGACGGTTGTATGCAAGAAGGTATTGAAAACGAAGC
>JAZTZE010000020.1:0-80469 GCA_045637285.1 Christensenellaceae bacterium | reverse complement strand
TTAGAAACGAGTTAGCCAAGGCTCGCGAAGTGTTTGGGGTGAGATTGACCTTGCTGGTCATCGAAATCTTTTTTGCAAGGCAGAAACGACCTGCAACGAAGTTTATAAGCCTTTAAGGCAACAATCTTTTAGTAGTCCCCTTTAAATATACTTGACATTGCTTAAACCCTTCGGCATATTCGGCACCGCATTGATAGCCACGATAACGCGAACAAGTTTTTACCATGTCGGCAAAATCTATACCGTCGTGCTCTTTCATCCATACTACTTGGCTTTCGTGACAGTTGAGCATTTTAATCTTTAAGTCAATG
This sequence comes from Christensenellaceae bacterium, assembly GCA_045637285.1. Classification (GTDB taxonomy): domain Bacteria; phylum Bacillota; class Clostridia; order Christensenellales; family Borkfalkiaceae; genus UBA1259. The sequence continues at coordinate 80,158 of JAZTZE010000020.1, read as the reverse complement.
GTTTCAGTAACGTCAACGAACATTGTCGGATTAAAATTAACGCCTGCTAACGTGTCCATATAATAAATAGGAACGAGCTTAACTGCATTTTTGGTGTTCTTCGTGTGGTAGTTAGGAAGCGTTGCCGTAAAGCTTGCATCAAACACCAAGCGCGAAACTGCTGTGTGGTCTGGCATATAGTCGTCTGGATCGTGTGTTATAATCAGGTCGGGATCAGCGTAGCGAATAACGTCCACCATCTTGTCCCTTGCTTCTTTGTTGTTGTCGTAAATTTCCAAATCGTCAAACCCACCATGTATAACTTCTATACCAGCGAGTGCGCCTGCATTTTTAGCTTCTTGGGCTCGAATTTTAATCAATTCTTCAGGCGGAATTACAACGTGCCCTAAATTACCGCTACTTACATGGCAAACAATAACAGTGTCTCCACGTTGAACGCATTTTGCAAGCGTGCCTGAACAAGCTATCTCTATATCGTCTGGATGTGCACCTATGGCTAAAATTCTCATTATACGTCTCCCATATTGTCTTTTTTAAATTATATTACACACGAGCGCGTTTAGCAATGCAATAAAATATACAAAAAGAGTAAAATAATTTACTTGTTAAAAATGCAATATTATGTTATACTCTATGCATGAGAAAATATTTCAAGCATAAAATTAAAAGTTTGTTGGTGGTAAACAAGATCGTTGCCATACACTATTTAGAACCTAAAGAACGTTTTTTCGACCCCGAAGAAAAGCACGATTTCTGGGAAATGGTTTGCGCCGTTAAAGGCAAAGTCATTTGCTCGCAAGCTGGCAAAAATATAGAGCTTAACGAAGGCGACATAGTTTTTCACCACCCCAACAGCCCACACTCTTTAACCGTGCCAAATCAGGATAATGCGGGTATTTTCGTTGTATCCTTTGTTTGCACGTCTGAAGCTATACGATTTTTCAAGGGAAAAATTATAAACTTAAACTTCCAACAATTAAAAACTATTCAGCGGATAATTGATATTGCAAAACGCACTTACGATATAACTTTTTACAACTTAAACGACGATATAATGCAACTTCTACCCAACCCAACTCTCGGTGGCGAACAGCTAATTAAAAACAATTTAGAATTACTTTTTATCGACATTATGCGCGTTATGACTGAAACGCTTGAAGGCAACAAAGTTTTCTTAAACGAAAACGCTATCAACGACAAGCTTGCTGACGACGTTATTAAATTGATGAAGGAAAACGTTTACGGAAAACTTTCTATAAACGATATTTGTAAAAAAATGAGCTATTCTAAAGCTTATATATTCAGACAATTTAAGTGCGCAACAAACAAAAGCGTAATTGATTACTACACCGACCTTAAAATTAATGAAGCAAAAAAACTTATAAAAGAAAATAAGTCTAACGTTAAAGAAATCTCTGAAAAATTGTGCTTTGATACGCCAAACTATTTTTCTAAAACGTTTAAAAAAAGAACGGGTGTTACCCCGTCTGAATATAAAAAGACGCACGTTTAAAACGTGCGTCTTTATTTTTTTGAAAAAATTCAGTTTTATCTTTGTTGTTGGAGATCGTAGTGAATGTCGTAAGCTTTTTCTTCTTCGGTAAATTTACGTTTGGTGTCGATAACCTTACCGTCGTTCCACTTTCTATCTGCTACGTCTTCGGTAGTACCCATAACGGTTACGTTAACTTGTCTGCGACGAGCAATAACGTGGTCCCAGTCAATGAAGTAGATGTGTGCAAACAAGCCAAGGTCGAGTTTGCCATCTTTGATAGTTAAAGTTTCGCTTCTGCCAAAGAATACGCTACGAAGGTGTCCGTCGGTATTCATTGAAGAATAGTCACCGGGTTCGTTAACGTGTCTGCCGTATTGAGCGTGGATAGGACCGGGGTGACGATATTGATGTTCTTCAGCAAAGTCGGAAATCATCTTTCTCATGATATCCAAAAGGTCGTGTTGAAGATATTCAAGGTCAAATGAGTCGATATCGTGTGAACATTCTTGAACCATTACTGAACAAGTGGTGTGATGTGATACGATTGCAACCGTGCCGTTCTTAACGCCAGATGCTTCTACGATTTCAAGAATTTCTTTTCTGATGTCGTGGAAAGTGGGGATCCAGCCTCTTGATTGAAGTTCGATTTCTTTTTGGAAAATTTTGAATTCCATGGTTTTTCTCCTTAAAAATATATATTTTTTTGTTTTATTTATACCCTTTTGGGTGCTTTCCTATTTGTGCGTTTCGTCATAAGCACGACGAACGGCAGCTATCATCTCTTCTGCCAACGCTAAAGGATCGGCTGCTTTTGCAATTGCTGACGAACAACCCGATGCTGATGCACCCGCCTTAATTATGTTGTAGCAATCTTCGCCCTTGGTGATTCCTGCTGACGGGAAAGGTTTGATGTCGGGGTTGATTTCACGAATAACCTTTATTACTTCGTCAACGTATTCTTTATCTGCGGGCTTACCCGTGCCGATAAGTTCAGTGGGTTCTGCAACTAAAATATTGGGGCCCATTTTTGCGATTGCTTTAACTTCTTCTATGCTGTCTGCGCAAACCATCGTTGCAAGACCAAGTTCGTCTGCACGTTTGATTGCTTGTTCAATTTCTTCTAAGGTAAGCTTTCTTTCTGCGTGGTTAAGCATAACGCCAACTGCGCCTGCTGCCTTTAACGCTTCGGGAAGTGTTCTGCCCATTCCCCTACCTACGGGAATGCTATCCATGTGTTGCGAATAAACGTGAACTCTTTTAACGTGCTTTGCTACGTTATAGATTTCGGTATCCGGAATATCCAAAACAACGTCTACGTTATATTTTTTTGCAAGCTTATCCAAGCCCTTTGCCATTTTAAGCAAAGTTTCGCCATACATATAGCATTTAGGGCCGTATTCAAAAAACGGTTCGCTAATCTTATAATCTTTTACCATGTTTTTTCTCCTTGTTTGTTATTAGAAAAGTGCTTTATCGTTTAATCTTTCGCCAACCGCACCGCCTGGGTGTGTTACTGCGAACTGTTCGATTTGGAAATTAGTTTCTTCTAAAATCGCCGTTTGAAGAGCGTGCGCTATCATGCAAAGTGCGGTAGTTGAAGTCGTTCCCTGTGCGTTATATCTGTCGCATTCCTTATTAACGTATTGCTTAATTACTACGTCTGCGTTAACCGCTAAGGGCGAATCCATTTTTTCGGTGATTGAAATAATTTTTACGCCTTTCTTTTTCATTATTTCTAAAATGGGAAGAAGTTCTTTGGTCTTTCCGCCACGCGAAGCGAAAACCATAACGTCTCCTTCCTTAAAGTAGCCTGTGCCACCGTGAACGGCTTCCGCCGGTGAAACGAATTTTGCAGGCTGATCTATACAGCATAATAAGTGCGAAAAGTGTTGCATTATTATTCCTGAGTGACCGCAACCCGTAGTGCCGATTCTTTCTGCTTTAATTAAAAGTTCAACCGCCTTTGAAAATTGTTCTTCATCAATATAGTTAACCATTTCGGTTATGCATTCAGCTTCGGTTTTATAAGCATCTAAAACCCATTTCAAAGTTTCTTTTTTCATTAATTGTTTACCCACGTTAAAATATTAAGACAAATTTTGTCCATTGCAAACTAAGTATAGCACGATAAATACTAAAAGTCAATTTTTTTATTAAAATTATAATCATTTAATAAATTTATTTGTTAATTTTATTCAGCCAAAAAGACCGCGCTGTTCGCACGGTCTTTTTTGCTATTTTTGTTTTTTATACCACTTCCACCACTCGTCTGCTATTACTTTTGCACCAAGCACTGTCGGATGCACTCCGTCTGATAAATAGACGTGAGTTGGTGTGTTTTCTGTTAATTTGTTTAACTTTTTTTGTAACGTTATGAATGGTAAGTCGTGCTTTTTAGCAAGTGCTTTTACTACTTTCGCAAAATCAAAAACTTCAACGAACTCGCTATAACGTTCTTGCGTTGCATTGCCTTTTAACACGAAAGGTTCTAACAATACTATTTTAGCGTTGGGTAATTTTTGCTTTGTTTCCGTTATCATGTTTGAATATACCTGTTCAAATTGTTCGATTGGCGTGCCGTTTTGATCGTTTATTTTGTGCCAAACATCGTTCACCCCTACGAGCATGCTTATCAAATCTGGCTCAACGTCCCACACGTCTTGCTGTATGCGGGCATTTAAGTCGGTGATCTTGTCGCCACTTATTCCGCGATTGTATATTTTATTCCCAGCGTCTTCATTCATCAAGCGAACGGTTAAATCTCTAACAAATCCGCAACCATAACTACCTAACCAAAAATCATGTTCCCTATCCCTAAGCGCATCGGTTATTGAATCGCCAAAAAATAATATTTTCATAAAGCACCCTATTTTATACTTTTATACATCGGTCCGAAAGCCGTACACGCGCGATAGTCTTGACCTTCCTTGTCCATGCCGAAAGAATTCCAAACGGCAGGGCGGAAAATTTCTTTTTCGTCAACGTTGTGCATGCACACTGGTATACGAAGCATTGAACACAATGTTATTACGTCCGCACCGATATGTCCGTAAGATATTGCGCCGTGGTTTGCACCCCAGTTATTCATTACGTCGTATGCAGATTTGAACGCGCCCTTACCCGTCACTCTCGGCGCAAACCAAGTGCACGGCCAAGTGTAGTCGGTTCTCTTCCAGAGCTTGTCGTTTACATCGTCGGGAAGATTTACCGTCCAGCCTTCTGCTATTTGCATTACAGGACCTAATCCTTTAACTAAGTTGAGCCTTATCATAGTCGCGGGCATCTCGGCTTTGGTTACAAAACGACTTGAATATCCACCACCACGGAAATAACCCAAATCTGCATAAGGCCAAGTGGTTGCTTTCATACAATCATCTATGTCTTTATCAGTCATTTCCCACCACTTTTTCATAATAGCGTTGCCATTGTCATCTTTAACTTCACCGCATGCATCAACACACGCTGCGCCAGAGTTTATGAGGTGAATAAATCCGTCGGCTTGCTTTGCCTTGCCTTCAACGCTATAACCCGTAACTCGCTTAACAGCATCATTAGACCAATAAGTTCTTACGTCTGCAAATATTTGTGCTCTGCCCGTTAAAAGCTTGCCGAACAACATGCAAACACCATTCAGCGTGTCATTTTCAGTAGCTAAAACGTAGGGCTCGCGCGCACCGTTCCAGTCAAACGTAGAGTTTAATATGCTTTCAGGAAAGTCACAATTAGGATAAAAGTCCGTCCACTGACGTTGCCCTTGGAAACCCGCTGCGATAGCGTTATGCCCAACGGCTTCTTCTTCCGCGCCTTCGGGAAGATTATCGTTGCCGTTCATAAGGTCTTTTATTATACAAGCCATTTTTGCTGTAAATTCCCAGTCCTTTGCCTTTTCTTCTTCAGTCTTTTGGAGTTCAACGGGATTTTTGTCAAAGTCAGGATTACACTTAACTTTTATCCAGTTAAGTGCCTTTTCATATTCGGATTTATCGAAAATACCTTCGGTCATTCTTCTTATAACTTCAACTTCATCCACACTTTCAACACGCATGCCGAGATATTCTTCAAAGAAATCTACGTCAATAATAGAGCCTGCTATCCCCATACATATTGAACCGATTTGCAAATATGATTTTCCGCGCATAGTAGCAACTGCAACCGCAGAACGAGCAAAACGCAATATTTTTTCACTAACGTCTTTAGGAATAGATTCATCGTTAATATCTTGAACGTCGTGTCCGTAAATACCAAATGCCGGCAAGCCTTTTTGTGCGTGCGATGCTAAAACTGCAGCAAGATATACTGCGCCTGGACGTTCCGTTCCGTTAAAGCCCCAAACGGCTTTTATCGTGTTAGGATCCATGTCCATAGTTTCACTACCATAACACCAGCATGGAGTTACAGTAAGCGTTATATCTACTCCTGCCTTTTTGAATTTATCTGCACATGCAGCAGATTCAGCAACTCTGCCGATAGTCGTGTCTGCAATAATTACTTTAACATTTTCCCCGTTAGAGTAATAAACGTTTTGTTCTATTAGTTTTTTGGCACGTTCTGCCATTGCCATAGTTTGCTTTTCAAGTGATTCCCTAACCTTCAAAGGACCGCGCCTTCCGTCTATGGTCGGACGAATTCCTATAACTGGATAATCACCAATCAATCTTGATTTTGCCATTTTTTATGCTCTCCTTTTAAGCCTTTATAGGACTATTATACTATGCAAAATTTATTGCGTGTTATAATAATGTTATCAAAAAAATATAACAAAATTATCTTATTATTTGACAAGTGACACCACTCGTTGTATAATAATGATATGGAACAGTTATCTATGCAACCGATATCGGCAACCTTTCACCTTGGAAGCCAAGTAACGTTGACACCAAGTTGGAAAGACAAAAACGTTATATTACCAAACAGTAAGCTTTTTTACATTTTAGACGGAGAGATTGAAATATCAACACAAACGCAAAAGTTTATTGCTAAAAAAGGCGATATGGTTTTAATCCCTGCTGGAGTTAAGCACGACTTTAACCTTTCTCCACTCAACTACGCAAAAAAGTGTTGGTTTCACTTTGATTTAAGCGTAGGTGGAAACTGGTTTTTTGAAAATTTGGTTTTTCCCTACAAGATTACCATAGGCGATAATAAACACGTTAAAAATCTTTTCGACGAAGTTTTTAATAATGCATTGAGTTCTCTCCCTCAGGACAAGTTAAAAGTTAGCTCAGGTGTTATTAGTTTGGTTTCGTTTTACTTGGAAAATTGCAATTATTCACAAAAGACAGTTGAATATAAAGACGAAATAGATATGGCAATAGCGTATATTAAGGCAAATTGCGGACAATCAATTTCGCTTTTAGATATAGCTAAACACGCTAACCTTAGCCCTAACTATTTCGTTAGAAAATTCAAAGAAAGAACGGGCTACGCTCCTTTGCAATTTGCCTGTATAATGAAAATGGAACGCGCTAAGTATTTGATCGAGCAGACGCAAGATTCTATCAGCTCTATTATGGAAGAATTAGGATTTTACGACGCTTCTTATTTTTGTAAACTGTTCAAAAAATATTGTGGATATTCGCCCAAAAAATTTCGTGAAATCAGCGAAAACAGAAGCAAATAAATAACAAACAACCCCGCCTATCCGGTGGGGTTGTTTTATTTACACGTTTATTTTATAAACGGCAAGTTCATACGGCTCATATTCGTCACATAGCTTTCTTTCTTGATGAAAATAGTTGCTAATCACAAGTTGTGCCTTTTCGTCGTTTAAGCAAATTTTGTTTTTCTTTTCAAAGTTGCAAACAACAATAAATTTTTGGTCGTTAAGCGTCCTTTCATATATAAAACAATCTTTATTTTCGCCCGTTATTTCACTAAAATTTCCATGCGTAATCGCTTGGTTTTCTTTTCTAAATTTGATTAGATTTTTATAAAATTCAAAGACCGATTTTTGCGACTTTTTATCTGCTTCTAAATTGATTTCACCATACCTTGAATATGCAGGAATCCACGGCTCTACACTGCTAAACCCTCCGTTTTTATCAGCACTCCAAGAAAGCGGTCTGCGTGCATTGTCTCGAGAACCAAAATTTATGCAATCCATTAACTCTTTATATGGCATTTTTTCTTTATTTTCATTGTAAAAATCAACATTTTCAACGTCGCGAAAATCGTTAAATTCGGCGTGATAAGAGTTTGTCATCCCCCACTCTTGACCTTGATAAATAAATGGTATTCCTTTTAACAAATACACCATACCCGCAAACATCGTAGCACTTTCGTACCTTAAATTCTCGTCGTTTCCAAAACGAGATAAAAATCTCGGTTGGTCGTGATTGTCGCAAAATAAAGTGTAAATAACGTTATTATCAATGGTTAGGCGTTGCCACTTAGAAAGATCGTCCGTTATTTCTTTCAGTTTGAATGGTTGTGATATAAACCTTCCGTATCTGCCCTTGTGTATGTGATCGAACTGAAATAGTGTTGTCAGTTCCTTTCTATCACTCGATGCGTGACGTTTAATTTCTTCTATATCCCGTGCCCAGCATTCTCCTACTGTAAATATGTTTTCCATGTTTTTTCTGCCAAACATTTGATTTATATACTCGTGCAAGTGCTTACCAAAACTATTTCTTCCACCTTCAAAATCTTTGCTTATTTGGTCAATTACGTCTATCCTAAATCCGTCCACACCCAAATTAACCCAAAAGTCCAAAATATCGCAAATTTCCTTTCTAACCTTAGGGTTATCCCAGTTTAAGTCGGGCTGTTCTTTTGCGTAAGAATGCATATAATATTGCTCGCGTTCAGCTGAGTATTCCCAAACGCTTCCACCAAAGCACGACTGCCAGTCGTTTATCGGCTTATCTACCCAGTAATAGTAATCTGAATAAGCATTATCTTTGCCTTTTTTTGATTGTATAAACCATTCGTGTTGATCCGACGTGTGATTAGGCACGATGTCCATAATAAGTTTTATACCATTGTCGTGCAAAGCCTTTGACATTTCTTTCCAATCGTCGAGCGTACCAAATTCGTCCATAATATCATAATAATCACTGACGTCGTAACCGTTGTCAACGTTAGGGCTTTTGTAGCAAGGGCACAGCCACACAGCGTTTACTCCTAATTCTTTTAAGTGGCTTACCTTTTGTGTAACGCCTTTTAAATCACCTATCCCGTCACCGTTAGCATCGTAAAAAGAGCGCGGATATATTTGATAAACTATTAACTCTAAAAACTTTTCAAATTTTTCTGACAACATTGTTTTATCTCCATTTGGGTTAACTATATTATAACACATATAAATTAACAAAAAAACAAACAATACGAATTTAATCTATCATTTTTTGACAAAAAAATAAAACCCGCTAACTAATAGCGGGTTGTTTTTATGTAAGTAATTCAATAACGAAAACTTATTAGTTTTTTGCCTTAGCTTCACAATAAATGCAACGATACGTTTTGCTTTCTTTATCAACAAGCTTAAACACATGCTCAATTTCTTGCTCTACGCTGGTTATACAACGCGGGTTTTTGCACTTTATTACGTTTTTGAGCGTTTCGGGAAGTTCAAGTTTTTTCTTTTCAACGGTTGCGCCGTCTTTAATGAAGTTTACGGTTACTTCAGGAGCGATGTAACCCAAAACGTCTAAATCAATATTGATGTTGGCGTCTATCTTTATGATATCTTTTTTACCCGTCTTCTTGCTGGGAACGTTCTTTATGAGTGCCACGGTACAACTCAACTCGTCAAGGTTAAGAAAACTGTAAACTTCCTTGCCCTTGCCTGCTTCTATATGGTCGATTACTATTCCGTTTTTTATAGGATCAATTTTCATTTTTTCTCCCCCTATTTAATTCCCAAAAGTTTTAAGATAAGTGCCATACGGATAAATCTTCCGTTTGCAACTTGCTTGAAATAGCACGCGCGCGGGTCTTTATCCACTGCAACTGAAATTTCGTTTACTCTTGGTAGCGGGTGCAATATAGCCAAATCTTTTTTTGCCGTTTCTAATTTTTCTGGAGTTAAAATATAGCTATCGCGAAGTCTTAAATAATCTTGTTCGTTAAAAAATCTTTCTTGTTGAACTCTGGTCATATATAAAACGTCGAGTTCGGGCATAGCTTGTTCTAAACTACGAGTTTCAATGTAGTTCATGCCGTTTTTATCCATAACGTCGTGCTTAACGTAATCGGGAATTTTTAACTCGTCTGGAGAAATTAACACAATCTTAATTCCGGTATAGCGTGAGAGTGCTTGTATTAAAGAGTGCACTGTTCTGCCGAACATAAGGTCACCACAAAAACCAACGGTTAAGTTGTTAAAACAACCCTTTTCTCTCTTTATCGTAAGCAAGTCCGTAAGCGTTTGCGTGGGGTGATTATGTCCGCCATCGCCAGCGTTTATTATGGGCACGTTTGAAACTCTTGAAGCTACGAGCGGAGCACCTTCTTTGGGGTGACGCATTGCAATTATGTCTGAATAGCAACTTACTACCGTTATGGTATCAGACACGCTTTCGCCCTTTGACGAAGACGAGCTGTTCGCATCTGAAAAGCCCAAAACGCTTCCGCCCAATGAGAGCATTGCCGATTCAAAGCTTAATCTCGTTCTGGTTGATGGCTCGAAAAATAACGTCGCCAGTTTTTTGTGCTTGCATTTTTCTTGATATTTTTCGGGAGTCGCGATTATATCTTCGGCAACTTCAATAAGTTCGTCTATTTCTTGCACCGAAAAATCGGTTATTGATAAAAGGTTTCTCATTTTATTCTCCTTAGAGCTACCTTGCTCTTTGTCTTTAGTTAGGCTTTTATCCAGCTTTCGTCAGATGGGTTGTTTCTGAACGCAATAAGTCTTTCAACGTCGCTTTCTTTTATATATCCAGTTTGCGCAGCTACGTTGATAACCGTGTCGAAATCAGTGAGTGAAACGTTTTTAACGTTTGCTTCTTTTAATCTTTCTATACCCTTTTTCATACCGTAAGTGTATATGCTTACGATACCCAAAACGATTGCGCCTGCTTCACGGAGCGCGTCTACTACGTCTATACAGCTTCCACCAGTAGAAATAAGGTCTTCGATTACAACTACCTTTGTGCCAGACTCTAACTTGCCTTCAATTTTATTGTTTCTGCCGTGGTCTTTGTTGCTTCCGCGAACGTATCCCATGGGCATGCCCAAAATGTGTCCGGCAATAGCGGCGTGTGCAATGCCTGCCGTGCTTGTTCCGAAAAGTGCTTGCGCTTCGGGGTATTCTTTCTTTACAGTGTCTGCGATTGCTTGTTCAACAACGTCGCGTGCTTCTGGTGAAGTTAAGATAAGTCTATTATCACAGTAAATGGGACTCTTTATTCCGCTCGCCCAAGTAAACGGCTCGTCTGGACGAAGAAACACCGCTTTTATTTTAAGTAAGTTTTCTGCAACCTTTTTAGCGATTTCCATATTGATTTTCTCCTTTTATCCTAAAAATTCTTGTACGCATTTTCTATACGCTGCAACGGGGTCTTCTGCGCCCGTGATTGAACGGCCAACTACGATATAGTCAGAGCCCATTTCTTTTGCCAATGCAGGAGTCGTTACTCTTTTTTGGTCGCCTACTGCATCACCTGCTAAGCGTATTCCCGGTGTTATGGTTAAAAATTCTTTACCGCAAACGTCTTTTACCTTACCTGCTTCTAACGGTGAACAAACAACGCCGTCAAGCCCGCAATCTTTTGCGTTTTTAGCATAACTCATAACAACTTGGTCAAGCGGTTTGTCTATCAAAAGCTCGTTTGTCATAAGCTCTTGGTTGGTTGAAGTGAGTTGAGTTACGGCAATAAGAAGCGGTCTTGTGCCGTCTGCACGGGTAAGGCCTTCTAACGCGCCTTTCATCATAACCGAACCGCCACCAGCGTGCAAGTTTACCATGTCTACGTCGTAACCAGAAAGCACCGCCATAGATTTTTTAACGGTGTTAGGAATATCGTGGAGCTTTAAATCTAAGAAAATTTTGTGACCGCGATTCTTAATTTCCTTTACTATTTCAACGCCACCGGCATAAAACAATTCCATGCCTACTTTCAAGTATGGCTTTTCTTCTTTGAACTTATCAAGAAAGTTATATAATTGTTCCTTTCCATTAAAATCGCAAGCGATTATTACGTCTTTTTTCACTTATGTGCTCCTCCGATAATTTCTTTTAAGCTGTTAATTTTATATTTTTTCATAACGTATGGGAGATTGTTGATTATATCTCTGCATGCGTAAGGATTAACTAAGTTTTCCGCGCCAACCTGCACTGCGCTTGCGCCTGCGAGCATCATTTCAATAACGTCTTCCGCGGTGGCTACTCCGCCGATACCCATGATAGGAAGTTTAACCGCTTGGTATACTTGATATACCATTCTTAACGCTACCGGAAAAACTGCTCTGCCAGAAAATCCACCCATTTTATTTGCAATTATCGGGCGTTTACGATTAAGATCTATTCTCATGCCTTGCAAGGTGTTGATTAAACTTATTCCGTCTGCTCCGCCTTGCTCACACGCTTTAGCTATTTCTACAATGTCCGTTACGTTTGGCGAAAGTTTAATAAACACGGGTTTTGTGGTAACCTTTTTCACAGCCTTGGTAACCGCTTCCGCGTTTTCGGGTGCTGTTCCGAAGCTCATTCCCCCGTTATGCACGTTAGGACAGCTGATGTTTACTTCTATTATGCTAACGTCTTTAACAGCATCTATTTTTTGGCAACATTCAACGTATTCGTCAACCGAAAAACCGCTGATGTTTGCAATTATAGGCTTATAGTAACATTCGCGAAGTTTTGGTATTTCGTGTGAAATAACCTTGTCTATCCCTGGGTTTTGTAAGCCTACTGAATTGATTAAACCTTGTGTGCATTCTGCAATTCTTGGAGTGGGATTGCCAAAACGCGCGTCTTTAGTAGTTCCTTTTATTGATATTGCGCCAAGCACGTTTATGTCGTATATGTCACTAAATTCGTAACCAAAACCAAACGTTCCACTGGCAGGAATTACAGGGTTAGTTAATTGAACACCGCAAAGTGAAGTGGTTATATCTACCATATAATTTCCTCCTTTTGAAGAACGGGTCCGTCTTTACAAATTCTTTTGTTGCCGTATTTTGTCTTGCAAGAACAGCCCATACACGCACCAAAGCCACACCCCATTCTCTCTTCAAACGAATAGCTACCACCCGTAGTGGTTGCATTATATATAGCCTTTAACATAGGCTCTGGACCACAGCAGTAAACGTGGGTGTATTCAAGTTCTTTAATCGCGTCGGTAACAAAGCCTTTTACGCCAAAACTTCCGTCAACCGTCGTAACGATTACGCGCGCGCCAAGTTGCTCAAACTCGTCTTTATAAAAAATTTCTTTTTCAGTGTTAAAACCCAAAATTACGGTTGGCTTTTTACCTTGCACGATTAACGTTTTGCAGAGATTATATAAAGGCGGAACACCTACGCCACCACCGATTAAAAGCGGATAATCTCCTGCAAATTCGGTAAAATAACCGTTGCCCAAGCCTGTTAAAATATCCAGCTTTTTGCCCGCATCGTACCAAGACATTTGCTCCGTGCCTTTGCCCACAACTTTATATATAAGCGTGAGTTTGCCTTTTTCATAATCACAAACTGATATAGGGCGACGGAGATACAATCCGTCAAGTTCTATATTGACGAATTGCCCTGATCTTTCTATCGCACTGGTATCCCCTTCAAGCGTCATTTTAAAAACACTGTCAGTTAACCTTTGGTTAGATAAAATTGTGAAAAGTCCCTTTTTCAAAAGTCTTTCTCCTTGATTTATTACAAATATCTAAATTTTGACCCATTAAGCGTCTATGGTCGAAATACAGAGAGTAGTTTCTTCCAATACGTCAAGTAAAACTTTAACCGTATCAAGAGCGGTGAACATCGTCACGTTGTTTTCAACTGCGGCACGGCGAATTTGATAACCGTCACTCGCCTGTCCTAACGAGTTAACGTCTCGCGTGCTGATAACGTAAGTCACATAGCCCTTGCGGATTGCCGTTAAAATTTCTTCACTGCCTTCGCTGAGCTTTGCCTTTACTCTCGTTCTAATTCCGTTTTCTTTTAAGAACTTTGCAGTTCCTGCCGTTGCTTCAATGTTGAAGCCCAGGTTATAAAATCTTCTTACTAACGGAAGTGCTTCTTGCTTATCACTGTCTGCAACAGACACTAAAAGCGTGCCGTAGTTCATAACGTTCATGCCAGATGCTTGAAGTGCTTTGTATAACGCTCTAGTCATCTTGTCGTCGTAACCAATTGCTTCGCCAGTTGACTTCATTTCGGGTGAAAGATATGCGTCTAACCCGCGGAGTTTACTAAATGAGAACGCGGGAGCTTTAACGTACCAACGCTTCTTTTCTGCCGGATAAACTTCGGTTATTCCTTGTTCCTTTAAGCTTTTGCCGAGTATTACTCTCGTGCCGATGTCTGCCAAGCTATAACCCGTTGATTTTGAAAGGAAGGGAACTGTTCTTGACGAACGTGGGTTAACTTCTATTACATAAACGTCTTCGTTTTTGTCAACGATAAATTGAATGTTATATAAGCCCACAATACCTATGCCTAAACCGAGTTTTTTGCCGTATTCGATAATAGTTTGCTTTGCTTTTTCACTAACCGAGAAGGTTGGATATACGCTTATGCTGTCGCCCGAGTGAATGCCAGTTCTTTCAATTAGTTCCATAATCCCTGGAATAAACACGTCTTTCCCGTCACAAACAGCGTCGATTTCAAGTTCTTTACCAACGATATATTTGTCAACTAAAATGGGGTGATCTTCACTAATGTCAACGGCTGTTTTAAGATATTGTCTTAATCCTTGTTCGTTGCCAACGATTTGCATTGCTCTCCCACCTAAAACGTATGAAGGACGAACGAGCACGGGATATCCAATGCTTTCTGCTACCTTAACACCGTCTTCAACGCTGAATACTGCTTGTCCTTTTGGTTGCGGTATTCCGAGCTTTGTCATAATCTTTTCAAACGCGTCTCTATCTTCTGCATTGTTAATTGCTTCACAGTCAGTGCCGATAAGGTTTGCACCGCGTTCCATTATGGGCTCTGCAAGGTTGATTGCAGTTTGTCCGCCAAGCGACGTGATTACGCCCATGGGATTTTCAAATTCTATAACGTTCATAACGTCTTCAGCGGTCAACGGCTCGAAATAGAGTTTATCGCTAACCGTGTAGTCGGTTGATACGGTTTCGGGGTTGTTGTTTATAATTATTGCTTCAAGTCCACTTTCTTTTATGGTCTTTACTGCGTGAACGGTTGAATAGTCAAACTCAACGCCTTGACCTATTCTGATAGGACCGCTACCTAATACCACTGCTTTTTCCTTATTGGTTACGATAGAATCGTTTTCACCAGTATAAGTCGAGTAGAAATAAGGAATATACGCACCGCTATGGAGAGTATCTACCATTTTATAAACAGGCTTAATTCCCCTTTCCTTTCTGAAAGCGTTAACTTCTAATTCGGTCATTTTCCAAAGCTTTGCAATATACGCGTCTGAAAAGCCCATTTTCTTTGCTTCAAGAAGAACGGCTTGGTCTTGCGGTGCTGCTGCAAGCTTCTTTTCCATTTCTACGATATCCCTAATACACTCTAAGAAAAGCGGAGTGATTTTAGTTATTTCGTGAACGGCTTCTATATTAGCGTCACGACTCAATAATTCTGCTATTGCAAAGATTGAGTCTGACTTGAATTCTTTTAAGTATTCCAAAAGCTCGTCGTTAGTCATATTGTCGAACTTGTGGTGGTAAATGTGGTTAACGCCAACTTCTAACGAACGAATTGACTTTAACATACATTCTGAAAGATTTGAGCCTATGCCCATTACTTCACCAGTCGCTTTCATTTGAGTTCCCAAGGTATTTTCTGCGGTGGTGAATTTATCAAATGGGAATCTGGGGAATTTCGCAACGATATAATCAAGCACGGGTTCATGATCCGCAGTAGTGCCTGAAACAAAAATTTCTTCGAGTTTTAAGCCAACTGCTACCTTCGCCGTTACCTTTGCTATTGGATATCCACTCGCCTTTGATGCTAGCGCAGACGAACGCGATACTCTGGGGTTTACTTCAATTAAATAATATTCGCTTGAGTGGGGATTTAATGCAAACTGAACGTTACAGCCACCTTCGATTTTAAGTTCTTTTATAATCTTAATAGCCGCGTCGTTGAGCATTTTAAGGTCGTGATCAGAAAGTGAAAGGATTGGTGCTACAACCATTGAGTCGCCAGTGTGAACGCCAACGGGGTCAATGTTTTCCATACCGCAAATGGTAATTGCCTTGTCACTTGCATCTCTCATTACTTCAAATTCGATTTCTTTATACCCTTTAACGCTCTTTTCTACGAGAACTTGATGCACGGGGGAAAGCTTTAAGGCGTTTTTCATGATTTGCTCTAACTCTTCGTCGTTATCAGCAAAACCGCCGCCCGTTCCGCCCAAAGTAAACGCAGGGCGAAGCACTACCGGATAACCGATTCTCTTTGCTGCTTCCTTTGCGTCTTCTATGCTATAAGTGATTTCAGACTGGATTACAGGTTGCCCTATTGATTCGCACATTTCCTTAAAAAGTTCTCTATCTTCTGCGCGTTCAATAGATTTTGCGTTAGTTCCTAAAAGTTCTACGCCACATTCTTCCAATACGCCTTTTTTGGCAAGTTGCATTGCAAGGTTTAAGCCCGTTTGTCCGCCTAAGCCCGGTATAATTGCATCAGGTCTTTCATAACGCAAAATCTTTGCAACGTATTCAAGCGTTAACGGCTCCATATACACTTTGTCCGCTATGGTTGTATCCGTCATTATCGTCGCAGGGTTAGAGTTACATAATATTACTTCGTAACCTTCTTCCTTTAACGCTAAGCATGCTTGCGTGCCTGCATAGTCGAATTCAGCTGCTTGACCTATTATGATAGGACCACTTCCTATTACAAGAACTTTTTTGATGTCTGTTCTCTTTGGCATTATATTTCTCCTTGAAGTAAGTTAATTTTCTTTTATTGAGTAAACGAGTTCCCCACATGTGAAGTTGTACTCGCATTTTCCATATACTTTTTGCCCGTTAAACGGCATGCTTTTGCCCATTGACTTAAAGTCGTTTGAGTCTATTTCGTATTCGTTTGTTAAATCGAACACGACTAAGTTTGCTATTTGCCCTTCTTTTATTTGGTTATCTATTCCAAATCGCTTAGCTGGGTTTATGCTCATAAGCTCTATTGCTCGTTCTAAGCTTATTTCGCCCGTTTTAACTAATTTGGTGTATATTATCGGAAAAGCCGTTTCTAAGCCTACGATTCCGTTAAGACTCTTTAACCCTTTGCTTTTTTCTTCTTTTGAGTGGGGCGCGTGGTCGGTTGCTATCATATCTATGCTTCCGTCCTTTATCCCTTGGATAAGTGCTAACCTATCTTGCTCTGCGCGAATGGGCGGATTCATTTTATAACCGCCGTCTTCTTTTAACATCATATCGTTTAACACTAAATAGTGTGGGCCGGTTTCAGCCGTCACGTCCACCCCGTCAGCTTTTGCTTTTCTTATTAAGTCCACACTTTCTTTTGCTGATACGTGACAAACGTGGTATTTAACGCCAATTTCTTTTGCAAGAGCAACGTCGCGTTCTACTTGCTTATATTCACTTGCCGAACTTATGCCCTTGTGCCCGTGCAACTTTGCGTATTCGCCTTCGTGAATATATCCGCCGTCAAGCAAACTTTCGTCTTCACAGTGGGCTACGATGATTTTATCGAGAGCTTTTGCTTTTTGCATGGCTTGCTTCATCATCTCTTGATTTTGAACGCCCTTACCGTCATCCGTAAAGGCTATTGCTTTATCTGCAAGACTGTTAAAGTCAACAAGTTCCTGCCCTTTTTGCCCTTTGGTTATAGAAGCATAGGGATAAACGCAAATAACCGCGTCTTTATCAATTATATCTTGTTGGACCTTTATGTTTTCTACACAATCGGGAACGGGATTAAGGTTTGGCATTGAAAACACTGCTCTATACCCTGCTTTTGCAGCGGCAGTTGTGCCTGTTTTAATAGTTTCTTTATAACAAAAACCCGGCTCTCTCAAGTGCACGTGCACGTCAATAAAACCGGGAAAAATAACTTTATTTAAACAATCTATCTTTGTAAAAGAACTATCGGCAGAACAAATAGAAAAACAAACCTTACCAGACACTATCGCTAAGTCTGATTTAACAAAACGACCATCTTTATAAACAGTTGCGTTCGTTAAGATGTAGTTCATAAATCCTCCTTTAAACAAAAAGCCTTGCACATGGCAAGACCTTATATACGCGCAATACGGATGTTGCCCGTTTATCCAATAAAACCTTGCCGGTCTCTCTGTACCGAATTAAAGATTTGTTTTTTTAACCTTAATTATAATAACATTTAAACTTTTTATTGTCAACGGTTTTAACCGCGCGCGTGCGTTTAAATTAAGTTTTTTTACGCGCACCTTCTCAGTATAAAAATTCTTAGGTGCATTATACTACTCGTATGAAAATTTGCACTTCTTTACAGAAAAACTTAGACACGATTAAACAAGCCTTAACGAGTGAAGACGTTACTTTTTTGCAATTAAAAGCAGATAAACGACAGGGCGTTTTAATTTTCGTTAACGACTTAGTTGATAAAAATTTAATTGGTCAGCTGGTGTTAAAACCTTTGTCATGCACAAAAGAAAAACTAAACGACCAACAGCTTTTCGATTTGTTTTTAAGCCCAGAAAAAACTAAACTTTTCACTACGCAAGAAATTTTAGACGAAGTTCTTTTAGGAAGCGCAGTGTTCCTTTTAGATCAAACTCAATTCGCCATATCTTTTCAGCTTAAATATTTTGAAAAGCGCGCCATTACAGAACCGCCGACTTCTACCGTAATAAAAGGACCGAGAGAAGGTTTCGTTGAAAGCTTGCCTGTAAACGTTTCTCTTATGCGACGAAAGCTTAAAACTCCCGATTTAACGTTTGAGCACTTAACGGTTGGCAAATATTCAAAAACGCCCGTGGCGATTTGTTATATTAAAAGCATTGCAAACGATAAATTGGTTAAAAAACTCAAAAAGAAAATATCAGAAATTGACATCGACGCGGTTTTAGACAGCTCTTATTTGTCTAAATTTTTGTGCGAGCACAAATATTCGATATTTAAACAGCTCGGCAACACCGAAAAGCCAGATATTCTCGCCGCTAAAATTTTAGAAGGCAGAGTTGCTATTTTGGTTGACGGCTCGCCAATTGCTCTTACCGCGCCCTATCTTTTAGTTGAAGACTTTCAAAGTCCGAGCGATTACTATAACTCGTCTTACAGCGCAACGGTGGCAAGATATATAAGAATTATTTCTATAGTAATTGCTCTCTTTTCACCCGCACTTTTCGTTGCGGCAGAGCTGTTTCACTTGCAACTTATTCCGCTATCGTTTTTGCTAACCATTGTAAACAGTATAAAGGGTATTCCTTTATCCCCCAGCTACGAAATGTTTTTTTCGCTATTGATTTTTGAAATTCTTAACGAAGCGAGCGTTAGAATGCCCAAATACGTAGGAATGGTTGTTTCTATCGTAGGCGGTTTAGTGCTCGGTGAAACTGCCGTTAACGCTGGTATTATTTCTGCTCCAACGCTTATGATTATAGCACTTTCCGGCATTTGTTTATACACCGTTCCCGAACTTGAACAAACTTTTTCCGTGTTAAGAATTGTTTTCTTGGTGGTTGCAGGCTCACTGGGACTTTACGGCTTGCTTATCGCCATTTCTTTGTTGGTTGTTTATCTCGTTTCTTTCGAGTGCTTTTTTACGCCTATTTGCGCTCCGTTTTCTCCGCTAATAAAGCAAGACCTAAACGACACGAATTACAAAGGATTTATTGAAGAATTATCCACTCGCCCTGCTTCGCTTAAGAACACTAATAAAAAGAGATTGAACGTTAAAAATAAAGGAGAGAGCTAATGAAATATCAACTTAAAAGTAGACAAGTTTGCTTGTTTTTTATAGCGTTTGTTCCACTCTTAAAATTGTTCGGTTTACCAAGCGCAATCGCGCAAGTAGCTGGCGAAGACATGTGGCTTTCTGCCCTTTTTAACGGCGTTATTGACCTTGTTACGATAGCTTGCATTTTAAGTGCAATTAAAAATACAGATTGCTCTTTTTATGCGCTGTTAGAAAATAATTTCGGCAAAACGGTTAGCAAAATTATTTTGTGCGTTTACTTTTTTTACTTTATGTTAAGTGCGGTTTTCCCAATATTTGAACAGCGCGATTATATAAAACTGACTCTTTATACCCTTAAGCCTAATCTTTTATATTTTTTGCCGTTTTTTATTTTGCCTTTTTATTTAAGCACTAAAAAACTGCGTGTGTTAGGTCGGCTTTCTGACGTTTTGTGGTTGATTACCCTAAACGGCATTATAACTCTTTTCGCGCTCTCTATCGGCAACGCTGATTTCGGTGCTATTCTGCCTGTCGGCGCGCGTGGCATAAGTGCCGTTTCGTTAGGAACTGTAAGGGCTTTTTCTGCGTTTGGAGATTGTGTTTATCTCATGTTTTTTATCGGTGAATTTAAGTATAAAAAACGCGATGAAATTAATATTTTACTATCCTATATTTTAGGTGTGGTTATCGTAATTGCGTTTTTTATAATTTTTTATTGCGTATTCACTTCAATCGCTTTTAGGCAACGCTTTGCTCTTACTGAAATTTCAAAATACACCACCGTTATAAACAATCTCGGACGATTCGATTATATAGGAATTATTATGATAATTTTCGTTAACGTTTTCGCAATTTCACTCCCCGTGTATTTTGCTTCAAGACTGTTAAATAAAATTTTTTCTATTAAAAAAGAATGGATTGCGCCGAGCGTTACCGTGGGAATACAGCTTGCACTTGCCGTTATATGCGAACGGTTTAGCTTTAGCGTGCAATTTTTGACAAACAACGTGTTTGGATTATTCTTTTTCGTGCTAAGCAACCTATTCCCTGCACTATTTTGTAAGTTTTGCAAAAAGGAGATGAAGAAAAACCATGAAAAAAGCTAAATTTATTCTGCTTGCGTTAGTTGGACTTTTTACCTTCTTCTTTTCTAACGATTTCGGTTTAATTGACGTGGAAAAAACTTCTATAATCACGGCTATTGCAATCGACAAGGAAAAGGACGAATATTTAGTTACAGCGCAAATTACCGTGCCCGAAGCAACCGACACTAACGCCGAAAATCAAAAAGCTGAAATCAGTGCAAAAGGTCACACTATTGGCGAAGCCTTAAAGAACACGGGAGACGTTTCGGGGTGGTTCCCTAAGTTAGCTTTTTGTAATTTAATTATTTTAGGAGACGGATTAAAAGAAACCAACGTAATTTCCGTTTTAGACTTTTTTGCTAAAACTTTGCGCGTTCAAGACTCGGCAACGGTAGTTTTAGCCGATGGTAAAGCTCAAGAAATGCTTACTAATGCAACGCCGTTAGATAATATTTCTTCTTTTGCAATACAAAAAATTCTGCTTAAAAACCCCGGTTTTGACAGAGAAGTTTGCCCAGTTGACATAAAGACCTTTTGCGCCCATCACTATTCTACTGCAAGCTCAGGTTATATGCCCATTGTAAAGCTAATTAAAGCCGATGCTTCTGGCGGGGCTGATTCTTCAAGCGGTTCGGGAAGTTCCGGTAGCGGTTCAGGCGGACAATCGGGCGGTGGTTCTGGAACAAGCCAAACGCCCGGAAACACAACTAAAAACGAAAATCTATTCGATGCAAGAACTACTGCGCTTTTTAAAAACGGAAAAAAGGTTGGCGAACTTTCACCTGAACTAACGCTGGCGTTTAACGCGCTAAAAGGTCCTATCGGCGATACTACTATTGCCGTAAACGACGTTGAATATGAAGGAAATAATTGCAATTTTTTACTGACGGTGCAAGACAGCTCTAACCGAGTAACCGTTAAGCCCTTAGGCGAGCAAATTTTACTTGACATTGACGCTACCTTTTATTTTAAGGTTAGTGACGTTAATTCACCAGACACTGAATTTACGCTATCACAAAATATTCCTTTACCCACTGCGCTCGTCAAAAAAACACGCGAAATGCTTTCTAATAGAATAAGCGAACTTATAAACAAGTGCGTTGAAACTAACTGTGATTTGCTTAAAATAAAAGAAAAACTGTACCGCTATCATCACGAGCAGTACAGTAATTATAAAGACGATTATTTATCAAAATTAATCGTTAGGGTTAACGTTAACGTGCTTGGACAGGAATAGCCTATTCAAACATTGCGCTGGCAATATCAAAAGCGTTTGCGCCCGATATTATGCCTTCAACCCCATTCAATGCGTTTAATAAGCTTTCTTTAGTGTATTTTACACCGTTAAGATTGTCAATTAAGCATTCAACGGGCTTAACCGAAAAGAAGTCGCCGTTTATTTGCACGTTTTGCATGTTTCCGTTTTCAATATCAAAATAAATTTTCAAAACTCCGAAATCAAACTTTTTCTCGAACACGTTTTGCGCCTTTGGCGAACGTGAAAAATTCCACTCGTAAGTTGAATATTTTTCTCTTACGAGTTTTTCTATTGCGCTTAAATCTGCTTGATTAAACTCGTATGGCAAGCACGTTGAAGAAAACTTTTCAGCCAAACCGCTTTTAAGTTGTTCAATGCTAAAGTCTTTAGGCAAATATTCACTAATGTTAGTAACGCGAGAACGCACTGATTTTATTCCCTTGCTTTGCATTTTAAGCTTGTTGGGATTTAACGCGCCCGATAAAGCGTTTGGGTTAGCGTTAAACAATATCGTTCCGTGATGCATAATTCTATCTTTGTGCACGGTTTGTGCGTTGCCAGATATCTTTTTTCCGTCAACGGTAACGTCGTTTCTGCCAGAAAATTCAGCCTTAACGCCCAAAGAGTTCAAATATTCGATAATAGGCGCGGTAAACTTAATATAGTTGTTCTCATCGCTATTATAAGGCGCAATTACGGTGTAACATAAATTGCCTTGGTCGTGATAAACCGCTCCACCACCAGTTAAACGCCTTACAACCTTAATATCGTTTTGCTGAACGTAAGATAGATTAACTTCTTCAAACGCGTTTTGATTAATTCCAACGATAACTGCCGGATTGTTTATCCACAAGTAAAAATAATACCCGTCCGTGTGCTTAAGAAGGTATTCTTCACTTGCCAAATTAAAATAGGGATTACGATTTTCGTGAGTAATAAAATAAAACTTTTGCATAATTAAAATTTAAGGGGGCTATTTAGCCCCCTTTATTGTTTGTATCCATATATTAGTTAATATGGGGTTAGAAGCAAGACAAAGCTCGCAAACGTTTGTATATAATTGGTTAAAAACGAGTATGGCTATGCTTGACAAGCCAAAGTATAGATTGACCAACGGTCATCGAAATCTTTGGCTAAGCGCAAACACATGCTTTAACGAATTTATAACCGATTAAACACCCTTTTTAGCCTTGCGGAGTGCTTCTGCATCAGACGTGTTAATCGTGCTAACATGTCCTTTAAGCGGTAAAATCTTATCGTTGATGTTGTCGATAATCCATTCTGCTTGTGGGAAGAATTCTGCGTCAAATTCAAACGGAGGAGTAATCCAGTTTTGTGCACCACAAACTACTGCAGGTGCATCGAGATAATCGAAGCAAAGTTCTGAAATGTTGCGTGCAAAGTCGTTAAGAATACTACCACGAGCACAAGCGTCTGAAGCAAGGATAATTCTACCAGTCTTCTTAACTGATTCAACAACTTTTTCGTAGTTGAAGGGAACGATTGATCTTGCGTCGATAACTTCTGCTTCTACGCCGTATTTTTCAGAAAGGATTTTAGCTGCATCCATTGCTCTATATAAGGTTGCACCGATGGTGAGAATGGTGATATCTGAACCAACTCTCTTGATGTCGGGTTCGCCGAGCGGGATTTCATAGTAACCTTCGGGTACGCCTTCTTTTCTGAATTCTTCACCCTTATCGTAAATTCTTTGGCTTTCAAAGAAGATTACGGGGTCAGTGCCGTTTAATGCTGAGTTCATTAAGCCCTTAGCATCGTAAGGAGTTACAGGGAAGCAAACTTTAAGTCCCGGAACGTGTGCAGGAAGTGCAACCCAGTCTTGTGAGTGTTGTGCACCGTATTTAGCACCAACAGAAACACGGAGAACTACTGGCATCTTCAATATACCAGAACTCATTGCTTGCCATTTTGCAAGTTGGTTAAAGATTTCGTCGCCTGCTCTACCCATAAAGTCTGCGTACATAAGTTCGATAATTGCTCTACCTCCGCAAAGACCGTAACCTACTGCTGATGATACGATTGCAGCTTCTGAAATAGGAGAGTTGAAAAGTCTGTGGTAAGGAAGTGCTTCGGTAAGTCCTTTATAAACTGCGAATGCGCCACCCCAGTCACGAACGTCTTCACCATATGCAGTGAGAGTAGGATCTTTATAATATCTATCAATGATTGCTTCAAATAAGCCGTCACGGATATTATATCTCTTCATGTTAGAAACTTGTTGTCCCTTTTCGTCAAATGCATAGCGGAGTTTGCCTGCAATTTGTTTTACTCTGGGGTTTTCTTCCATTGGCATCTTAACGTCTTTGCCAACTTCAACAGGTCTATCACCCATGCTTTCAACACTGCCGTTTGAGAACATAAGGTCTTCAACGTAGTATGGATCTTTCTTAAAGTCAAGATATGGTGATTCTACGGGGTCTGCTGCAAGTTTGCAGAGCTTTAACATTCTTTCTTGGATAGAACCGATAATATCGTCAAACTTACCATCGCTTTCAATCTTAGCGTCAACAAGCGATTTTCTGTAAGTAATCATCGGATCGTATTGCTTCCAGTTTTCTACTTCTTCGATAGTTCTGTAACTCATTGAGTCTGAAGGAGAGTGTCCGCCGTAACGATAAGTTACTACGTCTAAGAGAACGGGACCGTCGCCGTCTACTAAAATCTTCTTCTTTCTCTTCATTGCGTCTATAACTGCGAGCGGGTTGAAACCGTCTACTCTTTCAGCATAGAGTTGCGTGGGTGATACGCCTGCGCCAAGACGAGCAAGGAAATCGTAAGCCATAGTTTCGCCTCTCGTTTGACCGCCCATGCCGTAACCATTGTTGAAGAAGTTGAACATAATAGGAAGTCCGCCCTTCTTTTCCCAAAGTTGACGAAGTTGATCCATTGCAGCGAAGTTCATTGATTCGTAAACAACACCACAACCTACTGCACCGTCACCTACGTTAGAGATTACGATACCGGGCTTGTCGTTTACCTTTTTGTAAAGTGCTGCACCAAGAGCAACAGGAGCTGCACCACCAACTAACGCGTTGTTGGGGTAAATACCGAACGGTAAGAAGAATACGTGCATTGAACCGCCCATACCTCTATGGAAACCAGTGCGACGAGCAAAGATTTCACTCATGAAGCCGTAGAGCAAGAAGTCAACTGCTAAGTCCTTAACGTTGCCGGTTTTGTTGAGTTTTTCTACGGGAGCGAGTGTTTCGCCTCCCATGAAGTCTTTCATGATTTGATAAAGTTTATCTTCGGGGAGCTTGTTGATTGATGCAAGACCACGAGCTAAAACTTCACTGTGTGAACGGTGTGAACCAAAGGTCATATCGTCCATATCAAGAATGTAAGCTTGACCTACTGCAGCTGCTTCTTGTCCCATTGACAAGTGTGCAGGACCGGGATATGAATGCTTAAAGCCTTGATATTCACCTTTAATCTTAATTTCGTTGATCATGCTTTCGAATTCGCGGAGCATTGCGATATCGTTAAAGATACGAACGAAATCTGCCTTTGAGAAGTTTTCTTTTTCATCTTTAATGGTTTTGTTGTAAACGTTTACGGGGATATCGGTGAAACCGATTTTACCTTGTGCCCTAATAAATTGAGGGTCGATAACCAGATTTTTTGGCATTTTATGTTTCTCCTTTTTTATTTTCTATAATTATAAAGCAAAAATTGCTTCTCTAACGATTTCGCATACGGTTGGGTGCGGGAATACGAGCTTTTTGATATTTTCAATATCAACTTCTAAGTCGATCATTGCTGATACCGCTACGATATATTCGCCTGCGTATGAACCTATTATGTGTGCACCGATAAGAGTGTTGGTCTTTTTGTTGAGCACGATTTTGCAGATGCCGTTAAGGTCGGTGTTTTCTGCAATGTATCTTCCTGAATAAGTGAGCGGAATTGATACGCACTTAACGTCTAAGCCCTTTGCTTTTGCGCTTTCTTCTGTTTCACCTACTGAACCAACTTCGGGGTTGGTGTAGATAACTGATGGAATTACGTTGTAACGCATGCGGTCTTTTTTGCCAGTGATGTTGTTTACTGCAACTTCAGCTTCACGGTATGCCGTGTGAGCGAGCATAACCTTTGCGTTTACGTCACCAACTGCGTATACGTTTGCAACGTTAGTTCTCATCATATCGTCGGTTACGATTGCTCCGCGCTCTAAGTTAACACCAATGTTTTCTAAGCCAATGCCGTTTGTTACTGCACGGCGACCGATTGAACAGAGAATTTTATCTGCTTTAACCTTTTCTACCTTGCCGTCCTTTTCATAAACTACGCCGTCCTTTTCAACAGCCGTAACTTTTGCGCCAAGTTTGAAGTCAACGCCCTTCTTAGCAAGGCTCTTTTGAAGTATGCCAGAAATTTCGTTTTCGGTAGGACCTGCGATTTTGTTAAGCATTTCTACAACGGTTACTTTGCTTCCAACTGACGAGAAGTAACTTGCCATTTCTAAGCCGATTACACCGCCGCCGATTACAACTAATTCCTTAGGAATTTCAGTTAAATCTAGCACTTCCCTATTGGTCATTACAACGCCTGCTTCGAGATTTTCTCTTAAGCCCGGAATGGGAGGAACAACAGGCATTGAACCAGTTGCGATGATAAGACGCTTTGCAACGAACTTTTCTTCGCCTGCCTTAACGGTAAAGCCTTCTTCGCATTTGCCTTCAATGAAAGCTTCTGCCTTTTTCATAGTAACTTTGTTTCTCTTTAATTGACCTTCAACGCCGGAAACGAGCATTTTTACAACGCCGTTCTTTCTTTCCACAACTGCTTTTTGGTCGATTGAAGTCTTTCCGTCAACCGTTACACCGTAAGCTTTTGCGTGGTTTGCATAGTCGAATACTTTTGCTGAGTTAAGAAAAGTTTTGCTGGGAACACAACCTTCGTTAAGGCATACGCCACCGAACGCTCTCTTTTCAATAACCATGGTCTTTAAGCCTGCGTGGCCTGCACGTTCTGCAGCGAGATATCCGCCTGGACCGCCGCCGATTACGATAAGATCAAAAATTTCCATTTTTAATTCTCCTTTTGTTAGATGCAATCAGCCATAAGGTTGATGCTGAAGTTTTCGAGATAATCTTTTAAGTCTTTCAAGAATCTTGATGCAGGTGCACCGTCAAGAGCTCTGTGGTCGTATGAGAGTGAGAGTGCCATTGCGGTGTAAGGAATGATTTCTCCTTCCTTGCCGAGCTTGATTCTCGTTTCTAAGGTGTTTACACCTAAGATACCAGTTTGCGGGGGGTTAACTACGGGAGTAAAGCTTTCGATACCCATAGTTCCTACGTTACTGATAGTAAAGCTGCCACCAGTTAAGAGTTCGGGAGCAATCTTTCCGTCAATAGCGTCTTGTGACAATTTCTTTGAATTGATTGCAATTTGAGAAAGAGTCATCGTGTCTGCACCGAAAAGCGTGGGAACTAATAATCCGCGCGGAGTGTCCGTTGCAATGCCCATGTTTACGTGTTCAAAATAACGCATGGTGTCACCGTTAATAAGGTGTGCGTTTAAGTCGCGGTGTTTCTTTAATACTCTTGAAACAGCAAATACTATTATATTGTTTATAGTGATTGGCGGAAGTTTAAGAGTTTCTGCATTGTCTTTAAGCATCTTTCTAAATGCCATAATGTTGGTGCAGTCGAAAGAAATGGTGTGAGTAAGTTGAGCCATGGTTGATAAGCTCATAACCATATTCTTCGCAATAACCTTTCTGATGTTAGACATCTTTTCGTCTTTATAAGCCTTAAGATCGGTTGAAGCTTTTTCAGCAACGGGTGCTGCCACAGGTGCTGCTGCGGGTGCTTGCGCTTGTTCAACAACGGGTGCTTCTTTAACCTTAACGCTTGCTTCACGGATATCTCTTTCGATAATTCTGCCGTTAGGACCGGTTGCGGTTGCATCTTTAAGATCAACACCAAGCTTTTCTGCAAGGTTCTTTGCTCTGGGTGATACGAAAATCTTTCCGTCTGCATTTGCGGTTGCGGTTGCAACGGGTGCTGCTGCGGGTGCTGATGCAGGTGCTGCTACTTTAACTTCTTCAGCAACAGGTGCTGCAGCTGCATTGGGAGCGTAACCAGAAGCGTCTTCACCGTGAGGGCCCACTGCACATACGTTAGACAATACGGGAACTTCGTCGCCAACTTCACAGAAAATTGCAAGAACTTCGCCTGCTACTTCTGCTTGATAGTCGAAAGACGATTTATCCGTTTCGTAAGAGAACATAACGTCGCCTTCCTTGACGGTGTCGCCAACCTTAACCTTCCATTCGGTTAAAATACAGCTTTCTACGGTAATACCAGCCTTAGGCATGGTAACTGCTTTTACATTGGGGTTTAAAGCCTTGGGAGCTGCTGCGGGTGCAGCGGGTGCTGCAACGGGAGCTTCCACCTTAACTTCTTCAGCAACGGGTGCTGCCGCACCGTTGGGAGCGAAAGACGAAACGTCTTCCCCTTTATTTCCTACTACCGCGATGTTGGTGAGAACGGGAACTTCGTCGCCTGCTTCACAGAAAAGTGCTAAAACTTCGCCAGCAACTTCTGCGGTAAGGTCGAAAGACGACTTGTCCGTTTCGTAAGTACAAATAACGTCGCCAACCTTTACGGTATCGCCTACTTTTACTTTCCATTCGGTAAGAATACAGCTTTCAACCGTTATTCCTGCCTTTGGCATCAAAATTGCATTTGCCATAAAATTTCTCCTTTATTTCGTTATGTTTAGTTTGCCTTTTAAAAGCCGATTAGACGGGCTGTATTTTCGCTCGTCTATCGGGGTTTTTTATATCTTCTTTGCGTTAGCAAGCAAGTATTTTTCAGCTTCGTCTGACCAAATACCGTTGTTACGTTCGCATATTTCAGCAAGATCTGCAAAGAACTTGTCGGTTTTGCCAAGTTCAGCAAAGTCTGCTATAGCTGTCATAGGCATTGAAACTTGGGTATATGCAAGCTTCTTTGCACCCTTGATGTTGGGAAGGTTCAACGTGGTGTCTATAACACTGTCAAGACCGCCAACGTGTGAAATCATAATAGATGGGTCAACCCTACCTTCGCCCGCGAGCTTTAATGCTTCGCGAAGGTCTGACGTCGTTCCGCCAGAAGTACCGGTAACTCTGTGGAAAGAATAGTGAACTTCGTAGAAATTGAATTTCGCAGAGAAATCGGTTTTAGTAGGACCTGCGAAGAAGTTCAAACATCCGTTGAACGCTAAAAGTGCGTCGCCTTGTTCAACGAGCGGTGCAACGGGCGCGTAAACAAACACGTCGTCATAACCGTTTCCACCATTCAATTCTTTTAAGTAAGCAACGGGATCTTCTAAGTTAGAAGTGTTAACGTAAATAAGCTTAACGCCGTTCTTTGCCGCGTCTTCTACCGTGAGAAGGCTTGCAGCTCTATCAAGACGGGTTTGGTCTATATCGGTTACTACCATGAGTGAAGGCTTTCTATCGCCGTGAATACCGTAGTCAACTGCACCTAAGCCCATAGGACCAACGCCTGCTAAAATTGCAACAGCACCGCCTTCCTTGATACCCATTTCGTGTGAGTGGTTTTCGTAAACGCTGTGATAGTTTTCGTGATAGCCTGCAATGATGCATGACATAGGTTCTGCAAGTGAAGCCTTAAAGTAGCTTTCACCTTCGTAAGGAATAAGACAATCCGTTTCCATTACTTCGTTGGGAATAATAACGTAAGTTGCATCGCCACCGATGTATTTATATGAATAACCAGGTGCTGCAAGTGGGTTTGAAGGAAGGTTCATTGCAGGTTGAATGCCGAACTTCATACCTTCTTTAAAAATATGTTGCCACTTTGCGCCAACCTTAACGATGTCCCCGCAAAATTCATGTCCGATAATGATGGGGTTTTCCGCAACATCGTCTGGAACTCTTTTATGGTTAGCTCCTTGAATTGCCGCTTTATAACTTGACATACAAATACTGTCTGATACTACGCGAGCAAGAATTTCATCTTCTTTAATTTCGGGCAAATCGAATTCTTCGAGCCTTAAATCACTTTGACCGTAAAGTCTAACTGCTTTTGTTTTCATATTAGAGCATTCTCCTAAATATTTTTTTGCATTATTATTATAACATAATAATTTTATTTTTGCATCCCTTTGCAAATAAGTTGCAAAAAGAATTTTTTTGTGTTAAGATATGAACATAAATGAACACAAATGAACACTGATTGTTGAAAATTTGTGTTTTTTAACTAAAAAAGGAGTGGTAAAATGCTCACACTTGAACGCCAACAAGAAATTTTGGACATCTTAAACAACAAAAAATCAGCCACGGTAGAAGAACTTGCTCAAGAGTTATTCGTTAGCGGTGCAACCATTCGCCGTGACCTAAGAGCAATGGAAAAACAAGGTTTAATTAAAAGGTCGCACGGAGGCGCAATGCCATTTAAGTCGAGTGCGGAAGAATCTGCTTTTGCCATCCGCGAACAAGAAAATACTTCTGCAAAGCGCACTATCGCCAACCTTGCCGTTAAACTTATTAACAACGGTGATTCTGTTTTTATTGATTCGAGCACCACTGCGGGCAACATTATTCCCCTGTTAAACAATTATAAGTTTTTAACCGTTACTACGACGGGTATCAGAAACGCGCTTTTGCTTGCGCAAACTAACGACGTTAAAATTTATATCGCAGGTGGGCAAATTCAAAACCACTCTAACTCAATCGTCGGCTCTGATACCATTGATTATATATCGCGCATGCACGCGGATATATCACTCATATCCTGTTCAGGCGTTAATCTAACCAACGGCTTCACAGACTCCAGCATAGAGCAAGCAAAATTGAAACAACAAATGCGCAAAAACTCCAACAAGGTCGCAATGCTTTGCGACAGCACTAAGTTTAACAAAACTTTTCTTTGCACGGACTTTCACTTTGACGAAATAGACTATCTTATAACAGACAAAACACCACCTATTGATTTCGTTGAAAA
The DNA here is from genome assembly GCA_045637285.1 of Christensenellaceae bacterium. Taxonomy (GTDB): domain Bacteria; phylum Bacillota; class Clostridia; order Christensenellales; family Borkfalkiaceae; genus UBA1259. The sequence continues at coordinate 49,357 of JAZTZE010000020.1, read as the reverse complement.
ACTTGCAAACACTAAGTGCAAAATAATCACTCCGCAAAACACTAACTATTAACTAACTCTAATCAAAATAAAAACGACGCCAAGGTTCGCCTTGACGTCGTTTTTTAATTTTTCGTTTATAATAAGTTTTGCATTTTATCGGTTTTACGCAATTAAATTTATTCCAAGCCCCTGAACTTTCTTTTTAATCTTAACTCGGTATCTAACGTTTTCTTTCTAATTCTAACGTTTTTAGGAGTTACTTCCAACATTTCGTCGTCGTTGATAAACTCCATTGCTTCTTCTAAGCTCATAAGTTTAGGCGTTTCTAAACGGAGCGCATCGTCCGAGCCAGATGCACGAGTGTTGGTAAGGTGTTTTTTCTTGCAAACGTTAACGCTTATGTCTTCATTTTTAGGACAAACGCCAACAATCATACCTTCGTAAACGGGAGTGCCTGCTCCAATAAAGAGTTGACCCCTTCCTTGAGCGTTAAACAAACCGTACGTTACTGCTTCGCCTGTTTCAAACGCAACGAGCGAGCCGGTTGAACGGCGTTCAATTTCTCCCTTAAATTCTTCGTAGCCGTAGAACAACGTGTTGAACACGCCTTCGCCACGAGTTTCAGTTAAGAATTGCGATTTATAACCAAACAAGCCCCTTGCAGGAACTTTAAACTCAAGCCTTATTCTGCTTCCAATATTTTCCATTTGAAGAAGCTCGCCCTTTCTTATACCCATGCTTGAGAAAACGCTTCCGGTTTTATCTTCAGGAACGTCTACGACAAGTTTTTCCATCGGCTCTAAAATAACGCCGTCAACTTCTTTATACATAACTTTGGGCGCACCGACTTGGAACTCATAGCCACCGCGACGCATAGTTTCAATTAATATGGATAAGTGCATTTCACCCCTACCACAAACTCTATAAGAGTCCGCAGAGTCAGTTTCTTCAACGCGGAGCGAAACGTCTTTTAACATTTCCTTAAATAATCTATCGCGAAGGTGACGGGTGGTTACAAACTTACCTTCCTTGCCAGCAAATGGACTGTCGTTAACAGAGAAAAGCATTTCCACCGTCGGCTCGCTTATTTTTACGAAAGGAACGGGCTCAACTTTTTCGGGCGAACAAAGCGTGTCGCCAATAGAAATATTTTCCATTCCGCTAACGCAAACGATGTCCCCCGCTTTCGCGCTTTCAACTGACACTCTGTTTAAGCCTTCTATTTGATATATGCTAACCAATTTGCCTTTCATTTCCTTGCCTGTAATGTTATAGTTGCAGGTGTGAACTTCTTGGTTAACGCTTACCTTTCCGCGCTCTATTCTGCCAATGCCAATTCTGCCAACGTATTCGTTGTAATCAATTGACGAAACAAGCATTTGGAAAGGACCGTCCTCATCAACTTCTTGTGGTTCAAAATGGTTTACGATTGCATCGAACAATGGGGTTAAATCTTTACCTTCTATCTTGTGGTCAGTGGTCGCCGTGCCCGCTCTTCCCGAACAGAAGATAATGGGGCTATCAATTTGGTCGTCACTCGCATTAAGGTCGAACAAAAGCTCCAAAATTTCGTCTTGAACTTCTGACAGCCTTGCATCAGGACGGTCAATTTTATTTACGACTATAATGAGTTTATGGTTAAGTTCCAACGCTTTTTGCATAACGAAACGAGTTTGTGGCATTGGACCTTCGCATGCGTCGACCAAAACCAACACGCCGTTAACCATTTTTAACACACGTTCAACTTCTCCACCAAAGTCTGCGTGCCCCGGTGTGTCGATAATATTAATTTTTACACCGTTATAAAAAGCTGAAGTGTTTTTAGCTAAAATGGTTATTCCACGCTCGCGCTCTAAATCACCCGAGTCCATAACCCTATCCATAACTTCTTGATTGTCACGGAAAATTCCGCCTTGCTTTAACATCTCGTTAACCAACGTCGTTTTACCGTGGTCAACGTGTGCAATTATTGCTACGTTTCTTACGTCTGTCCTTTTCAATGTAGTGTTTCCTTTTTTAGATTTTTAGCAAATGTTTGTTATAACTTTATTTAAGAGTATTAAATGCTCAAAAGCAAGCCTTTGCTTGAATTGTTGCCGTGCTTATAATGCTTTAAGAAGGGCGATTAGCGTTTTCGCATCGCAAATCTCGCCTGCATTTATCATCTCTTTTAATTGTTCTTTTGTAAACCAGTGTGCAGACAAAAACTCGTCTTCATCAAGATGAACTTTGCCTTGCTTTACGTTTACTGCACGGTATAGCCTTATTACTTCGGTAGTATACGCAGGAGTGGGATAAATGTCAAACATCTTTTCCACACGCTCAGCAATAAGCCCTGCTTCTTCTTCCAACTCGCGAATAGCCGTCTGTTCTGGGTCTTCCCCATAATTGACTTTGCCTGCAGGTATTTCATAAAGTTCTTTTCCGTATGGATAACGAAATTGTTTTACGAGCAAAACCTTTCCGTCCTTTTCGCAATAAACGGCACTGCCTCCGCTGTGCTCAACGTATTCGCGAAAAGCTTCTTTGCCGTTGGGAAGCTTGACTTTATCTTTCTTTAGGTCGAGAATTTTGCCGTTATAAATAATTTCGCTTTCTATGCGACTTTCCTTAAATTGCATCAGATATTTCCTTTACGAGTTTGGATAATTTTTTTATCCTTCCAAAAAACAAAATTCTATGCGTTTTTGCAAGATATTTATAGGCAACGAAAGCGTATTGGATAGCATCTTTATCTTCGCTCGTAATAACGTTGCCAAGCATATCCACTATCAAAAGAATTTCGTCTTTAACAATCTCGTTCTTTATCTTTTGGCGGATTTTTTGTTTGTCGATAAGAAGCAAATCTTTCACGCGCTTAACGCTCTTTCCGTAAGTCTTTTGCAAAAGCTCCCTTTCGCGCTCTTTTACCCTTTCTTCTTCTTCCTTTTCTCTTATACGCCTGTGCTCTTCTTCCACTATCGCGTCAAGCGGGTCTTGAATACTTCCGTCAATAACCTTTTCGATGAGAATTTTAACAGAGTTCTTAAAGGGCTTTATCATTGACGTTAAGAATGCTTCGTATGCTGAAGAAAAACTTCCGTCAATATAAAAATATTTATTAACGAACTCGTTAAGGTCGATATTCTTTGCGTCGATATCAACGAGCACGTTGAAAATGAACGCCAATAATTCCTTGGTGTTTGACGGTAAAATAAACTCGCCCTTTTCTTCAGAAAGATATGGGCTCTTTACTAAATATTTCTTTTTAGCCGTTTCGTAATTAAAATCGGTTAAGCAGTTCTTAAAAAGTGCAACTAAAGTTTCTGATGAAGCTATAGACTTTAATACGCTTGCAAGCTTTACGTCTGCAAGAATATACTTTGCATTTATAAATTCATCTGCTTTTTCTATAAATAAGTTAAGATCGTCTATTTTAGTCAAAACCGTTTCCTCCGCCATAAGTTTATTGCTAAAAGCTTTAAGCATTTAAACTATATCAACTTTATACTTTTCAATTATATCACAAAAATATGAGATTATAAACTTTTTTGTCGTAATTTTGTAAATTTTTTGGTTAAAATTCTTTACAAATTGTGTTTTTGTGGTATAATTTATGTTAATAAAGTGGAGATATAGGTCTTATGCAGGTCAAAGGTGATTCATCATTAAACAAATTAATATTGTTGTTCGTCTTTGACAAGATGGAAGTTCCTTTGTCAGAGAACACCGTTCTCGATATGTGTTGTTCTTCTAACAACTGGTTGGCTTATATGGACTGTCAACCTATCTTAAATCAACTTCTTGATTGCGGTTGGCTTTGTAACATCGGAAACGATGCGGACCCATTATACACCATCACTCCAGACGGAAGAATTTGCCTTGCAAACTTCTTTATCAATATCCCCGCTTCTACCCGCGAAGAAATTTCTTTGTTCGTTAAAAACAACCGAACTAAATATCGCAGAAAACAAGAGTGCGTTGCCGATTACTATATGAATAAAGACGGCACTTATACGGTTTATCTTAAAATCATCGAGCCTGCTCAACCCGTTTTCGAGCTAAAATTGGTTGTTCCTAACCGTCAGGTAGCAAAAGATATTTATAAAAAATGGGGAGAAAAAGCCCCTGACGTTTATAGAAACGTTTACGAAAATTTAGTAGATTAAATTTATTAGGAGTTTATTATGCAAACATACATTACCAGAGGCACTTGTTCAAGACAGATTTTATTTGACGTTACTGAAGACAACAAGGTTATAAACGTCAAGTTTATCGGTGGCTGTAGCGGTAATCTACAAGCCGTTGCTAGGCTCGTTGACGGAAAGGACGTTGACGAAGTTATTCGCACCTTAAAAGGCATTAAATGCAGAAGCAACACTTCGTGCGGTGATCAACTTGCTATCGCGCTTGAAAAGTATAAGGAAAAGCTTAACTCACCCGAACAAGATAAGAAATAATCACAATTAAAGGCTTAAAGTTATTTAAGCCTTTTTTTATTTATGACATTTATGCTATGCTATTATGAACCTAATGTATGTAAATACTCTTGTTTTCAAGAATAGTCTCTTTACTTTTTATTACTTTTTTGATATAATTGTTAAAATTATTCAGCACGGAGAACTTATGAAAAAATATTTAATCAATGATAAAGGTGTTTTTTATAAAGCCAATCTTCACACGCACACCACCCTTTCGGACGGTGTTTTTTCTCCCGAACAAATAAAACAAATTTATTTGGATTTAGGATATAGCATCGTTGCTTACACCGACCACGACCTTTTTATCCCCCACAACGATTTAACTGACGATAAGTTTTTAGCACTAAATGGATACGAGTGGGAGATTTATGAAGAGCCTTATACCAAAGGAAAACGCGACACACGTTCTATTCATGCTTGCGTTATTGCCCGCTCACCCGATATGTGCACGCCCATTGGTTGTCATAGAGAAAAATATTATATTCAAAACAATTATGAAAACCGCAAACTCGTTAAGTTTGATGAAAACGAACCCGACTTTGAACGTAATTACACGACAGAGTGCATCAACACTTTTTTCAAAAAAGCGGAAGACGCAGGGTTTTTTATAACGTATAACCACCCCACTTGGAACGGCGAAACTTATGAACAGTATATTGAATACGAAAACATGCACGCCTTTGAAATTTTCAACACCGGCTGTTACGTTGGCGGTTACGATGAATATAATCCAAGAGTATTTGATGACTTTTTGCGTAGTGGTAAAAAAATTTATTGTGTTGCCACTGACGATACGCATAAACAAGCAGATGTTGCTGGTGGCTGGGTTAACATTAAGGCTGAAAAACTTGAGTATAAAACCATAATGAACGCACTTTTTGATGGGCAATTTTATTCTTCTAACGGCGCAGAAATTAAAGAACTTTATATTGAAGGTGATGAAGTTACCATTGAAACTTCACCCGCGCAATCAATCGTTATGAATTGCGGAACAAGAAGACTACAGTGCAAGAAAAATACAGACGGTTCTCCCGTTACGAAAGCAACGTTTAAGGTTTTCCCTTATGATAAATACATTCGTTTTACCGTGCGCGGACTCAACGGCGAATGGGCAAACTCTAACGCTTATGACGTTTATGAATTACTTAAATAGGATAAAAATGAAAAAATATCTCATATCTAACAGTGGTAACTTTTATAAAGTAAATTTACACTGTCATTCAACCGTTTCCGATGGAAAACTTACACCTGAACAGGTTAAACAAGCCTACAAACAAAAAGGATATTCGGCTGTCGCTTTTACCGACCACGACGCATTAGTTCGTCACGAAGACCTAAACGATGAAAGTTTTATCGCCTTGCACGGCTATGAAATGGAATTTGACAACTTTATTGATGGAGAAAAACCTTATCACCGCAATAAAAGTTGCCATATCTGTTTAGTCGCAATTTCCCCCAACACTACTAAGCAAGTTTGTTTCCACCGCTCAAAATATTTACACCGCAACAATTTAGACATAAGCAAACTTGATTTTGACAAAAACGCTCCCGATTACGAAAGAGTTTATTCTAAAGAGTGCGTAAACACCGTTATTAATCAAGCGGTTGCTTCGGGTTATTTCGTAACGTATAATCACCCCACTTGGTCGGGCGAGAGTTTCTCCGACTATACGGGCTATGAAAACATGCATGCGATGGAAATTTATAATCACGAATGCGCGCTTGCTGGTTACGATGAATTTAATTCGCGCGTTTACGACGATTTGCTCCGCAGTGGCAAAATGATTTATTGCACGGCTACTGACGATATGCACCACGATTACTGCGTTGGCGGTGGTTGGATTAGCGTTAAAGCTCCGTCTCTCACCTATCAAAATATTATGAATAATATAAATGACGGCAATTTTTATTCGTCCTTAGGTGCTGAAATCACTCAGCTTTACACTGAAGACGGTTACATTGTGGTTGAGTGTGCACCGGCAAGCATGGTTACAATGCATACGGGATTAATGAAAGTAGAAAAACTTTCAGCAGAAAACCAGCCATTGACTAAAGCGAAATTCAAAATCCCCCAAAACGCAAATTACGTTAGAATAGCCGTTACTGATATAAACGGCAAGAAAGCTTATACCAATGCTTACCCTGTGGAAGAATTGTTAAAATAATCTTTAAAAACTAAAAAGGAAGCAAGTTTTGCTTCCTTTTTTATACGCTTTTTTATTAAACCGCACGCCTTTCTAATATAATCGTAAACGGACCGTCGTTAGTTTGGTTTATTTTCATATCTTCGCCAAAAACACCCTTTTTTACCGTAATACCTTGCGCCCTAATTCCTTCAACCACGTATTCATAAAGCGCGTTTGCTTCAACTGGGCTTTCGGCAGACAAAAAGTCAGGACGGTTGCCATGTGAAGTGTTTGCCATTAATGTAAATTGAGAAACCATTAAGATTTCCCCTTTTACGTCTACTATAGACTTATTGGTCTTTCCGTTTTCGTCTTCACAAATGCGGAGTGGCGGTATTTTTTTGATAAAATAATCTGCTATTTCTTTCGTATCGCCCTTTTCCACACCCAAAAAAATCACATAGCCAAAGCCGATTTCCGATATAAGTTTTCCTTCTACTTTCAAATTAGCGTCTAACACGCGTTGAATGACTGCTTTCATTAATTTTCTCCTTGCGTTAATAATAACATATTATTAAATAATTGACAAGCAATATCAAATAAGTTATAATATCGTTAAGGTATATTATGAAAATTTTAGGCATGGAAAAAATGTCGTTAGTCGACTATGACGGATACGTTTCGGCAACGCTTTTTACGGGCGGTTGCAATTTTTTATGCCCTTTTTGCCATAATTCCCCTTTAGTCGTTAACTTCCAATCTCAAAGCGAGTTAGAACAAAACGAAGTTTTAAGTTACTTAGAGAAGCGCTTTGGGCTTCTTGACGGAGTGTGTGTTTCGGGCGGCGAACCCACCCTTTATAAAGATTTGCCCGCCTTTATAGAAAAAATTAAAAATATCGGTTACAAAGTTAAGCTTGACACTAACGGAACTAACCCCAATGTGTTAAAGAGCCTTTTTGAAAACGGGCTTATCGACTATTGTGCTATGGATATAAAAAACGATAAGGCTAATTATGCTCGCATTATCGGGTTTTCCGAATACAACACTGCCAACGTCGAAAGTTCTGTGGATTTTTTAATTAACAATAAGTTTGATTATGAGTTTAGAACTACTTTAATCGACGATTTTCACGATTATCAAAACGTAAAAAACATCGGCGAATGGATTAAAGGTGCAAACAAATATTTCTTACAAAAATTCGTTGACCACGGGAGTTGTATTGAACAAGGCTTATCTGGCGTTTCGCTTGAAAAAGCCAAAGAATTTTTGCAAATTCTTTCACCCTTTGTTAAAAACGTTAACCTTCGCGGTTACGATTTATAAATTGTGTAGGAGATTATCAACATGAAAAAACGTTTGTTTAGTTTAGTTATGACTATTGCGTTAGGGCTTTGCGCTTTGATTGGCGGAGTTTCGGTTACTGGTTGCAACAAGCCTGCCGAAAAACCCATTTCTATTCTTGCAATCGGCTCAAGCTATCTTCGCAATTCTATGGACCACGTTTACCCCATCTTAGAAAACTTGGGTTATGACGAAATCGTGCTCGGCAACATTTACTCAAGTGGTTGCAAGATAAATAAGCACATGGAAAACATTGCTAACGATACCGCTTTCTACGAATATAGAGTGGTTATCGACGGCAAGCTTCAACAAAAGCCAGTTGACGGTTCAAACAAAAAATACGATGGTGGCGCACACAACGCTGGCACTGGCGAATGTTATAAAATGAGCACGGCTCTTAACGAACGCGATTGGGATTATATCATTATCAATCAAGGCGCGACTGAAGGCGGGGTTAAAGATACTTACGCTCAACTCCCAGAATACTTTAATTACATTAAATCACAAGTTCCTAGTGCTAAAATTTTATTCAATGTTCCTTGGACTTTCTATAAATTAAGCCAACTCGACGAATTTATGGAATTCTATGGTCGTGACCCACAAAGACAATATGGTATGATTCTCGACTGCGTTAAAACTGAAGTTGAACCGTTGAATTTCTATAATATTATTCCGCAACTTACGGTAATCGCTAACTGCAGAACTTCTAACTTAAATGAAAACCGAATTACTTACGATAAAACCACTTACGGTCACGCTACTGAAGATTTCGGAAGATATATGTTAGGACTTTCGTTGGTTCACTTCGTAACCGGTGCAGACATTACGACTGTTACCTATAAGCCGAGCACCGTTACTGATGAAGAAAAGGCTATTGCGGTTGAAAGCGTTGTTAACGCTATTGCAAAGCCTTATGAAGTAACCCAATCACAATATTCAAATTAAAAATTAGGGTGCAAAACATCCATAAATTACAAGGATAACGACTATTTTTTACAGAAGCAAAAAAACGGCGAGTGAAATTTCAAGTCACATTTTTCCGCCGTGGAATAAAATTTAATTTTTGAACTGGCGTTAATTTTATGCCAAAAATACTTAAGAATCTTTTAAGTATGCTTTTTTAATTAAATTTTATTTTATGGAGAAAAAATATGTATTTTGCATTTGCATTAATTGCACTCCTTTGCTGGAGTGGTTCTGACCTTTTTTCTAAAAAAGGCACTGACGAAAAAGACCGTAATAGCCACTGGAAAGTTACCTTTGCAGTTGGACTCGTTATGGGTATTCACTTTATTATAACACTTATCGGTGGCGCGATTATCGACGCTAACGGTGGCCCTGACTTAGTTCCTAAGTTTGTTGCAAGTTTGTTCTACACCGATTTTAAGTTTATTGATTTTATCTATTATTTACCGGTTGCAGGTCTTTATATTCTCGCTATGGTGTTAGGATATATCGGCTTAAGATATATTGAACTTTCTATATCTTCCCCCATCTGCAACTGCTCGGGTTCACTTGCTCTTCTTCTTTGTGCAATTATGTTCCCATTAATCGGTGCAGACGCTATTGAGTTCGATGCGTTTACGATTATCGGCGTTATTGCTATCACTTTAGGTATTATTGGTCTTGGTTTTGTTGATAATAAAGAAAACCCCGAATTGAAAGAACTTAGAAGAAAAGCTTCTAACCGTAAATACACGAAAAGTTTTTTAGCCTTTCTTCTCCCTATAGCCTACCTTGTAATTGATGCACTTGGCACGGTTGGCGACGAAGTTTATTTCCATATCTTAGGCGATGCGGCAAGCGATTACGCTGCAAACTCTGCTTTTGAACTTACTTTCTTCTTGCTCGCAATATTCTCTTTCGTTTGGGTTAAGTTCGTTAAAAATGACAACCTTTTCGTTAAAAAGAACAACGCGCTTTACATTGGTGGACTTTGTGAAACGATTGGTCAAATTTTCTATATGGCAGTTATGTTCGCCGACTATGAAATAGGCATGCCGATTATTTCTGCTTACTGTGTTGTTTCAGTTCTCTGGAGCAGAATTTTCTTAAAAGAAAAACTTTCATGGAAACATTACGTTACTATCGGAATTACCTTTGCAGGTATTATCTTATTAGGAATTTTCTCACCAGTTTAACGGTTTTTATTAAAAACTTAATCCCCGAAGCTTTTGCTTCGGGGATTTTTTCTTTTGTAAATATATATTAACTTTTTCCTTTGTGTTTAATCTTTTATTATTGCCATGTAACTAACGGCTTCAAATTACAAACCTTCTACGTATAAGCAGGCGTTTGTTGCCGCTACCGCTCCGTCACCAACCGCTGTTGATACTTGGCGAACAGCCTTAGTTCTGCAATCTCCTGCAACGTAAATACCTTCGGTTTTGGTTTTGCAACTTTCGTCTGCAATAATATAGCCCATATTGTCAAGCTCAACGTGTGGCTCGAACGCCTTGTTGTCGGGAACTTGACCAATTGCTACGAATACCGCGGGGATTTCGTGAGTTTTAATATTGCCGTCTGCGTCTTTATATTCAATAGCCGTGAATTCATCTTCGCCAATGAAATCGCAAACGCTGGTGTTTGGTCTCCATTCAACGTTATCTTTTGCGAGTAAAGCTTTTACATGCGCTTTATCGCCGAAGAACTTATCAAAAAGGGTGTAAATATAAACTTTTTTGCAGTAACTTGAAAGAAGCAAACTGTATTGGAGCGCGGTGTTTGCGTCACCAATGATAGCAACTTCTCTACCTTTATAGAAAGGCCCGTCACAAATAGCGCAATAGTAAACGCCCCTGCCAACTAAGTCTTCCCTATTAGATTTCGTTCTTAAATGCTTGTGCTTAACACCTGCGGCGATTACCACTGCTTTAGAGTTATATTCGTTATACTCAGTTTTAACGATAAAGTCGCCTTCTCCCCTTTTTTCGATGCCGATAACTTTTTCAATTTCAACTTCAGCACCTAAAGAAGTGATTTGGTCAAACATGTTGTCCGCAAACTGCTCACCGCTAATTTCTTTGATTGAAGGATAGTTTTCAAGTCTTGGCGACATTGCAATTTGCCCGCCCAAACTTTCGCTTTCTAACACTAAAACGGTTTTATTGTTTCTTAAAGCGTAGAGTGCGGAGGTCATACCTGCCGCACCTGCGCCTATTACGATAATATCATACATAATTAGTTGTTGCTCTCTATGAATTTTCTGATTTCACTTGCATTGTCATACATCTTGAAGCCATTTCCTTCGGGAACTAAAAGCGTGGGAGCTTTCTTAACGCCGTATTTAAGAGTGGTTTCTTTGTCTTCTTCCGCGTTAATTACTGCGTATTTAACCCCTGCTTTATCAAGCATCATTTTGCTGGTTTTGCAGTTAGGACAACCGTTTCTCGTGAAAAGAACTGGGCCATCGAGTTCTGCTTTAACTTCTTGCTTTTCGCAAGCGCAAGCATTTTCCTTGGGCGTAAACTTAGAATTTTCGATATCGTATTCTTTTCTATCTTCAAATTCTTTTCTCTTACCATCGTTCCAGTTTTGAATAGGACGGTAGTAACCGGTGATACGGCTGTAAACTTCAGTCTTCTTTCCGCAAGTCGGGCATTCGTAAACTTCGCCTACGATATAGCCGTGGTCTGCACACACAGAGTATGTGGGTGACATGGTATAGTAAGGAAGTTTATAGTTTTGCGCAATCTTACGAACGAGATTTGCAGCAGCCTTCCAATCGGGAAGTTTTTGACCTAAGAAGGCGTGGAATACCGTGCCAGAAGTGTATAAGGTATGGAGTTCGTCTTGCATGTCGAGTGCGGTGAAGATATCTTCAGTGTAGCCTACGGGTAAGTGTGAGCTGTTGGTGTAGTAAGGCGTGCTGTCGTTATCTGACGCACAAATGATATCCGAATATCTCTTTCTATCGTGTTTTGCTAAACGATATGAAGTAGATTCAGCAGGCGTTGCTTCTAAGTTGTAAAGGTCGCCATACATTTCTTGATAGTCAGAAAGTTTATTTCTCATGAAATTAAGAACGTCTTTAGTAAAGCGTTGCGCTTCAGGAGTGGTAAGGTTTTTGCCAATCCACTTAGCGTTTAAGCACGCTTCGTTCATACCAACTAAACCAATGGTTGAGAAGTGGTTGTTGAACGTTCCTAAATATCTCTTGGTGTATGGATATAATCCTGCTTCCAAAAGCTTGGTAACGGTGTCTCTCTTAACCTTGAGTGAGCGAGCAGATATATCCATCATGTGTTTTAATCTGTCGTAGAATTCTTCTTCGCTCTTTGAAAGGTATGCTATTCTTGGCATGTTGATAGTTACAACGCCGATTGAACCGGTTGATTCACCGCTTCCGAAGAAACCACCTGATTTTTTACGCAATTCTCTTAAGTCTAATCTTAAACGACAGCACATTGAACGAACGTCGCTCGGTTCCATGTCACTGTTGATGTAGTTAGAGAAGTAAGGAGTTCCGTATTTTGCGGTCATTTCAAACAAGAGTTTGTTGTTTTCCGTCTCAGACCAGTCAAAGTTAGAAGTGATTGAATAGGTTGGAATAGGATATTGGAAACCTCTGCCGTTTGCATCGCCTTCAATCATGATTTCGATGAAAGCTTTGTTTACCATTGCCATTTCTTCTACGCAATCTTTGTACTTAAAGTCCATTTCCTTTCCGCCAACGATTGCGTTCATTTCTGCAAGGTCGTTAGGCACTACCCAGTCAAGAGTAATGTTGGTAAACGGTGATTGTGTACCCCATCTTGACGGAGTATTTACGCCGTAGATGAAAGATTGAATGCATTGCTTAACTTCTTTATAAGTAAGATTATCTACCTTAACGAAGGGTGCAAGATAAGTGTCGAAAGACGAGAACGCTTGCGCACCTGCCCATTCGTTTTGCATTATACCAAGGAAGTTAACCATTTGGTTACAAAGAGTTGATAAGTGACCTGCGGGTGAAGACGTGATTTTGCCAGGAACGCCACCTAAACCTTCTTTAATGAGTTGACGGAGTGACCAACCTGCACAGTAACCGGTAAGCATTGAAAGGTCGTGAATATGGATGTCTGCATTTCTGTGTGCTTCGCCGATTTCTTCATCGTAAACTTCAGAAAGCCAATAGTTTGCAGTAACTGCACCGCTGTTTGACAAAATAAGTCCGCCAACAGAGTAAGTTACGGTTGAGTTTTCTTTTACACGCCAGTCTGCCACCTTAAGATAGTCGTCAACAACCTTTTTGTAGTCAACCATGGTCGCGCTGATGTTACGAACTTTTTCACGTTGCTTACGATAAAGAATATATCTCTTTGCAACGTCTACATAGCCCGTTTGTATTAATACTACTTCTACACTGTCTTGAACGTCTTCAACGTTGATTACACCGTCTTTAATCTTCTTTGAGAAGTCTGCGGTAACCTTAAGTGAAAGGGTGTTCAAAATGTCTGCCGTGTAGTCTAACTGACACGCGTTAAATGCTTTTGAAATTGCAGTTGAAATCTTTGACATATCAAATTCAACTAATTTTCCGTCTCTTTTCCTTACTTGAAACATGTTTTTCCCTCCGTGAAAATTTATTTTAATAGTGAGCATACCTAATATACCACATTATATTGTGCCCTGTCAATAGTTTATCACAATATTTTGTAAAAATTTTTTCTAAAAAACACAATATCTTGTGGTTGTGGGAAAATCAACAAAACGTGAATTTTATGCAAAAAAGAGTGAATTTTTTGATTATTTATACGGTAAAAATTGGCTGTTTTTAGGTTAAAAACCACTGTTTGTTTAAATAAAACCTATTGATTTTTATTCATTTAATTTTCATATAAAAATAGCAATCTTTTTAAGACTGCCCTTGGTTCTTACCTTTTGTTTTTAACTACATATATATTAAATAATGTATCTAATCTGTGCGTTTATAGAATATTCTTCCTTTAACTTTAAGGTGTTCATTGTCCATCCAAAAGGTCGAACGTGAGTGCAAGATTACTTCATAAAACATTCCCCCTTAGTTTTTATTATTTCACCACCAGCAACACGGCTTATTAATATTAGCTAATGAAATTACAAAATTAATTTTGATAAAAAGCCTAATTTTTTGTTGCAATTACGGGCAAAATATATTAAAATATACAAAGACTTATATAGACGGAGAGGTGTCAGAGTGGTCTAATGTGCACGCTTGGAAAGCGTGTGTACGGAAACGTACCGAAGGTTCAAATCCTTTCCTCTCCGCCAAAACAGGAATAGCACCCAAACGGGTGCTATTTTTGTTTTGGTTAAGAAAAGTTGTTTGGAAAGGATTTGAAACAGCGTTAAAAAACAGTGGTCACCCACTGTTTTAGCGGTGACCGAAGATTTTTGCAAGGCATTAGTTTGAATTTTTGTATTTTGCCTTGCAAAAAGCAAGAAAAAATGCCTTTCCTCTCCGCCAAACGTGAACAAATTCGAACCTAGAAAGGAAGATGAGTTTGTTCACTTTTTGTTTCAACTTAAAAGCCACCTATGAATTAGGTGGCTTTTATTCTATTCCGTCAGTTAATTCTTCAAATGAAGTGTTTAGAACTTTTATTATTTTCAATATATTATATAATGATGGCTCAACTTTATCACATTCCCACTCGCTAACACGCTGTTGGGTGGTGTTCATTTTCTGAGCAAAATCCTTTTGACTAATTTTATTCAGTTTTCTTATGTTTTTTAAATTTTGTCCAAAACTTAACATATTAGTATATTACACTAAATGCCGTGTTTTTATTTGACATACACTAAACTTAGTGTTATAATTTTTATATATTTCTACAAAAGGAGAAAGAAAATATGTTTTGTGAAAAGTGTGGTAATGAACTAATTGATGAAGCTGTTGTTTGTACAAAATGTGGTTGTCTTATCAAAAATAGCAAACAACAAACGAAGATTATTGAGCAGAAAAATAAGGAAGTGGACTCTTGTAAGTTTTTTTCTTGGGCTTCTTTTATTTTAGCTTTATGTGCAATATTTAGTTCAATTATTTATCTAATTTGTTCAATTAATTTTAGCGATTTTATTTACTTTATCTACAAATTTACTTGGATTTTTCCCAGTTCTTCATTATGTGTATTGTTATCCATTTATGCACTCAAAAAGAAATCTAATTCAATTTCACTTTTAGGGTTAATATTGGGTGGAGTTGCTCTTCTAATTGAACTTGTCGCAAATCTTATATGGTAACAGGAGAAAAACAAATGAAATTTTGCACAAAGTGTGGTAATGAACTTGTAGACGAAGCAGTTGTTTGCACAAAATGTGGTTGCGCCACTGATTCTAATTCAATTTTTAATAAAAATAAAAAATCAGAATTATATACTATTGCTAAAGTTTTCATGATTATAGGAACAGTGTTTTTAGCATTTTTTTACTTAATTCCTTTAGCGTGGTGTATCCCAATGACTATATCTTATACAAATAAAATAAAAAATGGAGAAAAAGTAAGCACAGGATTCAAGGTGTGCTGCTTGTTATTTGTAAGTTTTATCGGTGGAATAATAATGCTTTGTGATAACAACTAAACACAAACAACATAATCTTAGGGTGGGATTAATTTATAGCCCTAATTTTTATAAGCAAAAAGCAGTCCGTTTTAACACGAACTGTTTTTTTATTGTAAATAAGCGTAAATTATGATATAATTATTAAAAATAAATCAAAAAGTGAAATTTATGGTAAAAACTTCTATTAGATTTTTTAATAACGTTGCCGTGCGTTCGGTGTGGAATGAAGATACTTCTACATGGTGGCTTTGTGCTGTTGATATTATAGAAGCACTTTCTTTAAGCACCGCTCCTCGTAAGTATTGGAATACGCTAAAAAGCAGAAATAGTCAGTTGTCCTCAATTTGTAGACAACTGAAATTAACAGCTAAAGATGGCAAAAAATATATGACTGACGTTATAGACGACAATGGATTAAACACTCTTATCGCCGTTATTCCTGCAAAAAAATCTGATTTGTTTATAAATTGGATAAAAAATATGGGCACGTCTATTGACGAACAAAGCAAGTTAAAAGCATACGCTTTGTTTGAAAACGAAATTATAAACGATATAGAAGTTGGAACTATTACAGGATTAAAGCAAATTCACGCATATATTTTTGGTGGTCTTTACGACTTTGCAGGGCAAATTAGAAAATCAAACATTAGTAAAGGTGGCTTTGTTTTTGCAAGCGTTGGTTATTTAGATGAAACGCTTAAACAAATAGAAAAAATGCCTGAAAACAATTTAGATAATATCGTTAAAAAATACGTTGAAATGAACGTTGCTCATCCATTTATGGAAGGTAATGGTAGAACAACACGCATTTGGCTTGATATGATACTTAAAAAGAATTTATCTAAATGTGTTGATTGGAGCTTGATTGATAAAACTGAATATCTTGAAGCAATGAAACAAAGCGTTACCGATTATAGTGAAATATATCGCTTAATTGAAAATGCTTTAACGGATAAAATTAGCGATAGAGAAATATTTATGAAAGGTGTAGATTATTCTTACTATTACGAAGAAGAATAAAATTCGAACATCTTCCCGAACTTTCCGCCACAAGCGATTCTATTTGAACCCAGATAGAGTCGCTTTTTCTATTACTCTAATTAAAACATTTTAAAACTAAAAAGTGAGCTAATTTATATCGCTCACTTTTTTGTCTATTCACTCAAACCTAAACGTTGTAAAAGTTTAGTTGTTGTATCAATTTCTACGTTAGATACGCTTGAACGCGCATCTACCATGGTTTTTACTCTTTTTACTTTGTCTTTCTTAAATATCCTAAACCATCTTTTAATTTGATAAAATGGGAAAAGTATTGGATATTTTTTTAATCTTGGGTATATAACTTCTAAATTTTTCTTTGGCAAATAAAGCACAGAAAAGAACGTTGCCATTTTTCCTTTCCCCTTGCTTGCCGAAACCATTGCGTTGTTTTTATGCGTTCCATACACCCCGCCCGTTAGCACAAACTGTTCAATATCGCTATTTGCTTGTTCAACACATTCGCTATCAAACCACAACTTAACAAGTGCGCAAACGGCTTGATAAAAATCGTGCAAATGCGCCTTTTTTAGCATATTGTTTAACTCGTTTTTATCAAACGTAAATTTATCTAACAACAGCTTTAAGTCAATAAACGGTCTTATCCCGCACCCGCCGTGAACAAAATGCTTTGCCATGTGCGCTATATGGTAAAACATAAACGTTTCGTGGGAAAATTTGTGTTTATGCTTATAATCTCCGTCGAGCATCGCCCCGTCCCACGCTTTGTTTAATATTTGATCAGTTTTAGGCAACGCCCCGTCTTGCTCTAAAGTATAATGAAGCTCCAACGTTATTCCACTTTGAGATACGAGCGCATGGTCGTGCAAAGTTGAATCTTTACCTTTTTTGAACACGTCTCCATTGCACAATACGCTTATAGCTTTATCCACGTCCTTTTTCTTTATCAAAACGTCAACGTCACAACTCGTTCTAAGCCACCTTTCAGGATATAAATCTCTAATCACTGCGCCTTTAAGCAAAATAAAGTCAACTTCAGCTTGCTCTAACCTTTGCGTTACAACGTCTATAAGATAATCTATATTTTCACTCCTGTATATCGCAACGAGTTTTTCTTTGGTTAACGCCGTTATCGCCTTTTGGTTGTCTTTTATTAAATCATTAGACAAAATGGCATGCGAAACTATATGCGAAAGGTCGTGTTTTCTCGCAAGTGCACATGTTTTATTCAGTTGTCCTTCTTCAAAAAACGGTTGAGCCGAGTTTTCGAGTTGCTTGTTAAAAACAACAGCGTTAACAAGCTCAAACATTTTTTTCACAACTTGTTTTTCCATTTTGGTTTAAATTTAATTTATTTTTTTATTATAAATGTTTTAGAATACTATCTACATCAAATCTCTTAGACACCGGAACTACTGTTTGTTGATTGAGTTTGCCAACAGCAACTAAGCAAATTAACTGCTCGTCTTTGTCAATTGAATATTCTTCGCAAAACTTTTTCCATTTTTCGTTAGGACGCAAAGAACGTTGAACTACGCAAGCCCCTAATCCTAAAGCGTGAAGTGCTAAAGACAAATATCCCGCAAAAATACCTGCGCTCACAACAAACTGCTTGTATTCAGACTCTTCGTACGCAGAAATCTTGCCCGTAACTAAAATAAACTTATCACATTCTTCAGCAAATCCACCCACGCCCTGCAAATTCTCTTGATATGATTCAATAAATTTCTTTGTGTCTATCGAATATGCTCTTACAGCCTGCCTATTGCACGCTGACGGGGCACATTGTGCTAATTCTATAGCTTTTTTTATAAGCTCACTTTCAACTTTTTGTCCGCTAAATTGGCGTATGCTATGCCTTGTCTTAAAAAGTTTTTCTATGGTATTGAAGTCGAACTGAATATCGCTGTTTTTTAAAACACTTACTCCCCCAAAAACTCCTTCAACACCGTCTTTTTCTTTTATTTGCGTTAACTTATCGGCTATTGTTTTTATTTCCGTTATTTTTTCCGAACTAAAATTGATTGACTGATGATATTTACAATAAGAAGATATTGCATCTGCAGCCATATATACGCACATCTTGTCCACTTCGCCAAGCGATAAATATTCGTTTATCCAAGCGTAAATTTGTTTTATTTTATCATAGCCGAATTCCGCTCGTGGAGCAGAAATTGACAGACCTTTCTCGATGGAGTGAACATACCTTATTATCCTTGCACACAGCCTGTCTTTTTTGCCAATTTTCGCGCTGAAAACAACTTGTTTCCTTTCTTTGTTATAAGCTTTGAACTCCCCTATGTAATTTCTAAGTTTTTTTAAACACATGGTTTGTTTTTATCCTTTTTTCTTATGAATTTATTTTTTATATTGCCAAAAAACACGGTTGCTTGCTTTCTGTAGAATACCAAACTTATTATGGATACTATTACAAATGAACTTATTGCTACTAATACTGCATTAATTATCCAATTAATGTAATTAGAGCATTCTAAAACACATACAAGATTTCCAACCAATATGCAGACGGCAAACGTCAAAAACATAATAGCGTAATGCTTTAATATGTGTAATAGTGAAACCTTTAATATTTTCTTAAAAGAAAAAATCGCATATTCTAACGTACGAATAATTCCCGCACATATAGCACCTATAAGAACGCCAACAACGCCAAAATATATAACGGCAATCACTGAAACGGCAATGTTAATAATAACTTCTAATATAGCACCGTTTCGAGTTTCTTTAAACTTTCCTGCGCCTTCTGTTAGTAATTGGTAAGGCAACCTGCTACTTGCAATCAAAACGGATATAACCATTAATGCAGCAAAGATAGGTTGATAATAATTAACGTCTGTAATTGACATAGTATACAGTGAAACGAAAGGCGTTAACATCACGAAAGTGATCGAATATAATACTCCGCCCACCGCAAAAATCAACCATTCAAAAAACATAAAAGTTTTTTGAAGTCCACCATATTCTTCCGATGCAAGCATGCTTCCAAAAGTTGAATTCAGCCCTGCTGTGAACGAATTAACTATTGCTTTAATATTAAAGACAACCATAGAGTGCACGGTAAAAATAGAAACGCTTGCAAGGGGTTGCAACACCGTTAGAACTACTAACGCAATATTTTCGTTAATGACAATGGCTACCTGTTGAAAGAAAGCGTTCCAACGTTGCCCAATAGCTTTATCGTTAGGCGTTGCTTTCCAATTAATTTTATATTTTTTTCGAACGTAGATATTAAGAAGCAACGGTTTTGAAAATGCCGCAAACACAGCACCGATTTTTACCATGTGCATATTCCCGCCACAAACAATTATTAATGCAGAAATAAGCGTTATCAAAATGTTTGACACTATTGAAATCGTGGTTGAAATATAGTATTTCTGATCGGCTTGAAGTAATATTTGACATTTTATTCCGAACAGGTTCTCAACCAAAGTTCCTGCCCCGATAATTATTACCATTAAAAAGGCGTATATCCATGAATATTCATCCACTACGAACGACGGATAAACACACGCAAAGCCAAAAATTCCAACGGCAATAATTAACCCGATTTTTTTCATGTGGCGGTCTGTTGCCGCCATAATAGAATCTATCTCACTATTGTTATTTTCAGCTATAGGGCGATAAAGCGCAGCTCTTATTGCACCGCCTAATCCCGCTCTTAATATGGTTGAAAAACCCAAAAATTGTGTGATTGAGCCAACTAATCCGTTGCTTGTAGAACCAAAATAAGAAAGAATAAGGCGAGGCATGATTAACCCTGAAATTAGGGTAACCAACTCTAACACCAACGTGGAAATCGTGCTATATTTTATAGATTTCATTCTTCCGTTCATAACTTCTTCTCTACTTCTACAATTTTATATAAATAGTCTATTGATTTTTTCTTTTCTTTTTCAATAATCTCGTTTACTTTATTATAGTCGACAGCTTTGCAAAAAACTTGTTCTAACTGTTCTGTTTCAAAAACTTTGCGTTCTGATAAATTAAATCTTTCTAAAAATTCTTTTACTTTTGTTTTATTAACGGCATCAGTTGCAAATTGCTTGTTGAATATAGTAGAAAAAACGCAACCATGGAAAGTATTAGTAAAAATATAATCAGCGTTTGCAAACATAGTAATAAAATTTTGTGGAGTAGTTGTATAACATTCGTCAAACCGCTCGTCATGAAGCCCAACATATATAATTTTTAATCCACGCTTAGTTGCAAAACCTTTAATGCTTTGCAACAAATCATTTGACATGCTTCCAAAATAATATACAACTAAATTCTTTTGTGAAACTATTTTTTTTGACGAGAATTGATCCAAATATTGATTTCTATCTATCAATATTGTAGGGTCAACCGTATATACAACGTTATCTTTTGAATAAATCTTTGTAACGATGTTATAAGTATTATCGTCACGAACTGCAATGTTTTTAAACTTAGAAATTGCTTTAACCGCAATTTCATTTTTCATAAATGTTTGTTCGTTAGTTGAGCCAACCGAAACGGCATAAGAATAGCACGGCAACGAAACGTTCGCACCAGTAAAAAAACTTGCTTTTTCGCCAAAAAACCGATCGTCAAAGTTCCATATAGTGTCACTTCCAAAAACACACAAATCCAAACTTGGGTCATTCAATTTAGCGATATTAAACGTTTTTTGAAGTTTATTAAACCCCCTTGTTCTTTCAACGAAGCTTTTGGCTCTTTTAAACCTTAATTTAAAACAACATTTAATCACGGCTTTTATCGTGCCAAATTTAGCATTACTTAAACTATCGTAATCGATAAAGCTAACGCTGTGCCCCATTGACGAAAGTTTTTCTTTAAGTGCCCATGCCTGCAAAAAACTGCCGGGGTTAATACTTTTAAAAACCGTTACTACACCTATTTTCATTGCAAAATCCTTACTTTTTAATTGGCAATTCTATCCAATTCCCAAACGTATAATCCCACTCTGGCGGATTAAAAGGAACGAAACCACCCCAATGGAAAAACGTCATCTCCCCAAAATATATGTTCCCTTCAGACTCGTAAAAATCAACTCTTACATGAGGAATGTCTTTTGATAGTTTTTTGCTAAGTTCTATCATTAATTCAAACTGCTTTGGTTTTTCAATTACCTTATCTGAGTTTGGGTGCCCGTTTGTAAACGGCAAATGATTGAATTCCATATCGAAAAAATCGAACTTGGTTTCCGTGTTTTCTTTTGCCCTATCCGTAGCTATAAACATTGCTTTGGGTTGACCGTTAAAACAAAAAAACTTGTAGTCTGTTAGCCCCTCTTCACTTTGCTGTTTTGAGTCTTTCATGAATTTTTCCGCTATAATTCTTGGCTTAACGTGTTTATACGCCCACTCTCTGCAGTGATAAAAATATTCTCTTTTTAGATGCTCTTCTATAAACATTTTTGCAGATTGCTTATCGAACACACTTTTGTCCTTACAAACCACTACTCCACCACAATCGTGTGTTGTTTTAAGAACGAACTCATTTGGTAAGCTTTCAAAATCAATTTCATCAAACTTATCCCAAACACCATATAAAGGAACAACGTGCTGTGCGCCTATCCTTTGTGCTACGAATTCTTTTGACAAATACTTATCCACCATCGTCACATATTCAGGATTATGATCGTTTAATTTAAGCCATTGAAGCTTTTCATTAAACGTTTTTGGGTTGCCTAAATCAAGTTCATATCCAAAAGACAACTTGAACATTTTTTTGACATATTCATGATCAGGTAAGTTCTTTCCGTAAGAACTGTGTAACCTTCTGTTTTTAATATATTTCACACACTTTTTAGGGTGAAATATGTAACTTGCAAGTTTTTTTATAAACATAAGTAATCCTTTATTGCTGAAAAATATTATTTGCGTTTTTTATTGGGCAATTTTATCCAGCTTCCAAAAGTATAATCCCATTCGTGTGGCTCAAACCGTTTCATTCCACTCCAGTGGAAAAACGTTATTTCCCCAAAATACACCTTTCCGTTCACTTCGTAAAAATCAACTCTTGATTGCGGTATGCCAACTGACAATTTACAAGCTAAAGTTTTCATAAGTTCAAATTGTTCAGGTTTGCTCGGTGCAAATTTCGCATTGGGATGCCCGTTAGTAAAAGGCAAATGATTGAATTCCATATCGAAAAAATCAAACTTGGTTTCTTCTTTGTCAGATTGCCTATCCGTAGCGATAAAAACACACTTAACATCCCCGTCAAAGCAAAAGAACTTATAATCTCTTAATTCGCCTGTTTTGTCGTCTTCCATGAATTTTTCTGCTATTATTCTTGGTTTTACACTTTTATAAGGCCACTCTCTACCATGCCAATAATAATTTCCCTTTAAGCTTTTTTCGATTTTTTTCTTAGCCTTCTCTATATCGAATTTAGCTTTGTCTTTACAAATAACAAGTCCACCTGAGTCGTGTGTGCACTTAAGAACAAATTGATTAGGCAAAGCATCAAAATCAATATCACTAAACCTATCCCAAACACCCAACGTTGGAATTATGTATTCTTCACCAATAATTGAAGCTACTTTGTTTTTTACATCATATTTGTCCACTAAAATTGAATATTCTTGCTTTCTATCGTATAATTTCAACCACTGCAATTTTTCGTTATATGTTTGCGGATTCTTTAAATCGAGCTTTTTATTCATTTTTAATCTGAAACAAATTTTTAAATATGTTTTATCAGACAGTATCCTGAGCATTTTCCTACCGTCTAATCTTAAAAACCACTTCAATAAAAATTTTCTCGTTCTTTCTTTCACTACTCGTTCCCCTTATCAACAGCCTTAACTTTGTTAATCGCAAAAAAGCACAGTAACAGCAAAAAGTTTTGATATAATCCGTAATAACTAACTGTTCCGAATTGACTTACTAACGAAGCGAGCAACGCCACTAATAAGAATAAATTCAGTTTGCTTTTCTTAAACGTTTTGACAAGAGCAATTATTAGATAGATATAAACAGAGTAATATAAAACTAAACCGATTATGCCAAGATTAACAGCTAATTCTATATAAGTGTTGTGCGAATAAGTAAACCTGCCCGTTGCCTGAACGTTGAGCATTTTATAATTGTTTAACCCATAACCAAGGATTGGGTTTTGAATAAACCAACGCTTGCCGTTTTCAATATAGGTATCCCTAAGCGCGGCACTTGAATCAACGTTACTTTCGCCTTTGAACATTGCTATCAAGCCTTCTATTCTCGATCCAAGAACTTTATAAAGACTTTCCACCGACATTATCAAGTAAAACACCACTATCAATACTATCAAGGTTACGAAAACATTTCTCATAATCTTTTTAGGTTGTTTCAACCAGAAAAACAAAATCAAACCTGCAAGAAACATTATAAAAGCAGTTCTAGATCCAGTATAAACGGTTAAAAACGATAAGAACACCACACTTATTGCACAGAAAAATTTTTCCGCCTTGTTTTTAACTTCGCCTAACAAGTAAAATGCCATGAGCGCACCCTGTACTGCCATAAACCCAATGCCGTTACCGTTCCACCCTTCAATCAAATCTTTGCCTATTTGAAGTTCACCAATTTGGGTTAAATCTATTTTAATAATAACATAAATAGCATTTATTACAGTGGCTATGATATAGCAACGCAAAATTATATTTATTGAAAAACTTTTATTAAGCGACAACTGAATTAAAAACAAAACAATCGCATATACAGCAAAGCTTTTTATAACGTCTAGTGACCTTTCAGGCGACAACGCCCAACCGCACGACAAAACACCCAAACATACGAACGAGAAAAACCACATGAAAAAATTATAGTTGTTCGCTTGCGACTTTCCATTAAATACAACGATGTAAGCACAAACAAGCAGAACTAAACTTCCATACCACGCAATATAGCTTGCTCGCCAATCATAATTCAAACTCACGGCAAAAAATAGAGTAAGCGCAATTACCCAAAACATGCTTCTCTCTTGAACATAGCCGATTTTCATTGAATTATTTTTTTGGTATATCATCTACTTTTGCTCCTTAATACAAGTCCGTATGGTGTTATATGTTTTCAATTAAATTTATTAATCTTTCTAAACTGTTTTTTTCACTGCAAAAATCGTTTATTTTTTGCCTTGCGTTTTTCCCTAATTCTTTTTGTTTTTCACAAGATAAACTAAAAACTTCTTTTATTTTTTTTGCAAGTTGTTGGCTATCCCCACACGGAACGAGAAAACCGTTTATTTGGTCGTCAATCAAGTCTCTTGGCCCCGTTTTACAGTCTGTTGATATGCAAGGTAGCCCTATAGCCATAGCTTCTGACAATGCGTTTGGAAGCCCTTCATAATCAGAACTCATGACGTATAAGTCACTTTCCTTATAAACGTTATACAACTTGTTGCTCCTACCCATAAGCATAACCTTATTAGTAAGCCCAGCGTTTCTTATGTATGATTCAAGCTCTTGCTCTTGATTACCGCTTCCATAAATACTTAACGTCACGTCTTCATAGTCCTTGGCAACGATTTTTATAGCATCAATAAGCATCTCGTAATTTTTTTGCTTAGTTAACCTGCCCGCCGCGACTATTTTGTGAGAGCTTGAGTTGTATTCTTGTTTTTCGTTTTCCAAATAAAGAGTGTTTATTGGGTTAGGTATGGTAACGGCTTTATTTTGCACCTTTTGATTGAAAAACGGTTTTTGGTCTTCTGATTGAACAATTAACCGATCGCATTTATCAAAACACTTTAACCAGCTTTTATAATACTTACTGCGAGAAATTTCCGTTTTCCAAGGGTTTATTCTAATAGTTTCTATTTTTTTGTGCCTTAAACCTATGCTAGCATATCTTACATAAACTTGAACAACTGGTAAAAAACTAATAACTACGTCTGGTCTTAAACGTTTCAACGCTTTTCTAAAACGCAGAACGCGTTTTAGTACAGACATATCGTTGCATGCTTTTTGAGAGACTGCAATCGGATACACACTGACCTTTTCACTAATCTCATATTCATCTTTCACTCTTGCATAAACGATAACGGAGACCTTATAGCCCCTTTCGGCAAGAGCACTTGCCCAAACTGAAACCACTCTTTCCGCTCCGCCACCTGAAAGCGAGCCTATTGCAAACACAACGTGTTTCATTTTTTACTCTCCAAATACCAACTTAACAAATTTATCTACTACACTTTCAATATCGTATCCGTTTGAAATAAATTGTTCGTAAGTGTTTTTTCTCTCGTTTGAAATTTTAGAAATTGCAACGTCTGCCCATTTTTCAGCAGTTGAAGTTAACGGCAAATATTCTACCAGTCCAGTAATGTTTGCTTCTTTGGTTATCGTGTCTGCGATCAAACACGGAAGCCCTGTTGCCTGAGCTTCTATAACCGTGTTGGGCATTCCTTCAAAAAAAGAAGGAAATACAAAAACGTCCATCGCCGACATAAGCTTAGGAACGTCGCTTCTAACCCCTGCAAAAATCACGTCTTGAATTATTCCTAACTCTTTTGCGCGTTGCTCTATTTGAACTTTTAATACGCCGTCGCCAACCAAAAGTAGTTTGGCTTTTTCGCTTTTTCTTTTTATTTCAGCAAATACGTCAAGCAAGAATTTATGGTTTTTTTGCTCCATAAATCTTCCAACGTGCCCAACGATTTTATACTCACTTGAAATATCAAACTCTCGCCTAATTTCTTCTCCTGCAGTTTGTATGTATTTGTGAATAGTTAAGTCTATGCCGTTATGGAGAATTGAAACTTTTCCGTTTTTATATGCTTTTTCACCAAACGTATATTTTGCCGCTAAATCTGACGGGGCAAATTTTACGTCTACGTACTTTTTATATAGAATTTTACCAAGTTTATGAACTACACGATAAAACAGTCCGTTGCCATCACTTGAGTTTGAAGATCTTACTGAACAAATTTTTGCACCTGCCTTTTTCGCAATTTTAAGGTCCATAAATCCCATTGCATTAGATGTTATGCGTAAAACGTATTTATAGCCGTTGTTCTTTATTATATTTTCAAGTTCTTTTTTGAATTGCTTCCTGTTTTCTGATTTTGAAGGAATGCGATAAAGCTTACCGCCCAAACTTAAAATTTCATCTTCGTAAAAACACTTTTCTTTAGCATTTATACAAAAATCCATTTGATATTTTGTTCTATCAATTTTTCGATACAACTTCATCAAAAAGGTTTCTGCACCACCTGCGTTCATATTACTTAGCAAACAAAGAACTCTATTCATTAAATCCTCTTTTCTTCAGAATTTTTGCCGGAACGCCCCCAACTATACAATAATCGGGAACATCTTTAGTCACAACTGCTCCTGCCCCTATAATTACACCGTTTCCAATCTTAACGCCGGGCATTATCATGGCTCTTCTGCCTATCCATACGTCATCACCAATAAACACGGGCTTTTGTTCTTCTATGCCTTGTTCTATCATGGGAACATCCGTTTTATCATGCTTATGTGACGAAGTATATATAACGACTTCCGGTCCCATCATCACGTTTTTGCCTATGGTTACTTCGCCATAAACTTCGCATTTAATTCCTACCCCTGAATTATCCCCTATAGACAGTGCGGGTGAAAATACCGCTTTACGCTCTATATTTACTTTTTTTCCTTTTTTCTTTACGATAATTTTGGCAAATATTCCCCTTACCCACTTTGCATATCTTGACCTTCTACTTTCAGGCAACCATGATGCAAAAATTTTATACAATATCCAAATTATCTTTTTCCCAAAGGTCCACATTTTAATCTTTTAATCCTTGTAAAAAAACATTAACTACTTTTTCAGGTAAAAATTCTTCAGCTTTTTTTAAACACCCTTTTTTCTTTGCGTTAATAATTTCTGGTTGTTCGGCTATATCAAACAAAATTTGAGTTAATTTTTCAACATCCGAAAAAGCATAACCTATACCAGTAACGTTGTCGTCAACAATATCTCCAAAACTTTGCCATTTAGCACTTATAACAGGAATCGCCGCCGCATATGCATCAATAATTGTTCCCGGAATTCCTTCAGTGAAATATTTAGTAGGAAACAAAAGCGCGAAATAATCTTTTAGCACTTCAACACTTTTATCAAACGGCACTGCTCCGCAGTATTTAACGTACTCTGGGAAATTGGCTTGCAAACCGTTAAACCAATCTTCTTGTCCATTATCTATTGGACCAAAGACATCTAAAACAAAAACCGTTCTTTGATGTTTTTCATTAACAGCTTTTACCGCATTTACGGCA
This sequence comes from Christensenellaceae bacterium, assembly GCA_045637285.1. Lineage (GTDB taxonomy): Bacteria > Bacillota > Clostridia > Christensenellales > Borkfalkiaceae > UBA1259. The sequence goes on along the minus strand of JAZTZE010000020.1, from coordinate 21,675 downwards.
TCTGCAATACCTTTTTTCTCACACACTCTCGAAAAAGTGCAAAGCTTATAAGGCTCACTATCGGCATAGATTATTTGACCTTCAGTCAAAACATTTAATTTTTTGCAATTGCGCAAAACAGTTACGTTGTTGAACCCCATTTGCTCTAAGTCTTTTTTCATAGTGTTAGTTTCAACGTATATACCGTCAAATTTTTTAAGTTTTTTTTCAAGCGATTTTTTATCCTTCAAAAAACTTGCAAGCCAACCGCCAATAACAACGTAGTGAAGCTTTCTCCCATTAAAAAACTTTTTGAAAAAATTCAAAAGCGGTACGTATACCCTTAAACCGTTGTGCGCTGGCAAAATTATAACGTTTTTTGATTTTTTCAGGCTTTTGATAACTTGAAACGGCGCTTTAAGCAAAGTTTTCTTTCCACCGTAAGTGTCGATTTTTACAACCTGCTCTTTGCCGAGTTGGTTTTGAAGCTCACATGTTAAAACTTTAGTTTTGACCGTTTGACCATCCAAAAACTCTTTCCCGCCGCCATAATGCCCGATAATTGATATCTTTTTTTTCATAAATCCTTTATAAACGCCAATAATTATATCCTAAATTGTCAACTTCTTTTTTGTTAAACAATCCTTTAACATCTATCAATACTTTTTCTCTGTTGTCCACAGCCTTAAACAATTTATCAACGTCTTTTATGGTCATTTTCTTAAATTCGTTGTGCGCAACCGCAACAATTACGCAGTCTGCATCCTTAACGTCTTCAATTGCGGTCAAGTGAACTCCGTATTCCTTCATAGCGTCTTTTGAACTCGCCCACGGATCTACAACAATCGGAGTAACACCATATTGGTTTAACTCTTTTATTATATCGTCTACTTTACTGTTGCGGGTGTCTGGACAATTTTCCTTAAATGTTAATCCTAATATTACCACCTTTGACTCGCTGACGTTTTTCCCTGCAAGTATCATTCTTTTCAAGCATGCGTTTGCTACAAACGCACCCATTCCGTCGTTAACTATTCTACCGTTAAGTATTATTTGACTGTGATAACCCAACTTTTCTGCTTGATAAGTAAAATAATACGGGTCAACGCCAATACAGTGTCCACCAACCAAGCCCGGCCTAAAGCCCAAAGCATTCCACTTTGTGTTCATTCCGTCAACAACCTCGTTGGTGTCTACGCCCATTTTGTCAAACACCATTGCAAGTTCGTTCATAAAAGCAATGTTTATGTCTCTTTGACTATTTTCAACCACTTTTATAGCTTCTGCCGTTTTTATACTAGAAACAGGATACGTTCCAACCTTTACAACGATGTTGTAAACGTTTTTTATTTGTTCCAGCGACTGTTCGTCTATTCCAGAAACTATCTTAGTTATATTTTCTAACCTATGGACCTTATCTCCTGGATTTATTCGTTCGGGAGAATATCCAATCTTAAAATCAACCCCACACTTTAATCCTGACTCTTTTTCCAAAATAGGCAAGCACACGTCTTCAGTCACCCCTGGGTATACGGTTGACTCAAACACTACTATTGCCCCTTTGGTTAAATTTCTACCTACTATCATACTCGCGCTGATAACAGGTGTTAAGTCTGGCGTATGGTCTTGATTTACAGGCGTTGGAACTGCAACTATATGAAACTTTGCCTCTCTCAATTTAGTTTCATCACTGGTAAATTCTACCGTCGTGTTTTTAATGGCATCGTCTCCAACTTCGTGCGTAGGGTCAACACCTGCCTTATACAAATCAATTTTCGCCTTGTTTAAATCAAAGCCTATTACTTTAACTCCTTCATTCGCAAAAGCAATAGCAATTGGCATTCCTACATAACCTAACCCTACTAACGCGAGTTTTTCTTTTCCGCTTTTTATTTCTTCGTATAAATTATTCATGATTACTATTCTTTTTCCTTTTTCTTAATCCAAGTGCTTCTTTCATCACCGTAATCGGAGCACAAGCTACAGACACAAATAACGAACATATCGCCTTAAAAAACATTCCGTTTCTCTTATATGCTACCGCCATTACTGCGTAATGCCTGCACTTAACGTATTGGCGTTCTTTAAAATTCAGTAAGTTGAAAAACGTTTTTTTGTATTTATAAAGGGCCTTTTCTCCCGTTATTTTGTTTTTTCCTGTGGAAATCGCCTCCGCTTTTGTTCGATAAGCTTTTATATAACATTCGTTAAAATAACCAAACTTATGTTCTCCACCATTAAGCAACTTTTGCATAAGATAATACTCTTGTCCCATCGGAACAATCTCAAACCCGCCCACGTCAACGAGCAACTGTTTTTTTACCATGAACGTGGGAGTCCCCGTAATTTGCTTAGTAAGGTGATATTTCTTCAAGTATCCCAAATCATAAGATTTTATATCGTGCTCTCTTACGTCAATGAGCTTGTCCGCTTCATTGTACAAATTAAGTTTACCAAACGAAACATCGAGCGAGTTGTCAAGCATAAACTGCAACTGCTTTTCCACCTTTTCTGGCAAATACAAATCGTCGTCATCTAAAAAAGTTACATATTGTCCTGAACAAACTTTTATCCCTTCGTTTCGAGCTCCTGCTCCACCCAAGTTCTTTTCGTTAACAACGTAGAGCAACCTTTCATCTTTTATATCTTCGACCATAGCTCTTATTTGATTTCTATAATCTCGCAAGTCTTGTCTCGCGTTATCATCAACTAAAACAACTTCTACGTTTGTGTAAGTTTGCGACAACAAAGACCGTATAGCTCTTTCTACCAGACTTCTTTCTCTTTTATATGACGGAACGATTATTGAAACCTTAATTTCTTCAACCATGTATATTCTCCAACTTGACCTTAGCGGTAATTTCTATTCTTCTTTAGCCTTATACTCTTTCCCCATAACTGCAAACACCGTCATGAACATGATTTTTATATCTTTCCAGAATCCGTATCTTTTTATCCCTTCAAGATTGTATTTCATCTTCTCTGGCAGTATCTTCTCCACATATGCATCGTCAATGTTTTCAACGCCTTTGAGAAGCTTTTCTTCGTCTTTATAATATATGCTAGCCATGCTTGTTACACCCGCAGGCAACAAAAGCGTTGCGTGCATTTCGGGGGTGTATCTTTCTACGTATTTAACTGCTTCCGGTCTTGTCCCCACGAACGTCATCGTTCCCCTAAACACGTCTATCAATTGGCAAACTTCATCCAACCTGCACTTTCTTATAAACTTGCCGATTCTCGTAATTCTGCAATCGTTATTCCCTGTAATGTGCGAGCCTATTTTATCGGCATTGTTAACCATCGTTCTGAATTTGAATATTCTAAACTTTTTTCCAAACTGGGTAACTCTTACTTGTCTATAAAAAACAGGGCCTTTTGAGTCGATTTTAATTAAAATAGCTAAAATTAAAAAAAGTGGCAATAAAATTATTAGCATCAAAAGAGAAACAACAACATCAAAAACTCTTTTGAAAAACAAACTTGCCCTTTTACTTTTTAAAATATTATAATACTCACGAACCACGTCCGTTTGCATATTTTTAGGAAGTTCTTCCCATTTTTTTAGTCTCATACAAAATTTTCCTATCAATTACCGTTTGTATCTTTGCAACTTTTCCGTCGTTATTAGTTGTCCCTATTTTTTACAAAATAAAAACGGGGTTTATTTTGCAATGTAAAGCTCTCTTTGCGCCATAAACCCCTTAAAAGACTATTTTATCGAGCAACCGTTTCGGGTAATATGTCGAGCGCATAACATTCAGTATTCTACAAAACATTACCTTTCGCGCCTCTCATCTTCAGCAAGCCAAACAACTATGCACGATAATTTTAACACAAAGGTGGTAAATTGTCAATAGTATTTATTATAATTATATAATATATACCTGTTATATACCCGCGCTCTTGCACTATTGCGGGGCTGTATACGTGGTCGTAATGCAATTTTTTATGCTCGAGAGATTTTTTCAACGCCGTAAATTTTTTCTACAACTTGTAAGCTGTCTATTTGTTTTTACGCCTTATTTGTTCTTTTTTTTGCAAATTTTTGCATACGTTTTATCTTTTTTATAACATTTTTTATCTTTTGATGTTGAAATTTTTTGTAAAATTTGGTACAATATAAAAAAACTGTTAGGAGAAACTTAATGAAGTTGAACTATAAACGCGTAATTCTTGTTGGGTTTGCTTTCTTTTTAATCACAGCATTTTGGCAAGCCTATGATAAAACAATTCCCTTAATTTTAACCTATAAATTCAACATGAACCAAACCTTATCCGGTTTAATTATGGCACTTGACAACGTCCTTGCCGTATTCTTACTCCCTCTTTTTGGGGCATTGTCCGACAAAACAAAATCTAAATTTGGAAAACGAACGGTCTTTATATTTTTTGGAACAATTTTAGCAATTGCTTCCTTTATTTTCCTTCCGTTAATCGGTAACGTTTGGGTTTTTACTGCCGTTCTTCTCGTTACTCTGTTATCTATGGCAACCTTCCGTTCGCCTGCCGTTGCGCTTATGCCTGACATTACTTGTAAGCCCTTACGTTCTAAAGGAAACGCTATTATAAATCTAGTTGGCACGGTGGGCGGTTTGCTCGTGCTTGGTTTAGGTATTATAATCAAGGTTAGCGAACAAACCATGCACAACCTTATGCCATACTATATAGCTGTTTGCGGTATTATGCTTTTGGGTTTAATCATTTTTATGTTAACCGTTAAAGAAAATAAATGGTCAGAACAAATGCAACAAGATACTGCCAAATATTTCCCCGAAGAAAACGGCTCAACCGCGCAAACATTTACTAAAAAACTTACCCGCCCCGAATTAAAATCTTTACTTCTAATCCTTGCTTCAGTTGCTCTTTGGTACATGGGATATAACGCTATAACGTCAAAATATTCGCTATACGCCGACAACGTTCTCCACCAAAGCTACGACTTAACCTTGTTAATCGCTCAGGGCGCAGCCATCGTTTCTTACCTTCCAGTAGGTATTATTGCCACAAAGCTTGGCAGAAAGAAAACTATTTTAGCCGGCGTAATCATGCTTGCTTCGGCTTTTTTCTTTGCAATATTTATGTCTGCAAATAGTAATCCCGTTATTATGTACGTTTTGTTTGCTCTCGCTGGTATTGGTTGGGCAACAATCAACGTTAATAGTTTCCCAATGGTTGTTGAACTCGCGAAAGACGGTGACGTTGGAAAATATACCGGTTGGTATTACACGGCAAGCATGTCCGCACAAGTATTAACTCCAGTTTTGTCTGGCGCAATAATGGATTTAATTGGCAACATGCTTCCATTATTCCCTTACGCATTCGTTTGCGTAGCTTTTGCTTTCGTTACAATGTTTTTTGTAAAACACGGTGACAGCAAACCCGAACAATCTAAAACATTGTTAGAAAACTTTGACATTGATGACTAATTATAACTTTTAAAATCATAGAGGATTTCTTTTAGGCGGTGTAGAATTATACATATTCTTACATATTATTTCTGGAAGTTTAGTTTTATCATATCCGCATACGGTTGGTGGTTGACTTAAAAAGTTTCAAGAAGATAAAGGTTTCAAGCGAGTTTGCTGTCACGGGCTACGACATACCTATTGTAGTTTACTGTTATCGCAAAACGTTCCTTTACAAACTGTTAGTAAATATATGCGACATAGCGACTCAACCATTACCTTACAGGTTTACAGCCACTTTATCCCCGACACGCAAGAAAAGGCGTTAAACGCCTTAAATAACTTGTTTTAGGAATAAAAAATGGGATACTCACTTGATTGTGGGTATCCCTTATCTTTTGGCTTTGGGTGGATATAGTGGAATAGTTGCAAATTATTCCAAAAACGACCGATTTTTGCGCTAAAAATAGTAAAAACCACAAGAAATTGTGGTTTTTTTGGTAGTCCCTGCGGGAATCGAACCCACAACTAGCCCTTAGGAGCTTGAAATGTACTTAGAAATTAAATCTTTTATATCAAAATTCGAATATAAAATTCGTTTTATCAAATAAATTGTTTCGTAAAATTCGTATCGTTACGAAAAATTTATATCGTTTTCCAACTTTTCTGATAAAAATAATTCAAGTTCTATTCCAAAACCGAAAATTGCAATCCCAAAATTTCGCCACTCTCGTCGAGAATCGCACCGAAAAGAATCTCCAATGTAGTCATCTCCCACTTTTTGGAACTAATCTGGAATTACAAAACCCGATTTTTTGCTGTTTTTCACTCCCTTCGCGAATCGTGTTACGCTTTACCGCCTTCCTTTCACGTTTGTATATCCATTTACCATCCTCTATGCTTCTTTATTTCCGCATACTTTTCCGGACCGTAATGGCATTCCCAACACAACCCCATATCCCCTTGAGTCATATAAAATTTACCATCTTCTGCTTTTTTACCACATTGAGTACAAGTGTAAATTCTTGCTCCATATGTATGCGTTGAAGCATAATCATGAGTTTGTTTTTTAACAATATTAGCTTTATCCGCTTGAGCGTTGATTATTTTCTCCGTCCTTTCTTTTTCCGCTCGCTTTCTTATCAACTCCTGCTTTTCTACTTCTTCTCTTCTTTTTATTTCTTGTCTTTCTCTTTCTTTTCGCAACGCTTCTCTTTTTACTAATTCTTCTTCAATCGCCACTTCTTTTTTATTTTGCCAATTCAAAAACCTTGAATCAAATCCATTAATAGACAATTCCCCATTAACAAGGTATAAATCTTTCAACGCGCCTTTTTCTTTATAAATTTCTAAATATCCGTCTAATTTATAGACTTTTCTGTCCAAACGGTATTGCATGATTTCATTTCCATCAACTAAAATAAAATCATTATTTTTAGATTCGTTTAATAAAAAACGTTTCAAAAACGAAACACCATTTTCTCTTAGAAACAAAGTTTCTTCACCAACAACAAGCCATTTAATTGGAATTTGCTTTAGCGCATATTCTCTTTGCAATTTTTCAACATATCCCATAGTTGTCCTTGAATCGCCCATTTCAATAACAAACGATTCATTTTCTTTTGAACAAAAGACGGGAGAATAATGATGCTTTAAAAGTTTGTATTCAGTTTCAACTTTATATCCAAGAGTAGTAAAATGATTAAACAACTTTATTCTTAACTCTTTCAAAAATGCACTATCATTTTTATCAAATTTATCATAGTCACACTCAGTATTTGTTAAATGTGCAAAATACGCGGCTTTTTTGTCACCGTGACAATATCTTAAAACTGGATTTTCGCAATGAGAATCAACGCATAGTATTTTTTTGTTTCTACTATACTTTCTAACAGCCTTTTCTAATTCATAATCTAGCGATATTTCATATGCGCTAACTATTCTATTATCTATAATTGCCTTATCCATATATTACCTATCTTTGTTTTATAAAGGAATCCAAACTTTGATTTTTATACCCCATCCTTGGATAAACTTAATCTTCCTAAATTTATTATTTATCTCTTCAAAACTTCTTGAATTAAACTTAACTTCGATTGAAAAGTGGCAATATGCATCGAAATTTCCTGTTGTTTATGCAAATACATTGGATTAAAAAAAATATTTTTTCTCATAGCTTTCGGATAACTAGGGCTATACATATTCTCAATACATAATGCAGCCGCCCAATCCGGAATAGGAACTGTGAATTTTATATTCTCATGTTTAATTATAGACAGTAATTGAGAGAGAAGCGACATATCCCATTGACTACTTTCGTCCCATTCTTTTTTCTTAGAAAACAAGGTTTTCATTTTCACATAAGCATGGCAATATATACTAGCAATATTGTCTGCTAATTGTAATAATTCCGGTTCTTTCTCGTGGGGAAATGATATGTTGATACCAAATTGTAATAACTCGGATTTCATCGTGGATTCAAATCCATTAATTTTATCATGAATATACTCAATTTCCGAGTTTTGTTCTTTAGTATCCATTTTTACAAATGATATTAATTCAGAAAGAGCATTCAAATTTATTAAATTTGCTATTTTATCGTTTTCATACCATCCAAACGTCAAAAAATCATTATAAAACAATTTTTCATTTTTACCATCCAGTATCGCTTGTGCCGTGAGTTTTATTCCGTTATATTCTGCAGTAACATATTTATAATCATAATTTTTTAAGTAAACTAAGTATTCATGAAATCTCTCCGGTGAAGGTTTTTCTATATATTTGCAATACTCAACGAAGAAGTCATCAGACTCAAACGACAACTGACTGGCTACATCATAAAATTGAATTGTAAAAGTTTGTTGAAATTCTCGACCCAGGAGCGCAAGTTCCAATAGTGTTGCTAAATAGAATTTCTTGTCATAAAAATTTACGACAAAGTGTTCTGAATCCAAGGTGTTTTCCAAAAAATAATTTAATTCTTCATTTTTGTCTCTTGTGGTCAGTTCGCTTCCTTTTATTTCGCCATAAATACCAAATTTTTCTTTGAATTTTTTATATTTATCCAAGAGAAACTTTTCATCGTTGTCGTCTTTAACTATTACCGCCCCTATAGCAAATATAGGCTGATTATTAAAATTTAACATATTGTTTTTTAACAATACGCATCCTGTTTGCCCTGATTCATCAAAATAAATTTTCATCTTTTATTATACTTTAATATCATTATTTTTTTACAAAGCATTGAGTGATATCACGTATTGTAAACTGGATTTAGTCCATTCGATATATCAATCTGCTCTACGTCTCCAACCTCTTGCACCTTAATGTTAGAAGTTAATATAACTTGAATGCCTTTTTCTTGAGCGAATTGCTTAATAAAACTATAAATCGACTTATAATTATTTTTCCCAACATTAATATCATACGGCATAGATATGTTATCAAAAACAATAAGGGGCAATAAAGGTAAGCCTGGAACATTTTTCAATGTATAAGAAAGCACTTCCAAATAACACAAAATTTGCCAACTTGTCTGTCTTGCCATACTTCCTGGTAAGAATTGTGTTTTATTTTCAAATTCTTCACCATTCTCTAACGTTATTTTTTCTATTATTTGAGCATATAACTGAACTTGCTTTGCATCAAAAACAATTTCAAGACCTTTATCTAAATCTTCAGAAACAAAACTACAAGTATCTTTGAGCGATTTGTAATTCTTTGTGATACTTTGGCTTATTAGTTTTTGCTTCGATTGGTCAAATTGTTTCTTTAAGGCATCAATTTCATCTTTTAATGCTTTTATTTTTTTTCTAGTTTGCTCGATATCTTCTATTTCACCATAACTTTCTATTTGTTTTAAAAGTTCAACAGAAAGCGATATGCTTTTTTCAGTATCCTCATAATTTAGTTTTACAAGTTGGTTTTTTAAGAGTTCTATTTGTTTATCTATTTTTTGCTTTTCTTTTATTAATTTACGGATTGTCTCATTTATATCAATAGAGGCGAATGTGTCAACCTTCATCTTTGCCTCGGTTAACAATGCGGTGATTGGTTTAGTATACTCTTGTAAATTATTATTATTTTTAACTATCTTAAAAAAAGTATTTAGAAGTTTCTCAATTCCCTTTTCTCTCGAGATAATTAGTTTTCCTTGTTCACTATAACATTGTTGAACTTTAATTTCTTCAGCCAATGATTGAGAAGCAACTAGCAAAAACTTCAAATCTTTTTCTTTTGTGGTTGTTTTAGGTCTAGTATAATTATTTTTAAACTCAATCAAACGTTCTTTAGCTTCAGAAACACTTTCAACGCAAATACCCAACTTTTTCAACTCATTAAACAACAAATTCCTTTGAATAGAGTATTCTCGTTCTTTCTTTTCTAGTTCTTGACACTTCTTTACCAAAAGTTTTAATTGTTTCGTTTTAGCAACAATTTCTCTTATCTTTGAATTGTTAAAGATATAATTCATTATATCTTTATAATACCATCTAAATTTTTCAGTTGATGCTTTCGTGAAAACATATTTCAAGTCTCCCATCCCTTTTTGGTCTAAAAAATTCATAAAAGACATTGCGCGATGACTTATTGCTCGGTCAAAAACCTCATTAAATCCCAACACCTCACTATCGTCGCCATTCAGCAAAGCAGATGTAATTTTTTCATCGTAAATATCCTTATTAATTTGAATATATGTTGAGGGTTTATCTTTTTTAAAATAAAAGTTGTTTTCTTCTCGCAAGAGATATAATCTTGATTTTTTTATTAACAAAACTGTTTCTATAGCTTGAACGCCTTTCATTGCAGGATTTTGTAAAACTCTATCACTTGAACCTAAAGCGTAATCTATGCACTCACACAACAATGTTTTACCTTTGCTATTAGGGGCATAAATGTAAGAAACCACGTTGTTAAAATCTAAAAATCTTTCTTTTTCACCATCGCAAATCAATCTAATGCTCTCAATTTTAAACATAACTCAACACCTCTTCCATAAACCATATGTCATTCATTTTTTTAATTTCTTCAAAAAGCTTGATATATCCACGACCAAACTCACAAGGTTCATCTATCTTTTTATCTAAACTTACAAGCATATCCCCTTCCACACTAATGTAGTTGGTAACTTTAAGTATGTGAATAGCTTTTAATATAGAACTAAAATCATTACTATGTAATGAAAACTGAGTTCTTAAATGTGGTAAAATTTCATCAATTATGCCATACTCACGATTGCCCAACCCATTGCTCCCTAACATACATCTCTTTATTAAAAATGCCGTAAATACACTTTTAGGCAATGAAATAGCTTTAAAATAATCAATAATGCTATACACTAAAACAGTGTATTCCACTTCGTTAATCAATTCGTTTTTATTCATTATCTTCCACCCAAGTTATCTTAAATTCATCATTTGATTTATCGCTTGTCAAGTGTACATAGCAACCTTTATTTGAAAACCTGTCTAATTTTACATTCTTGTAGCTAATATATGAATCACTTTTAACCACTTTATTAAACAGCTCGCTGGGTTCACCGTTAAAACTGCTTTTTGCGTCGTTATAAACGTCATAAGCTGTACTTTCTATCATATCCATTTGATTATCCCCAAATGAATCATAAACTTCCCTAATATCGCGATAAAAAATCTCATATCCTAAATAATTTAGAATTTCTAATTGACTCATACCAAGAAGTGATAATTGCTTCACTTCTCTTTCGTTTGCCTTAAAAATCTCATCAATTTTTTCTTGTGTTGTTGTTTTCTTCTTAAAAGACAACCAATCCGGTTGATAAAGATTATCCTGTATTTGTCCTACAATATTATTATGTATTTTGATAAAATCGGCTTGTGTAATTTTATAATTCTTTCCAGTTTTTACCTTTGCGAATAATTCCGCTTGTATTTTGTCTATTAATTTTATTACTCGTCTTTCTTTTGCTTCATCTGAATTTATATCTTTACAATAAGTTGTAGAATAATCTTCAATTATTGCTCTTTCAACATCCGTTTCTGATAGTAATTTTTTATTTTCTAAAAATGATTGAACTATAACTCCTAAGTCATTTTTTAATTTTTCCTCATTAAAATTGCCATCAGGTTCTATATATTTTAAATAGACCGCACGATAAGTACTATCAATGCGTGGAGCATCCTCTCCTTTATTTGCTTTCTTCAACTTATTTATAATATCATTTACTATATTATCTTTAGATTCAAACTCATAAGCATTAGAATGAAATAGCGAATATACCGCATTATCTAACAAACCATTTTTTAACCAATTTAAGACGACTTTTGCAATTACGCTTTTATTTATGTTTCCATTCTTTACTTGGATAAGTGTTGGCTTTGTTAAAGACTCAATATTATGATAAAATAATTTATCTTTATCATTAGAACATTCAATATCATCCATTCCTTCATAAGTAACATCACATACTGAAACGTTATTTATTACATTTAATATAAAAACCTTTATTTGATATAAAAAGCCTCTTAAGCTAGAAATGCCTGCGTCCATATTTATCTCCTAATATATTTATTCCTTCTAATATATCCTCATTCGCCGGGAAACATCGTAATCAGAAATTCCCGCCTTAGTTATCCATTTAAAGTTGTTATGTTCTAGTATTTATAGCTTTCCTTTATCTTTTCCGCTATTCGTTTTATAACTGGTACAACTACACTGTTACCACATTGCTTGTATGCGCTATTTAGCGATATTCCCTTAAATACAAAGTCTTTTGGAAAACCTTGTAACGCCAAACACTCTAATGGTGTTATTTTACGTATGCCATAATCATCTTTAATGATTGGTACTCTATCGGGATATGTCCCCATATTTGCCGTTAATGTTGGACAAACAAAGTGTTTTCTTGGCGATACGCCATGGTCGTTTATTTTATATAATGCACGCTTGTCCGTTACTGTTTTTACCATTTCATCATAATAAAACGAACTTACATTATAGTAATAAATATCATCATGCTTAACACTTCTATCCAAGATATCATTTAATTGCACCGTTCTTTCAATAGGCTTAGGGAAAGTAAACCTTGCGCATTGCTCATAATCTAAAAACGCTACAATAAATATACGATTTCGATGTTGTGGAACGTTTCCATACTCTAACGAATCCAATACTTTATATTTAACGGCATAACCAAACTGTGCAAGCGTATTGTAAATAACTAAAAACGTCTTTCCGTCGTCGTGTTCAATTAAGTTTTCTACGTTCTCTAAAAACACGATTGGCGGCCTTTTTATATCAATAATTCGACCAATTTCAAAGAACAAGTTGCCACGTGGGTCTTTAAAACCTTTTTGCATCCCAACAATAGAAAACGGTTGACAAGGAAACCCCGCAACAAGCACATCAAAATCGGGAATATCATGTGGATTAACTTGACGTATATCTTTCTCAATTAAATGCTTGCCACCAAAATTAGCTCGATATGTAGTTGCAGCGTTGTGGTCAAACTCATTTGCCCACACGATATCAAACCCAGCTTGTTGAAAGCCAAGGTCAATACCACCTATTCCACTGAATAAACTACATACTTTCATTTTTTATCCTTATATTACATCTGGTAATTTATTAAAAATATTTTCTCTATGATAACTGAGATATTTAGCACATTTTTTAGGAACCATATATTGTACATTATCTGCTATACATAAACGCTTTTTATTCATATTCGATAAGTATGGCGAAATTAACAAACAGCCTTTATCGTCAAAAGAAATAAAACCCAAATCAAACAATTTATGATATGTTGGTGTCATAACCAATCCATTTGCAACATCATACTTCTCTTCATCATCGCAAACATTATATGGTTTAATATGACAAGCTTCTAATATTCTATCTTCAGTAACTTTTGTGATTATACAAGCAGGCATTTCGTCAAATAAATCTCTTCTAAACTGCACTTGTTTTTTTCTATAAGCAATAACTTTTGCAGTATTGCCAGCCATTAAATCTTCTATTATTTGTTTTTCCTCTTTTTCAACTTCATCAATAAAGAAAAATGGTTTTATGTAAATATACAATTTATTTGTGTTCAACTCTTTAACTTTTACAAAAGAAAGTTTTGTTACTCGAGGTAAGGCAATCCTTCTAAATAAGTCATAGTTTTTTGAAGAAAATCCATCTTGTGCAAAATTTAAGTAATATCTATTTTGCGAATCATATTTCTTTGTAAAATGCAATTTTATCATATCAGTTTTTATAGCATTTGTAAGAGAAACATTTTCATCATAATACAAACTTATATTTTCCTTGTATTCTTGTACAGGATTAAAAAACTCCTCTTTAGCATCAACTAAATATTTTTGCAAATCCTTTTTTAAGAAGAAAAAACTTTCTATATTTTCCAAATCAAAAAAGTCATCTAGCAAAGCTTCGTCATGTCCTACATATATTCTTTTTTCACCCATCCCTTTTGTTGAACCTAATTTGTACTTTTTTATTACTGCACATTCTTCAAGATTCATTTCGAATGCATCAATACGTGTAATTTTCATATAACCTCCTCAAACACACCCGTGTTTAATATACTCTTAAGTACAGCCATCATAACATCTACTACAATTGAATTCCCCGCTTGCTTCAACATTTGCTGTGTAGAAACAACTATCTTAAATGTGTCTGGGAACCCCATCAATCTTAAACATTCTCTTTCAGTTAATCCTCTAACAATCTTTTTACCTTCATCGTCATACCCTACGGTAATGTAGTTGTCTACACCTGCTCTATGATGTTGCGTCATCGTCTTTAACAATGTTCTTGCAATTTTTAAATCCGTACTTGTAGAGGTCCTAAAATTCTTCGTCCCCGCTGTTAAAACATAATCTCTTACTTTTGGAGTTAAAACATACTTGGGGTCGGGTTGTCCTTTTTCCTTTCTTAATACGATATCTCCGTTAATATCAAAAGAGAAATTCACTTTGGTCACATCAAAAGCGCAATTATCTTCAAGAAAATCTTGCATTGTGTACTTCAAATTTTCTACACCTAATGGCTTTGGATAAACAAACTCATTTACGTCTATATCTTCGCGAATTCCGACCACAAATAATCTTCTCCTCGTTTGTGGAATACAAAAATCAGAAGCATTTAACACCTGTGGTTCAGTAATTCTATAATGCAATGTGTTCATAAAAATGTCTTTTATCTTAGCCCATGTTTTGCCATTATCATGAGTAGTAAGCCCTCGAACATTCTCATATATAAACACCTTAGGTCTTACTTCTTTTATTATTCTTGCATACTCATAAAATAAAGTTCCTCTAGCATCTTCTAATCCACCTTGAAACCCAACTGATGAGAAAGATTGACAAGGGCTTCCTCCAACAAGCAAATCTACCTGCCCCTCATAATCTCGCCCATCTAAAAATCTCACATCTAAGTGAAAATCATCTTCATTAATATCGTAATTAGCAAGATAACTTTTTTTTACATGATTTTGCTTTTTTGTCTTAGAAGCATATAATTCATCTATAAAATCCTTTTTTTCTTCTTTAGTTTTCATAGAGAAAACTTTGTCTTTAACATCTTGTTCGTCAATGTTTATTTCTATTTCTCCATTATCACATGCAAAAATGATTTCATATGGTATTCGCATTCTATTTAGCGCTTGTTCTACGGCTCCTATACCGCTAAACAGCGTGGCTAATTTTATCATTTTTTCGTCCACACCCCTGTTTTTTCTATAGATTTTACTAACTCCATTAGAACATTTACAACAATTGAGTTTCCAGCTTGACGATACATTATCTCATCCTTATGTAGAATAATAAAGTCATCCTTGAATCCCATTAATCTAAGACATTCTCTTGGCGTAAATTTACGTATCACTCCTTGTTTGCCTTTCCATTCTCCAACGTATGCTCTTTTAAGAATATCTTCTCGTTGTTGGACTTTTTCTATCGATTCAAAAATAAAATCCCCATTCCAATTGAATTGCTGATTTGCCTTTTGACAACGCATAATCGGCTCACCAACTTGTGCTCTACTTGGGTGAGTAGTGACGAACTCAAAACCTTTTTTACCCAAATAATATTTAGCTTCAACACTGCTTTCGAGAAAATCTTCAACCCTCTTTTCTAATTCAAATTCTTTCGGAAAATCGAAATTCTTGATTCCTAAATCTTTTCTATAACCTACAACAAATAGTCTTTCTCTACTTTGAGGAATCCCATAATCTTTAGCATTAATAATAGGGCTCTCTTCTCCATTATCATTTTTCTTTATAAAAACATCATAATTAAGACTATCAAAAACTTCTTTAATTACCTTCCATGTCTTTCCTTTTTCATGAGTCAGCATTCCTTTAACATTCTCATATATAAATACCTTGGGTTGACATTCTTTTACCACCCTTGCATATTCGTAAAATAATGTACCACGGACATCGTTGAGCCCAGCTTGTTTTCCATTATATGAAAAAGATTGACACGGACTCCCCCCGACAAATAAATCTACTTGATTCATGAATGAATTAGCATTTAAATACCTAATATCTTCATACCACCTCTCATCAGAAATTTGATAGTTTGCGCAATATGATGCTTTAACTAAATTAGGTTTTCCAGTAATTGAATATAATTCTCTAATCTTTTCATTCTTTTCTTCGTCGGAGAATCCCTTAATCATTTCACTAATATCTTCATTAGTATAAGGAAGCAGTCTTTCCCCATTATCACAAGCAAAAATAATTTCATGCTGTATATTTAGATATTTTAATGCCATTTCTATTGCCCCAATGCCACTAAATACCGTTGCTAGTTTTAACATTTCGCACCTTCCAATGTATAGTTTATTATTAGATATTTTCAACATCAAAACCTAATGAAGACAAAAACTTTTTCTTCATCATTATATTTCTATTCTTTATAAAGTTTCTAACATAAAATTCTTGTAAAACTTCAAAATCTCCTTTATGGTATTCTATATCCATAAAATCCAAATCTTCTTTTCTTGTAAAACTATACTTGGTTTCAATAAGTTCCAAAGTAGTCTTAGCTTTTTTGATATATTCTTTATCTTGATAAAAGTTTTTTGCACCTTTACTTCTATTCTCAAATTCCGGCAAATAGCATAAGTTTGCAATATGAGAAATAGGCAATCCAAAACCTGCACACGCTTCATTTAATTTTTTTATTTGTTCTTTTGTGGCAATATGTTCAACATCAAATTTATCAATAGACAATTGTTCCATTGCAGAAAAACTATTAACATATATCGTATTTAAAACTACATATTCAACTTCTTTTGGATTTGCAACACTCTTACTTTCTCGCCTATTCAATCCTTCTTCAGCATAAGCATCATACGCTGAGGCAAATTGTCCAACTGTCAACTCTACAAAATAACGATTATCTGAATTAGCAGTATGTATTTTCCCCGTACCACCTTCACCCCAATACTTTGTTAGAATATCGTAAACATAATACTTCCAAATATTCTTCTTAAGTTTTTGTTTAGAATCTTTCCATGTTTCTCTTTTTCTCAAGTTATCGTTTGATATATCATATTTTTGCCTAAAAACAAAAGAAATTAATGACATTATTTGATATTGTGAATGAAATATTTTAGAGTCCTTTTTTCTACTATTTCCCTTAAATCTAAGAATTGGCTCTATACATTCATTTACAAATTCAATAGAAGATATTAGTGCATTTTCTAATACCCCGATATTGCCCGAAAAACGAGTAATTATTTTGTGCACATTCTTAATTTGTGAATGCGCCGAATTAAAACAAGCATTTAATAATTGAAATGCCACGGGATTTGTTTCATCTGCAGATAAATTTTTATAAAATCCTAATGATGAATAAATGTTTTGTAAATATTTAGATAATCCAAAAACATATTCGAAAGCATTTACATTTTTGTTAATTCTTTTCTCTTCTCTATTATAGCCACTAATTGTATATTCGCCATCATTTAAAAGGTCGTACTTCTTTAGTATGTGTTCAACGATATTGTCATTCCCAATAATAAACTCTTTACTAGGCCATGATGCTGCATATATTTCATATTCAGTCAGTGGAACACCTTTTGAATTTATCCTCTCAAATATTTCTGGTAATGTATTCTCATCGCCAGTATAAACAATAGCAGGAATACTAACATTGCATAATGCAAAATAGTTATCTTTAAGAGTCTTAAAATCCTCTTTAACTAGTTTACAAAACTCGCTACCTTTTTCTTTTAACAAAGGAAATTCATGAGCTACTGCATCCATCAATTCAAACAATTCTAAATCATCATAATTTTTAAGGTTTGAAACATAATTACAAATAGTCTCATTTATTTTGTTAATTTGAGCATCTCTATTCCCACCAACTATAATCAAAGAATATATTGCATCCAATGTCTCCTTTTTTAATTCACGTATATTAAAAAACTTTGTTGGTCGTGATAAATATTCTTTTATTGCGCTTCCTCTTTGCAAACCATCAATCAAAGTGTATATTTCTTGTTTTCCATCTACTGTTTTATAAAAAAGTAAAGTCCCAATAGGATATCTTTTCCTAAGCGAATCGATAAAAGTATCTTTCCTTTCCTTATCCCATCTTTTTCCACGTTGAAACATTGGGATAACAATTTTTTTATTTCCTTTGGATTCCTTTTCTAACGATTCTTTAATATCTTTTAATGTCCAAAATTCAGGTGTACAATCAGCCATTTTCATTTTTCTCCCGTAAAATTTTATATTTGCTAAAATAAAAACGATTTTAGCACAGCAAATATGATATGTCCAGTCATATTATTAATCTATAAAAAGTCATTATTTTATAATTGACTTAAACCCTTCTAATAATTCAGCAGATGAGATTACACGTGAATTTTGATTTAAAAATGTTCGTGCGTTGTACTCTTCTTGACCAACGATTACGTATACACCATTCTTTTGTAGAATATTGTTGAGCTTATCTTCATTTAAGTCAATCCCTAATGTTATTAGGAATAAATAATCAACATCTAACGACTCAACATTTTCTAGATTTTGCTTATATCTTTCTCTAAGAGTTCGCTTTATACTAATGCCACATAATTTACCATTAAAATTAAACGTATTGTCATATTCAACGGATGGAACTTTCGAATCGTGGGAATGTCCTTTCAAATTATCAACTATTGGAGCAAGCATTCGCACCGCTCTACTTTCATAATCAGAACCGGCATCTGATTTAATGCTTTGATTCATAGACTCATCCATGATGATATGGAACATATTATTTACATTTAGATTGTATTGCTTGCTTAAATATTTGATTTTATAAGCAAAATTCTCGACTGTTTTTTCACTACTTTCTAAAATGTAATTTGATTTTCTATTTTTGTCAGTAAAAGCAAAGAGAAGTAATGAACTTATTACGCGTTGACCATAAGGCAAATTTAAACCCGACATATCATATTCAATACTGAGCATATCCTCTATGCTATTCAACTTCTTTTTATATTCATTTGTAGCATAAACTTTTGATTCCTGCAATATCAAATCTTTCACAAGTAAAAGATCTACAACTAAATCTAAATATTCACACCACTTTTTTGCTTCGCTTTCTTCTATGCTGTTAAGAAAATAACTTAATTTTTCATACTTTTCAGTGCCACTCTTAGCAATAGAAGAATCATCTATTATCAAAGTTTTAATTAAAGATACATCCTCTTGTATTTTTTTGAAGTTATCTTTTACTAACTTTTGAATTAAAATTAATTGTCTTTCATTTAGTTTGCATTGTATTAACAATTTAAGCATTGTATAAAATTCTAAATTATTATTATACGTTATTGAATCAATATTTATCTTACCATCTCTACACATTTCAACGTCTTCTCCTTTTAACGCTTTTATCACTTGTTTTGCTACTTCTTCTATCATTTTCGTAGGAACAGAATTTCCAAACTGTTTGTAACATTGGGTATCACTACAAACCAACTTAAAATCATCTGGAAAGCCTTGTAGCCTTGCTGCTTCTCGAGGTGTTAGTTTCCTAGGATTTTTCCCATTCTGCTTTATAAGAATTTCTGAGCCATCTTTGTAATATCGAGCTGAAATTGTGCTTGTATATTCTGAGTTTTCATCAAATAAACAATAACCAAATCCATTTCCCTTTAGCTTATTAGCCTCTTTTCTTCTTTGATGGCTCGCCCAAAGTGTATCAGAAATTGTATATTTATCATCAACACTTTTTTCTAATATGTCTCCCAATCTAGTAACTTCACCTGTTGGTTGAGGAAACTCGAAATCTATATTATGATTTAAGAAGCCAACAATTATTATTCTTTCTCGATTTTGAGGCATCCCAAAATTTTTCGCATTTAACACTTTGTAAAAAACTTTATAATTTAGCTTATTTTTCAAAATATCTAATATTGTATTAAACGTTCTTCCACCATCGTGATTAGTTAATCCTTTCACATTTTCTAATAGAAAACATTTTGGTTTATGATATTTTAATATTCTTTGGACTTCAAAAAACATTGTTCCTCTTGTATCATCAAAACCCTTTCTTTTGCCAGCAATAGAAAATGCTTGACAAGGAAACCCTGCTAATAAAATATCAAAAGAAGGGATGTCTTTAGCATCTATTTTAGTAATATCTCCACTAGGGACTTCGTTAAAATTTGCCCTATAGGTTTCTATTGCCGCTTTATCTATTTCAGATGAAAAAACACATTTGCATCCAAATTTATCAAAAGGACGTCTAATTCCACCAATTCCAGCAAATAAATCAATAAATTTATAACTATTCATTACTTTCTCCAATTACTTTGTCCTGACCTGTGTTAAAATCTTTTCTGATTTTAACACAATAAATATGACAGTTTCAGTCATATATAAAAAAATTAATTTTCTTTTTCTGTTGCATCAACAACGTCGCCAATGTTGCATTCAAGTACTTTGCAAATGCTAAGAATAACGTCTAAAGAAACGTTTTCGTTCTTACTCATCTTTGCGAGTGTAGACGTAGACATGCCGGTTTTCATACGCAAATCGGTTTTAGTCATACCTTTGTCAATAAGTAATTTCCATAGTTTATTATAATTTGCTGCCATAAAAATACCCCTTGGTATAAATAATTGATTCTATTATAACATAATAGAATTAAAAAAGCAATAGCAATGTTCGACTTTTCAAATAAAAGATTTGAATTTAAGCATAGAAAAAGTCGGTGGTTTCAGGCACCGACTTACTTATTATACCGTTATTCAAAATCAACTTCTTCAGATAAGAAAATCTCGTTATTAAGAAACTCGATTATAGACATATCAAAACCTCTTGCCAACATATAAATCGTACTAAGCGTTACCGTTTTGTTACGTCCATTCATAATACACGCCATACTTCCGTGTAAAATACCCGATTTTTGCTCTAATCTGTATTGAGTCATCCCCTTTTCTTTTAATAATTGGTTTATTCTTTTAGCTGTTGCTTCACATACGTTCATGCGTCATTCCTCCTACGCAGTTATATCTACATATAAGTTTAACAGTTTGCGTTTCTAAATATACGTAGCTAAACCTACGTAAACGCTTGCCATTTTTCTAAACGTTTTGATATAATATGTAGGTAAATCTACGCAAAGAGGAAGCTATGATAATTACCTTTTGTGTACATTCTAACTGTTTGTTTAACAACGACATAAAAGAACAACTAAAAACGATTCTTCAAAATGAGATAATAAAAAATCCCACCTGTAAGTTTTACTTAGGTGGGTATGGTGATTTTGATGGATTATGTTTACGAACGTTAAAAGATTTGAAAGCCACTTTTCCGGAGATTGAACTTATATTTATTACGCCCTATCTTGATAAGAGTTACTCTAAGTTAGAGTTCGCTAAATATCATTATGACGACGTTATATTCCCTCCTCTTGAAAGTGTTCCACGCAAATTTGCTATTTTAAAACGAAACGAATGGATGGTTGAAGAAGCCGATTTACTTATTGCTTACGTTGCTTATTCTTGGGGTGGCGCGGCAAAAACTTTAGAATATGCTAAGCGCAAAAAGAAAACTATTATTAATCTTGCTTCTACAAAATAATAAGTCGGTGGTTTTTGCCACCGAATTACTCCTTTTTATAAATATTTGCCGTATACCTCATTTATTGTTTCAACATATATAATAAACGATGGATGATTGTCATCTCTCCTACGTAAATACATGTTCTTTTTATCCAAATACACTTCTCTAACAACATTCCATAATCCGTTTCTTTTTAATTCATCCGCTTTTTCTTTTACATTATGAGAAGAAGGAACC
>JAZTZE010000019.1:0-14215 GCA_045637285.1 Christensenellaceae bacterium | reverse complement strand
CTTTTTGAAGAAGATATATAGTTATATAAATGAAAAAGAGCTTGGACGTTAAATCCAAGTTCTAATTTCATTTGACCGCTTGAAGTGCAATTTCCTATAAATTTTTAATGTTTCAAAAAATCCCTTATAGGGAACGCCTTTACTCAAGTCGTTTTTCTTCAAAAAAACCGTGCATCCGCCGTCGACGTATCGCGCCGAAGCGTTAACGCGCCAGGTAACTACTTCAAAGCTACCTTATGGCACACGAGCCTTACCGTTTAGTGCTGCTGCATTCCTGCTCTGACACGGTTCGCGGGGGCGCGTTGCATAAGACCTTGATATCAACGTCCCTTAACGCGCGCGGCCTTCCACGAGATAGGCCTTGGGCGGCATTCTGTTCCGCTAAGCGAATTGCGGATAACAGGGCATCGCTAACTCCCCACATAGCACGGTAGTATTATTCTATCTTAAAAAAATAATTTTTGCAAGTAAATTTGCGCTTAAATTGTTAAATTCAATTAAATTAACTTTACAAAATTCGCAAATATAGTTATAATAATAAAGTATATTTATATACTATGATTTTCTAAAATTATTTTGGAGCGCAATTATGTATAAGAAAGTTGACACAACGCTTAATTTTTTAGACAGGGAAAAAGAAGTTCTCGCTTTTTGGAAGGAGAACAAAATTTTTGAACAAAATATCGACATGAATCAAGGCAGTCGTGAATTTACTTTTTACGATGGTCCGCCCACGGCTAACGGCAAACCGCACATTGGGCATATTTTAACGCGTGTTATCAAGGATATTATTCCGCGTTATCATGTTATGAAAGGCGACCACTGTTTAAGAAAGGCAGGTTGGGATACGCACGGGCTTCCAGTTGAACTTGAAGTAGAAAAACTTCTCGGTATTGACGGAAAGCAAGAAATTGAAAAATACGGTATTGAACCATTTATAAAAAAATGTAAAGAAAGCGTTTGGAAATACAAAGGCGAATGGGAAAAAATGAGTGACCGCGTGGGCTACTGGGCGGACATGGAAAACCCATACGTTACTTACGACGACAATTACATTGAATCTGTTTGGTGGGCGATAAAAACTATCGCTGAAAAAGGGCTTTTATACAAAGGCCATAAAATCGTGCCTTACTGCCCGCGTTGCGGAACTGCACTTTCTTCACACGAAGTTGCTCAAGGCTATAAGGACGTTAAGGACGTTTCGGTTTTCGTTCGCTTTAAGATTAAGGGCAGAGAAAACGCTTACTTCTTGGCATGGACGACCACTGCTTGGACGCTTCCTTCAAACGTTGCACTTTGTATGAATCCTAAGGAAGATTACGTTGAAATTATCGCAGAAGACGGCGCAACCTATATCTTAGCGCAGGCTCTCGCTCCCACGTTGTTTGAAAACTATCAAACCGTAAGCGTTAAAAAAGGTGTTGAATACGAATACACTGAATACGAACCCTTATTCGATTACGCGCTTGGTTCTTTCAAAGAAAAAGCATACTACGTTGTTTGCGACGGTTACGTTACTCTTACCGATGGTAGTGGTATCGTTCACATAGCACCTGCATTTGGTGAAGATGACGCAAACGTAGGTAGAAAATACAACCTTCCTTTCGTTAAACTTGTTGACGACAGGGGAAATATGCTTGAATGCACTGATATTCTCGCTGGCAAGTTCGTTAAGGATGCGGATAAGATTATAATCAAAATGCTCAAAGAAAATGGATTGTTGTTCAAGGAAATGCCCTTTGAACACAGCTATCCTTTCTGTTGGCGTTGTGATACTCCGCTTCTTTATTATGCAAGATCAAGCTGGTTTATTAAAATGACCGCCGTTAAGGACAAGCTCCTTGAAGCGAACAATTCCGTTAACTGGATGCCTGAAACCATTAAACACGGCAGAATGGGTAATTTCCTTGAAAACGTTATTGACTGGGGCTTATCTCGCGAACGTTATTGGGGAACACCGCTACCTGTTTGGGTATGTAATAAATGTGGCAAAATCCACGTTATCGGGTCTAAGGCAGAACTTAAAGAGAAATGCGGAATAGAAGGCGATATCGAACTTCACCGTCCGTATATAGACAACTGTGAATTTGCGTGCGAGTGCGGTGGCGTTTTCGTTCGTGAAAAAGAAGTTATTGACTGTTGGTTTGACTCGGGCTCAATGCCTTTTGCGCAATACCACTATCCATTTGAAAATAAAGAACTTTTTGAAAGTCATTTTCCGGCAGACTTCATCAGTGAAGCAATCGACCAAACTCGTGGTTGGTTCTACACCTTGCTTGCAATTTCAACCTTATTATTTGAAAAAGCACCGTTCAAGAACTGCATAGTATTAGGGCACGTTAACGACAAGAACGGTATTAAAATGAGCAAGCACAAGGGCAACGTAGTTGACCCATGGACTATACTCGATAAGCAAGGGGCAGACGCTGTTAGATGGTATTTCTACACTGGTTCAGCACCTTGGTTGCCGTCAAGGTTCTATGAAGAAGCTGTTTCTGAAGCACAAAGAAAGTTTATGGGAACGCTTTGGAACACTTACGCGTTCTTCGTGCTTTACGCTGATATCGACAAATATAATCCTGCTGATTATAAACTCAATGATTGCAAGTTAACCTTAATGGATAAATGGGTTCTTTCAAAGCTCAACACGCTCATAAAAACTGTTGACAACGGACTTAACTCATACAACATTTTTGATAGCGCAAGAGCACTCCAAAGCTTTACGGATGACCTTTCAAACTGGTACGTTCGTCGCTCAAGAGAAAGGTATTGGGGCTCTGGTATGGACGACGATAAAATCGCTGCATACACCACTCTTTACACGGTGCTCGTGACTATGGCGAAATTGTCTGCACCGTTCACGCCATTTATGGCAGAAAGCATTTATCAAAACTTAGTTCCTAACTTCTTTAAGGATGCGTCTAAGTCAGTTCATCTTTGCGCTTTCCCTGAAGTTGACGAAAAAGCAATCGACACCGAGCTCGAAGATGGAATGCAAAACGTTCTTGACATAGTTGTTCTCGGCAGAGCGTGCAGAAACACTTCTAACATTAAAAACCGTCAACCTTTACAAAAGATTTTCGTTTGTTCGGAAAGAAAGACTGAACTTACCGAAGGGCTTTTAGATATTGCAAAAGACGAGCTTAACGTTAAAGAAGTTGAATATCTCATCGACGCAACGAGATTCGTTACTTATAAGATTAAACCGCAACTCAAAACGCTCGGACCTAAATACGGCGCAAAACTTGGCAAAGTTCGCAAATTCTTTGAAGTGTGTGACGCTAACGCGCTCGTTTCAACCGTTAAGAAGGGCGAAATCTATAAAACCGAGTTTGAAGGCGATGAGTTTGAATTCGCTCTCGACGATCTTTTGATTTCAACCGAAAGCGCAGTTGGATTTACCGCTGCAAGCGACAACGGTATAACCGTAGTTATGGATACTAACGTTACCGAAGAACTTAGAGCTGAAGGCGTTGAAAGAGAGCTTATTTCTAAAATTCAATCAATGCGTAAAGAAGCAGGCTTTGAAGTAACCGATAGAATAACCGTTAACTTTGTTACTCAAGATGTAGGCGTTAGAAACGCGCTCTTAAACGGCAAAGACTTGAAGGCAGTTGTTTTAGCTGACTCAATAACTGAAAGTCAAACGGAAGGCTTTAAGAAAGAGTTGGATATTAACGGTGCAAACTGCACGGTTATCATTAACAAGGTAAAATAATGAGAGTTGCAGACTGGAAAGATTATACCGTAATTGCCACGGGCGACGGCTATAAGCTGGAGAATTGGGGAGGCATAACCCTTCTCCGTCCCGACCCGCAGGTTATATGGAAAAGCAACACCGATATGGACAACTATAAAGGGTTGGTTGCAAAATATATCCGCAGTGAAACGGGTGGGGGCAAATGGCTTTACAAAGGCAAGATGCCAGAGCAGTGGACGGTTAGTTATAAAGACCTTAAATTTAAGGTAAAGCCTATGGGTTTTAAGCATACGGGGCTTTTTCCTGAACAAGCGGTTAATTGGGATACGATGACCGAACTTATAAAAAACGCAGGAAGAGAAATAAATGTTCTCAACTTGTTTGCTTACACTGGCGGAGCAACCGTTGCTTGTGCAAAGGCAGGTGCAAAGGTGTGCCATGTGGACGCGGCAAAGGGAATGGTAGAGCGTGCGGGCGAAAACGTAAGGCTTTCAGGCGTTCAAGAAGGCAAGGTCAGATATATAATTGACGACTGTAAAAAGTTCGTTGAGCGCGAAATAAGGCGCGGAAGAAAATACGACGCAATTATAATGGACCCACCAAGCTACGGAAGAGGACCTAATGGCGAAATGTGGAAGCTTGAAAACGAGTTGTATTCATTCGTGGAATTGTGCGCAAACGTATTGAGCGACAATCCGCTTTTCGTGCTTATAAACAGCTACACGACAGGGCTTCAACCGCAAGTGCTTAAAAACATATTAGCACTTACGATATCAAATTCTCGTGGTGGAAAAATAGAAGCATATGAAGTTGGCTTAAAAACACAGCAAGAAGGCGTTATTTTACCATGCGGAAACAGTGGTATATGGATAAACGGATAAAATTATGGAAGATTTGATTATTTTACATGAAGACAATCATATAATCGTGGTGTTAAAGCCTCAAAACATTCCGTCTTGTGAAGACAGCAGTGGCGATAAAGACTTGCTAACGATGATTAAAGAGTATATCAAAGTCACTTATAACAAACAAGGCAACGTGTATTTAGGGCTCGTTCACCGTCTTGATAGACCTACGGGCGGAGTTATGGTTTTTGCAAAAAGTTCTAAGGCGGCTGCAAGGCTGTCTGAACAAATGAAAGAAGGCGACTTTGAAAAGCGTTACTTTGCGGTTCTTTCTGGTATTCCAAAGGAAGAAAAAGCAACGCTTACGCACTACATGAAAAAGAACGCGGTAAACAATATGGTTTACGTTTGTCCGCCAACCGTTCAAGGCGCAAAGTTTGCCGAACTTGATTATCAAATGATAGATAAAAAGCCAGAGCAAGATATTTCGCTCGTCGACGTAAGACTTCACACTGGCAGAAGCCACCAAATCCGCGTGCAAATGAACGCGATAGGTTGTCCTGTTTACGGGGATATGAGATACGGTGGAGAAAAGGCAAAGAAAGGCTATCTTGCTTTATGGGCGTATTACTTGTCGTTTACGCACCCTGTAAGCAAAGAAAGAATGGTTTTCCGTGTTCAACCGCCAAAGGATATTACTCCTTGGACTGCTTTTGAAACCGACCGTTCGGTGACTATAATTAAACCGAGTATTTAATATAAAAAACGATAAAAGCGGTGGAAATCCACCGCTTTTTATATAAATAAACCGAGTAGCTTATAACCGCCTAAAAATATCAAAATTAACGGCGGTAAAAACTCGATTTTTGCAAATTTAATCAACAGTTTTGTCTTTGCAAGCATAAGTCCGAGCGAAATTGCTATTGCGTGGAAAAAAGCTATAACTATGGGAACGTAAAAAGCGTTTATGCCCATAAGAGAAAGCGAAAGGTTTGCTGCTGCGCCGTCTAACCCTACGGCAAAGCCCGAGATTATAGATTGAACAAAGTCACTCTTGTGTTTTAAGCAACAGTCGTTGCTTTTTGTTTTTAAAAGATTATAAATTCCTACAAAAACTAAAATTATTCCACCTATGCAAGCGGTTTTTTCAGTTATTTTGTTGGCAAAAAAAGCGGTAGCGTAGTTGGTCGCCGTGCACATTAAAAGCACGGTAAGTGATATGCCCAATATAACGTGTAGTCGTTTTTTGATGGAAAACGCAAGCGAGAAACCGCAGGCAAAAGAATCTATGCTAACGGTAAATGCGGTTAAAAGCAAATAAGCGATCATTAGTGTGTCCGTAAAAACAATTTAACTCATTGTATGAAAAATGTTAAAATAATGTTAAAATTAGCGTAAAAAAAGGCAATCGAAGGTTGCCAATATAATAAATATTATATTATTTTAAAAAAAGATTAAAACTGTATTGACAAACTTGCGAATTTTGTGTAAAATATAGCAGATACAACTTGTACTTGATAAGGAGATCAGTCTTATATGAAAATGACTAAATCCAACAAAATAATAACCACGTTACTCTTAGCGTTCGTTATGTGCGTAAGCATTGCGTTCGGCAATATGTTTACGGCAAAAGTAAACGCTGCTTCAGAAGTTAAGGCTACGGACATTTTGATTTTTTCTGCTGGAGTAACTGATAAAAAAATGCAAAGCGATGCAGTTGTTGCAACCGTTAAGAACGGCGAAAACATTGCAATTAAAAACAAACTCGTTATAAGCGATTTAGAGTTAGAGTTTGATATCCCAGAAGGTTTTATCGTAAACGTAGTCGTAACGGCAGATTCTTATTACGTTAACGGAAATAAAGCTGTTGATGCGGAAGGAAAAGTTTCTTTCGATAAACAAATCGAAAACAAGATTGCGGTTACAGGAACTGCTGATAAAGAAGTTTTAACCATTGGTGTTGACAACAAGTTTTTTATCACGGCGAATGGTGGTGAAATTTCAAACGACACGACAGTTAAAGGTAAAGATTATTACAAACTTGCAAACGTAATGGGTAACTCAATTGGTGACGTAGCTTTTGAATTCCAAGCATCTGAAGGTGTTACCGGTCAATTCAAATTGATTTCTGTTAACCAAAAAGCAAGCGACAAAACTACGGATGCATTTAAGCAAACGTTCAAAATTACTTCAAGTGGTGAATTAGAAACTATTGCAAATCCGAGAGTAATTGTTGACAGTTCTTTCTACACTCAAATTGCAAAAGGGCAGTACGTTGCTAAGAGAATAGTTAGCACGGGCGGAAATTACGAAACCATTTCAGCAACCCTTTGTTCAGTTGTTCCAGTGCCATCAACCGTTTCGGCAAACCCCACTTATCTAAAGGATAGTGACGTTTTTATTACCGCTAAAAACGTTAAGGGAACTGCTGGAGTTGCAGATGAAGATGCACAAGTTGCGCTTGAATCAGGCACGGCTACTCCTAAGAAAATTGCATTTATCAAAGAAGGTATTACTAAAATTTCGCTTTCTGTTAAAGTAAAGGGCAAAAAGGTTGAATGCGAAGAACTTACCATAAACGTATTTTCAGCAGACAAAACTAACGACGACTCAGCTCCTTACTATGTAAACGATAAAAATGCTATCGAAGCATTCAAAGCAGCTCTCGAAAAAGAATATAGAAAAGAAGGGAAAGACACTTTTGTTCCTCTTGGTTCTACGTTAGAAATTCCTTCAATGGAAGACTTTATCTTCGACGATTTCACTCCTTACGACAAGCTTACTTATACAACTTATTATAAGGCGAGAACGGAAGGAACTTCATCTAAGTTAGAGTTTAAGCTCAACGAAGCAGGCGAATATATTTTCTACGTTGCTTTCGGCGACCAAAGTGGAAACACGATGACCGCGGAAGATTTCATTACCGTTAACGAAGAAAATAAGGAAGTTGAATACGGACAATATGCAGACGAAGACAAGGTGGGTAATTTCGTTTTCACCTTCGCTATAGCAGACGACGCTGAAATCGTTATAACAAAACCCATGCTCCAAGGCACTGCATTTAAGGGCGTTAAGTTCATTGCTTCTAAATTTACCATTGATGCTGACGGTTGTAAGTTAGAATACAAGCTTTACTACAACGCTAATCCTTCGGCTACTGAAGATTCTGAAGGTTGGGTAGAAATTCCTAAGGAAAGTTTAGTAAAGGATAAAGAATATTCTAAAGACGGCTTTACTTACGACATGATTAAGTCAATCGGCTATGACGGAAAGTTAACTTTCACACCGCACGAAGAAGGTACTTACATGATTGAATGTACCGCTACGAGCGACGTTTCTCCGAGAACGGCAAGTGCAAAAACGATTATTAAATCAAAGATACCTACTACCGTAACCCCCGACGATAAATGGTTGGAAAACAACGTTTGGTCGTTAGTGTTCTTAGGTCTTGGCGTATTATGTTTAGCAGGCGTTATCGTATTGTTACGCGTTAAACCCAAAGAAGAAACCGACGAAGACAATAACTAATAATTAAAATAACAACAGAGAAAGGGAGCTCCGGAGTGTTTCGGAGTTCCTTTTTTAGCAGTTGTTTGCCTTGTTTTTACTCGTTGGAATTCAGAGTGCCTACGCACGTGAAACTAACCACAAAAATAACTTGAAACTATAAGATATTTCATGAAAAGCTTTATTGCAGATAAAAACCGCAAGCTTAGTAAGCTTGCCTTGTTAAAGATTGAAGACCTTTCTTATACGGCGTTGATGCGCGCGTTAAGAAAAAAGGACGTTAAAGTAAACGGCGTGCGCGTAAGCACGGACGTTACTCTTTCCGTGGGCGATAAGGTTGAAATTTATTATGCGCAAGCGCAATTAACTGCTTACGAACTAATTTTTGCTGATGAAAACGTTGTCGTAATTGATAAAAAAAGTGGTTATACGTCTGAAATGGTTTTCGAGCAGATGCAACGTCAATATCAAAGCGCAAAATTTATTCATAGGCTTGACAGAAATACCGACGGTTTAATGATTTTCGCGTTAACTGATCAAGCGGAAAAAGAACTGCTTAACGGCTTCAAAAATCGCACGTTTGAAAAGGTTTATACGGCGGTAGTAGTAGGTCAGGTTGAAAAGCAAAGTGACAAGCTTACTGCTTATTTAAAAAAAGACAAGGAAAATGCTTTAGTTACCATATACGATAATCACGTTAAGGGTAGCGTCGAAATTAAGACCGATTATAAGGTTGTAAAAAGAAAGAATGATTTAACAACTTTAGAAGTAACGCTTCACACTGGCAAAACCCACCAAATTCGAGCGCATCTTGCTCACGTTGGTTATCCTATATTGGGTGATGGGAAATACGGCAATTTTACCGCCAATCAAAAACACAACGTGCAAAGACAAATGCTAACGGCAACACGCCTTACGTTGCATTTTAACGAGCAAGAAACACTAAACTACTTAAACGAAAAAACATTTGAAATTAAAAGGTAAACAATGCCACAGGACGCTTTTACTCTGCGCCACTTATGCGTTGAATTGAACGACGTGTTTAAGGGCGGAAAAGTCAATAGAATAGTACAGCCGTCTTCAGACGAAGTTATAATAACGGTTTATACTGGTAAACGCACGGAAAAGCTGACGATTAACGTTGATCCATCTTCGCCGAGAATAAGCGTGATGGATAGCGAAAAAGCCAGTCCACTTACTGCGCCAAATTTTTGCATGTTGCTTAGAAAGCATTTATTAAGTGCAACTATTACGAGCGTTGAATTGGTTGGGTTTGATAGAATAGTAAAAATAGAATTCTTATCTTCGGCGGAGTTTTTCGATGCTGTTAAAAAGACGATGTACGTTGAACTTATGGGCAGATACAGCAACGTGATTTTAACCGAGAACGGAAAGATTTTGGGCGGTAATCGCGGTATAAATATGTTCGACGATGGTGTTAGACCTTTAATAGTTGGTCAGCCATACGTTTTTCCGCCTGTAGGCGACAAAAAGTTGCCTACCGATAACGCGCTTATAAGCGTGTTTAATAACGTTCAAAAACAAGAACTCGCAAAGACTATAATTTCCAACGTTCAAGGCGTTGCCTTAAGCACTGCAGAAGAGATTGTTTTCTTGTATTTTGAAGGTTGTAAAGATGCAACGAAAATTGAAGACGGTAACGCTTTTTTTGTGTTTTTTAACGATTTTTTATACGCAAAAAAAACACAGCCTTGCGTGTTAAAAAACGGTGCGGAAATAACCGACGTTTGCGCATATCCTTATGCAACGCTTTCGGGTGAAAAAATCTTCTTTCCAACGCTAATTAAAGCTGAAGAATTTTATTTTGAAAACAAGGATAAACAAAAGCAATTTAAATGCAAAAAAGAACGTTTAACCGCGGTAACTAACACGGCAATAAAAAAGGCAAAAAAGCGTGTTACGGCAATTAAAGCAAAGAAAAAAGACGCGTTAGGTGCGGAAGAAAACAAAATAAAAGGCGAATTGCTTCTTGCAAATATTTATGCTATTAAAAACGGGCAGGGTGAGTGTGAGTTGCTTAACTATTACGATAACTCGATGATAAAAATTTCGCTTGATTCGCGCTTGTCTGTTGCTAAAAACGCCGAAGTGTATTACAAAAAGTACAATAAGCAAAAGCGCACGCTTATTGCCTTACAACCCCAACTTGATCAAGCCGAAAGTGAGTTGAGTTATTATGAAAGCGTTATGAGCGAAATCGAGTTGTGCGAAGATATTAACGAGTTAGCGTTGGTTCAAACCGAACTTGAAAATGCAGGAGTTTTGGTCGACAAGCAAGCGCGCTTAAAACTCAAGAAAGAAAATGAAAGTTTTTGTAGGGTTTACGATGTCGAAGGTTTTAGGGTTTTGGTTGGCAGAAACAACGCAGAAAACGATAAACTCACGTTTACAGCAAAGCCTGAAGACGTGTGGGTTCACGCTAAAGACTATCATTCGTCTCACGTTATTATTGAATCGCAAAAGCGTTCGGTTCCACAAAGCGTTATAGAAACAAGCGCGGAGATATGTGCTTATTACTCTAAAGGCAGGGAAGGTGGAAAGACCGAAATAGTTTATACACAAAAGAAAAACGTTAAAAAACCACCTAAGTCAAAACCGGGTTTAGTTATATACGAAAACTTCAAATCAATATCGGTAAACCCAAATAAACGTTTAGAACTTTTAAAATGACGTTAAAATGCTATAAATGGTGTAAAATACCTTGCGTTTTAATTTTTATTGTGATAAAATATTTTAGTAATTTTATAGGATTAGGAGATTATTATGAAATACACATTTGAAAAAGCTAAAAAAAGCACGGTTAAAGTAACCATCGACTTAACTGCTACTGAATGGAAAGCAGCAATCGATAGTGCGTATGAAAAGACTAAAGGCAAATATAGCATGCCTGGTTTTAGAAAAGGCAAAGTTCCCAAAAAGGTTTTGGAATCAGCTTACGGTGTAGGCGTGTTCTACGAAGAAGCAATTAACCAAGCTTTCCCCAAATACTACGGCGAAGTTTTAGATAAAGAACCTACTATCGAACCGGTAGCAGCACCTGAAATCGACATTAAGAAGATTAGCGAAAAAGGCATTACCATGATCGCAATCGTTCCCGTTAAACCTGAAGTAGTAATCGGCGAATATAAAGGTATAACTTACAAGAAAAACGTGTATAATGTAAAGGACGAAGACGTTGAAGAAGAATTAAAGCGTTTACAAGACCGCAACGCTCGTATGGTAGAAGTTACCGATAGAGCAGTTGAAAACGGCGACAGCGTTATCATTGACTATTCTGGCAGTGTTGACGGCGTTAAGTTTGCTGGCGGTACGGCTGAAAAGCAACCTTTAGTTATCGGAAGCGGTTCTTTCATTCCGGGTTTTGAAGAACAAGTTATCGGCATGAACATTGGCGACGAAAGAGATATCAACGTTAAGTTCCCCGAAGAATATCACGCAGAAGAACTTAAAGGCAAAGACGCTGTATTTGCAATTAAGCTCCACGAAATCAAAAAGAAGGAACTTCCCGAAGTTAACGATGAATGGATTAAGGAAGCAATCGGTGCTGAAAGCGTTGAAGCTTATAAGACTGAAACAAAAGCAAGAATGGAAAAACAAAACGCTGATAGAGCTGACCGTGAATTAGAAGACGAAATCATTAAAAAGGTAACCGAAACCAGCGACGTTGAAATTCCCGACGCTATGATTGAAAATCAAATTGACCGCATGGTTCAAGAAATGGAATACCGCATGTCATATCAAGGTCTTAAACTTGAAGATTACTTAAAGTATATCGGCAAGAGCATGGAAGATTTTAGAAAAGACCAAGCAGAACAAGCAACCAGCATCGTTAAATCACAACTCGTTATCGAAGCAATTATTGAAAAAGAAGAAATCGTTGCTACTGATGAAGAAGTTGAAAAGAGAGTTACCGATATGGCAACCGCTCAAGGCAAGCCAGTTCCCGATATCAAGAAGAACATGCAAGCACGTCAACTTGATTATATTAAGAACGAAATCGTTATTAAGAAATTCTTTGAATTCTTAAAGAACTCAAACACTATCGAATAAAATAAACGTTAAACCCAGTATCGTTCGGCTATTGCCGGACGATACTCAAATAAATTAGCATAATTTACTGGGAGTAAATATATGGATATAAAGAACACGGTTGTGCCTTACGTTGTTGAACAAACGGGTAAAGGCGAAAGAAGTTACGATATATATTCAAGACTTTTAGAAGACAGAATAATTTTCCTTACTGGAGAAATTAACGATGCAGTTGCAGACGCGGTAGTTGCACAATTGCTACACTTGGAAGGCAGAGACCCCAACAAAGATATTTGTCTTTACATTAACAGTCCGGGCGGAAGCGTTACGGCAGGTCTTGCAATCTACGACACGATGAATTACATCAAGTGCGACGTTAGCACGATATGTATCGGTCTTGCGGCAAGCATGGGTGCTTTTCTTTTATCAAGTGGTGCCAAAGGAAAAAGATATGCGCTTCCGAACAGTGAAATTATGATTCATCAACCGTTGGGCGGTGCGCAAGGTCAAGCAAGCGATATTAAAATTCAAGCTGACCACATTATTAAGACGAAATACCGTTTAAACAAAATACTTGCTGAAAACAGCGGTAAACCAATCGAACAATTAGAAAAAGATACCGATAGAGATAATTATTTATCGGCAGAAGACGCTAAAGAATACGGACTTATCGACCAAGTTTTAGTTAAACGTCCGTAAACTACGGAGATATATGAAAGAAAACGAACATTTACACTGCTCTTTTTGCGGAAAGCCCGAAGAACTTACTAAACGCTTAATTGCTGGGCCTAACGGCTTATATATATGCGACGAGTGTATAGAAGTTTGTCGCGACGTAATGAAGGAAGAAAGCCAAGCTGAAGAAAAGGCGACGGAAACCAAGTTGTTAAAGCCTGCTGAAATCAAAGAAAAGCTTGACGAGTATATTATTGGGCAAGACGAAGCTAAAAGGGTTTTGTCGGTTGCGGTATACAACCACTACAAAAGAATAAACGCGGTTGCCGAAGACGGTGAAGTTGAGCTCGACAAGAGTAATATTCTCGTTTTAGGTCCAACAGGAAGTGGTAAAACGCTTTTAGCAAGAACACTTGCTAAAATTTTAGACGTGCCGTTTGCCGTTGCTGATGCAACCACCTTAACCGAAGCGGGTTACGTTGGCGAAGACGTAGAAAATATTTTGTTAAAGCTTATTCAAAGTGCCGATTTCAATATTGAGCGTGCGCAAAAGGGTATAGTATACATTGACGAAATAGATAAGATTGCAAGAAAAGGAGAAAACGTTTCTATCACGAGAGACGTTTCTGGCGAAGGTGTACAACAAGCACTTTTGAAGATTATTGAAGGAACGCTTGCGAACGTTCCACCTCAAGGTGGAAGAAAGCACCCGCAACAAGAATGTATAAGAATAGACACTACTAATATATTGTTTATTTGTGGCGGTGCGTTCGTGGGATTAGAAGAAATAATCAAAAAGCGCAAAGGAACGACGTCGCTTGGTTTCGTTGGTAACGTAGAACGTTCTAACGCGAGCGATTCTGACTTGATAAGAGATATTCAACCGCAAGATTTGATTAAATATGGTCTCATCCCCGAATTTGTGGGCAGAATTCCTATCACCGTTGGGTTGCATGCTCTTGATGAAAGTGCGTTAGTTAATATTTTAACTCAGCCCAAGAATGCTTTGATTAAACAATACAAACGCCTTATCGGCTTAGATAACGTTGAACTTGAAATTACCGACGGAGCGGTTAGTGCCGTTGCGAGAAAAGCTATTGAACTTAACACGGGGGCTAGGGGGCTTCGTACAATACTTGAAAATCTTATGATAGACACGATGTACGACCTACCTTCTGCAAGCGATATAGAAAAAGTTATCGTAGATGAAAAGGTTGTTACGAGTGGGGCAAAGCCCGAACTTGTAAAGAAACAATCGGCATAAATATCATTATTTGGCAGTTAAATTCAGATAAAAGTATAAAAGAAAAAACTTTTAAAAAAAATTCAAATTACCCGTAAAATCGTTTGACAAGCAGAGAAATATTTTATATAATATGTAGGCTGTGTAATCTGGGATGATACGGGTAGTTACTTAAAATCGTTAGAAAACGAAAGA
>JAZTZE010000018.1:0-14442 GCA_045637285.1 Christensenellaceae bacterium | reverse complement strand
ATCTGACATTCCATTTGCTGGCCCAACTGGTTCAGTTGTTGTTGGTTATGTTGACGGCAAATATGTTATCAACCCTAACCAAGAAGAAAATGAAAAGAGTTTGATGCATGTTACTGTTTCAGGAACAAAAGATGCAATCATGATGGTTGAAGCTGGTGCAAACGAAATTAGCGACGACGAAATGGTTGGCGCAATCTTGTTTGGTCACGAAGAAATCAAACGTCTTTGTGCATTCCAAGAACAAATAGTTGCAGAAATAGGCAAACCCAAAAAGGAAATTGAGTTATATCACGTTCCCGAAGATATCGACGCAGCTGTTAGAGCATACGCAGACAAGATGCTTGACGACGCTCTCGACACCTTTGATCGTCACGAAAGACAAGCTGGTCAAGACAAGGTTGAAAAGGACTGCTTAGAACACTTTGCAGAAATTTTCCCTGACAAGACCAGAGAAATTAAAGATGCTCTCTACTACATGACTAAAGAAAAGGTAAGAGCAAAAATTACCAACACTGGAATTCGTCCTGACGGAAGAAAGCTCGACGAAGTTAGAAAGATTTGGTGTGAAGCAGGCGTTCTTCCCAGAGTTCATGGTTCAGGCGTGTTCACCAGAGGTATGACTCAAGTTCTTTCTACTTGTACTTTAGGTATGCTTTCTGAAGCACAAAAATTAGAAGGTCTTGACGGAGAAAGCACCAAGCGTTATATGCACCAATACAACATGCCGGGCTATGCATCAGGCGAAGCAAAACCCTTAAGAAGCCCTGGTAGACGTGAAATCGGTCACGGTGCACTTGCTGAACGTGCATTAGAACCCGTTATTCCAAGTGAAGAAGAATTCCCGTATGCAATCAGAATCGTTTCTGAAGTTATGAGTTCAAACGGTTCAACTTCACAAGGTAGCGTATGTGGTTCAACGTTAGCACTTATGGATGCAGGCGTTCCCATTAAAGCTCCTGTTGCAGGTATTGCAATGGGTCTTATCAAGGACACCGAATCAGGCAAGGTTTCAATTCTTTCTGATATTCAAGGCTTAGAAGACTTCCTTGGCGATATGGACTTTAAGGTTGCAGGAACAGAAAAAGGTATCACTGCAATCCAAATGGATATTAAGATCAAAGGTATCGACGAAGCTATTTTAA
This sequence comes from Christensenellaceae bacterium, assembly GCA_045637285.1. Lineage (GTDB taxonomy): Bacteria > Bacillota > Clostridia > Christensenellales > Borkfalkiaceae > UBA1259. The sequence goes on along the minus strand of JAZTZE010000018.1, from coordinate 13,300 downwards.
GAAAAGCAATTGCACAAGCAAACGTTGGCAGACAATACATTCTTTCTAAAATGCTCGAAGTTATCGATCAACCAAGAGCAGAACTTTCTAAATATGCTCCTAAGATTATTTCTTTCAGCATTGATCCCGAAAAGATTGGCGACGTTGTTGGTAAGCAAGGTAAGGTAATCAACAAGATTATCGAAGAAACGGGTGTTAAGATTGATATTGACGACGATGGAACGGTTAACGTTGCAAGCGTAGGTGGCGTAGGCGATCCCGAAAGAGCAAAAGCAATCATTCTTTCTATCGCAAAAGACCCCGAAGTTGGCGATATGTTCATTAGCGAAGTAGTTAGAATTTTACCCAAGGTTGGCGCATTCTGCGAATTAGCTCCGGGAAAAGACGGTTTAATTCACATCAGCAAAATGAGCGAAAAGAGAATTAACAACGTTGAAGAAGTATTGCATATTGGCGACAAAGTTAAGGTAGAAATTATTAAGATTGGCGAAAAGGGTATCGACCTTAAGCTTTTAGAAATTGTTAACGGTTAACATTAAGGTTTAATAAAACCGTTGTTATAAATATGCAAGGCTTTGCCTTGCATATTTTTTTTAATAAGCTGTCCAAACCATTTTGGTGAGCGAAAAGCTTATTTTAGCATTTTATTTATAGTCAATTCATAAAATAGCGAATAGAGGTGACTATAAATGAAAACACTAAATAAAAAGCTTACACTCGTTACAAACATAATACTCGTTTTAACGGTTGTATTTGTTTACGGCGTTAGTTTTATTCCCGACCCCACCTTGCCAATTTACAGTGGGGAGCAACTTAACGCCATATACCACGGAAATACCGCAAACAAAAACGTTTCATTAATGTTTAACGTTTATGAAAACACAGAAGTTGTTAATGGGATTATAGATATACTAAACCAAAAGGGAGTAAAAGCAACTTTTTTTGTGGGTGGATGTTGGGCAGATGACAACGAACCCACCTTGAACAGAATAGTTAACGACGGGCATGAAATAGCAAATCACGGATACTTTCATAAAGACCACGCAAAACTGTCTTTTGAAGAAAACCAAAAAGAAATAGAACGTTGTGCAACTATAGTAAAAGCACTTTGTGGAGTGCAAACCACATTATTTGCGCCACCTTCGGGCAGTTTTTCGCAAATCACGTTGTCAGTAGCGAACGCACTCGACTATAAGGTTATAATGTGGTCAAAAGATACGATTGACTGGCGCGACAAAGATGAAAAGCTAATTTATAAGCGTGCTACACAAAACTTAGCTAACGGTGACTTGGTTTTAATGCACCCAAAGCCACACACTAAAAGCGTGTTGCCCGAAATAATAGATTTTTACTTGCAATCGGGTTTTAACGTTGTTGCTGTGAGCGACAACGTTTAACGTACTTAACGGAGAAAAAGATGGTAATATTTAAGCAATTTGATAACGGGCTAAGACTCGTGATGAACAAAATGGAAGGAATGCTTTCAGTGAGTGCAGGGGTGCTCGTAAAAACGGGTAGTATAAACGAAACGTCTGAAGAAAACGGCATTTCGCACTTTATAGAACACGTGATGTTCAAGGGGACTAAAAACCGCACAGCGTTTGAAATTTCCGACCATATAGACAGAATAGGTGCGCAAATAAACGCATTCACGTCAAAAGAACTTACTTGCTATTATACTAAATCGACCAAGGAACACACGCAAAAGTCGCTTGAAATTTTATCCGATATATTTTTCGATTCAGTGTTTGACGAACAAGAGCTTAACAAAGAAAAAGGCGTTGTAATAGAAGAAATTAAAATGAGTGAAGATACCCCCGAAGAAGTGTGTCTTGACTTGTTGGCAAAAAGCTATTACGGTGACGATGGTTTAGGTCAAACCATTTTAGGCAGTGAAAAAAACATAAAAAGGTTTACAAAAAGTGACGTGCTTGCTTATATGGATAAATATTACACAGCGGACAACGTTGTAATTTCGCTTGCGGGCAATATTGACGTTAACGAAGTGGAAAAATACGTTAAAGACCTGTTTAGCGATAGGTTTAAGAGAAAAAAGAGTAAACCGCAAAAAAAGACGTTGATAGCAAAAAACAAAAACTTATATAAAATCAAGAGAATAGAACAGTCTCATATTGCTATTGCAATGAAAGGTTTTCAAGTTGGCGACCCAATAACTGATGCTTTTAGCGTTGCAAACACCATTTTTGGTGGTGGAATGAGCAGTAGACTTTTTCAAAAGATAAGAGAAGAATTGGGGTTGGCGTATAGTGTTTATTCTTATTCTTCGCAGTATAAAAACGACGGGGTCGTAGAAATTTATGCAGGCGTAAACACTTCGCTCCGTGATTTAGCTGTTGAGTCTATCATATCTGAGCTTAACCGTTTTAAAAAAGAAGGGGTGACCGAGCAAGAGTTTGAGCGTGGAAAAGAACAGATAAAAAGCTCGTTTATAATGGGGCAAGAAAGCACGTCTTCGCAAATGCTTTTATATGCAAGATATTTGTTGATGTTGGACAAGGAGTTTGACTTTAACGAGCGCATAAAGCGTTTGCAAGCGGTTAGGATATCAGACGTTCACGACGCTATAAATAGAACGTTTGACTTATCTACGGCAGCTACCGCAACGGTTGGTTCAAGCCGTAAGCCGATAAAGTTATAAACGTTAAAATAATAAAAACAAAAGGACTTTCTTTTACTGAAAAGTCCTTTTTTTTGTTGTTAAAGAATATACTTTCAGTATGAAAGTTTTAAGATGGATAACGGCGGGTGTTTTAATAGTTTGCTCAGTGCTGTCTTTTACGTTAATAAGGGGCGTTTTGAGTGTTGACGGGCAAGAAAAAATCCCAGCGAAATACAAGGGGATATTAACCATCTGGCAAATTGATTCGTTTGAAGGTGGCACGGGCTCAAGAAAGCAGTTTTTGTTAAAGGTTGCAAGGGAATACGAGCGTAAAAATCAAGGTGTTTTGGTTATGGTTATATCGCACACCGTAACAAGTTTTGAAAACGCCGTAAAACAAGGGCAAACTCCCGATATAATATCGTTCGGTGGTGGTGTTGACGTGAAAAACGCAACACGCCTAAACTGCAAAAAAACGGTTATAGGTGGATACGTTGGCGATAGAATTTACGCAACGGCATGGGCAATGGGAAGTTATTTTATAATTGCTAACCCAACGCTGAGTGAAACAATTCCCGATTCGTTGCCATCGCTTTTGGTTTCCCAGCAGGAATACACGCAACCTATGCTGTCGCTTTATTTTGAAAACGTAAAAGTTGGCGAGATGCAGGTGCAAAAGCCGATGGAAGCGTATGTAAAGTTTACCAATGGAAAAACGCCTTACTTTTTGGCTACTCAACGCGACGTTCATCGGCTTATAAACAGGGGCATGCCAATTATAGCAAAACCGTTGAATAAGTTTAACGACCTGTATCAATACGTTGTGGTAACGGCAAAAAGCAACGAAAAGATAATTGCGTCAGAAAACTTTATAGAGCACTTGCTTTCAGAGAAAGTGCAACGTTCGCTCGTCGATATAGGAATGCTTTCGCCTTACTATAAGCTTAGTTACGATAACGAACTAAATCAGGTGCAAACGAATAACGATAGTTGTAGTATTAGTGCCTTTATTTCGCCCGAACAGTTGAAGTCGCTTCAAGAATTATCAAAAAGTGCGCTTGCAGGGGATAAAGATAGCCAAAATAAAATAAAAAATATGGTGATTAAATCTTGAAAAAATATTTGAAATATAGTAAAATGATATAAGGAGTGGTATGAGTTTTAAAAAAGCACTCGGCGAGATTACTCACGCAAAAATATTCTTCGATCAACCAATGAAAAAACTTACGGGATACGGGGTTGGCGGTTGTGCAAGATACTATGCGGAAGTTGATAGCTTATACGCTCTAAACGACCTTATATCATTGGCAAAACAACACCGTGTTAGATATAAGGTTATAGGCAACGGAACTAACCTTTTGGTGTCTGACCTTGGCTATAACGGACTGATAATATCTATAAAAGGGTTATCAGACGTGTTTTTTAAAAGAGATCAAGTAAGGGCGATGGCAGGCGCAAGGCTGGATAAACTAATTAAGTTTGCTTTAGACCATAAGCTTAGCGGGTTAGAATCCCTTGCAGGCATTCCGGCGACGGTTGGCGGAGCAATAGTTATGAATGCAGGCGCATTTGGGCATAATATTTCCGACTGTATAACAACCATTGAAACGTTAAACAACGGAAAGATTAAAATTTATGATAAGCGCGATGCTAATTTTGCATATAGAACTAGCAGGTTTTTGGGCAAAAAGGAAGTGGTTATAAGTGCCGATTTTTGCTTTAAGAATGAAGATAGAGAAAAAATTCTTTCGTCGATGAAAACCTACTTAGAGATTCGCAAAAAAATGCATCCAACGGAAAGGAGTTGCGGTTCGGTTTTTAAGAATCCAAAACCCTATTCAGCAGGCTCGCTTATAGAGCGTGCAGGTCTTAAAAACTTTACGATTGGTGGAGCGACCGTGTCTGATAAGCACGCAAACTTTGTGGTGGTAAATCCAAAAGCGCGAGCAAAGGACGTTTACTTGGTAATTCAACACGTCAAAGGCGTGGTAAAAGATAAATTTAACGTTGAACTTGATGAAGAAGTGGAATACGTAGGGGAGTTTTAATGATTTTAACGGCAGATTATCATACTCACACCGTGTTTAGTCACGGGAAAGGGCAAATAATCGATAACGCGTTAATCGCAAAAGAAAAAGGGCTGAAAGAACTTGGCATTTCAGACCATGGTTTTGCGCACCCTGCATTCGGTTTAACTAAGCGAAAAATTCCCAAGATGCGCACTTTGTGTGACCAAGCCACTCAACAAACGGGCGTTAAAGTTCTTTTAGGCATAGAATCAAACATTATTGGCACGGACGGGACGGTAGACTTAAAACCAAAAATGTATGACCAGTTTGATATATTTCTTGCAGGCATACACAAGTTCGTTTTGTATAAATTCGGAACAGCTTTTTCGCTTTTCGTGCCAAACTTTCTCAACTCGACCTTTAAGAAAGAGCATGTTAGTTCACACTTAATCAAAACTAACACAAAAACTTTTATAAACGTTATTAAAAACAATCCTGTAGACGTGATAACGCACGTCAATTTCTGTTGTTTTGCAGATGCCGTAGAAGTTGCTAAAGCAGCGCGCGATTACGGCACGAAAATAGAATTAAGCGCGAAAAAAACTCATCTTAGCGACGAGGAAATTTTCAACGTAGCTAATACGGGCGTTAAATTCGTTATCAGCTCTGACGCACACTCACCAAATAGAGTGGGCGAGACTTCGCTTATAGAACAAGCGTTAGATAGAGTGAAAATTAATAGAGAGCAAATAGAAAATATTGACGGAAGGCTTCCGCAAATGCGGTTTAAGGCGTTCAAGGAGCGTGGCTAATGAATTTTAGTAACGCTATAAAAAAAGAAATACTTTCAAAGCCGATAAAGGACGACCATTGTAAACTTGCGTTTATAGCAGGGCTTATTAGGGGCTCTGGCGTGCTATATGAAAGAGACGGCGAGTTGGGCTTAGAGTTTAAGGCAAGCGACGAACAAACCGCCTTAATGCTTACGCTAACTTTTAAGAGCCTGTTTAATTACGATATTAGGGAAGTTTCGGTTTCCGAAGACAAGCTCAACAAAAAAGATAAATTTTATTTGAGCATAAGCGGTTCGCGCGCAATAGAAATATTAAAGCAACTGGAAGTTTTGGCGCAGACCAAAGACGATTTGGTTGTAAACTTAAAGTTTTTTGGAAAGCTGACTAAGCGCGAGTGTTGTATGAAAGCTTTTATTCGCGGACTGTTCGTGGCAACTGGCAGTTGCACGTTGCCGAGTGTGAACGATAAAAGTAGCACGGGCTATCACTTGGAAATTAACTTTTCGCATTACGCGCCCGCGCACGAGACCAGTCAAAAGCTTGCCGAGTTCGGCATTTCTACAAAAGTTGTTAACCGCAGAGACGGATATATTGTTTATATAAAAAGTGCAGAAGAAATAAAAGACTTCATAGCCTTTTTACCCGCGCCAGTAAGCGTGTTAAAAATCACTGACCTTATTGTTACGAGAGAGTTTGCGAACAATATTAACAGGCAAAAAAACTGCGATTTAGGTAACGTATCTAAGCAAGTTGAAGCATCAGCGAAACAAATTTCAGCAATAGAAAAAATAGACCAAACTATCGGGTTGGAAACGTTAAAGCCCGACCTTTATCAGACGGCAAAAGCGAGAAAGGATAATCCAGAAGATACGTTAACCGAGCTTGCCGAAAGATTAGATATAAGCAAAAGTTGCTTAAACCACAGACTAAGAAAACTCGTTTGCATTGCAGACGAATTATAAGGAAACACAATGGAAGAATTCGTACATTTACACGTGCACACCGAATATAGTTTGCTTGACGGCGCGACAAGGTTAGACGACGTTTTTAAGGCATGCAGAAAAAAAGGCATGCACGCAATAGCAATTACCGACCACGGCAACATGTTCGGCTCGCTTTACTTCGCAGAAGGAGCAAAAAAAGAATATTTAAAAGCTCTTAAAGACGGCAAGAGTGAGCAAGAAGCCAAAATGCAAGCGATAATCGGTTGTGAAATGTACGTTGCGGAAAATCACAAAGTACAAGAACGTGATTACGACCACTTGGTGTTACTGTGCAAAAATAAAAAGGGATATAAAAATCTCATCAAATTAGACTCCATAGCGTACGTGGACGGTTTTTATTACAAACCGAGAATAGACTATAAATTACTAAGTGAGCATGCCGAAGGGTTGGTGTGCTTATCGGGTTGTCTTGCCGGTAGAGTAAGCAAGCGTTTGCTTCAAAACGACTATGAAGGCGCAAAGCAAACGGCAATAATGCTCCGCGATATTTTTAAAGACGATTTTTATCTTGAGATACAAAATCACGGTTTGCCCGAACAAGCGCGCATCAATCCGCTTCTCGTTAAACTTGCCGACGAATTGGGCATAGAACTCGTAGCTACTAACGACGTTCACTATATAGAAAAGGAAGACAACGAAGTTCAAGACGTGGTAGCATGTATAAGCACAAAGACCACGATAGACGATCCTACTCGTTTTAAGATGGACACCGACCAAGCGTATTTAAAGACTTATGACGAGATGAAAGAAGTTTTTCCAAATCTCGAACGCGCGCTTAAAAACACGGTTGTTATTGCTGAAAAGTGTAACGAAGAACCGGTTTTTGACCTTAATGCAAAATGTGAACCGATAAGGGATAATTCGCTTATTCCAGGCTACGTTCCAGACAACGGACAAACGCCTTACGAATACTTAAAAGGTATTGCAGAAAAAGGGCTTCGTGAGCGTTACCCCGTAATAACACAAGAAATACAAGAAAGATTCGACTATGAACTCAACACCATACACTCTATGGGGTATATTGAATATTACCTTATAGTTTGGGACTTTATTAACTATGCAAAGAGCATAGGCATATCGGTTGGAGCGGGGCGTGGTAGCGGTGTTTCTTCGATAATAGCATACTCTGTTGGTATAACTGACGTTGACCCCTTAAAATACGACTTGGTATTCGAGCGTTTTTTGAACAAAGAGCGTGTAAGTATGCCTGACTTTGATATTGACTTTCAAGACGATAGGCGTGGGGAAGTCGTTGAATACGTGCGCAACAAATACGGTGCAGATAGAGTTGCCCAAATCGTAACGTTCGGCACGCTTGCAGGCCGTGCGGCGATAAAAGACGTTGGGCGTGTTTTCCGCGTTCCGTATTCTGAAACGGACAAGATAACAAAGCTTATGGACGGCAAAAGCAGCATTGCCGAAAGTTTTGGTTTTAAAAAGAATAAAGACGGCGAAGACGTTGGTGTTAAAGAGCTTCGCGAAATGTATGAACAAGACGACACCGTTAGAAAGGTAGTTGATATGTCAATCCGCGTTGAAGATATGCCAAGGCAAACGGGCATGCACGCCGCGGGTGTAGTAATATGCGCGAAGGTTATTTCAGACAACGTGCCTTTGCAAAGGAACGGGGACGACGTTACCACGCAATTCAACATGAAACAGGTTGAACAGCTTGGTATGTTAAAAATGGACTTCCTTGGATTGAGAACGTTAACCGACGTTGCAAAAGCAAGACAATATATAAAAGAAAACACAGGCATTGATCTCGATTTCCATAAAATAGGATATGAAGACCAAGCCACTTATAAACTTATTGGCGACGGTGAAACGGATGCGGTGTTCCAGCTTGAAAGTCCGGGTATGAAACGCTTTATGCGTGACTTAAAGCCTTCTACTTTTGAAGACATTATCGCAGGTATATCAATGTATAGACCGGGGCCGATGGACTCTATACCAAAATACGTTAGCTATAAGCACAACCCCGAAACCATCAAATACGATCACCCGTTGCTCGAACCGTTGTTAAAGGCAACCTACGGCGTTCTTATTTATCAGGAACAAGTTATGCAAATTTGCCAAAAGATAGGCGGATTTTCGCTCGGTCAGGCAGATATCGTTCGTCGTGCGATGGGTAAGAAAAACATGGAAGAAATGGAACGCCAAAAGAAGATATTTATCGAAGGTGGCGTAAGTGAAAAGGGAGACCCTATTCCAGGTGCAGTTAAAAACGGTGTACCCGAAGAAATCGCCAAAAAGATATTTGACGAAATGGCTGGCTTTGCAAAATACGCGTTCAACAAATCACACGCAGCCGCTTATGCGGTATTAGCATATCAAACGGCTTATATAAAGCATTATTACCCAGTGGAATTTTTTGCGTCAATTCTTAACAACAGACTTGACAAGATAGAAGAAATTTCTAAATATTTAACCTACGTTAAAAGCAAAGGAATGGACGTGTATCCGCCGGATATTAACAAGAGTACGGCGTTTTTCAAAACGGAAAACGGTGGCTTAAGATTTGGATTAGTTGGCTTAAAGAACGTTGGGCTTGGCGTTATAGAACAAATAGTTGAAGAAAGAAACAACAACGGAGAGTTTAAGTCTTTTGAAGATTTCGTTAACCGTTGTATAACTTTCAACATTAACAAACGTTTGGTTGAAAGTTTAATCTTATCGGGCGCGTTTGATTCGTTTAAGGTAAACCGCAGAACACTTATGGCAGTTTACGCTGAGTATATGGATAGAATTGCTTCTGCGAATAAGAAAAAAGACAATATGCAAATAAGCCTTTTCGGGACTATTTTAGATGAAGATGAAGGCTTGGAGCTCGAATATCCCGACATGGAAGAATATTCGTCTAAAGAAAAGCTTGCTTTAGAAAAGACCGTTCTCGGCATATATTTATCAGGGCATCCGTTGTCAGACTACAAAGAACAGTTCGACAAGTTTTCGTTCAATACAAACGTTTTAAGTTTCTTTGAAGAAGACGAAAACGGTGAAAAAATTTACACCGAGTTTAGAGAAAACGAACAAGTCGTTATGGGCGGAATTATTAGCGAGTTTAAGCGTTTGGCAACCCGTGGCGGACAAAATATGGCATTCGTTAAGGTAGAAGACGTTTACGGACAAATAGAAGTAATATGTTTCCCCAAGGTTTATGAAAATTCAAGAGATTGTCTAAAAGAAGAAAACACGGTAAAAATTACCGGCAGACTTCAAATAAAGGACGGTACTCCGCAAATAGTTGCGAGCGCGGTAGAACCGCTTGAAATTAAAGAAGAGAAAAAGCAAACCGCACAGCAAGAATATTTAGGAGTTATCGTGCCGGACGATAAAGCGGATAAGGTAGACGAGATAATAGACGTTCTAACCAGTTACGAAGGTAATATACCTGTAATACTTGCAATCAAGGGTAAAAAATACAGTGCAAATTGTGCGGTAAGGCGTTGTGAAGGGCTTATTAGCGAACTAAAAAATTACGTTAGCGAGCAAGACATAATATTTTTTGTAAAAAAATAGAAAAAACGGCACAAAAAAGTAGATAAATTTTTGTCTATATGGTAAAATAATTTGCGATATGCATACTTAAAGGAAAGGAGGCAACTGTGGACAGAATAGCAGTTTTGACAAGCGGTGGCGATGCGCCCGGAATGAACGCGTGTATCAGGGCAGTTGTAAGAACGGCTCTCAATAATAAAATGGATATTTACGGGGTAAACCGTGGTTATGCAGGTCTTATCAAAGGTGAAATAACAAGGCTTGGCACTCGTTCGGTTTCCGATATGATTCACAAGGGAGGAACGTTCTTGAATACGGCAAGGTGTCCAAACTTTAAAGATATCGAAGTTCAACGTCAGGCGGCGGAAGCACTTTCCGCATACGGCATTGAAGGTTTGGTTGTTATTGGGGGAGACGGAACTTTCCGTGGAGCAAAGGATTTATCTGAAAACTTTGGTATCAAAGTTATGGGTATTCCAGGCACTATCGACAACGACCTTGCTTATACAGACTATACCGTTGGGTTCGATACTGCAGTTAATACTGTTATTTGGGCAATAAACAACCTTAGAGACACAATGCACTCTCATGATAGAGTTGGGCTTTTAGAAGTTATGGGCAGAAACTGTGGTGACATTGCGTTGTATGCAGGCGTTGCAGGCGGTGCGGAATACGTTCTCGTTCCCGAAGTAGAATATGATCTTGATAAAATTGCTTCTGCAATCAAAAAGAGCTACTTGCGCGGTAAAACGTCTAACATGATAATCTTGGCAGAAGGCGCAGGAAACAGGGAAGAAATCGTTCGTCGCATAGAAGAAAAGAGTGGAATAGGCGTTAAGGTAACTAACTTTGGTTATATTCAACGCGGTGGCTCGCCCGACATGGCAGACCGTGTGCTTGCCGCAAGGTTTGGTTACAAAGCGGTTGAGTTGCTTAGAGACGATAAAGAAAGTTGCGCAATCGGCATTAAGGATAACAAAATAATAACGGTGCCGTTTGATGAAGTGGCAAAAGCTAAAAAGCATTTTGACTACGAGCTTTACGAAATAGCTCACGTTTTGAGCTTATAAAATATTACACGTCGTTATTCGGCGTTACAGCCCAGCGGTTGAGCTATGATGACCGCTAAGCGAGAAATGAGCAATACGTTTCACATCCTTAAAAAACGGATAAAAAAAATAATAAAGTTATAAAAAATTAAACACTATACACAAAAGGAGAATTATTATGAAAGGTTTGAAAGGTGCATTGATGTTTGCACAATCAGGCGGTCCTACTTCAGTTATTAACGCAAGTGCTGCAGGCGTGTTTATCGAAGGCTTAAACAGCGAAATGATAACCGAAGTTTACGGTGCTGCACACGGTATTAGGGGTATTCTTAACGAAGAGTTCTATGATATTTCTAAAGAAGATATCAAAGAATTAGAACTTTTGAAAAACACTCCGTCATCAGCTTTGGGTTCTGTTAGATACAAACTTAAAGACGCTTCTGTTGACGACACTGATTACAAGAGATTGTTAGAAGTTTTCAAAAAATACAACGTTCGTTATTTCTTCTACAACGGCGGTAACGACAGTATGGATACTTGTAACAAAATTAGCAAATACATGGCTAAATCTGGTTACGAAATGAACGTAATCGGCGTTCCTAAGACGATTGATAACGACCTTTACGGAACTGACCACTGCCCAGGCTTTGCTTCGGCTGCAAAATATATTGCAACTTCTATCATGGAAATCAACCTTGACGCTAAGGTTTACGATACTCCTATGATTTGTGTAATTGAAGTTATGGGAAGAAACGCTGGTTGGCTTACCGCAGCTGCTCAACTTGCAAACGCAAAGGGTTTAGGTGCAGACCTTATTTATCTCCCCGAAATTCCGTTTGACGTCAACAAGTTTATTGCAGACGTTAAAGACGTTATGGCTAAGAACAATAACAAGTGTATTGCAGTAGTATCTGAAGGTATCAAGAATGCAGATGGCGTTCTCGTTTGCGAAGCTTTAGGTCAAGCAGGCGCGCGTGATAGCTTTGGTCACGCTCAACTCGGCGGTGTAGCAGCAACGCTTTCTAACATCGTTAAGGCTGAAACCGGTTCTAAGGTAAGAGCTATTGAACTTTCACTTATGCAAAGATGTGCAGCGCACTGTGCTTCTGCAACTGACGTTGAAGAAACTTTTGAAGCAGGAAAACAAGCAGTTCGTGCAGCAGTTAATGGCGAAACCGATAAGATGGTTTGCTATGCAAGAAAAGAAGGGGATAAATACGAATGCGAATATAAGCTTCTTCCGTTAGAACTTGCAGCAAACACTGAAAAGACCGTTCCGTTAGAATGGATTATCAACAACGGCACTGGCATTTCAGACGAATTCGTTAAGTACGCGCTTCCCTTAATCCAAGGCGAAGTAGATATGCTTAAAGAAGACGGACTTCCCAGATTTGCTCGCTTAAAGAAAGTTTTGGTAAATAAATAATTTAACAGACGAAAAGGCACGACTTTGGTCGTGCCTTTAATATTTCCAAAATAAAAAGATTCTTTCCCAATTGTTTGCAATTTTTTTGTTTTATAAATACTTTTTTAGTCTTTCTTCGTATTGTTCTTCTAAAGAAAGCAGTTCTTCAAGCAACTCTAAAACACCTTGGTCAAGATTGGTTTGTTCGTTTTTCATTGCAGTAAGTTCAGTTATGCCCATAACAGTGCCTTTAATCATCATTTCAGCAACTTGATTTTTGCTGTTGTTGAACATAGTTTTCATTTTAATGCTTCCCCACATCATAGCTTTTTTAAACGCGCCGATATCTTGTGGCTCTATCTTATTTTGTGCCATAAACGAAGAAATTTTCCCAATAACTCTTTCATAACCGTCATATTGTTCTTGAAGCTCATTTTTCACGTCATCGTCTTCTACTTCGGGGAGAAGGTCGGAAATGCTTTGCAACGCAATATGGGCATTTTTATAAACGTCGTTTATTGCTTTTACGTTGTAATTGTCGTTAATCATCATAATTCTCCTTATAAAAAAATATTTATATAGATAGTTTGATAAAAAGACGATAAAATTATGTAAAAACGTTTGACATTTATTGATAAATATACTAAAATACTGAAGTAGCCGCTCGAAAGGGGTTATTTTAAAGTGTTAAAAAACCGCCCCAAAAAAATAAATTCGGCGAGACTGGTTAGCAGGAGGTATTAAAATGTACGCAATAGTAGCAAATGGCTCAAAGCAGTACAAAGCGGAAGTTGGTTCAGTTATCAGATTTGAAAAACTTTCAGCAAACGTAGGCGACAAAGTTGAGTTTGACGTTTTAATGGTTGCAGATGAAGCAGGCATTAAAGTAGCAGACCAAGCAAAAGCGTTCAAAGCAGT
>JAZTZE010000017.1:0-25472 GCA_045637285.1 Christensenellaceae bacterium | reverse complement strand
ATAAGTCACGTACACGTGAAGCACCTACCCCGACAAACATTTCAACAAAGTCTGAACCACTTATAGAGAAGAAAGGAACGCCTGCTTCGCCAGCAACTGCTTTTGCGAATAAAGTTTTACCTGTTCCGGGAGGCCCTACTAAAAGAACACCTTTAGGAATTCTTGCGCCAAGGCTAGAGAATTTTTTGGGGCTCTTTAAGAAATCAACAACTTCTGCCAACTCTTCCTTTTCTTCTTCTGCACCAGCAACGTCAGAAAAGCGAACTTTTATGTTTTGGTTTACGCGCGCGTTGGTTTTTGCAAAACTCATCGCACCCTTTGTTCCCCCTTGCGTTCCCATCAACAAGAAGAAGAACACAATCATAATAACAACCGTTCCGAGGAGTGGAAGCAACGAAGACCAAATAGAGCCAGCGTTAGGATTGGTATAAGAATAATCAACACCTAAAACAAGTAATTTGCTTTCTAAATCGGAAACCTTAGAATCTGTGCGAGAATAATTAGTAGAAAAATCTAATTGCGCCTCTGTTCCATCAGTAAAGGTCGCTCTTACGTAATAGTTAATAACGTAAACGTCAAATTGCACTTTAACAAATCTAACCCTTTCAACGTTTTGACCTTTTAGCGATTGGTTAAGAATGGGTGCATCAGCTTTCTTCCACCAGTCATCATCAGTATAAGCCTTTCCGTCGTAACAAGCGTTTTCAACCAAAGAATCAAACTCAGAGGTTGTAACGCTCCTTGTTGTGCTAAAACAATTGGTAAATGACAACACTGCTATTAGCGCAACAATAACGGTAAGCACTATCCATATTGTCTTGTTATTTTTTGTTTTCAAAATAATGTCTCCTTAATAAAGTCAATCTGTATAAGAATATTATAGCCTACGAAAGTTAAAAAAACCTTAAAAAACACTAAATATAATTATTTATAATATATTATACAATAAAACAAATAAAAATACAATATATTTTTGTCAATTTTTGCCATTGAAACAAAACAACACGTTATAAACCCATAGCGCATAAATATAAAATTTAGCGCAAAATATAAGCAAACTAATGTACGCAACATAAAATATCAGCGCTAATAATTAAAAAATTAATAATACGCACAAAAATATTTTTAGCATCAACAAAAATTTTTTATTAACATAACAGCCTATTGTCGCTTCAAAAATTTTTTACGCAAAATTTATATACAAAAAATTAAAACAGCAAAGCGGACTTATTTGCCAAAAATTATTAAAAACGTTAATTGTACGATATTTAAAAAATCGCATTTTAACGAGCTGAGCGAGAATGACAAAAATTTTTATCCGGTCAAAAAAGTCTTCATTCTGAGAAAAATCCATATTGTTTGAGCAACTTGTTCCACGTGAAACATTGCCAAAAAAACATCGGACAAATAAAATCGATTAAATTAATCAATAAAATTTCATTATAAAGACACAAAAAACACACTAATATAGGCTTTTTTGATAAAATTTTTAAAAACGCAGTAAAATTGCCACGTTTTTTTATTAACATTAATTAAAATTGTTGTATATTAACCAATAAATTTCCTAGGACATCAGTGTTTCACGTGAAACATACAAAAACTTTTAAAAACTTCATGTTTCACGTGGAACATTGTCTTTTTAATTAAAATTTCGTTGCGTTATATTATAATATAAAACAAAAAACACGCCAAATGGCGTGTTTTAATTAGTTTTTCTATTGATTATGCGTTTTTTGTGGCGTTATGTTGTATTTTTTTGCTATAATTTTGTTTTTTTATTGTATTTTATGCTAAATTATAGCAATCCTTTTATAAACCCAACAACGTTCGCCCTTGTCAGTAAGCCCATAATTAAGTTAAATAAGCTGATTTTTTCTATAAAACTTGCAATTGTTGAAGCTTGAACAGCTAAGTATATATCTTGTAAAAACGCAATAGGAATAGTTTTTACGGCAATAATTGCAAATTCTAAAACTATAATGCCGTGAATTAATCCTAGCGCAAACCCAAGTGTTTTGTCGAGCTTGATTAAACCCTTGCCTTGATCGTGCCTTTTTTTAACAATTTCACTTATTAATTTAAATATTAGCTTAAATACTATAAATAAACATATCGCACAAATAACGAACGTTGCGTAATAGCCAAATGTAGAAGTAATTATTTGGCTAATTTTAGCATCATTAGCAACTGCACCGTCCGATTGAACGGATATAATTATATCTAATATGAACCCTGTTAGTCCTGCGCTAGCCAAAACTTCGCGAGACGCTTCCTTTAACGTTAGATCCATAACTTCTTTGCCAAAATATCCAGAAATGGTCCCTTCAAGACCTTTCGCCACCGTATCAATAAATCCGTATTTTTCCTGTACAAATTGAATTACAGATGGGGCAAGAATAATTGCAATCAACAAGCTGATTATAGTTCCGAAAGCAGAAAAGAACGTTCGAACAAATCCCTGCATCAGCCCCCATATTGCAAATATAATTATAACCGATAGCGCAACAATGTCAACTATAGCGCTAACGCTTGTAGATAACATTAAATTCATAATTTTTCCCTATCAATTTTATATGTTTTATAATAACATATATTTGTTTTTTTATCAATCCTTTTTTGTCAATAGGTATAATTTTAATTTTTATTGTTAATAATATCCAAAAAATATAAAGGTAATACATCTTGAACAACTCTTATTCATTCAGTAGTTTTAGCAAATATTGTTCTTTTGGAATATTTCAATCACTTAGCGAATTTATTTTAGGAAAACCTTCTCCCGTTTTTATATGCATTGGAAGTGATTTAGTATTAGGGGATAGCTTAGGGCCACTTATCGGTACGCTTTTGAAAAACAAGAATATCCCTGCATTTATTTATGGAACATTATCTTATCCCATAACAGCAAAAGAAGTAGAAAAAGCACGAACATTGCTTAAAAAAACGCACCCTAATTCGCCAATAATCGCCATCGATGCAGCAGTGGGGGACCAGCAAGACGTAGGGCTAATTAAGGTTATAAAAGACGGATTAAAGCCTGGGCTTGGTGTAAACAAAAACCTTGGGACAATTGGTGACGTTTCTATTATTGGCGTTGTCGCACCAAAAAGCAATGATAATATAAAATTGTTTAATTTAACACGGCTAAATTTAATTTATACTATGGCAGAGCAAATTGCAAATGGTATTGAAAAATATATAAGCGCAACAGAGCTTAATTTTAAAATATACAATACTTTATTTGAAATGTAAAAACCACGCTTTTATTTTAGCGTGGTTATGTTTTTTAGCCGTTTTTATATTTAATATAAGTTTTTGATTTTACCTTATTTTTTGTTATCCGTTTCAAAAATCAAGCCATATCCTAAGTCACGAGTTTGAATATTAAGATAATCGGCCTTACTTATAAAGTTAATTTTTGCCGTTTCACCATCGTATTCGACTTCGGTTATTGATGCGTTTTTTATATCGTAGTTACGCCTCATTTCCAAATCGCCAATATTAAGCCAATTTTCGCACAACATTCTTATAACCCCACCATGTGTTCCAACCAAAACAGTTGCATTTGGGTGTTTGAGAGCGATATCATCAAGAGCTTCTTTAGCTCTAAGATAAACGTCGTTAAAACTTTCGGCATCGCCAATCTTAACAAAAATGTCGCCGGCTCTATATCTGTTAAACGTTTCTGGAAAGCGTTCTCTTATGACGGCAATTTCTCCGTTTTGCCATGTTCCAACATTAATTTCGCGAAGTTTTGGCTCACGAATAATTTCAATATTTAATCTTTTAGCTGCAGGAGAAACTGTTTGCACTGCACGAGTTAAATCACTAGAATAAATCTTGTCAATCTTATAATTGTTTGCAATATATTCACACGCTTCTTCTGCTTGTCGCAATCCTACGGCACTTAGCTCTGAATCAAATTGCCCACAAAACTTATTTCCTTTATTAGTAACCGATTCTCCGTGCCTAAGCAACAAAATTTTAGTCATTGATTTACTCCTTGCGTTTTTACAACAAATTTATGGTAAAATCTATTCTTCTAATGGTTTCTTCTTTGCCTAAAATATCTGCAACTTCAGTTGCCCCACCAGCAGTGGCTTCTTTTCCTGTGATGGCAATTCTTGTAACCCATAAAAGAGCTTGCTTCTTTATTTCAAGTTTGCTCGACAATTCTACAAGTGCATTGAATAGGTCAGAATTGCACCAATTTTCAACACCGTTTAATGTTTTTTTGATTTCTGGCAAAATGTTTTTAGCAAGTTCAACGGAAGATTTTTGTTTTTGGTTTTCAAAGAGAGCAAGGTCGAATGCTTCAAATTCTTCTAAAAAATCAACCTTGTCTGCAATTTCAGAGAAAATTTGAACACGGCCTTTAGCAATAGCCAAAAGCTTGTCCTCATCATACTTACCATAAACCTTGCTTTGTTTTAGGAAAGGAAGAGCAAGATTTTTAAACTGTTCCATATCCATAGCCTTAATGTATTCGCCAGACAACCACTTCATTTTGGTTTCATCGAATATTGATGGCGATTTATTAATTCCTTCAAGAGAAAAGCTTTCAGAAAGTTCTTTTAAGCTCATTTTTTCAGTATTAGTTTTTGGGCTCCAGCCAAGCAATGCAATGTAGTTAATTATACTTTCCTTAACGTAACCCTTTTTTACAAAATCTTCATAACTTGCATCGCCATTTCTCTTAGAAAGTTTGTGTTGAGCATCTTTCATAATAGGGGGGAGATGAATATAAACTGGTCTTTCCCAACCAAACGCATCATACATGAGATTATATTTAGGAGTAGAGGAAAGATATTCAATACCACGAATAACGTGCGTAATACCCATAAGGTGATCATCTATAACGTTTGCAAAGTTATAGGTAGGCATTCCATCGCTCTTTATTAAAATACCATCTTCAATATCTTTATAATCAACGCTAATATCTCCATAAACAAGGTCATGATAAGAACCAGCGCCTTCTAACGGCACGTTTTGGCGAATAACGTATGGTTCGCCATTAGCAATTCTCTTTTCTACTTCTTCCTTGCTAAGATTTAAGCAATGTTTATCATAACGAACGTTGCCAGCCTCGTCCTTCAAACCAGCAATGCGGTCTGGAGTGCAGAAACAATAATATGCCCCGCCTAATTCAACGAGTTTTTTTGCATATTCAGTATATATGCTTTTTCTTTCGCTTTGAACGTATGGTCCATAATTACCACCGATATCAGGACCTTCGTCATACATAACGCCAGAATCACGCATAGTGTCATAAATAATTTGAACCGAACCATCAACGTAACGAGCTGTGTCCGTATCTTCTATTCTTAAAATAAACTCTCCACCGTATCTTTTAGCATAAAGATAGCCATAAAGTGCCGTACGAAGCCCTCCAATATGCAAATATCCTGTGGGGCTTGGGGCAAAACGAGTTCTTACCTTTTCCATATTAGTTCTCCTTAATCTTGTCGAAAAGCGCATTGAGCGCTACCGTTTTTCTTATTTGCTCTATCTTTCCTTCCATCTTATAGCTATAAATCTTCTCGCCTGCAAATATAATATGGTCAGAAAGCACAACGTCGTGCAATTCACATAAAATGTGTATCTTTTTAGTGGTAAAATCATCTTCACTACTCGGCTCAAGGCGATTGCTTGGATGATTGTGTGCGATTACAGCGTATTTAGGCTTATGAATATTTATTGCTTGAATTATTTCCGGAATGTCTGCACGCACTTGAGTGGGGTTATCATCGGTAAAAACAACCTTAGCCTTAAGCTCGTAGTTCTTATCCATCAACACCATTATAAAGGACTCTGTTTTTAGTCCATAAAAGTCGCCCAATAGCTCGTTGCGAATTTTTTCTGGCGTGGTTAAGAAAACTTTTTGCTTGTTCTTATTTTCGTTTAACAGTTTTTTAGCAATGTTGCTTATAAGCATAATCTGGCAAGCAATCTTATCGCCAACGCCATCAACCGTTTTAAGCTGATTGGCATCTGCAGATAAAACGTTTGTTAACCCACCAAACTTTTGAATTAAAGCATGTGCCAATTCATTCGTGTCCTTCCTAGGAATTGCATAGAACAACAAAATTTCTAATATTTCATGATCATAACACTGTTCGGGCGAAACCAAGAATTTATTTATAAGCCTTTGGCGATGCCCTGCGTGAACGTTTTGGTCTTTCATAACAATCTTTATTTTAGCATAAAATTATAAAAAAGCAAAATAAAAAAGTTGTTTTTATGGGCAACTTAAAAATAATATTTAAAATATTAACGCCTTACGCTTTTTTATGGTATAATAATTGCATCAAGGAGCAACGATGGAAAATAAAACGAAATATTTTAAGGCATTAGAAAAATTAATATCCTTTGAATCAGTTTACTCGGCACCTCAACCAAACGCACCTTTTGGCACGGCAAATAAAAATGCATTAGAGTTTTTTCTAAGCACAGCCAGTCAAATGGGTTTTAAAACTATTGACTACGATGGATACGCTGGCGAAGTTGTTTTTGGCGAAGGCGAAGAGATAGGAATCATAGGGCATTTAGACGTGGTCCCTGTTGGGCATGGTTGGGATAGCCCGCCATTTTCCCTAACAAAAAAAGACGGTAAATATTTTGCACGTGGTATAGGCGATGATAAAGCACCTTTACTTTCTTGTCTTTTTGCTCTTAAAGAATTAAAAGACAGTAGTCAAAAAGTAGGCGTTAAGTTTCGCCTTATCGCAGGGTGCGATGAAGAAAGTGGCTGGCGAGACGTCGAATATATAAAAACAAAAACAACCTTGCCAGAATACGGCTTTTCTCCAGACGGAAACTTCCCACTCTCTTACGCAGAAAAAGGCATGTATGAAATCACTTTCGAGTTGCCCAAATTAACTTACTTCAGTGACCTTAAAGGTGGCACTGTGGTAAATGCCGTTTGCGATTTCGCAAGCGCTGTTCAGCACGGCAAAGAAGTAGATTTAGAACTTATAAAAAAACACGGTTTGACAGTGAAAAACGGCAACGTTATACAAAGTTTTGGCAAAGCTGCGCACGGCTCTACTCCTCATTTAGGTAAAAATGCAATTAAACCTTTGCTTGAATATATGTTAGATATGGGCGAAAACGTAAAGCAAGTTATAGACTTTTTATTTAACGACACCTTAGGCGTAAGTTCTCTTAAAAACGAACAGGGCATCATTACCTTTTCGCCAGACCTAATTTTCGAAAAAGAAGAAAAAGTTTTCATTACTTGCGATTGCAGAATCCCTGCTCCATTCACCTTATCCACGGCTATGGAAAAATTTAAATGCTTTGGTTTGCCTATTACCGTGAAAACAAGGCACGAGCCAGTTATGGTGCAAAAGGACGGTTGGTTTGTTCAAACACTTTTAAGTAGTTACGACTCTGTTATGCAAACTAACAGCACGCCATTGAGCATGGGTGGAAGCACTTTTGCAAGAGCGTTTAAAAAAGGCTGTGCATTCGGCCCATCTTTTCCAAATTATGACAATAAAATTCACGATGCAAACGAAAACGAGAGCGAGGAAAATTTGCTTAAAGCATACGAAATTTATAAAAAAGCAATATTCTCGCTTGCAAAAAAATAGTTTTTACACTAGTTTTGTTGATAATTTTATAAAATTGTTGTAGTATATTATTCATAAGACAAAAAAGGATAAAAAATATGAAGTTTGACGTAGAACTCGTTGGCAAAATCGGCTCGATGGCGCTTATCGATAAACAAAGTAATATTTTAGATTACACGCTTATAGCAAGGCTTTCAAGCGAATTAAAACCCGGTTATATTTGGGTTACCAGTGGTGCTGCAGAAACAGGCAGATTAGACTTTATTAACCGTTACGGTAAAGAACTTGAAGGGGAGATAGAAGACGTTAAGACAGACTATGCTGCGCAAGGTCAATCAATATTAATGTCAACCTATCGCCAATTCGTTGACCCTAAATATTCGCTTCGCCAAGTGTTAGTTGAACACCAACACTTTAATGATGAACAAAAACGCGAACACCTTAAAGCAATGCTTTTAAGATGCAAAAGCCAAAACGCTATTCCAATTATCAACTATAACGATGCCGTGAGCACCGAAGAAAGCCGTCGTTTTGAAATTCAATCGTTAAAAGATGCACACAAAAAAGCAGTTGAGTGTGTTGATAACGATGAAACTGCTTCTCAAATCGCTTGCTTAGTAAAAGCAAAAACGCTTTTAATTTTAACTAGTGCTGATGGGATTTATAAAGATAGCAAAAACCCCGACACTTTGATTTCAGAAATTAGCGGTAAAGACGTTTATGAAGTGTTAGACAACATTACCGAGTGTGAAAACTATTGTAACGGTGCTTCTCGTGCAGGAGCAAACGGTGCAAAAGCAAAGCTTGAATACGTTAAGGAAGCTGTTAAAATTGGCACTTTCGTTATCATTGCCAACGCAAAATGCTCTATAAAAGATATTTTGTCAGGAACAGCAAAAGCAACCAGAATAGGTATTAGATAAAAAAATAAAAGCACTCTTTTTAGAGTGCTTTTTTCTTTTAATAATCAGTTTTTCCTAACAAATAGTCGGTAGAAACGTCAAAAATGTTTGATATTTCTATCAACGTGTATAAATCAGGCTCTATATCGCCCCTTTCAATATGGGATATTCTGCGTGTAGACGTGTTGAGTTTTTCTGCAAGGTCTTTTTGCAACAGCCCACTTTCTTTTCTTAATTTAATTAATCTTTCACAAAAATCTTTATTCATACCAAGATTATAGACAATTTTTGTCTTTTTTGCTTAATATGGACAAAAAATGTCTATGCGCAACTGCATAAAGCGTTTTTTACTGCACAATATAATGTCAAGGGGGAAATTATGAGAGATAATAAGAAAAGTAAAACGACCGGCAAAAGCAAGAACAATACGGCTTCAAAGTCACAATCAAAAACTGAAAAGAACTGCAAATAACAGTTTTATCGACAGTTTTGACGTTCTTGGGTCATACACGGGTGTAAATGCTTTAGACGAGTATGATAAACCCGTTCAGGATGCGGACGATTTATAATAATTATTTCGTTTTTGCTCCTTAAAAAAGAAAAAAGTGATTAACTTAAGGTTGGTCACTTTTTTTATAGCATATTGACAAACACATACATTTAAGTTATAATGTATAATATATAATCGGAGGTTGTATCAATGAAATTATCATGCCAAATTATTATTATAATTTCCATTTGTCTTAGCGCAATATCATTTGTCGTTGGTTTTTTTATAACTATCGGCATGTGTTCTTTGTCACAAATTGAACCGTTTCCGTTGTTACCGATTCTCACCGCTATCTTCGCGTTTTCTATGATTGTGACTATTCCGCCAATAATAGTCGGCCCGATAGCACTTTACAAGCTAAACAAAGCAACCACGAAAAAAGAGCTTACCACCATAGCGATATTAACGTTACTTTTTTGCAATATGATTTCAGGAATTCTTATGCTTTGCATGAAAGACGAGCATTTAGCTACTAATAAATCTCGCCCTATCCCGCAACAAGCTCCTGTCAAACGACCAGTGCCACCAACTTATCGCCCAGCGCAACCAAAACTTGCCGTGACTGAAGACCCTGACGCGCTTAAAAAAGAAATTTCCAAAGTAAAAAAGGAAATGGAAGAACTTGGTTTTTCTTCCTTAGAAGAATATAAAGCATACGTTTCTTTTGTAAAAAACAAAGAATAGCAAAAAAATACATACTGAAAAAAGTTTTTGCCGTGATTTGACAAAAACTTTTTTTTGTTTTATAATAACCTTACTTTTTAAGTCGGTTATACGGTCGCGGGGGCAGGGAGAGCCTGCCAATGAGGAAAGTCCGAGCGTTTTAGAAACAGGGTGCCGGAGAAATCCCGGTGGAGGCGACTTTAAGGAAAGTGCAACAGAAAGCAAACCGCCATTTTAGGCAAGGATGAAAGGGTGCGGTAAGAGCGCACCGCCCTTGCGGTAACGCGAGGGGCATTGTAAACCCCACCTGACGCAAGATTGACAAACCGTTTCACACGGGAGTTTCACCGAAACGGTTTAACAAATATCGCTGGGGGATAACGGTAACGTTATTCGTAGATAAATGACCGTACACGACAGAACTCGGCTTATCGACCGTCTTAAAAAGCACGTGCACTCGGCAAGGGAACACCTTTCCGAGTGCTTCATTTTTTTGGTGTTGACAAAAAAACTTTTTATTGCTATAATAATAAAAAAAGCATAAGGAGACGATTATGTTTTGTAAATACTGTGGAACTTCAGTTCCAGACGACGCGCGTTTTTGCCCTTCTTGCGGAAGCAATATTGAAGACGTTAATCAAGCCAACCAAAGAGAACAGAACTACGATAGCCAACAATCTTTTTCAGGTTGCCAGTGCGACGCTCCCGACGTTAGTATAAATACACAGCCTAAAAAATTCCATGTAACAGGATTAGTGGGCTTTATTCTATCTTGCTTTAGCTTTTTAATTGCCTTTGCCGATATGGGCGCATTCTCTGTTGCGGGCTTCGTGGTTTCTCTCATTGCACTCGTTCAGTTTAACAAAAATCCCGAAAAGTATAAACTTAAGGGTTTCAGCATTGCAGGCATTGCGGTCGGGGCAGTTGGTCTTTTCGTTTGCTTTATCTTCGTGCTTTGCGTTGGGATTGTTTCGTGTGCTTTAATATCAACATATCCTTATGTGTAAAACAAAATAGGCTTAAAAAATTAAAACGGTGCAGATTTTTCTGCACCGTTTTTTGTTCTGTTTATTCTTTTAGTTTTTACACTAAACGGGTGGATTAGAAATTTGCTCGGTTACAAACTTAAAATAAGCGTCTAATCCGCCGCCGTATTCTCTTGGTTGTGCGGTAAATGAAGATTCAGAAAAGTTTTCAAAATCG
Organism: Christensenellaceae bacterium; assembly: GCA_045637285.1. Classification (GTDB taxonomy): domain Bacteria; phylum Bacillota; class Clostridia; order Christensenellales; family Borkfalkiaceae; genus UBA1259. The sequence continues at coordinate 14,583 of JAZTZE010000017.1, read as the reverse complement.
ACTTCCGTCTTTAAGCTTATCCAACCGTATTCTTCAATATAAATACTTTCTCTGGTCATATCCTTAAACGTGCCGAAGCCCAAGCGTTTTATTTCTCCCGTGGTTATATCTGCTAAACAAACTACTCCCTTTCCCCTTTGACTGCCTTCTAAGAAAAGCATTTGCTTATTGCCAATTAAGAAGAAGTTTCGTCTTGCGTCGTTTAGGTTAATACCTTGTTCGTAAACCATATATTTCGTAAATTCTAAATGCTCGTATATTTCTTGGTCGCTAACAATTGGTCCGTTAACGGGAATTTTTACCACACCAACGTAATCTCCGCTATTAAGATCGCCGCAATTCATGCAGTGCGCATCCCAAACTCTTCCGCCATCCGTTGTGCCCGCGGTTGAATAATAAGCGTATCCGTTAGAAATTTCCGTTATTCTAAATAATCCGATAACAGTATTGTTTAGCGCATATTTGTATAAAACAAGCCCTTCTGCATTGTCAAAGGTTACATTTACGCTGTCGTCAACGTCTTGCCACTTGCAATCTTTATCCAAAACGCTTACTGAAATCTCACTTAAGTTACCCTTAAAGTTAAGCCTATAAATTCTTTGGTCGCTTCCGTAATGATAGTTGTCGGATTGAAGATATCTTTTCGCTAATAAAAAACTTAACGAACCTTGGCTTGTTGCTATTTGGTCGTAAATAGACTGTTTTTTAGCTGATACGATAATATTTTTGCCAAAACGCTTTTCTCCGTTTTGGTCGTAGTCAGCGTCTTCAATAGTTTTGCCACTTTGCTTAATCAAAACGTTTCCATAAACGTCTACCATAAGCATTCTTGAAAAAGGCATATAAGGTATATCAACCTGTGTCTTGTCCGGAATTTGCAATTTGTTATATATAAGCTGGTCGTTTTGTATGCTAAGGGTATAATAATCAAAATATCCGTTGGCGTTTTCGTTATAAACTTTTATTATTCCGCACTCAACCGAATAGATATAGGGGAATTGCTCAAGCGAATAAGTTTTGCCCGTTCTATTATCTATAACGTAGCTTTGATTGTAAGAATTACACCAATAATTGCTCTTGTTAAAATCAGTATCGTCTTCGTATTTCTTTATGGTAATCATGCTTTCTTTAACGCCGTTCATCGCGGGAATACGAATGAAAGACACACCGTTGTGTGCAGCCAAACCGCCTGTTCCTGCGTTGAGTAAAACTTGCTCGCCTTCAACTTCAACCAACGCCGAAGAGATAAAATCAGTTCGCAGTTCATGTATCTTCAACGCACCTTCTACGGCACTGCTAACCGACATAAAAGTAAAATTGCCGTAATTGTAAAGCTTGTTTACTCTCGATCCAAGCGAAATAATGGTAACCACTTCTTCTTCCTTATTTTCTTCCGCTTCTAATCTCGATTCAAGCTCGGTTATTTCGTCTGAAATGTCACTACAATCTTTTTTTGTGCACGCTTCGCCTTGGTGATGGTGACCTTCTAACGAGTTGTTTAAATCTTTATACGTGTAATATTTTTCGCCGTCGTAAAAACAAACGTCAACGTGCCCGTCTTTAGTTTCTTTAACGAGCTCAATTTTCTTTTGAACGAATTCTTTTTTTTGCTCTTGGTTATAAAGCGTCGCGCTGAACGGAGAGTTTGCACCAGTAACACTTCTTTCGCCACTATTTTTATCTAACACTCCTAACCCTGAAGCACCCATAAAGTTAGCCACTCTGCCGTCAAGCAGGTCAGCGGAAATAACGTTAGCATTAATTTGTGTAGTCGCAGGCGGCGGTGCACAGGCGACTATTCCACTCGCGAATGAACAGCACGCGCCAATCGTCAATAACAAGCAGATAATTCTTTTTTTCATTATACTCTTTCTCCCTAAGTTTATATTTGTTTTCAGTATACAACTACACTGCTCGTTTGTCAAGGCTATTTTTTATTTTACTTTTGTAATTGCTTGCTTTTATTAAGTTTTGTGATATAATAAACTCAACGAAAAAAGGAGCTTTCTATCGGATATGAGAATTATTATTATCCGCCACGGCGACCCCGACTATGAAATAGACGGGCTTACCGAAAAAGGCAAAAAAGAAGTTGAATTTTTAAGAAGAAGAATGGTTAAAGAAGACATAACCAAAGTTTATTGCTCAATGTTAGGCAGAGCAAAACTTACGGCTCAACCTTTTTTGGATAGTCTAAACATAAAAGCAGAATATTGCGACTGGCTAAAAGAGTTTTTACAATATCAATTAAAGCTTCCTTATGAAGAAACTAGCCATATTTGTTGGGACCTTATGCCCGAATTTTTGAACACGTTAGACAATATTTATCACCCCACCAAATGGAGAGAAGAAGAATTCGTTAAAAATTCAACTATTTGTGCGCGTTACGATTACGTTGTTGAAAATTTTGACAAAGTTCTTGCCGAGCACGGCTACGTTAGGGACGGATATAATTATAAAGTTGAAAAAAGCAATCACGACACGCTCGTTTTCGTTTGCCACTTCGGTTTAACAGCCGTTCTTTTAGCTCACTTAATGAATTGTTCGCCGTATACCATTTGGCAACACGTTTGTACTGTTCCCACCGCCGTTACCACTATTTATACCGAAGAAAGAAAAAAGGGCATTGCTTCCTTCCGTGCAAGCACTATTGGTGACGTTACTCACCTTTTAGAAAATGGCGAACAACCATCTTTTGCCGCAAGATTTTGCGAATGCTTTGAAGACGACACTCAACATTAAACTCAACTATAAACTATATAAAAGAAAACCCCACAAATCAAAACTGATTTGTGGGGTTTTTGAACCGTTGTGTTACACGCTAACTTTCTCATAGTAAATAAGTGGTTAAAAAGGAGTTAGCCATGACTCGCGAAGTGTTTAGGGTGAGATTGACCTTGCTGGTCATCGAAGTCTAAACACTAAGCAGGAACGCAGTATTGCGACGTTTATAAACACTTATTTTGATAAATATACCATAAGCACGGCGATATCAGCAGGGGATACCCCCGATATTCTTCCTGCTTGCCCTAAATTTTTAGGACGAATTTTGTCTAACTTTTGTTGGGCTTCTATTCTTAAACCCTTAATAGCCAAATAGTCAATTTCGTCGGGAAGAAGTTTTTCTTCTAACTTCTTGGCTTTTTCAATTTGCTCCAAGCCTTTCTGGAGATAGCCTTCATATTTTGCATCAATCTCTACTATATCCAAAACGTCTTTGCTAATTCCGTCAAACCCACCAAGCGTTTCTTTTATTTCTGCAAGCGGAATAGCTCTTCTAACCAAGTCCGCACGGGTAATTCCACTGTTTAACTTGCCAAAACCGTATTTGTCTAAGAGTTCTTGTGCCTGTTTGGGTTTAACAAGCTCGTTCATAACGGCGGTTGCCTTTTCGTATTGCTCTTTTCTTTGCAAATAAACGGCGTATCTATCGTCTGAAACGAGCCCTGCCTTTCTTCCTTTTTCGGTAAGGCGGAAATCGGGGTTGTCTTGACGAAGCACAATTCTGTATTCGGCACGGCTGGTCATCATTCTATAAGGCTCGTTCGTTCCTTTAGTTACTAAATCGTCAATTAAAACACCAATATATCCGTCGTCACGAGAGAGAATGAGCGGTTGTTGTCCGCGCATTTTAAGCGAAGCGTTTATTCCGGCAATAAGTCCTTGCGCAGCCGCTTCTTCATAACCGCTCGTGCCGTTAATTTGCCCTGCGGTGTAAAGTCCTTCTATCTTTTTATACTCTAAGGTAGGATAAAGGTCGAGCGAATCAATACAATCGTATTCAATAGCGTATGCATAGCGCATAATTTCGCAATTTTCCAACCCCTTAATCGTGCGGTACATCGCTTTCTGCACGTCGTGGGGGAGCGAAGTGGATAAACCTTGAACGTAAATTTCGTTGGTATCCGCTCCTTCAGGTTCTAAAAAGAGTTGATGGCGTTCTTTATCACTAAATCTAACAACCTTGTCTTCAATAGACGGGCAATATCTTGGTCCCGTTCCTTTAATTAGCCCGCCGTAAAGTGGTGAGCGATGAAGGTTATCACGAATTATTTGATGGGTTTTTTCGTTAGTATACGTTAAATAACACGGTCTTTGACGTTCTGGCACACCGTCGGTCAACAAACTGAACGGGTAAATTTCGTTTTCACCGTCTTGAATTTCAAGCACGGAAAAATCAATAGTGCGCGCGTCTACTCTCGCCGGAGTTCCCGTCTTAAATCTTCTTACGTTAAAGCCAAGCTTAATCAAATTTTCGGTCAATCCGTTAGAAGCAGACTGGAAGCCGTTAGGCCCTGAATTTTGTCTCCATTCGCCCGCAATAATACTGCCGTTCAAATACACGCCCGTGGCGATTACAACCGCCCTGCACTCAATAACGCCCCCGAACGACGTTAAAACACCCGTAACTTTCTTGCCTTGTTCGTCAGTTAAAATTTCAATCGCTTCGCCTTGTAAAATTTTAAGGTTGTCGGTGTTTTCAAGCGTCTTCTTCATCAACGTGTGATAAAGATTTTTATCTTCTTGTCCGCGGAGCGACTGAACTGCCGCACCTTTACCGCGGTTTAACATTCTTATTTGTAAAAGCGCACCGTCTGCATTGACACCCATTTGTCCGCCAAGTGCATCAATTTCGCGAACTATTTGTCCTTTTGCCGTTCCACCGATAGAAGGATTGCACGCCATAAAGGCTATGCTGTCTAAGTTAAGCGTGAGCATAGCCGTATTGAAGCCCGTTCTGGCAAGGGCAAGTGCCGCTTCGCAACCCGCGTGTCCAGCACCGATTACGACAGCATCAAATTTTCCTTCGATAAATCTGTTCATTATTGCTTCAATAACATTTTCTTTATATCGTTAACGTCCACCGAAAGCTTGGTGTCCGTTTCCATAAGTTCTATAATTTTGTCTCTGGTATAAATTACGGTAGAGTGATCTCTGCCAAAAAGCTTTGCAACGGTGAGTTGGGGTAAGCTCATCATTTCCAAAACCAAATATATCGCAACTTGCCTTGCAAGAGCAACTTCCTTGGTCTTTTTCTTTGACAAAAGTTCTTTTTTGTCTACTTTATAAAAAGCGCAAACGCGGTTAATAATATCGTCAGCCTGTAATTCTTCTTGTCTTTCACCCGCAGATTCCTTTAACGCGTCGTTAACAAGAGCAACGGTTATGGGCTTGCCGTGAAGTTTAGATGCAAAAATAACTTTGGTAAGCTTGCCGATAAGCGTTCTAATATCACAATCGCTCATCTCTGCGATATACGATAAGACTTTTATGTCCACAACGCATTTTTGTTCTTCGGATTTTTTCTTTAATATAGCAATTTTCGTTTCGATATCAGGTTCTTGAACGTCAGCTAAAAGTCCGCCTTCAAAGCGCGTTCTAAGTCTGTCTTCAAGAAGTTCAATTTCTTGCGGTGGACGGTCAGAAGTCAACACGATTTGTTTGTTTTGTGCCACCAATTCGTTGAACGTGTTAAAAAATTCTGTTTGCGTGCTTTGTTTTTTTGCTAAGAACTGCACGTCGTCTATAAGCAAAACGTCCACGTTGCGATATTTTCTTCTAAAATCGGCGGGGGTTAATTTGCCTTTAGATAAACTTTCAACCATCTGATTAGTAAAGTGCTCGCAAGTAACGTATAAAACGTTAAGGCGGGGATTTTTAACTTTAAGATAGTTGTAAATAGCCATTAAAATATGCGTTTTTCCTAACCCAGTGCCACCGTGGATAAACAACGGGTTATATGCTTCGCCAGGGTTTTCAGCAACAGCCTTTGCCGCAGCGTAAATAAACTCGTTAGAAGAACCCACAACGAACGAATCGAAGGTAAACTTAGGGTTAACGGGCGAGCCTTTGGTGTCTATTTTTTCCTGTTCTTTTTCGCCAAGTTTATTTAAATAATCTTCTCTGTCGTCTGCAAGCACTACTGAAAAATCGGTTATATAAGTATTGCACTTAGAAAGTGCTTCGCGAATTTTTTCCACGATAAAATTGTTCTCGTTAACGGTGTCAACGAAAAACTGTCTATCAGACGCGAGAATAATTTTGTGCCCTTTAACGTCCACGGGTTTTAATTTTTCGATATACGACGTATACGCAATAGAGCTGACTGTTTTTTCGAGTTCGGGGAGAAAGGTTTGCTCCCACAAAATCTCGTAATTTTCTTTTTCCATTAAACTTAACCTCTTTATCAGTTGCTTTTAGGTAAAAAACATTATATAATATTTTAAAAATAAAATAAAGTTAAAAAGACAAAATTTTTAAACTTTTTTAAAATTATGTACGTAAAAACCCTATTTTTGCAAAATTTCCGTAACTACGTTGAACAGGAAATAAATTTTTCCGACGGAATAAATATTCTAACGGGCGCAAACGCTCAAGGCAAAACCAACGTTGCAGAAGCCATCTTCTTTTTATGCACCGGTTACTCTCCGCGCGCCAATCGAGATAAACTTCTCGTTCGCCACGGTCAAGATTCGGCACTTATTAAAGCGACTGCAACTTCCAAATACGGCGACGTTTCGGTTAAGATAGAATTTAACAAAAACGACAAAAAAACCGTATACGTCAACGAAATTCAAGTATTAAGAATAGGGGAATTACTCGGTAATATAAACAGCGTTTTCTTTAACCCAAGCGAATTAAAGCTCGTGCAAGAAAGCCCTGAAGACAGGCGAAGATTTATGAATATTTCCCTGTCGCAAATGTCAAAAGCTTATTTTTACGCGCTTGCGAGATATAACAAAATTTTATCCCAGCGCAACAATCTGTTAAAAGACCCAGACCAGTATTTAATTCGTGAAACCCTTCCTATTTGGGACGAACAGTTAACAAAAGAAGCAAGCAAAATCATTCGCGCAAGGAACGATTTTCTATCAGAGCTTGCTCCGATAGCAGAGCAAAAACACGCACTTTTATCGGGCGGAAAAGAACAGCTTAAAATGAAGACCGAAAGCGGTTATTTCGGCAGTGAAGAAGAAATAGCTTTCGCCCTAAAGCAAGACCTTAAATCAGGTTTAGACCGTGATATGCGCTTAGGATTTACTTCTATCGGTCCGCATCGTGACGATATTAAGTTTACCCTTAACGGAGACGACGTAAGGGTGTTCGGCTCGCAAGGTCAACAGCGCACGGTTGCTCTTTCACTTAAGCTTGCCGAAGCCGAAATGTTTTATAACAAATTTAACGAATATCCCGTGCTTATATTAGACGACGTTTTATCCGAACTCGATAAACCCCGCCAAAGAAAGCTTATCGACAGCGTGGAAAAAATGCAAACTGTTTTCACTGCCACCGGGTTAGATAGAACCGTGTTTAAGAATAAAGCCTTCAACCGCATCGTTATAGAAAACGGCAAAGTAAAAGGTAAAAAATAAAATTTAAAAAACCCGTGCTTTTTTATTTTTTTTGTGGTAAAATATCTTTAGTATTATGCAAGACAAATATAAAAAAAGGCTAACCGTATCACAACTTTTTTCGTTACCCAACATTTTAAGCTACGTTAGAATTTTGCTTATCCCCGTAATCATAATAAGCTACATTTCGCTAAAAGACTATCTTCTTTGCGCAATCTTGGTTCTCGCTTCAGGCTTTACGGACGTGGTGGACGGATTTATAGCCAGAAAATTTAATATGATAACCGACTGGGGCAAGTTTATTGACCCCGTGGCAGATAAACTAACGCAAATTTCCCTTGTCTTTTGCGTCGTTCCCAAATATCCGTGGGCACTCGTTCTTATCGCCATGATGTTGGTTAAAGAACTTTTACTGTTTTTGTGGGGGTTAAAAGAATTTCACAAAAGCGAAACGGTTAACAGTTCAAGGTGGTTTGGCAAGCTTTGCACGGTAATAGTATATATGATATTGTTATTGTTATTTATCGCACCCGTCATAAACCTTTCCGATTGGCTTGCATACACGCTAATGGGCGTTGCGGCTACGTTCGTAATAATATCAACCATCCTTTACGGGAACTTTTATCGCAACTTACATAAATAAAAACGAAAAGCACTCAAATGAGTGCTTTTTTAATCTGTTAGTCCTAATAAATAATCTGCGGAAACTTCAAATATTTCACATAAACGCCTTAAATCGTTAACACACGGCTCGCTTAACCCTTGTTCCCAGCTCGCAACAGCCGTTGGTGATTTTCCAACTTTTTCCGCTAATGTTTTCTGAGTTATTTTTAATTCTTCTCTTAATTCTTTTATTTTTTTACCGATTTTATATTCCATACTTTGATATTACAATAAACTACTAAAATTTAGTTGACAATACTAAATATTAGTAGTATTATTTATGTAATTATGAACGTAAGAAAAGAGATATTAGAAAAAATAAACACTTTTTTATTTAATAATAACTTTGAAGCCGATAGTTGTTCGCAGGTGCCTATTTTCTTTCAAGAATATTATTTAAGGAATTCATTTAATGAAGATATGGTTGATGCGTTTGTTTTAGCTTTGCTTGAAGACGAACAAGCCCTTTTGTCTTTCTTAGGAGAAGATTTGTGTTGTTCTAACGAATTTAGAGAATACATGGCTAATTTGATATGTTTTCAATAAATTTTTCCTAACTTACATAAATAAAAATGAAAAGCACTCTTGTCGCTCTTCCCATAGGGAATTGCGACAACTAAATAAATCCTTTCGGATTTGTGTTATTCGTCTAACGACGAGTGATATTGCCTGTCGGCAGTTGTATTCGCCTATGGCGAGTTAAGGATTTTTTTAATATAACTGCGACTTAAAGTCGCAATATCACGCAAGACTTGTCTTGTATATAACTTTTAGTCAGACAGCTAAAAATATAACTTTAATTGCTTGATTATATGTGGACAAGAAAAGCGCACTACATTTCACTTTTAGTGAAGCATAGTGCGCTATACTTTTACTCTATTAAAACTCCCCTAATAAAAGAGTCTTTTTTGAGTGCTTTTTCTTATTGCATATCACTTTTTACATGTTTGCGATAATAGTTATGATTTCTTCTCTGGTTTGAACACCCACGGTCTTTTTAACAACTTCACCGTTCTTAAAGAAGAATAGGGTGGGAATAACTTCGACCTTATATTCCATTGCAAGTTCCATTTGTTCATCTACGTTCACTTTTGCAACCTTAACTTTTCCTGCAAACTCGTTTGCAATTTGTTCTAAAGTGGGGGCAATCATTTTGCAAGGACCGCACCATGTAGCCCAAAAATCTACGATTACGGGAATATCACAATCTATTACTTCACTCTTAAAATTTTGTTTAGTTAAAATAGTTTCCATTTTTATTCTCCTATTTGTGTTTATAATATAATTTACAATGACAATAACCTTCAAATTCGGGGTTTGCTATTTGCTCTTTGAATTCTTCACACATGCATTTGTATTCGGGTGCTTTAGATATCCTGCAAGGGCAATATCCGCCTTTCATTTTAAGACCTTCTTGTATTGTTTTAACAATTTCTTTATCGGGATTAAGGGTAATTTTCATATTTTCCTCCGCGCGTTTATTTTATCACAACTTTAATAATAAAATCAATACTTTTAGTATAAGTCTTTTTTATTTTTTTATTTACTTGCATTAAAAAAGCACACTACTTTTTGCTAATAGTGTGCTTTGATTTTTATTCTTCAATACCTAAAAGATAATCGGTTGAAACGTTTAAATATAACGCTATATCAACTATCGTTTTCATAGGCGGTTCGTTGTTGCCGTTAATCCACTCCGACAAGGTTGATTTTTGTACGTTAAGGTGCTTTGCAAGGTCAACCTGCTTTTTGTTTTGAACTTTTAATTCTTGCTTTATTCTAATTCCAAATATCTTAATTTTGCTTTCCATAATTCATATTATATGAACAAAATAACAAAAATACTTGACAGTTCATAAAAAATGAACATATTAGAAACACCGTCAATATATTTGCTTGGGTTAGCTCATGCTGAATATGAAAACGAGCAAAATAGTGAGTAAAAAAAGCATCGCTTATTAGCGATGCTTTTTCTCTATTAAATATCTTTTTTGCTGTTTCCTAAATAAGTTCCAAAACTAATGGTTGACTTCTTTCTTTCGCCAGCGGGCTTAGAATCCCTTCTTCCACCACGCTTAAAGTCTTTGCCACCACCGCGTTTATCAAACTTTCTTCCGTTTCTTTGTCCGCCTTTTTCCGAACGGTTTTTACCGGCGTTATAAGGTTTAGCAAATTCGTCTTTTTCGTTTGGAACAATAACCACGTAGCGATTGGGTTCTTTTCCATCTGAGCGGGTAGTTACCGTTTGGCTTTCTGAAAGCGCAGTATGAATAATCCTTCTTTCATACGGGCTCATAGGCTCTAAAATAACTTCTCTTTTCATATCGGTTGCTTTTTCTTCGAGTCTTTTAGCGAGTTTAATTAAGGTATCTTCGCGTTTATCTCTATAGTTTTCGCAATCGACAACAACCTTTTTATATTCTTTTCTGCCAATGTTAACGAATGCTCCGGCAAGCGTTTGCAATGCATCTAAAACTTCACCGCGATATCCGATAACGTTAGAAGAATCATTTGAAACAAGGGTTAAAACGGTGCCGTTTGCTTGTTCTTGAATTTCAACGACTGCGTTTAATTCCATCATGTTTAAAAGGTTTTCCACGAACTCAACAACTTTTTCTTCTTGTCCGCCTTGACTTTTTTCGCACTTTTCCTTTTTTGTGATTTCAACAACCGCTTTTCCCTTAACTCTTCCGAAAAGTCCTTTAACGGGTTGTTCAATCACAGTAACTTGTGCTTGTTCTTCGGTAAGGTTAAGCTCTTCAAGACCAAGCTTAATAGCTTCCTCAACCGTCCTGCCTGTGTACTGCATTTTTATCCCTCCATGCGCCTTTTGCGCAATATTATTATGCTATTTAATTCGTCCTCTAATATGGCTCTTTTTCGCCGTGCCAGATAAGAAATCTTCACCGCTTTCGTGAGCAAATTTATCGTCTTTATTCTTCTTTTTAGGTTGTTCTTTTTTGGTTTGCTTGGGTTGTTCTTCAGGAACGTAAACTCTTCCACGAACTTTTTCCACACCTTGTTTATCAGCATCTTTCTTTAATTTTTTATCAACTAAAACGTTTATTAAAAGTGTTGTTAAAACGCTGATTATAGAGCTTATAACGATGTAAATAGAGAATGCTGCCGTATACATAAACGCGAACACTGCCATCATAATAGGCATCATCCATTTCATCATTTTTTGAGTTTGTGCACCTTGGCCGTTAACCGTTTGTAATTCCATTTGCGCCTTTTGTGCTTTACTCATTATTATTTGAGTTAAGAAAGTTACGGCTATAGTTAGAACTATTAATATAAAATATCCGTTAGGTGCGGTTTTTTCATACTCAAGTTTTGCAATAAGGTTAAGGTATGCGCCTTCACCGATTTCGTATTCACCACTCGCAGTGTAACCGTGGGTTGCTTTGAAAGTTTCCCAATCAGTTTGAATAGGGTGGGCGGTTGGACTATCGGTAGCCCAAATATTTTTTATCCAAAGGAAAGATGCTTGTTCTTCTCTATAAGTTTGAGCAGATTTTTCTTGTTGAATGTCTTGAATAAACTTTTCAGCAGTCATTCCTTGATTATTTTTTACTTCTTCGTAGGTAATTTCTTCTCCGTTTCTTAACATGCAAAGGAAGTTGTTTTCTTCGCTTGCAAGGGGAGAATTTTTTCCTAACGATAAGCCTTCTTTTCTAGCTTGAAAAGATTCAACGCTTTCCCATTCTATATTATCTCCGTTAATGGTAAAAGACGTGTTATATATAACGTAACTATTCGTAGTCCATAAATTAAAAACGTAATTTTCTTTATCTAACGGTTTTTCATAAGAGCAAAAAATCTCAAATAAAATTTTATCGTCGTTATCTTTTATAGTTTTTAAGGTGGACATTGGTGAATTTACACCTTTTTCTATAGCTATTTTTTCCTTAGCAATTACAAGTTTATTATTTTCATCTCTTTTAAGAATATCATCGTCTAAATCAAAACCAGCGTAAGCAACGTTGTTATAAGACACGCTCATATCATAAAAATATTGTCTGTTTTGATAGCCGGAATAGCTTTGAAACCCATTAATAGCAATGATAAATATAACGAGCGTTAAAATCGTGGGAAGGCAAGAACCGAACATAGAATATCCGTTCTTTTTGTAAAGAGCCATCATTTTTTGGTTATACATATCTTTGTTATCGGCATATTGTTTTTGAAGCTTTTCGAGTTCAGGACGCATTTGTTCCATCTTAACCGAATTTTTTCTCATAGACCACTTAGACATAAAGTCAAAGGGGAGAGTAACTAATTTAAGTAAAATGGTAAACAAAATAACCGCGCCAACAACGCTGGTTAAATTTGCAAGCCAAAGAATAATGTTTATCCAAATATCTCCTGCACCGTTCGGTGCAAAGTTAATAATATCAATCATAATTTAAAATACCCATTTTAGAACGTTTCTTTTATCGGGAACTTTATCCACACCACCTTTAGCCCAAGGCGTGCATCTTAAAATTCTTTTTACACCCAAAAACAAGCCGACAAAAAAGCCGTGCTTTAAAATTGCTTCTATCATATATTGAGAACAAGTAGGTAAATACTTACACGTTCCGTAAGACAAATGTTTTTGATAAAACTTGATTAGTTTTATACTAAAAAACTTTAACATTAGTCAATAAAACCGCCTTTTTTAAAAAGATTTCCCATACTGTCCTTAAAAGACTTTAAAGAATATTCTTCTTTTACTTTCGGTATAAAAACAAAAAAGAAGTTTTCTCTAAACAGTGGAGCAAAACTTCTGAAAGATTCCCTTAAAAGGCGTTTTATTCTATTTCTTTTAACGCTTTTTCCGTGTTTTTTACTAACGGCAAAACCTGCCTTTAAGTTTTCCGCACGGAAATAGATAATAGTTAAATCAGAACAAAACAGCCTTTTTCCTTTATTAAAAACAAGTTTGAAATCTTTTTCTTTTTTTAACCTATAATCAAAGGCCATAATTTAATTATGCAGAAAGTTTATGACGACCTTTATTACGACGTCTCTTTAACACGTTCTTTCCTGAACGGGTTTTCATTCTCTTTCTGAAGCCGTGAACTTTGCTGGTTTGTCTCTTCTTCGGTTGGAATGTCTGTTTCATTTTTATTTTCTCCTTATTTTAGGTTTTTTGCCATATTATTTTATATATATTTTTTATTTTTGTCAATTGTTTTAAGCATTTATTCTTACTGGAAGAACTAAATACAAAAATCCTTCTTTTCCGACGGGAGTAATTACACACGGATCAATCGGAGTATTAAGGTTAAGTAAAATAAATTCATCGTTTATAACTTTAAGATATTCTGACAAATATTTTCCGTTAAACGCTATTTGTAAATCTTTTCCTTTTAACACGATATTAACGTTTTCGTTAACGTTTCCTATTTCTGATTTAGAAGAAACCGTCATCACGTTTTCTTTAATATCAAATTTAACTACGTTATATCTGTCGTTTCTTGCTACGATAGAAGCTCTTTCAATACTTGATAACAAAGCTTGTCTGTTAATAGTTACCGTGTTTTCAAAGTTATTAGGTAAAATATGATTATATTTAACGAATTCACCTTCAACTAATCTGCTAATTAAACAGGTGTTTTCAACTTGAACGAAAAGCGAATTCTTTTGAATTAAAATTTTAATAATTTGTTCGTCTTTATCTAAAAGTCTAACTATTTCAGAAAGAGCTCTTGACGGAATAACCGCCTTAACGTCACCTTCAGCAATAACCGGCTTTTTAACTACAGCCATTCTAAATCCATCAAGCGCAACTGAAGTTAACTGATTGTTTTCTATTTCAAACAAACATCCTTTAAGAATAGGTCTGCTATCATCAACAGAACAAGCAAAAACCGTTCTATCAACAATTTCTTTTAATTCTTTTTGGGTAAGTTCAAACGAAACGCCTTGTTCATCTTTTTCAATTTTAGGAAAATTTTCAGCAGGGAACACTTGAAGTTCAGATTCAGAGTCTGCATATTTAATTTGAAGTCCACCATCAAAAAGACGGCAAAGTTCAATTTGTTCTTTTTCAAGTTTTTTAGCAAAATCAACGAAATATTTACCAACTACAACGGTTTCACCTTCCATTAAAACGTCTGCTTTAATAGTTTTTTCTATCGTTAAGTCTAAATCAGTTGCAAGTAAAGTTAAACTATCCCCTTTAGCAGTGATTTTTATTCCTTCTAAAATAGGGTTCGCAGCTTTAACCGAAAGTGCTTTTGACACTTTTAACACTGCATCAGATAAATCTAAACCGTCGCAAATAAGTTTCATCAAATTTCTCCTTAAAATAGAGTAGATATATATTAAACCTATATTATTATACATTATATAAAGTAAAAAATCAAGGACTTTTTTGTGTTAAGCAAAATTTTAAGTTAATAAATGTAGACAAAAACGCTTATTGTTTGAAAGTTTATTTATTATTTAAAATTTAAAATCGTATTATTAGTAGTAAGATGAGTTGAGATGTTGAAAAGTTAAAAAAGAATAGATAAGTAAAAGAAAAATCTATGTATATAAAAAAGTTAATAAAAAAAGGATAAAAATTGAAAGGTTG
>JAZTZE010000016.1:0-78574 GCA_045637285.1 Christensenellaceae bacterium | reverse complement strand
TTTTTCAGTCTAAAAACAAAGGCGAACCCGTCTCCTAAAGGAAACGGGTTCGTCTTTACTTTGTTTGGTGACCCCTACGGGAATCGAACCCATGTTACCACCGTGAAAGGGTGGTGTCTTAACCGCTTGACCAAGGGGCCTCAAGCTATCGGCAGTTTAACTGCCTTTATGTTAAACGGCTAACGCCGTGTCTTAACTGTGGTAGCGGCGGTCAGATTCGAACCAACGACCTGCCGGGTATGAACCGGCCGCTCTAACCAGCTAAGCTACGCCGCCATGCGACATTTATCTCTAAATGCTTATGTATTATATCCAAAAATACAAACAATGTCAATTACTTTTCAGTGGTTTTGACAAAAAATTTTTTAAAATTTAATTTGTTTAGTATTTTCTTTGTTTTTATTAAAGCCCTTAAAACACCTTTAAGCATTTTAAGGGCTGTTTATTACCTATTTTATACGCCACTATATGCAGAGAATCCACCGTCAACTGGGATAACCGTTCCAGTAACGAAACCACTTGCACTGTCGTCTGCAAGCCACAAGAGCGCGCCTATAAGGTCTGATATTTCACCAAACTTCTTCATAGGAGTTGCTGCAAGTATCTTGCCCGTTCTTGCCGTAGGCGTTCCGTCTTCGTTAAATAATAGTGCACGGTTTTGATTGGTTACGAAAAACCCCGGAGCAATGGCATTGCAACGGATATTACAAGGAGCAAAGTGAACTGCGAGCCATTGAGTAAAGTTTGAAATGCCTGCCTTTGCTGCGCTATACGCGGGAATTTTGGTTAAAGGTCGATATGCGTTCATGCTGGAAATATTGATAATGTTTCCCCCTGTTTTTATCATATCGGTTGCAAAAACTTGAGTTACCAAAAACGCACTGGTAATATTTAAGTCAAACACGAACTTAAGTCCGCTTTCTTCTAACGCAAAGAAATCCTTAACACCTTCTAAATCTGGCGACATAGTTTCGTTGTCAGTAGAAGCTCTGGGATTGTTTCCGCCTGCCCCATTGATAAGGAAGTTAACAGCACCAAACTTGTTGTTAATTTCCATTTTAGCATCTATAATACTTTGTTTTTCTAAACAATTGCACTTTACTGCAAAAGCGTTTTCGCCAATTTCGTCTGCATATTTTTTAGCAGCATCGTAATTGATATCGAGAAGCGCAACCTTTGCGCCGTTTTTAGCGAGTTCTTTTGCGAATTCACTACAAATAATTCCACCTGCACCGGTGATTGCTATAACTTTATTAGATAAATCAACTTTAAACATATTCTATCTCCTTACTTAATATTTCTAATTAAGAATTTCCAATCTTCACGACTGAAGAAGTGCGTTCCTTTTCGTTTTGAGAAGTTCAAAAGTCCACCTTCATCAAACTGCCCGAGTTGTAAAAGTCCACCGTTCTTTAATCCAACGAGTCCTTGTTTTTCATAAACTTCGCTTGCAAGTTGCATTGCAAGGTGTTGAGCATCGGTATCCGCCCAGTAATCAAGTTCCGCAGTTACGACGCAAAGTTTTCTTGGAGCAACGAGTGCTTGTACAAAGTGTTGATCGAAGGGAAGTTCACTTTCTTTATTAACGTATTTAAGAAAGTTTTTACAAAACCAGAACGGGAACACGCGCGTAATCTTTTCAATAGTTTCGCCTTCTTTTTCTCTAAAAATCGCAGCACCACCACAACCTGAACAGTTGCACAAGACGCCTGCGAAAATATCGTATTGAGCACCCGCCCAAAGCGCGGTTTTACCCAAACGCGAGTGACCTGAAACGTATAATTTATTTTGCGAAACGTAACCAAACTTAACTAAATATTGAGCTACTTTACCGAGCGCGTAAGCCCAAATAGCAATCTTTCCAGCCCCGTCATCTTTACTCCTGTCAGTCACGAGCGGAGCTAAGCCGTTTTCAAAGTCGTTATTGTCAGTAGTAATATCTTCGTACATAACGTGCGCAATCGCAACGCCTTCATCCATAATTTCTTCAATAGGAGTGTATTTGTTAGGAAGCTCTTTTTGGAAATTGATTGTTAAAACAAGCGGAGCATCCTTCTTTCCGGTAGGTTCAAAAATATTTACGGGGAATTCTGCGCTCTTGCCGTCCTTTTCAAACTTAAACTTCAACACTCTATGAGTTGCTTTACCACAAAATTGATCTTGTGTAGCGCAACCAACCGTTACTGAACAATCAACCCCATCATCGTTAACGTAACCGTATTGTTCTTTGCGGAGCAAATCTAAAACGTATTCCCTGTCATACTTTCCGTCTTTGTAAGGGAAAGCTGGTATGGCAATGGAATCAGAATATCTACTCGTTTCGTTTAAAATCGTAGATTTCCATTCGTTTTTTCCAAGTAATTTCATTTTACTTTCTCTCCTTCAATCTGTCAAGCATATCCCAAACGCCGAGCATATACATTATGCCGAGCGCACGATCGTATAAGCCATAACCAGGACGAACCGTGCCTGCCTTTTCCCCCCATAAATGTCTGCCGTGATCGGGACGAATATATCCTTCAAACCCACAATCGTGATAAGCTTTCAAAATGTTTAAAATTCCAGTGTCACCGTCACAATCTCTATGACTTGCTTCAGAGAAGTCTCCGTTTTCATAGTGTTTAACGTTTCTAATATGAGCAAACGCAATTCTATCGCAATGCTTTCTAACAATATCTGCAACGTTGTTTTCAGGGTTTGCATTCAAACTGCCCGAACAAAGCGTTAAACAGTTATAAGGATTATCAACCATCTTTAAGAAACGGTCAATACTCTTTTCGTCAACCAAAAGTCTAGGAAGCCCGAAAATATCCCATGGTGGATCGTCCATGTGAATAGCCATCTTGATATCGCATTCTTCACAAGTAGGCATAAGTGCTTCTAAGAAATATTTTAAGTTAGTCCACAATTTTTCGTGGTCAACACCTTCGTATGCCTTAAACAATTCGTCAAGCTTAGCCATGCGTTCGGGTTCCCAACCGGGGAAAGACATATTGTACTTTTCAGTGAAGTCCAAAATGTATTTAGCCATAGCGTTATAATCGTCTTGAATCATGCCTTTTTCATAGAAAAGTGCGGTAGAACCGTCACCAAGCTCGTGGAAAAGGTTTGAACGAGTCCAGTCGAATATGGGCATAAAGTTATAACAAATAACCTTTACGCCAAACTTTGAAAGGTTGCGAATGGTCGTTTTGTAATTTTCGATATATTGATCTCTTGTGGGAAGACCAATCTTAATGTCGTCGTGAACGTTAACCGATTCAACAACGTCGATATTAAAGCCGTATTTATCACATTGGGCTTTTACTTTTGCAATTTCTTCTTCGTGCCAGATTTCGCCCGGCATTTTATCGTGCAAAGCCCAAACTATTCCCTTAACACCGGGAATTTGTTTAATATCTTGCAAACTAATTCTATCATTGCCTTCGCCATACCAGCGGAAAGTCATTTGCATAAAAATTTCCTCCTATATTCTTAAAGCTTATTACCTTTTTTTAATATTATAGCACTATTTTAAAATTTTGCAATGCACAATTGTAATAATTTCACCTTATATTAGCATTATCTTAATATTTGTTCGTATTATGAATAAAAATCGCCCTTGTAAAAAGAGCGATTTTAACTACAATATTTTCTTTAAGAATTTTCCCGTATGACTATTAGGATTTTCAGCAACCTGTTCAGGACTGCCAACAGCAACAATCGTTCCGCCACCGTTTCCGCCTTCTGGCCCTAAGTCCACGATATAATCTGAAAGTTTAATAACGTCTAAATTATGCTCTATAACAACCACCGTATTGCCCGCTTGTTGAAGCCTTAACAAAACCGTGCAAAGCTTGTCCACGTCGTAGCTGTGCAGACCTGTGGTAGGCTCGTCTAAAATGTAGAGCGTTTTACCCGTGGCGCGCTTTGAAAGCTCAGTTGCCAGCTTAACTCTTTGCGCTTCACCACCAGATAAAGTAGTTGAACTTTGACCAAGTTTGATATATCCCAACCCCACGTCTTGCAAGGTTTTAATCTTATTATATATAACGTTTATTGGCTTAAAGAACTCACACGCTTCGTCCACAGTCATATTTAGCACGTCACTTATGGTTTTATTTTTGTATTTAACCTGTAAAGTTTCTCTATTATAGCGTTCACCTTTGCATACTTCACAAGGAACGTACATATCGGGAAGGAAATGCATTTCTATTTTGATAACGCCGTCTCCTTCGCAATTTTCACATCTTCCACCAGCCACGTTAAATGAAAATCTACCAGCCTTGTATCCCCTTTCTTTTGCATCTTGAGTGCTTGCAAAAAGCTCTCTAATTGGCGAAAACACGCCCGTATAAGTTGCAGGGTTGCTCCTTGGCGTTCTGCCTATTGGCGATTGGTCAATAGCGATAACTTTGTCAAAATATTCAACACCTTCAATAGCGTCGTAATCTCCACCGCGAACTTTCGCACCGTTGAGTTCTACGGCAAGCGCGGGATAAACTATTTCGTTAACGAGCGAACTTTTGCCACTCCCCGAAACGCCCGTAACCGCCGTAATCAGCCCCACGGGAAAGCTTACGTCTATATTTTTAAGGTTGTTTTGCCTTGCTCCTTTAACGGTTAAAAATCTTCCGTCAGGCTGTTTTCTTTGAGCGGGAACTTCTATTTTTCTACGCCCTGCAAGATAATCCCCCGTTATAGAACGCGGTTCATTCATAATATCTTCAACACTGCCGGTTGCAACCACCGCACCGCCGTGAACACCTGCTTTTGGCCCGATGTCCACTATAAAATCTGCTTCACGCATAGTGTCTTCGTCGTGTTCAACCACAATCAAAGTATTGCCCAAGTCACGCAAGTTTTTAAGCGTTGCGATGAGCTTTTGGTTGTCGCGTTGGTGAAGTCCAATACTCGGCTCGTCGAGAATATATATAACCCCCGTAAGCCCAGAACCTATTTGCGTTGCAAGCCTTATTCTCTGCGCTTCGCCACCAGATAAGGTTGAAGCACTTCTTGATAAAGTAAGATAGTTAAGTCCAACGTCTATAAGGAAATTTAGCCTCGCCTTTATTTCTTTGATTATAGGCTCTGAAATAAGCGTCTTAGTTTTATCAAACTTCAATCCTTCCACGAACGAATAAAGCTCGCTCGCACTCATATCACTAAGCTCGGAAATGTTTTTTTCTCCAACCGTGACTGCCAAAGCTTCCCTTCTTAAACGTTTGCCGTGACAAGTATTACACGGACTGACCGTCATATAGCGTTCTATTTCCATTTTGGTATAGTCGCTGGTCGTTTCGCGGTAACGCCTTTCAAGGTTTGGAATTATTCCTTCCCAATCACTTTCATAGCTTCCACTAAACGTTCTGGTGTCGTAATCTATTTTTATCTTTTCGCCGTTATTACCGTAAAGAAGCATGTTGTAAATTTGTTTTGGCAGGTCTTTAACGGAAATATCTAAGCTGAATCCGTATTTTTTAGCCAGTGCGGAAAAGTACATATTAACCATTTTCCCACTATCTAAGTTCCAACCAGTAACGGTCATTGCCCCTTCACGCAAGGTCTTGTTTTTATCGCGAACGACTAACTTTTCATCCACCTTGTTCTTAAAGCCCAACCCCGCACATTCGGGGCAAGCACCAAACGGATTGTTAAACGAAAACAGTCTGGGCTCAATTTCTTCTATGCTGACATTGCAATCTGGACAAGCGTAATTGGTTGAATAAAGAGTTTGTTCTCCACCAACCACGCTGACAGCAACAAGTCCGTCAGCGAGTTTTAACGCAGTTTCCAAACTGTCGGTTAAACGCTTTTGTATACCGTCTTTAACAACCAACCTATCAACCACCACGCTAATCGAATGTTTAACGTTTTTGTCAAGTTTGATGTCGTCGCCAAGGTCGTAAACTACCCCGTCTATTTCAACGCGCGCAAAACCGCTCTTTTTGTAACCTTCAAGTTGCTTTCCGTATTCGCCCTTTTTTCCGCGAACGACGGGCGCGTTTATCAAAATCTTGCTGTTTTCAGGCAATTCCATAACCTTATCTGCAATTTGATCAACCGTTTGGCGAGAAATTTCTCTACCGCAAATCGGGCAGTGCGGAACACCCACCCTTGCAAACAACAAACGCATATAATCGTAAATCTCGGTAACCGTGCCTACTGTAGAACGTGGGTTGTGCGAAGTGGTTTTTTGATCAATGGATATTGCAGGTGACAAGCCTTCGATTTGCTCTACGTTAGGCTTTTCCATTTGCCCTAAGAACATACGCGCGTAGCTTGATAAACTCTCAACGTATCTTCTTTGCCCTTCGGCGTAAATAGTTTCAAAGGCAAGCGTGCTCTTTCCGCTACCAGATAGACCCGTGAACACTACGAGTTTATCGCGCGGAATAGTTAAATCAACGTTTTTTAAGTTGTTTTCTTTTGCCCCTATAATTTTTATATAATCCATAATCTATTTTCTCATTTTCATTTTAAGTTTTGCTATAGTATCGCGAATTTCAATACACTTTTCAAAGTCAAGGTTTGCACTCGCAATCTTCATAAGAGCCTTTAATTTTTCTATCTCGTCTGGAATATCTGCCTTTTTAACTTCCTTTACCTTATCTACTTTCTTTGTGATTTCTAAGGTGTTAACGATATCTTTTACTATAGTTTTAGGCACTATTCCGTGCTCGTTGTTGTAATCGCATTGAATTTTTCTACGACGATTAGTCTCGTCAATAGCGCGTTTCATACTGCCAGTCATATTATCGGCGTACATAATAACCTTGCCTTCTGAGTTACGCGCCGCTCTACCTATAGTTTGAATGAGCGACGTTTCGCTTCGCAAAAAGCCTTCCTTGTCTGCGTCTAAAATAGCAACGAGCTTTACTTCGGGAAGGTCTAACCCTTCTCTTAAAAGGTTGATACCGCAAAGCACGTCGAACTCGCCTGCACGGAGCGCGGAAACGATTTCGATTCGCTCCATCGTGTCTATATCACTGTGCATATAACGAACGCGAACACCGTTTTCTTTTAAGTATTCGGTCAAGCTTTCCGCCATCTTTTTAGTAAGCGTGGTGATAAGCACTCTTCCGCCGTCTTTAGTAACCTTGTTTATTTCAACAAGAAGGTCGTCTATTTGATTTTTAGTTGGTTTAACTGTTATTTCGGGGTCAATAAGCCCAGTAGGACGGATAAGCTGTTCAACCACCTGCCCTGCTTGTTCTAATTCGTATTTCGCGGGCGTTGCCGAAACGCAAATCATTTGTCCCACGCGCGAATCAAACTCGTCAAAAGTAAGTGGACGGTTATCAAACGCAGATTTTAACCTAAACCCGTAATCAACGAGATTTGTTTTTCTCGAACGATCTCCGTTAAACATCGCGCCTATTTGCGGAATAGTCATGTGCGATTCGTCTATAAACACAATAAAGTCGCTTGGAAAATAGTCCAAAAGCGTAAACGGCGGTTGACCTATTTGCCTACCGTCGAAGTATCTACTATAATTTTCAATGCCTTTGCAAAACCCTATTTCGCGAATCATTTCTATGTCGTAGTCCGTGCGTTGCTTTAAGCGTTGAGCTTCTATAAGCTTGCCTGATTCGGTAAAGAACTGAACTTCATCGTCACGGTCACGCTCAATCGCGCAAACGGCGCGCTCAAGCTTTTCTTGCGCAACGGCATAGTGACTCGCAGGGAAAATAACCGCGTGCTTGAGCTCGGATATAACTTTACCCGAAACAAATTCCACTTCGGAAATTTTGTCTATAGTATCGCCAAAAAACTCCACGCGAATCAATATTTCAGTGTTTGAAGACGGAAAAATATCCACTATATCCCCGCGCACTCTAAAAGACGAACGGGAAAAATCCACGTCCTTTCTCGTGTATTGAATAGCCACCAATCTACGCATAAGCTCGTCACGTTCCAACGCGTCGTCCGGACGGAGAGAAAGTGCCAATCGGTAATACTCTTCGGGAGCACCAAGCCCGTATATGCACGA
Source organism: Christensenellaceae bacterium (assembly GCA_045637285.1). GTDB lineage: Bacteria > Bacillota > Clostridia > Christensenellales > Borkfalkiaceae > UBA1259. Next base: position 70,602 of record JAZTZE010000016.1, on the reverse strand, counting down.
AACCGAAGCGACTACGATTGTATCCGTGCGCTCGGAAAGAGAACAGGTTGCAGAGTGACGAAGCTTGTCTATTTCGTCGTTAATAGCAAGATCTTTTTCGATATAAGTGTCGCTTGACGGGATATAAGCTTCGGGCTGATAATAATCGTAATAAGAAACGAAAAACTCCACACGGTTTTCGGGGAAAAACTCCCTAAACTCGTTGCAAAGTTGGGCAGCAAGCGTTTTGTTGTGCGCGATTACGAGCGCAGGGCGGTTTACGTTTTTAATGACGTTTGCCATCGTGAACGTTTTACCACTTCCGGTAACGCCTAAAAGAACTTGCGTTCTAAGCCCGTCACGCAAGCCTTCAGTAAGCTTTTCAATCGCCCGTGGTTGGTCCCCCGTAGGATTAAATTTTGAACGTAAAATAAATTGCCGTTTTTCCATTTACCGCTACTTTAAAGTCTTTCCTTTGCTTTATTTCCTATTCATTTTAACATATAATTTTTTTATTGTAAATAAAAAACGCAACTCTTTAATGGTTGCGTTTGTGGTTATTGTCATTTATTCTTTTTCTTCAACATGTTAAGCAAAACGTACACCCCGATTAAAATTACGATGCTTCCGCACGTTACTAAATACATAGTCCACTCTTCAACTCTCGTTCCAAAAAAGTAAAGATTGCAGTCGATTGAATCTTTTAACCCCCTTATAAGCTCTTGTGGATAACCCTTGTCTGCAATGGCGTTCATAACACCACTGAGCGAATGGTTTCTTATAAGCGACGTGCCATACGTTCCCGGTAAAAACATTACGGCGTTTCTTAAGCCTTCGCCAAAGCTTGATAAAGGCATATACGCACCGCAAATAAACCCGTAACAAGAACTTACGATAGAGCCCACTGCTGAAATTTGACCTTGTGACGACAAGAAAAAGTTTATTACCGAAGATAAAGCCGTTCCAAAAGTTGTCAAAATTATTATATCTAAAAGCAACAGCATAACGTCGCCAAAAGATAAATACCAACCGCCAACCGCAACGTAAACGAGCGTTGCACCTAATGCGACAAGGCAAATTATAAGCGTGCTTATAGTCGTTGAAGCATAATAAGAAAGTGCAAGTTTAGATTTTTTAACGGGACAAATAAGAAAGTCGTTTCTTGCACCCGACACCTTGTCTTGCACCATAAGCATATTAGAACAAAAGGAAACGGTAACGCAGGATACGGCAAGCAGAGAACTCATAAGTTGCCCGCCAACCAAACCCTTCATAATTCCGTCTTCAATGGTAACGCCAACCGCTTGAAATATTTGACTAAAAGCATCTTTGTATACGTTTGATAAAAAGGTAGCGTATAAAAGCAAAAGGATTAAAGGAGTTATAAGTGAAGTAAAAAACAAGCCCTTGTCCTTAAAAAACATCTTTGTGTTTCTTTTTACACAAGCATTAAACGTTTTCATTTGTCTTCCTCCACAAGATTTTTTCCTGTAACGTTTAGAAAAACGGTGTCCATTTTGCCCTTAATAACTTCAAAATCGTTAAACAATTCTGGATACGTGTTTATAATTTTGGTCGCAACAGCAGTGTTTTCAATGCTCAATCTAAATCCGCCCGCAACCTTTTCTTTGGGCAAGTTTATTTTTTCAATTTGCTCTTCGCTAACGCCGTAAACAGTTAAAACGTCCTTTGCGTATTTATCCTTTAAGTCGTGCGGAGTGCCTTCCGCAACTATTTTGCCCGCATCAATTATTACCACATAATCCGCTTCAGCAGCTTCTTCCATATAGTGCGTGGTTAAAAACACGGTCATTTTTTCTTTTTTGCGTAAATCTTCAATCACCTTCCACATAATAGTGCGCGTTTGAGGATCTAAGCCCGTGGTAGGCTCGTCTAAAATCAAAATTTTAGGCTTATGCAAAAGTGCTCTGGCAATATCAACTTTTCTCTTTTGACCACCCGAAAGCTTGGAAATAGGTCGGTTAACAAAATCTTTGAACTCTAAAATCTCGGTTAACTCGTTAAGCCTGCGTTCAAAATCACTTCCTATTATTCCGTAAAGCGAAGCGCGGTGTTTTAAATTGTCGTATGCCGAAAGCGATTTATCCAACACCGAATTTTGAAATACTACACCTATTGAACGCTTAACGTCGTCAGTGCCGTGGTCAAGATCAACCCCGTCCACAAAAACACTTCCGCTGTCCTTTTCAAGCGTTCCACACATGATTGAAATGGTGGTAGACTTTCCTGCCCCGTTAACACCCAAAAACGCAAACAACTCGCCTTGTTTAACCTGAAAAGACAAGTCTTGCACGGCTTTAACCTGACCGTAGCTCTTATATAAACGGTCTATTTTAATAATGTTTGCCACGATTATTTGTCTCCCATAATATCTTCAGCAACCGCATTGAAAACGTCGCCCTTTACAAGTGCTAAACCCTTCTTTTTATCGCCTAAAAGTAACAAACTGTCCCCCGCTTTTATATTGAAAACATCTCTTGCTTCCTTAGGGATAACTATTTGCCCCCTTTCGCTAACTTTACAAATTCCGAAAAAATATTTATCCTTTTCTACTTGCATATTTATCTCCTATTTGTTTGAATGGTATGAAAAGTATGAATTTTCATACTTTAAAAATAACATAAAAACCAAACGTTGTCAACTGTTTGGTTTTCTTTTTTGTTTTTATTTTATTGTATTTTTTATAAAAGGTTTAGTTATTAAGTTAAGTTTGTATTTCTCTACTATCTTCAAGGCTTTTGAAAGCGCATATTTGTCCAAAAAGTCACTTGGAGAGTGCGCGTCGTAACCAATAGCTATATCGTTGCCCACTTTTGCTGCAATCTCAAAAAAATCTTCAGTTGGATACATTCTTCCTTCTCTAATTCCCAAGAGATTAAGTTCTAACGGGATATTTTGTTTTTTAGCGCACAAACAAAGCTTGCTAAACTCATTTTCCTTTTGTTCTTTGGTCGCAAAACAATTAGGCAAGTCAGGGTGAGCCAACATATTAAAATCACCAGTGTTTAGTGCTTCTATCACGGTGTCCACGTATTCACTTAGATTATAAGTTGGGCGATTAGCATAAATAACTTTATAATCCCCGCCCTTTATAAGTTGATGTTGCCCTAAAATAAGATAATCGTAACTATAAGTATTCAAATATTCCATTTCTCGCGCGTGATATTCTGGATAATATTCTAATTCGTATCCCAACAAAATATCAATGTCTTTTTCATACTCTTTCTTTAACGATATAACGCTATTTACGTAATCTTCAAATTTGTCACAATCTATTCTATAAGGATTTCTCGGATTTATTTGCGGATAAAAATAGGGCGCGTGGTCGGAAAAACCAAGCGTTTTTATGCCCGCCTTTATTGCATTTTCAACGTATTCACGGTCACTGCCGTTTGCGTGATGGCAACGATTTGTGTGGGTGTGATAGTTGTAAAGCATATTTTACGTCTCCTTTATATTTCACATATAATTATACCCCAAAAATAAAAAAAATCAATTTTTTACACCAACAAAACCATCGTTTTTTATAAATTATGAATACAAATTTTTTATTATGTGCTATAATACTTATTGATATTAAAAAAGCGAGAAATCCCACCAATGAAAGTAGTTTCAACCCAACTAAACAGCAAGAACTGCATCGTTTGCGGTATGGAAAACCCTTTAAGCTTAAAAGCCGTTTTCTATAATCTTGACGATAACAGCGTGGCAACCGTATTAAAATTTAACAGCGTTCATCAAAGCTACCCTGACCGTACGCACGGCGGAATGATAAGTGCGCTGTTAGACGAGCTTATGGGCAGAGCCTTATGGGTTAACGAGCCCCAAATGTTCGGAGTTACCACCACTCTAAACGTTACTTATAGAAAAGCCGTTCCGCCAGATACGCTTGTAAAAGCGCGCGCATATATAACCTTTAACGGCTCTCGCGGGTTTACCGCCAAAGGCGCGCTTTATTCTATGGATGACGTTTTGCTCGCCGAAGGCAATGCAAAATTTTTCAAAATGCCCTTTAGCATAGCCTTTAAGGACGGCAAGGATATGCACGAAGAAATGTGCTATCAAATGCCGTTAGACTTAACTGAAATTAATTTTATAGACACATTGTAACACACAATCCCCCTTCGTAACTTTTTTTGCTTTACGCACATAAGATATATTAGTTACAAAGGAGGATTTTTTATAATGTGCTGTTTATTTTCAAACAACCAAAGCAGTTGTAATTGTAACAGAAAAAGATGCTGTTGCCGTGGCCCACAAGGCCCTGTTGGCCCTACTGGTGCAACGGGTGCAAGAGGTCCTATAGGTCCACAAGGTCCTGTTGGTCCTATTGGTCCTACCGGCGCGACTGGTGCGACTGGTGCTACTGGCCCACAAGGTCCTATCGGTTTAACAGGTGCTACTGGCGCAACTGGTGCTACTGGTGCAACCGGTCCACAAGGTCCGGTTGGTCCTATTGGTCCGCAAGGTCCACAAGGTGAAGTTGGACCGCAAGGCCCTATTGGTTTGACGGGTGCTACTGGTGCAACAGGTGCAACTGGTGCTACTGGCCCACAAGGTCCTGTTGGTCCTGTCGGCCCGCAAGGCCCGCAAGGTGAAGCTGGTCCCGCAGGAACAAGCGACGCTATTTACACCAACTCGGGAGCACTCATCGTTAATCCTAACGAGATTATTCCTTTAACTCTAACTTTACAGACCCCTGAATCAACCCAAACGGTTTCAGACGGCTCAATCAATATAACTGAAGAAGGGATATATTTAGTTTCTTATTTTGTTGGCGGTTCAGTTCCTACTAACGAATTTATAACTTCGTTATACATTAACGGCTCTGCCGTTACGGGAGAAAACATCGTTCAATCTAACAGCGCGGGTGCGGCAAGTAAAACTATATTGCTTTCTTTACCCGCAGGTTCAACCCTTTCTCTTTACAACACTTCGGCAACGCAAGTCACTTTATCTAACGCAAGCATAACCGTATTAAAGGTTGCTTAATAATACAGTTTTCTTTCATTGTTCTATTTGGCAAACGCCACAAAAAACTCGGGGTAACCCGCAATAGACGCAGAGAGTTTTTAACTTTATAAAAGCGTAGCCCACTATACTTCGCAAATCACGAAATATAGTGGGCTTTTCTTATCCACAAAAGATTAAATATATTCGTTTTGTTTTTTGTTTTGTGGCTAAAAGTTATATGCAAGCACCTTGCGTTATGTTTTGACTTATACAACGTTACGTTATTTTTGCCACAACTTGCCGATAGGCAAATATTGTTGTGTATCAAAAACAACCCCTATCGCCAACGCACTAATTTCAGTCGGTTTTTATTATCAAACTATGCGAGAGTTGCATAAAAACTTCCGTCTTTATATTTATTGAAAACTACCGTGCCATGATAGTCCGTTCTATATAAAGTGTAATTTGGATTGGCTTTTTCTAAACGCTCAAGCGTTGCCGAGTTCGGATGTCCGTAATAGTTATTTCCGCTGACAGATATAACAGCGTTTTTAGGTCTTAATAAATTAATAAACTCTTGGCTTGAACTGGTGTCTGAACCGTGATGCCCAACTTTCAAACAATCAACGTCTTCCAAAACTACTTGCACGCCTTGTTTTTTGAAAATAGTGTCGTAAAGCCGTGCAAAATAATTATCAATCACCAAGTTTTCTTGACTTTTACCGGCATCTCCTGTAAAAATCATGCGCGTTTGAAATGATTCAAAATAAATTATCGGTGATAAATCGTTGCTTGCTTGTTCGCTGGGAATTAACATTCCGTTAAATATAGAATAGCTGCTGTCTACCACGTCTTTTTGTTTTGGAGATAAAAACACAAACGCGTAATCTTCGCCCTTTATACACTTATAATAATCGGAAACAACAATATTTGCATTTTCTTTCTCTAATGCACTATACGCTCTATCAAAATAATAATAGTTTTGCCTTAGAGTGCTCGTTATATAAGGAACGTAAGCATTTATAACTTCAAATTCGTTAACTATAGACTCTGCGTTCCCAACGTGGTCTGAATCGGGATGAGTTAGCACTAAATAATCTATGGTATGCACGTTATACTGTTTAAGGTAAGCCGTTATATACTGATTGTTTTGCTCTAATGCATCTGCTTCGCCCGTGTCAATAAGCACGTTCTTTCCATCTGGCAAGTCAATAAAAATACAATCGCCTTGCCCCACGTTAATAAAATGGACGGAAAACAACGTTTTTCCGCCATCAGTTGAGTCTTTTACGTTTACTCCACCACACCCAAAGCTGTAAAAACACAATAGAGTCCATAACACGCAAGCACAGCCTTTTCTTTTGTAAAACATTTATTTACCTTTTTGCTTTCTTTAACCGTTCTATATCTTCTTTAATTTTAGGCACGAATGACAGTGCGTGATGATATCCTATATCGAACATCTTAACCCCTTCGTGAAAAGAAATAGAGCTAAAATCGTTTAAGTCAGGGTGTAATAACGCGTCGCTATTTGCACGCCCTTTTTCATAAGGGTCTTCCACCTGTGATTTATAGGTCGGAAACAATTTAGAAAGCAATCCGCTTTTAGAATTATTGGTTGATAAATCTATTCCAACAACGTAATCCGCACCCATTTGCTTAACTAAGTCAGCAGGCAATGCATTGGTGTAAGCTCCGTCTATATATCGTTCGCCTTCAATGATTACTGGCTTAAAAAATGGCGGAATACTACTTGAAGCGCAAAGTGCCGTGGCAACGCTTCCACTCTTAAAATCGTGCTCCGTTCCCGTTTCAAGCGCAGTCGCAACTGCCATAAACGGTTTTTTAAGTTCTTCTATGTTAAGAGAACCTATTTCTCTGTCAACCACCTTAAAAAGCCCGAAAGTATCCATTTTTATCATAAAAAGGCTTTTAATTTCGCCAAAATCTATTCTGGATAACATTTCGATTATATCGGTCGCAGAATACCCTGCCGAATAGAACGCGCCTACAACGCTACCGATACTTGTGCCAGCAACCACGTCGAATTCTATCCCATTTTCTTCAAACGCTTTGAGTGCGCCCACGTGGGCAAACCCCTTTGCTCCACCCGAACCGAGTGCTAAACCTATCTTTATTTTATTGGGTTTTTTTCTGCCGAATAATTTATTAAAAAACCACATTAATCTTCCACCTTAACCTTATCTTGCTTGGGTTTTGAAGTAATCACTTTAACAATAAACACCGCCAGCAACAAAATCGCAAGCGCGAACAAAGCATATAAAATATAGTCTAATACCGCGATTTCAAAAAAACTTATGCACATTTGAGCTAAGAGCGCAATAATCGTTCCCGCAACAAAATTGCCTAAAATTGCAGGCAACACCGCGTGCTTAAAATCCAAGTTTAAGAACACAGCTATTGCCGTACCCGTCCATATCCCCGTCATTGGCAAGGGAATAGCCACGAAAATAAACACGCCAATTTGCTTTAAGAAGGTTGCTGAACGTGCTTTTTTGCCCTTTTTGCTCTGCTTTTCAACAGCTTGTTCTGCCTTTTCCGTAAAATAGTTTTCCACTTTTTGTGCAAATTTATTAAACCACTTTATTTTCTTCATCAAATTAAGAACAGGCCTTAATAAGAAATATATGGGGAAAAATACTATAGTAGAACCTGCATAAGCGAGCAAGAACGACGTGATAAAATCCAACCCGACTCCGCGCGCAAACACAATTCCACCCTTTAGTTCTATAAGCGGGATTAAAGACATTATAGTGGTTGCTAAAACGTCGTTATTTATCAAATTTTGAATAAAATTTACCATAAGTCACCTTAAATGTTTTGTTTTTTTTATATTTACAGGTATAATAAAATTACGAATATTTTTGTAGGAAAAACTATGACAACTCAAAAAATGCTATCAGTTATGCGAAAAGGTATAACTAAATATAAGCTTATTAAAGACGGTGATAAAATTGCCGTTGGCGTTTCAGGCGGAAAGGACAGCGTTACTTTATTAAAGTTGCTTGCCGAATATAGACGCTTTTCTCCCGAAAGATTTTCTCTCGTAGCCATATCGGTTGACCTTAATTTTAAGGACAACCCCACCAACTTTACTCCGCTTAAAGAATTTTGCGACTCTTTAGACGTTGAACTGTTTATAGAAAAAACCGATATCGGTCAGGTTGTTTTTGACGTCAGAAAAGAAACTAACCCCTGCGCGTTATGCTCTAAAATGAGAAAAGGCGCACTAAATAGCCTTGCTAAAAAATTGGGATGCAACAAAGTTGCGTTAGGTCACCACGCAGACGATTTAACCGACACCCTTTTACTTTCTTTGTTCTACGAAGGAAGGCTTTCCACCTTCGCACCCAAAAGCTATTTAGATAAAATGGACTTAACCCTTATTAGACCTATGATTATGATCAGAGAAGCAGACGTCATTTCTTACGCAAAGAACTTGCCAATAACAAAGAGTTGTTGCCCTGCAAACACCTTTACTAAGCGGGAGTATGTCAAAGACGTTGTTAGACACGTTTCTAAAGACATTCCCAATATCAGAGAAATGCTTTTTACCGCTCTTATTCACCCCGAAAGATATAATCTTTTCGATAAGTTTGAAACACAGGCAGACCAAATAGATTAAGCCTTTTTGCTGTGATAATCTTAAAACTAAAGCCACCTTGTTATAGGTGGCTTTTATTATTACTTTTGTTCTTTTTCTACAAAAGAAAGAACGCTTACACCCGTAATAGATTCAAACTCGTCTTTATCCTTAACGGTGTTGTCCATAACGTATTTTATAAAGACTACCGCTGCCGCTACCACTACGCCGATTGCAACGCCAACCATTGCATTTCTCAAAAGACTGTCGCTCGTTTCAACCGAGTGATATCTAATTTCGCCGTTTTGGTCAACGCCGTCCGTCAATATGAGTTCTACGTTACCTTTAATGTCTTCTTTTAAGTTAACGTTTGCAACTTCAAACACAACGCCAAGTTTTTGTTTTGCAACCTTTTCGTCTAAGTCGGTATAAGAAATGTTAAAGATAAGGCTGTTTTCTTTATACGCAATCTTAATAGCACCAGGACTAATTTGCCCCAATTCTCCACCATAACGTTCTTTATAAATTTCGTTAATTTCTCTCATTGCTTCGGGGTTGGTTATACTGTCTTTAACCATAGGCATATATAACTTACCGTGAGAAGCGTTTGCCGATTGAGAAGCGTTGCCAAGTGCTGAAGTAACTGAAGTTCTTAACATAACCGATTGGTTTACAGTGTAACGAGTTTCGTCAGTTGCAACGGTGTATCCAACCATTAATAACGCGCATAAAAATACGATTAAAATTTCTAAAAAAAGATTTTTATAAATTAACTTGAAAAAAGGAATTTTTCTTTGTACGTTATCCATTAAACTGTCCTCCTATATATCAAGTAATGCGACTACTTTCAAGTCGGTTATTTCTTCTAATTCGTTTCTATCTCTAACAGTAACGTCCATTCTGTCTTTAACGAACACCACAACGGCGGCAACTATTACGCCAATAACAAAGGCTAATAATACCGTCTTTTTCTTAGAAACGTCTGAAACCACTGATTCAACGCCCTTTTCATCTATATCAATTTCCAAACCGTCAAAATAAATAAAGTCGTCTTTTTGGTCTTTAAGTAAAATTTCTTCTTTATAAGCACGCGCAAGAATTTGAGTCATTTCAACTGCTTTTTCTTCGGTTATTGCTTTGTATTTAATTGAGAAGAAGAACTGAGTTTGGTTATCAATTCTAGTGGTTGCAATGCTAATGTTGCTCTTGCTAAAATTGTACATGGGATCAACTTTTGAAGCGGGATCGTAATTAAGCTTTGAGCTTTCTTCTAAAAACTCTCTAAGGGTTTTTCCCGTGCCCTTAACGTCCATCCAACACTTATAGTAATAGCTTGCCCTATCTAAAACAACCCCTTCGTCAACGAAGTCAATTGCAGTGTCAACGAACGCCATCATGGTAGTTACGTCTTCGTATGTGCCAACACCTTGTCCATTTGCCGTTCCCGTTAACATATAACGAACCTTAACGCTCGCAACGTAGTTGGGTTTTTGCATATACGCATACCCTACACCTACACCCGCAAACGCTATTATAACACAAAGAATCAACACAACGTTTCTTTTTATCAATGCCCATACGCTACGCAACATTTTGCTGCCTATGTCTTTTACGTTTTCTTCCATTTACAGTCTCCTTATACTATTTCAAGTAATATTTCTTGCATTCTATCTAACTTTGTAAGAACATCTTTAGCCAATGCAAGTTGGTTGTTCGTTCTATCTACGTTGTGCCCCGGATATTTTATCTTAAAGTACGGGCAACCCAATAAGTAGTCGGTTAAAAATCTCACCGCAAGCTCGGTCGTCATCGCTAAAACACCAAGTGCCATGGTCTCTTTTTCCATTGGAGTAAGGACATCTTTAACTTGACCAATAAACCCTTGCGCAAACGCACGATATTTATCTAAATCAAGCGAAACTTCTTCATAGTGCGGGTCGTCTTCCAAAAGAGTGTTTGCCATAAACCTAATAGCGTCGCCAAAATCGTGCGCTATTGCTCCCGGCATAACCGTGTCTAAATCAAGCACGGCTAAAACTTTGCCAGTGTCTTTTTCAAAGCAAACGTTATTAGCCTTGGTATCGTTATGTGTAACCCTGTAAGGAATTTTCCCTTCGTCTAAATATTTTTGAAGTAAACATGCCTTTTCTTCAAGCGCAAATAAATCTTCTATTTGTTGCTTTACTTTTCTAACCCTGTTTTTAGGGTCTAACCTTATTGCTGCACGCAAAATTTCATATCTATTTATCGTATTGTGGAAATCTGGAATGGTCGTATACAAACTTTCCGCATTAAAATCTTGTAAGTATTTTTGAAAGCGACCAAACGCCCAACCGATGTCCTTTGCTCTTTTAAGCGAATCGCACGCATCGTAAGTAACCGAATTTTTTATGAAAAGATAACAACGCCAATATTCGTCGTAATCGTCGATTATGTACGGCTTTCCGTCTGCCTTTGCGAGAAACGCGTGTAAAACGCCTTTGTCTTCAGCTTCCGCTCCGCCTGAAATCTTCTTTCTTATATGTTCAGTAACACGAACAATGTTATCCATAACTTGTGGTGGATTTTTAAACGCCGCCTTACTTATCTTTTGCAAAACGTATTTCTTCTTTTCGCCACCATCTAAGAATTCTACACCGTAAGTGCTATTTACGTTGCCAGTTGAAATTTCTTCACAGCTTACATATTTGCCACTTATATCAAAAAGCTCGCAAATTTCTTTAATCGTCAAAACTTCTTCCTCCTGTTTTCTGCCTTTCTACAAAGTAAGCCTCTCTCGTATGAGTATTATATCATAAATATTTAAAAAAATAAACCGTATTTTAGAGTTTTGATAAAATTTTTATCGTTTTAACTAAAACACGGTTTTAAAATTGCAATTTTCTATTGTTTTTTACTGATTTTTCCGCCCTTTATTTCCAAACAGTCGTCACACATCGAAAGTGCTTGTTTTTTATGCGAAATAAGTATTTTGGTAACGCCTTTTAACTCTGCTAAATTTTCAAGAACCTTTTTCTCAGTCTTTTCGTCTAAAGCACTTGTAGATTCATCAAGCAACAACACCGGCGCATTTGCAAGTATTGCACGAGCGATTGCTATTCTTTGAACTTGCCCTTCCGAAAGCCCTACACCATGCTCACCAACTATCGTATCCAACCCTTGTGGAAGCGTTCCTATAAATTCACTAACACAACTTATTTCAAGTGCGCGATCAATTTCGCTTTGGCTTGCCGTTTGGTTTATAAACGTAACGTTTTCTCTAATAGTTCCACTAAACAACATGTTGCCTTGCGGAACGTAAGCAAAAAGTGGACGCGTTCCCACCGATAAATCGACGTTTCCTTCATCCGTTTGACAATAAATCTTGCCCTTATTTAAACGGTAAACACCCAACATAAGCTTAAACAACGTGCTTTTGCCCTGACCGGAAGCCCCGACAACAGCAACGAAATCGCCTTTGTTAATTTTAGCACTCGCGCCTTGCAAAACAACGTCTCTATCGTAAGAAAAACTAACGTCTTCAAACACGATAGCGTTGGTTTTTTCGTATAATTTATTAGCCACAACAGCCTTTTCGCGCGGTTCTTCTTGAACTTGTTCTATTTCCATAATACGTTCTGCAGAAGCGAGCATAGCGTAATATTTAGGAAGAATGTTTGATAGTGAAGCAAACGGCACTTGAACGTTGTTAACCAGCTGTAAAATAGCTGACAACGCACCGTAGCTTATTACTCCGCCGAGTATCTTTACTCCGCCATAAATAAGAGCGAAAAGATATCCTGCGCTAAAAATAAAGTTATAAATCGCGTGTCCGCTAACAGAATAATTTTTTCTGCGCATCTTAATCTTAAAGTTCTTTTCTTGTAGCTCGTTAGACTTTTGTTGAACCTTTCCACTTGCAGAAAAAACCTTAACCGCTAACAGATTTTCGATACATTCTTGCATAAACGAACGCACTTCACCATCAGTTTCTTGCACGCCCTTATGCAAACTTTTAAGCATTCCGCGAAGCCCAGTTATAACCAAAAAAACCAAAAGTCCCGCAACGGTGAACGCTATAGCAAACACCCAATCGAGAATTATGAGCGCAACAACTGCACATATTAACCTTGTAAAAGCCGATACTACCGTGGGAACGATAGAAGAAATGCCATCACTTACTATCCCCACGTCGCTGGTAAGCCTGTTCATAAGCTCACCGCTATGATATGCGGTTATCTTGTCTTGTTCTTTGCGCAATATGCCGTTGAACAATCTGGTTTTATACGCCATTTCAAGCTTTGCTCTTATTCTTTCTGCAAGCCCGTTTATAATCAACCTAAAAACAAACTGCACTAACACGACTAAAATAATCGCAACGGCAAACGAAATAAGCCTATCTATATCTTGCTTTGGCGGTACGGCACTATCAATAATTTCCTTAATCAAAAAAGCAAAAATAATTGATAACACTGAAAAAAAGGCGTTAGACAAGATTAAAACAGCCATACTCAGACGCTGAGATTTTGAAGTTTCAATTATCCACTTAAGCGGTCTTTTTGCTCGCATTTTATCTCCCTTACTTTGAGTTCGGTAAAACACTATTACCAATTTTTACAATTAATATTATATCATACTAATTTCCATTAATAAACTAGATTTGCAACATTTTTAAAAAAATTGACTTTGTGTAAAATTTTATCTTGCAATAACTTTACTATTGTGTTATACTTTATATATGCATACGTTAGAAACACCAGAGAAAAATTGCATATTCAGTGTAAAAGAAAAAATAAAAGACTTCGTATATAGTCTTTTCTTTCCTGCTATATTGAGTTTGTTGACGTTGTTCTTTTGGGTTGCAAACTTGCAAACCGTGGGCACGGCCATTATTTGCTTATCTGGCGCGATTATTCTCGTTTTGTTTGAAGACTTAACGCCTTCAATTCCGGCGTTTTTGTTGCTTGGAATGTCTTTCCGCGACTCTAACGCTATCCCTAGTAGCATTCCCGCTATCGTGTGCATGACTATTTTCGGGCTTGCTATTATCTTTAATCTTATAAAATATCCAATAAAGAAGGTTAAATTCGATTCACTTAGTCTTTGCTTAATTATACTTACCGCGGTTTTATTAATTGGCGGAATTTTTTCACCCTTCTTTATCGAAGACTACGTTCATGGCTTACCGCTTATCATAACGGTGGGCTTTTCTGCTTTTATTATTCACTTTTTCACAATCAACCGCGTCAAACACCAAAAGAACTGCGATAATACTAAATATTTTTGCTATTCGTTTATGTTTGCAATCAACACGGCGTGCTTGCAATTAATTTACGCTTCAGTTTATAATATAATCGAAAAAAACAAAGTTTTCCAAGTTCCTGGAAACTTTTGTTGGACCAACACAAACCACATAGCAAATATGATTTTAATCGCCGTGCCTATTTGTTTTTACTTGATTAGTAAAAGTAAAAATATATATCCTTTATTATTCCAACTCGTTTTCTTTTATTTTTCTTGTTTTGCCACTCAAAGTGACGGTGCTCTTGCCGTTCTTATAATATTTACACCCGCGCTTTTATTGAAAACCCAACTTTCTATTTTACCCAAAAACCGTGTAATGTTTAGATGTTTTTGGGTTCTTTCTATCACTATTTGCGTGGCTGGATTAATTTATTTCGTCAGTTATTTGCCAGATAAGGCGCATTTGTTCTTCAAAAAAATGCTCAACGACTCAAACCGTGGCCCACTTTATAAAAAGGCGTGGGAAGCCTTTACTAACTTCCCAATATTCGGAATGGGCGTTGGACACGCGGCAAACGGCATTGCTGGAACGAAATACGGCTTCACTATCCATTCAACTTACTTTTTTGCCATTTCTGCTTGCGGAATAATGGGTTTGTTAGCTTACGTTTATTTGTATTGCACTAGAATCCGCAGTCTGCGCAAAGCCGGCACTTCCCTTTGCTATTTCCTTATAACCGCAACGGTTATGTTCTTAGGTTACGGACTTATAGACAACGGCGAATGCGACATAGTTTTGGTTTATTATACCATCGTGGTTGCGTTCTCCCTTACAAAAACAAAACAAGCAGAGATTGATTACTCTCTGCCTGCTTTCAAGGATTATAAATTACTTTCTTAAGTCTATTTTATACGTTGGAACAAGTTCGTGAACTAACTGTTTCATTTCGTCCGTTTCAGCGTAAGCTTCACGCTTCAATTCGTCTAACTTTTCAAATAAGAACTTTTCATCGATTTCCAAAGGCTTGCCTATGGAAATCATTTTATTTTCAGTGGTTTTCAGTCCTTCTTCAGCCATAAGCCTTTCTTCGTAAAGTTTTTCGCCCGGTCTTAATCCCGTTATCTTAATATCAATATCCACGTTCGGTTCAAAGCCTGACAACATAATAAGCTTTTCTGCAAGATCGTAAATTCTAACCTGTTCGCCCATATCGAGAACGAAAATTTCTCCGCCTTTAGCGTATGCTCCCGCTTGAAGAACTAAGCTAACCGCTTCGGGAATAGTCATAAAATATCTAACTATATCCTTGTGCGTTACGGTAACCGGTCCGCCGTGTTTTATTTGCTTTTTGAAGTGCGGAATAACCGAACCGTTAGAACCCAAAACGTTGCCAAATCTTACCGCTGCAAATTCAGTGTTCTCGTGCTTTCTTGCGAATGTTTGAATTATCATTTCGCATATACGTTTTGTTGCCCCCATAACGTTAGTGGGGTTAACAGCCTTATCCGTGCTTATAAGAATGAACTTGTCCGCACCGTGTTTTGCCGCTGATTCAGCCACGTTATAAGTACCGAAAACATTGTTTTTAACCGCTTCGTTGGGGCTTGTTTCCATTAGTGGAACGTGTTTGTGTGCAGCCGCGTGGAAAACGATGTTGGGTTTATATTGTTCAAATATGCAATCAATTTTGTTTGCATCTCTAACACTCGCAATCAAAACCTTTAAGTTAAGATTAGGAATGTTTTCAACCAATTCTTGTTCGATTTCAAAAGCGTTGTTTTCGTAAATATCAACGATAATAAGTTGTTTAGGATTGTGGGTTGCTATTTGACGGCAAAGTTCGCTTCCTATCGAACCGCCACCGCCAGTAACTAAAACGGTTTTACCTTCGATGTAGCCAATAATTTCGTTTAAGTTAACGTTTATTTGGTCACGCCCCAAAACGTCTTCAATACTTACTTCTTTTATGTCTGATAAAGAAACTTCACCAGACGCAATTTGATACATACTGGGAATAGTCTTTAATTTTTTCTTTGCTTTTCTGCAAACGTCGATTATTGCACTCAACTGCTTTTTTGTTGCAGAAGGAATCGCAATAACTATTTCGTCCACGGCATATTCCTGAGCAAAGCGTTCAACTTCGGAAATTTTACCTACTATCTTAACGCCGTTAAGATAACAGTTACGCTTGCTTTCATCGTCGTCGAGAACGCATACGGGAATCATTTCCATATGCTTTCTAACTCTTAAATCTCTAATAAGCGCATCGCCCGCAAAGCCACCACCAACGACCATAATGCGTTGTTGTTTGCTGTTCGAGCGGTTCGATACATAGCTTGTAAAAGATTTTTTTGCGCGCGGAATAAACCTAATTATAAACATTACGCAATATGGCAAAAACGTTCCGATAAACGCCCATTCGTAAGCAAGTTCTTTTGAAACTATCGCCGCGATTGCGTTATACACGAGAAGAATAGCCGCCGAAGCAATGATTTTAACGCCTTCTAAAAAGCTTGCGTAAGTCCAAATGCCTTGGTACAATCTTAAAAGAGCGTGAACTCCAACGCACAAAACTATTTCTCCTGCGAAGAAATACCAGTTAGTTTGCAAAATGCTAACCAAGTCGTATCTCAAAAACATCAACGTTACTATATTTAGAGCGACGATAGTAACCACGTCCAACAAAACGCTCAAAGCGTATTTAATATTTTTATTCAAACAAACTTCCTCCTACTGTTTAGCTAAAATATCTCTTAAAACGTCAGCAATACTGCGTTCATCAAGCCCGTTTTCAAGCAACTGTTCTTCAATGCTACCGTGTGCGATAAATTGGTCTTTAACGCCAAGACATCGAACGCAAACTTTTTCGTTTTTATTTGCATAATACTGAACAACAGCACTTCCTATTCCACCGCTCACGTTTTCTTCAAGCGTTATTATAGCGGTATTTTTTATGCGCTCAAGCTCGCTTTCACAAAGCGGTTTAATCGTTCGCGCACTTACTACACCCACTCCGTCAAACTGTTCGGCAACCTTCTTTGCCTTGCAAAGCATTTGCGGTCCAACAGCAACCAGAGTTGCTTTATCTCCATCCTTAACGCGCTTCCAAGCACATTCTTTCACGCTCATAAAGTTATCTTCTTCTATCGCGTTTTTAGGATATCTAATCGCCACGGGAGAGTTTAGCCCGTAAGCGTATTCTATCATATCTTTAAGTTCTTCAACCGTATTAGGCGCAAGCACTGTAATGTTTGGAATGTGCGAAAGGTAACTTAAATCAAACACTCCTTGATGCGTTTTGCCATCAGCCCCAACCAGCCCCGCTCTATCAATACAAAAAACTACGGGGAGATTTTGCAAGCATACGTCGTGAACGATTTGATCGTAAGCACGTTGCAAAAAAGTGGAATATATGCACACGAACGGTTTTAAGCCCCCTTTAGCAAGCCCACCCGCAAGCGTTACGGCAAATTCTTCGGCAATGCCCACGTCAATAAAATTCTTTTCATGCGCTTTTTCTACCTGCGCAAGCCCTGTTCCATCTTTCATGCCCGCGGTAATTGCAATAACGTTTTTATCTTTATCTATTAAGTCGTTAATGCACTTGCCAACAGCGTTTGAAAAAGACCCGCTTTCACACTTCAAGTCCTTGCCTACGCCATGATAGAAATCAGAGCGTTCTTCAGCAACGACGTGCCCTTTCCCCTTTACCGTTTTAACGTGCAACAAAACCGCCTTGTCTTTTGCAACCACTTTAACTCTTTCTAAAATGGTTAACAATTCTTTAATATCGTGCCCGTCAACAACGCCAACGTATTTAAAGCCATGATTTTCAAAATAATTATTTTTATTTAGCATGCGCTTAACGCCGTTTCTAAGATGAGCAAGTCCGCGCGCAACAAACGACCTGCCGAACAATTTTCTCAAAGCGCGTTTACTGCCCAAATAACTTTTTTTAGTGGTGCGCTTTGAAAGCAGTTCGTATAGCCCGTTTTTATTTTTAGATATTCCCATTCCGTTATCATTTAGGATAACTATGAAATTTTTGGGTTTTTTATTGTCCGAAAAAAGTGCTTCGAGATTAAGCCCGCTAACAAAAGAACCGTCTCCCACGAAACTTATAACGGTGAAATCTTCGCCAAGTTTATCACGCGCAATGCACGTTCCAAGCCCGCTGGCAATACTCGTTCCTGCGTGGCCGACTGTGAATAGGTCCGCTTTACTTTCGTCCTTATCAGGAAAGCCTGAAAGCCCGCCGTGCGTTCTAATGCCTTCAAACTCGTTAAGCCTGCCCGTAAGAATTTTATGCGCGTAACATTGATGTCCAACGTCAAAGATGAGTTTATCGCGCGAAAAATCGAAAACACGATGAAGCGCGACGGTAGTTTCCACAACGCCAAGGTTTGAAGAAAGATGCCCGCCGTTTTTTGTCGCCGTCAATATTATTTTTTCGCGGATTTGTTCGGATAAATGTTCGAGTCCCTTTTCATCAAGACCCTTTACGTCATCTATCGAAAGCAAGTTATCTGACTTTTCCATACAACCTTCAACTAAATACTTTACGCCACGATAATATTATACAATGTAATAAGTATATACTAAACACGCGCGTTTGTCAAGGCAAGATAATGTTTTTCTATCAACCTAATTTGTTTTGCGCACTTTAATTGCCTTTATCAGCTTTTAATCGCCAAATTTCCACTTGACTAATTTTAACGGGTGTTGTAAAATATTGGCAACGATTATTATTGGAGAAGGTATGTTAAAAGATAAAACCTTAAAAAACTATTGCGATTTAGTAATAAAAATCGGCGTTAATTTACAGCGCGGGCAAGGCTTAGAGATTATATGCCCGACTGAAAAAAGAGAGATTGCAATCGCACTAACGAAAAGCGCGTATCAAGCGGGCGCAAAAATAGTGCGCGTGCGCTGGAGCGACGAAGAAGTAGACAAACTTTCTTATGAATATGCCAATACCGATGCCTTGACTGAAATTCCAAAATGGTTTGTTGATAGAAGAAATTATCTGATAGAAAACAACTTTTGCTACGTTGCGATAAGCGCAGAAGACCCCGAAGCATTTAAACACATATCTGCCGAAAAATTGACTGCGGTTATGCGTGCAAGAAGCAAAGCGTTAAAACGTTTTTCAGACGGAGTTATGGCGAACAAAATTCGCTGGTGCGTTATTTCCGTTCCCACACTCGCTTGGGCAAGGCAAGTTTTCCCCAACTCCAAAGCCCCCGAAAACGACCTTTCTCTCGCCATTGAAAAAACCATGCGCTTAGACCACGAAAATCCGTTAACCGCTTGGGATGAACATATAAAAACGCTAAAAAGGCGGGCGGACTTTTTAAACAGCAAAAATTTTAGTTACTTACACTTTACAAACGCCAAAGGCACAAACCTTAAAGTTGGACTTTGCGACGACCACGTTTGGACGAGCGCAATGGAAAAGGCGCAAGACGGAGTTGATTTCGTTGCCAACCTGCCAACCGAAGAAATTTTCACCGCCCCGCATAGATTAAGGGTAGACGGAATTGTTAAAAGCGCACTCCCCCTATGTGAAAACGGGCAGATTATAGACGAGTTTTCCATCACCTTTAAGAACGGCAAAATAGTTGATTTTTCCGCCCAAAAGGGCTATGAAACTCTAAAAGGGCTTATCCAAACGGATAAAGGAACGCTCCGCCTTGGCGAAGTTGCGCTCATTGGCAAAAACTCCCCCATTGCAAAAAGCCAAACGTTGTTTTTCAACACGCTGTTCGATGAAAACGCAAGCTGTCATTTAGCCATAGGCAAAGGCTATCCTACCACCGTAAAAAAGGGCGAACAATTAACTAAAGGCGAGCTGAAAGAAAAGGGATTGAATGATTCTAACGAACACGTTGACTTTATGATAGGAACACAAGACCTATGCGTTGTAGGCTACGATAAAAACGGCAACGCGACCCGAATTTTTGTTGACGGCGAATGGGTTATTTAAGGATAGATTATGTTTAATTTTTTTATTACCAAAGATAAAATTTCAAACAACACTGCCGTTATCGACGGCGGAGATTTTAATCATATAAAAAACGTTTTGCGTATGCGCGTGGGTGAAATCTTGCTCGTTAGCGTGGACGGAAAAAGCCACCTTTCGGAAATTAAAGAATTTTTGGCAGATAGCGTTATAGTTAATATCATTGAAGAAAATTATAACGATACTTCTCTCCCCGTATGCATACACCTTTTTCAAGCCTTACCAAAATCTGACAAACTTGAATTAATTATTCAAAAAGCAGTGGAGCTTGGTGCAGAACAAATTTTGCCAGTTGAAACCGAAAGATGTGTTGTTAAAATCGAAGAAAAAAAGAAGAAATCCAAGAACGAACGCTGGAACGCCATTGCAGAGAGCGCAGCAAAACAATGCAAGCGCGCGTTTATCCCTAAAGTTAGCGAAGTTATAAGTTTTAATCAAATGGTTGACACCGTTAAAGATTACGACTTGTTTTTGGTCGCCTATGAAGATGAAAAGGGAATTCTTTGCACCAAAACCGCGTTAAACAGCATTAAAAAAGGCGATAAAATTGCCGTGCTTATCGGAAGCGAAGGCGGGCTTAGCCAAAAGGAAGTTGACGCATTAAAAGAAAAAGGCGCGAAACCAATTTCGCTGGGCAAACGTATTTTGCGCGCAGAAACGGCTTCTATAACCGCATTGTCAGTGTTAATGATGCACGCTGAAATGAATTTATAACTAAAAAACAAATTGAAAAGCGGACTGAATTTCAGTCCGCTTTAATTCTTATAAATAATCTTTTTTAAATTGGCCGTCGTATAACACATAAGTATACTTAAATCCAACGTCTTTCAAAATGGCTTTCGTTTCAGCAATGTGGCAGGCTAAGTGTTGCTTGTTGTGGCAATCCGTGGTAACCATAACTTTGCCGTCGTTCTTCCTTATCAAGTGCAAAAGGTTAAGCGCAGGATAAGGCGCAGACCTATATCCCCTTGCTATTGCCCCCGTGTTAACTTCAAAAATGCTTTGAGTTTGCAACGCTTTAAGCAAATATTGTTCTGCCATTTCGTTATATTTTTGGTTAGATAAAAACATGGGCTCGCGAAATTCATCGAACTTTGTTAAAAGGTCAAAGTGACCGATAATATCGGGCTTTCGCTCCAAAAGATAACTAACAAAGCGTTCATAATAGTTTTTTGCATACGCCAAAACGTCGTTATCAAAAACTTTTAAGGTTTTGTAAAAATATTCTTGCCCGTAGTCAACGTGATAATACTGCCCGCCTTTAACAAGATAGTGACTTGAACCGATTATATAATCATAATCACTACGGCTAACGTAATGCAAAGCATCTTCTTCCACGCCAAGATAAATTTGAATTTTTTTATCGTATTTTTCTTTTAGGCGTTTTATTTCCGATATGTACCCTTCTGTGTCGTGTATGCAATAAGAACCGTCCATTTCGGTATAACCGTGCCCAGAAAAACCAAGCGCATCAAACCCCATTTCGATAGCTTGAACTACCATTTCTTCGGCAGTGTTAGTGCCATCACAAAAATCAGTGTGAGTGTGATAGTTTGTCAGCATATTTTTCTCCTTGGCATTTCTTTTGTTTATTATATCATTTTAAATTATTAGTTGCAAGTTTTTTGTGCGTTTAACTTTTTCTTTTAACGTTAACTGCTATTATACCCGAAATTCCACCTGCAACGACTGCAAATATTAGTTCTATATAAAGGCTTTTAACAACCGCTTCACCCACGCCAAACAAAGCAAACAGTGCCAACGTTAACACGCTTGACAGCGCGCCTATTAGTGCGCCCTTTATAAGCCCTGCCTTTCCCTTAACGCAAAAAGAACAGCCCAAAAATACGGACAATACTTTTATAAACTGGTTAACCGATTTAATTACAACACCGCTCAACCCCGTAGTTTTTATTATAAAAGCGAACAGCAACACGCCCGTTAAAGTTATTATAAGCGCAGTCAACACGCCTTTTATCACGCTTGATATAAATTGTCCACCTTTTTCTTGCATAAAAAACCCCCGCTACCGTTTGTTTATCAGTATGCAGGGGTTTAACTTTTTATGCTAATTAGTCTTTCTTTTCTTCGGCCTTAGCTTCTTCTTTTACTTCTGCTTTGTTGCCGTTTGCAGGTGCAGTTTGGTAAATTGCTTGCTTGTCGAACTTAACGTAAGACTTGGTTTCTTCTAAGCCAGTTTCCAACACGAAAGTGTTTTCGTCGTCGTTGATTTGTACGATAAAACCGCAAATACCGCCGATAGTTTTAACTCTGTCGCCAATCTTAATGTTGTTCAAAGTTTCTTGTGCTTGTTTTTGCTTTTTCTTGTTTGAAATAGAAGTCCAGATAAACAACGCAATAACACCTACGATAAGTGCTATCATTACAACCAAAGAAATGGGGTTGCCTTCTTGACCTTTGTCGGCCTCGCTTAATAAATTTAAAAACATTTTTATATCTCCTTTTTTGCTGTCTTTTTAACTTACTGTTATATTGTAATTTATTTACGCGCATAAATCAAGCGTTTTTGTTAATTTTTTACTTTTTATGAGCACTTTGTCATTTTGTTTTAGGATAGGTGTCGCCCGTTTTTGCGTAAAACTCCTTCCTAAACTCGTCAAACGAGTCTTGCAATATCGCGTTTCTCATATCGCTCATAAGCTTATTTAAATATGCGATGTTGTGCAAGCTTATCATCATTCCACCCATCATTTCGCCCACGTTTATCATGTGGCGCAAATATGCTTTGGTATAATTTTTGCAACAGTAACAATCACATTCTGGGTCTAACGGTGAAAAGTCTTCTTTATAAGCACCGTTTCTCACCACCACTTTACCGCTTGAAGTCAATGCCGTGCCGTTTCTGCCAACGCGCGTAGCCAACACGCAGTCAAACATATCTATTCCGCGCTTAACGCCTTCAACCAAGCAGTCGGGGCTTCCTACGCCCATTAAGTAACGCGGAATGTGCGTCGGGTAATTGTCGAGCATGCTGTCCATAATATCATACATTATGGGCTTTGGCTCACCAACCGACAATCCGCCGATTGCTATACCGTGCTTTGCGTAAGGAATGGTTTCTTTTAAACTGGTAGCTCTTAAATCCTTAAACATATTGCCCTGAACTATTGGGAAAAGTGCTTGGTTATCGTTTTTGTGATAATTATAACAACGGTCGAGCCATTTAAGCGTTCTTTCCATAGCGATTTTAGACTGAGCATAGTCCGCACCGTAAGGCGAACATTGGTCAAACGCCATAATTATATCCGCGCCTAAATTATTTTCTATGTCTATTGCTTTTTCGGGCGTTATAAAATGCTTGCTTCCATCCACGTGCGAACTGAACGTTACCCCGTCGTCTGTGATTTTATTTAAGTCTGCAAGCGAAAAAACCTGAAACCCCCCGCTATCGGTAAGAATAGGTTTATCCCACGCCATAAATTTGTGCAAGCCACCGGCTTTTTTTACTATATCGTCACCCGGTCGCATATATAGGTGATACGTGTTAGCAAGTATAATTTGGCTGTTCGTTTCTTTTAAATCTCTTGGCGTTACCCCCTTTACACTTGCTTGTGTTCCAACCGGCATAAAGGTAGGCGTTAAAATATCGCCGTGCGGGGTGTGCAATATTCCTGCCCTTGCCCCCGTTTTAGAGTCCTGTTTAATTGTTTCGTAGTAAAATTTTTCCATATTTATATATTTTTATTCTGTTTATTCGTTTTTATAAGATTATCATACTGTCGCCAAACGAGAAAAAACGATACTTTTCGTTTACGGCAGTATTATAAACTTCCAACATTTTTTCTCTCGTAGAGAGTGCCGAAACCAACATTAACAAGGTTGACTTGGGCAAGTGGAAATTGGTTATAAGTGCATCCACACACTTGAATTTATAAGGCGGGTAAATAAATATTTCCGTATTTTCTTTAACCGCTTTAACAAAACCGTTATCGTCCGCAGCACTTTCTAACGTGCGTACGCTGGTCGTGCCAACGGCAATAACGCGCCTACCTTCTTTTTTGGCAAGATTAATGCGCTCTGCCGACTGCTCGTTAATTTCATAATATTCCGAGTGCATGTGGTGAGATAAGATATCATCCGTTTTTACGGGGCGGAAAGTCCCTAAGCCAACGTGCAACAACACGTCTACAATTTCCACGCCTTTTGCTTTTATCTTTTCGATAAGTTCATCGGTAAAGTGAAGCCCTGCGGTTGGTGCAGCGGCAGACCCGTCCACCTTTGCGTAAACCGTTTGATATCTCGCTTGGTCTTTTAGTTTTTCAGTTATATACGGTGGCAACGGCATCTCGCCAACGTGCGAAATTATATGTTCAAACACACCGTCGTAAATAAATTTTACGCGCCTTGTTCCCGATTCTTCTATCGTTGACAACACTTCTAACGAAAGTTCGTTAGATATAGTCAGTTGAACGTTCGGTTTTGCTTTTTTACCCGGCTTAACCATAACTTCCCATTCGTTAAGATTAAAACGTTTTAACAGCAAAATTTCAACACGTCCACCGTTTTTTGTATATGCATACATTCTTGCAGGCAAAACCTTTGTGTTGTTTCTAACAAGCACGTCGCCTTCTTTAAGATATTCAACTATATCGTAAAAATGCTTGTGTTCTAAGCCTTCCTTTTGCCTATCGTAAACCAATAAGCGCGAAGTATCTCTTGGCTCAACGGGCCTTTGCGCGATAAGTTCTTCTGGAAGAAAATAATCAAAATCACTTGTTTTCATCATGGTCAAATATGGAGTATTGTTCTATTTTTTGTTTGGGCATTTTTAAGCCGATATGTTCGTAACCACGGCTGAGAAGCACTCTTCCACGCGGAGTGCGCGCAATAAAGCCCAATTGTAATAAATACGGTTCGTATACGTCTTCTATAGTGTTTGCGTCTTCGTTAATGGTCGCGGCAAGCGTATCCAACCCGCACGGACCACCGTTAAATTTTTCAGCCATTGATTTAAGCAAATTAACGTCAACAGCATCTAAGCCAAGCTGGTCTATTTCCATCATTTTAAGTGCGTTTTTAGCGTCTTCAAGCATAACGATTTCATGCCCTTTCACCATCGCGTAATCGCGCACTCTGCGGAGTAATCTGTTTGCAATACGCGGTGTGCCACGGCTTCTTTTTCCTATCTCGCAAGCAGCGTCTTTGTCTATTTTTATGTTGAGCATAACCGCCGCCCTTTCAACGATTTCGGTCAACTGATCTTCAGTGTAGTTTTCCAACCTGCAAATAAGGCCGAACCTGTCACGAAGCGGAGACGAAAGCATTCCCGCCTTCGTCGTTGCGCCGATAAGCGTAAATTTAGGCAACGGAATTTGCACGTTTTGCGCAGAAGGACCTTTCCCGAATATTAAATCGAGAAAATAGTCTTCCATTGCAGGATAAAGAATTTCTTCTATATTTCTATTCAAACGGTGAATTTCGTCTATAAAAAGCACGTCTCTATCGTTAAGGTTAGTGAGTATAGCCGCAAGGTCGCCTTGATGCGCGATTGCAGGCCCGCTCGTAACCTTAATTTGCGTGCCAAGTTCTGACGCAATAATGTGCGCGAGCGTAGTTTTACCTAATCCCGGCGGGCCGTATAAAAGAACGTGATCGAGCGCATCGCCACGCATTTTTGCCGCCGTCATAGAAACGACTAAATTATCCTTTATTTTTTCTTGCCCAACGTAGCCATCCATAGACTTAGGGCGAAGAATATTTTCTACTTCTTGCTCGGTTTCGTTAACCGTGCTTAAAACTATTCTTTCGTCTTCCATTGTTGTCCTATTTTATATTTTTTAACGCAAACGTTATAAGTGCTTGAACGCCTATAACGCCTTGTTCTTTTGCTTTAGTTAACACTGCTATGCATTCTTGCTTTGCAAAGCCAAGCCCCGTCAACGCGAGCATTGCGTCTGCAATATCTTTTTCCTTTAAGTCGATTTGCTGAACAGCTTTCTTTTCTTCTTTGGTTTCTTTCAGCTCTTCGCCCATCTTTTCGCGAAGTTCTACTATTATCATTTCCGCTTTCTTTTTGCCTAACCCTTTTACTTGCGAAAGCCCCTTTACGTCGCTTGTCGCTATCTTAACCGCAAGGTCGGTTAAACTCATATTGGAAAGCACGGTCATACCCATTTTTGGTCCTATACCCGACACGGTTATTAGCTTTAAGAACATTTTCTTTTCTTCTATGCTCTTAAATCCGTACAAACTGATGTCGTCTTCTCTAACAGCCATATAAGTATAAACCGCACCGCCACCGTTTAAGGTTATTTCTTTATATGCTTCGGCTGACGGAGTTATTGAAAATCCTACGCCGTTATTTTCTAATATTATCTCCCCGTCCTGCTCGTGAAGAAGTTTGCCTTTAACGTAACCTATCATATTTTACTCCTAAATGCTAAATAATCCGCCAAGTTTATTGGTTTGCGCGTGTGTGAGCGCAACGGCGAGCGCGTCTGCCGCGTCGTCAGGCTTGGGCACGGCTTTTAAGTTAAGAAACATTTTAACCATCGCCTGAATTTGCTTTTTATCCGCCCTGCCATAACCGGTTAACGCTTGCTTGATTTGAAGCGGAGTGTATTCGTAAATTCTTCCGCATTCTTTTACACAGGTTAATAGCACCACGCCCCTTGCGTGCGCAACGGTGATTGCCGTTTTAACGTTTTTTGCAAAGAATAGTTCTTCTATTGCGATTTCGTTTGGCTTATACTTGTCTATTATTTGCTTAACGCCCTTTTCGAGCATTGCAAGCCTTACGGCAATATTTTCTTCCTTTGGGGTTGAAACTATGCCGTAATCAAGCATTTGTGGCTTTTTGCCCTTTTCAGTTTGAATCACCCCATAACCGAGCGTTGCGATACCGGGGTCGAAACCAAGTATAATCATTCGTGTTTTGTAACCAGTAAAAATCTGGCGAACGTCGCCAGATTTATATTATTTTGTTATTCCTTTATAAGACTCTTTAGCCTTATTATAACTTTCTAAGTTTCCAATGTCGTAACGACTACCGGGCATTTGCATTGCGTGAACTTTTGTCTTTTGGCAAAGCCAAGCGATAAAGCTCCCCGGTGCGTCCGTTCCGCAACCTTCACTTATTGCGCTTTCAATACGCATAGAGTCTTCTTGCTTATAAAAATAAAAAGGCGGGCAACACCAATTAGATTGAGGATCTTTGGGTTTTTCCTGCATATCTAAAACAAGGTCGTTTTCGTCAATCTTAAGCGCAGCACTCTTGGAAATTTTTTCCTTTTTTTCTTCGTAATAACGCATTACGCAAGTAGTACCTTTTTTAACTGAATAGCTAATGAATTGAGTCAAAGAAAAGTCTAAAACGTTATCTCCTGCGATAACCAACATATCGTCTTTAATATCAAGCGCGTCGATAGCAAACTTAATATCCTTAACCGCTCCAAGCCTACTTTCGTTAGTGCTGGTCATATCGTCTACGACGGTTACGTTTTGCCGTTTAGTTTTCGCCCAGTCGTTAAAGTGACGTGCAAATTTGTGGTTTGAAATAACCACGAATTGGTCAACAAGCCCCAACGTGTCGATATCGTCAACCAGCCAATCGAGAATGGCTTTTTCCCCCACCTTTAACAAGGGCTTGGGGAAATTTTCAGTTAAAGGATATAATCTCGTTGCGTATCCTGCCGCTAAAATTAAACATTTCATATTTTCACTCCGTCGGCACTGTGGCAAATGTGTGCGGAATATTTGCCCTTAAGGGCGGGGAATTCTTTCAAATATTCCCTTTCAACTTTTTCTAATATTTTTTCTTTGAACGACGGGTCGATAAGTGCCATGCAACAACCCTTAAAGCCTGCACCGCTAAATCTTCCACCGTAAACACCGTCCGTTCTCGTCATTATTTCGTATAACGCTTTTAGCTCAGGCGAACCTGCTTCCCAGCTGTGTATAGAAGAATATCCGCTTTCAAAAGAAAGTTTGCCGTAAGTTTCAATATCCCCTTTTCTCCACGCTTCAACACCCTTTTCTACTCTTTCACACTCTGAATACCAATGTTCTGCGCGCTTTGCCCAAGGTTCTGGCAGTTTGGACTTGTGCGCTAAGAATACTTCATACGGCACGTCTCTTAAAACCGTTTCGTTATACTTGCCGTAATCTAATCCTGCGAACGCTTTGAGCGCATAAGCCGCGCTTTTACATTCGTCTATGCGCATGTTGTATTTGCTTCCTACAAGCGTGCGCTCCACGCCCGAAAAGAATATTGCAAATTCGAATGGTTTCATGTTGAGATTGGTTGGAACGAGCTCGTATGTGTCGTCAAGCGTGTCCAAATATAAAAGGTGATTTTTCTTTGATAAAACTTCACAAGATTGGTCAAGCTTTCCACAAGAAACGCCGACGTATAAGTTTTCTGCAAGTTTTGCCGTTTCTATCAATTCCATTTCGCTTAAAACTATGCCGTTAACTTTACAAAGCGCACTTAAAAAAGCAATAGTAACCGCCGCCGACGAAGATAATCCGCCGATGGGAAGACTGCCTTCTATAACGCCACAAAGCCCCACTCTTAACGAATGTTTTTTACTAAGAACAAGCGTTGCTCCACGCAAATAGTCCGCCCAATCGCCCACTTTTTCTTTTGGGATTGCCGAAACGTGCCATTGCGCGCGCTTTTCAAACTGCAAGGACATTAATTCTATAACCCCATTTTGCTTTGGAGAGTATGCAATGTGTATACCTTTATCTATAGCAAAACCAGTTATTTTACCAAATTGGTGGTCAACGTGCGCGCCTATCGGACACACTCTATACGAACAGAACGCAACGTTTTCAGCATCGCGTTTATAAGTTTTTGCAAACTCTTCTCTACAATTACTCACTTAAAACTTTCTCCAAACCATTTTATCAACAACACCAGTATAAGACTGAATAAGCTTAACTACCTTGGTTGAAACGTTTTCTTCAACGTAGTCGGGCACAGGTATTCCGTGGTTTCCGTCGTTAGTTAAGTCAACCGCCGTTTCAACTGCTTGCAATAAGCTCTTTTCGTCTATGCCCGCAAGCACGAAGCATGCCTTGTCGAGAGCTTCGGGA
The DNA here is from genome assembly GCA_045637285.1 of Christensenellaceae bacterium. Classification (GTDB taxonomy): domain Bacteria; phylum Bacillota; class Clostridia; order Christensenellales; family Borkfalkiaceae; genus UBA1259. The sequence goes on along the minus strand of JAZTZE010000016.1, from coordinate 41,739 downwards.
CGTTCAGTACTCGTTCTGATACATACCGCGGGGAATGGACGACCAATGCTCGCAAAGAAACTGCTTTCTTCGGGAAGCGTGCCACTATCTGAAACTACCGCAAACGCGTTCATTTGCAAGTGGTTATAGTCGTGGAATCCCAAAGGTTGTTGACAAATAACCCTTTTATCAAGCTTAAATCCACTCTTTTCTAAGCGGTTTCTGCTTCTGGGGTGACAGCTGTATAATATGGGCATATCGTATTTTTCAGCCATTTTATTTATGGCAGTAAATAACGATAAGAAGTTCTTTTCAGTATCAATATTTTCTTCTCTATGAGCTGAAAGAAGAATATATTTTTTAGCAGTAAGATTAAGCCTTTGTAAAACGTCAGAACGGTCAATATCTTGAAGATTATTGTGTAAAACTTCCGCCATAGGCGAACCTGTAACGTAAGTTCTTTCCTTGGGAAGACCACAATCTGCAAGATAGCGACGCGCGTGTTCTGAATAAGCAAGATTCACGTCTGAAATAATATCAACTATTCTGCGGTTAGTTTCTTCCGGCAAACATTCGTCTTTACATCTATTGCCTGCTTCCATGTGGAAGATGGGAATGTGCAATCTCTTTGCGCTGATTGCAGAAAGACAGCTATTGGTGTCTCCCAAAATAAGTAATGCATCGGGTTTAGTTGCAACCATAAGTTTATAAGAACAGTTTATAATGTTGCCAACCGTTGCGCCCAAGTCATCACCAACGGCATCCATATACACTTCGGGATCGGCGAGCTTTAAATCCTTAAAGAACACTCCGTTAAGGTTATAGTCGTAGTTTTGACCGGTGTGCGCCAAAATACAATCAAAGTATTGGCGACATTTGTTAATAACCGCAGCAAGCCTTATAATCTCAGGACGAGTGCCCACGATAATCAATAATTTAAGTTTTCCGTTATCCTTAAACTTAACGTCAGAATAATCTAATTTAATTTGCTTTTCCATACTGTTTCTCCTTGTTTACTTTTTGAATACGCGTAACTTATCGTATAATTCTTGTCTTTCTTTAACGACCTTACCCGTTTTAAACAGTGAAGACCGTTTGCCGATTGCACTTAAGAAAATGTATCTGCATCCCCTGTAAGCATATAAGAAGGGATAGATTATCGGCAGTTTTCTAATAAGCGGATATCTCCTCATAACTTCCTTGTGAGTAACGAGCAAAAGACTTTTAATTCTACTACGCTTCTTGCCCGTTTTGCCACGCTCGTAAACGAAAAACTCACTATTATCACGGTTTTTGTCGTTTCTGCCAAAATTACCGCCTTCCATAACGTCTTCAATCACGTCGTCACATAGCTTGTCGTCTGCATCGCTTGCCCATTCTGGAAGAGAAGAGCCTAAGTATTTTGCGCACGTTTTTGTCATAACCTTTGTAAACTTCAGCAAGCCTATCTCTTCTAAGAAGGACAAAAACTTTTCTTTCCAAAACGGCTCGTTTTCCGTTTCCTTTATAAACACCGCCCAGTCGTGCAAGTGCCTTACGCCAAATCCTTCCACTATCAAGTGGTGTTGCATGTGCAACAGCAAAATAAGCGCGTGATATATATGGTCTGGCGCGTAAAACTCGCAAATATCTTGTTGCACGGCTTCAACTCCATCAAACGCGCCTTTTAAGAACTCACGTATTTTTTCTCCGCAATCGCCGTAAGGAATGCCCGCCACTTCAAAGTGCATTTCTAATTGAGCAAAACCTTTTTTGAATAAAACGTGACTAGGGTGATCTCCCGGATATTTCGCGTAACCCGCATCGAGAAAAACCTTCTCTAAACGTTCTTTTTTGTCGTCTTCTATCAAAAAGTCAACGTCACCGAGTGCACGAAGTTCGGGGTGCGAGTAATATCTGCCTGCACTTAAACCTTTCAATATAAGGTATTTATAGTCGCTCTTTATAAGATTAACCATGTCGTTTTGTGCTTGCATTATTCTAAAGTTATTAACGTAGACAGCCATTGCATAATCTTTCCACTCGTCCATAACTTTTTCAGGAATAAATTCTTGATATTGCACCGCTACGTCGTAAACCACCAACGCAACGGCTTGCGCCATACTCTGCTCTTTTATTTGCTTCCAATCCACTTGGCTGAGCTCTTCTTTTGTCAACGCCAAAATAGACGAGTCGCTATTTATACTTCTCGCCGTAAGTTTTAACAAAACTTTTTGCTCTTTAGTAAGACCGGAATTTTTCATAATTTTATTCTACTATTTCAAAAAAAGTATCGGGGTGTGCTGGATCGAAATTCTCATTCGCCCACATAACCGTTATCAAATCTTGTTCGTTTGAAAGATTGATTATATTGTGCGTGTAGCCGGGCAACATGTGAACAGCTTGAATTTTGTCGCCTGAAACTTCAAAATTAAGAACTTCGTCACTGCCGATTTTGCGTTGTTGAATAAGACCTTTGCCTGAAACTACTATAAAGAATTCCCACTTGGTATTGTGCCAGTGTTGCCCTTTAGTAATAGCGGGCTTAGAAATATTAACAGAAACTTGCCCGCATTTTGCCGTTTTAATAAGCTCGGTAAAGCTTCCCCTATCGTCAACGTTCATTTTTAAGTCGAATGCAACCTTTTCCTTAGGTAAGTAAGAAAGGTATGTTGAATAAAGCTTTTTAGCAAAGCTGTTAAAGGGGATTTCTGGCATAACAAGCGTTTGTGTTTGTTCTTTAAATGTATTAAGCAAGTCCACGATTTCGCCAAGCGTAACCTTATGCGTGGTTGGAACAAAACAATATCTGCCATTTTCACTTTGAACAGGGGTTAATCCGTCGTAGTCACAATAGTGCCCTTTGTTTTCTAACAACTCGAGCATTTCTTCTACAAGATCGTCCACATATAAAAGTTCAAGCTCTATCGCTCTATCGTTAACGGTGATTGGCAAGTCGTTGGCAATGTTGTTGCAAAAAGTTGCAACCGCAGAGTTGTAGTTAGGTCTGCACCACTTTCCGAAAAGATTGGGGAAACGGTAAACGCAAACTTTTGCGCCCGTTTGCTTGCCGTATTCAAAAAACAATTCTTCGCCCGCTTTTTTGCTTTTGCCGTATTCACCTTGTGCATATCTGCCGATAAGCGTTGCCTGAATAGAGCTTGAAAGCATAACGGGACAAGTATTTTTATATTTTTTAAGAGTGTCTAAAAGGGTGGATGCAAAACCGAAATTGCCTTGCATAAACTCTTCTTGCGTTTGCGGGCGGTTAACGCCTGCAAGGTTGAACACGAAATCAGCTTTTTCACAATATTCGTTAAGTTGCTCGATAGTATTGTCGATATCGTATTCAAAAATTTGTTCTATTTTAAGGTTGGGGCGCGTTCTGTCTTTACCTTGTTGCAAGTTGTTTAACGCACAAACCAAGTTTTTTCCAACGAACCCCTTTGCTCCTGTAACTAATATATTCATACTTTTACCTATTTTGCGAGTTCTTCTTGAATGTATTGAAGCGAAGCGATTTTTTCCTTAGTTTCTTCTACGGTTAAAAGTTCTGTGTTGTTAGAATTGAATTCGGTTAAGGGATTTCTATCTGCATCGCCACTGTTGAAATATTTATCGTAGTTAAGACCACGCTTGTCGCAAGGCACGCGATAGAAGTTGCCAAGGTCAATTGCATTTGCGCACTCTTCATTGGTCAAAAGTGTTTCATACATTTTTTCACCGTGACGAATACCGATAACTTTAATGTTTTCCTTATCTCCGCCAAAAAGTTCACAAACTGCTTCAGCTTGAGTCTTAATAGTGCAAGCTGGTGCTTTTTGAACGAGAATATCTCCGCTTTCGCCGTGTTCAAACGCAAATAAAACAAGATCAACCGCTTCTTCTAACGACATGATAAATCTGGTCATAGTCGGGTCGGTGATAGTGATAGGCTTGCCCGCTCTGATTTGTTCTATCCAAAGCGGAATAACTGAACCGCGTGAGCACATAACGTTGCCGTAACGCGTGCAACAAATTTTGGTCTTTTCAGGGCTAACCGTTCTTGACTTTGCAACGATAACCTTTTCCATCATAGCCTTAGAAGTGCCCATTGCGTTTACAGGATATGCAGCTTTATCAGTTGATAAGCACACTATGTTTTTAACACCTGCTTCAATTGCCGCCGTCAACACGTTTTCAGTACCCAAAACGTTGGTTTTAACTGCTTCGATTGGGAAGAATTCGCAAGAAGGAACTTGCTTCAACGCTGCTGCATGGAATATGTAATCAACGTTGTGCATTGCATTTTTAACGCTTGCTAAGTCGCGCACGTCTCCGATATAGAACTTGATTTTTTCAGCCACTTCAGGCATTTTTGCTTGAAACTCATGGCGCATATCGTCTTGTTTTTTCTCGTCACGAGAGAAAATACGAATTTCACCGATATCGGTTTTCAAAAAACGATTGAGAACCGCATTGCCAAAACTCCCCGTTCCACCTGTGATTAATAACGTCTTTCCTTTGAATAAACTCATTTTATTTATCTCCTTAAAAGTTTACTTTTTATTTTATATAAAAGCTTGTGAACACCCTCGCCTATTCGTTTGGTAAGCGGTGGTAAACAAAATTTTTTATAAGCTTTTTTAACGTCGCCGTTAGTGGCGGCAGCCATAAACGCCGACCTGTTGGCAGGCACGGCAACTGAACTTAATACTGCCGAGTTGTATTTTATCGCTTGGTCATAATCAATCTGCTTTATCAACGCGTTTTGCTTTATCTCGTCGAACAACGCTTGTCCTTTTTCAGAGTTGATTACCGCAAGCGATATCCCCTTGCCATCGTTAAGCGACGGGGCAACCTTTTCAACGCCCCAAAAATCTGCAAGCGTTATATCGCTTTTGTGAATCTTTTGCTTAAACTTGCAATCGTAACAACTCGGTCTTAGGCACAAGTTGTTCAAAAAAGCCTGAAGCATTATATCCTTATCCAGCGTTTTAGCGTAAGTTTTTCCGTTTTCAAACCAAAGTGACATGGAAAACTTGCTCCAACCCTTGTTCTTGTTTCTAAACGAAGCGTTAACGGGTTTTGCGCCGTATTCTTTTTGCTTATATAATAGGTAATTTTTCCACACGAGCGGGGAAGAAACACCGTGACAAATTATGTCTTGAGTGATAAGGTTTTGATAATCTTTTCTAAGGTAAGAATACAAACCTTCTATTTGACATGGCGTTCCGGTAAACAACACGAGTTTGCCTTGTTCAAGCATTTCTTTTGCCTTGCCAAACGCACCGTTAACGTCTGACTGAACGTATTTAGAACCGCGAAGTTTTTGGACTTCACATTTGCTTTCAACAACCTTATGTTCTACCTTTAAGCCATCGCCGTATCCAACGCCTATTACAATTCCGCCCCTTTTGATAACGCTATCCGCTATGAGTGAAAATGTTCCACCCGACGAACTGTCTAAGCGCGCTTGTTCGTTATTGTTAACAACGGCAAAAGCCACGGCTTGTTGGTTTGCGGTGTTCTTGGGGCTATTTATGGGACAAATCTTTTCGCAAATCCCACAATCTATACACTCGTTTTTGTTTATTTCGGGGTATAGAAAGCCTTCGCCATCCGCTTTCATTTCAATACACTTTTTGGGGCAAGCTTGTGCGCACGCACCACAGCCCGAACAAAGAGTTTTATCTTTAATTTCCAGCATTCTTGCGTCTCCTAACAAACTTGTTTATCATTCCCTTAACTAACCCTTTTTCATATTTATTCATGCCGATAGCCCACATAGACACGCAATAAATTACGCAGTAAACGAATATTTCAAGCAAGAAGATTAAGGTGTTTTCAGCAGGAATAAACGTGGTGATTGCCCAACCTGCAATGATTGGTATTATCAGCCCTAAAGAAACTTTTAATATCTCCTTCCAAAAATATACAATATTTATATTACACTTTTTGTGATAGTAAATATTCATTATCACACCGTTAGCAACGACAAGCGAAGTTGCCGTTCCGATTGCACTTCCCACAGCTCCGTATACTTGGCACAAAATTATAGAAACAACCAAGTTGATAATTGCCATAAACGCGTAGACGATACTTCTGAACCTATGCTTGTTTTCTGCCCTTTGAATTTCTATGCCAACGTTTTGAATCATTGCGATAGTGGAAGAAATTACGAGAAGTAACGCCACCCAATAAGCATGCTCATAACCGTCTCCCGCCCAATACCTTACTATAAATATATAACCGAAGAGAACGATGCCCGAAGCAATTAGCCCTAAAATAAGATATTGTATTCTTCCTACTCTCGTAAATAGCTCCGTGAGTTGAGCACGGGCGTTCTTTTCGTCGCCTTTAGTGTCATTAACTATTTTGTGAACTCTTGGCACGAACAGGCTGGAAATAGAGTTGGAGAACATCATATAATACGAATACAACGCATAACCAACCGAATAGATAGCAACTATTTGTGCGCCCCTATATTGCATAAGAACTATCTTAGAAATGTTCCAGTTAATCTGGTCGATAATCATGTTGATAGCGATAAACAACGTATATCCGCACATTTCTCTGAAAAGCCCTTTTTCAAAGTGCGAGAAACGGAATTTTTGTTTTAACTTTCCAAAAACGAATATAACGTATAAAACGTCGGTAAAAATAGAGAACAGCGTTGAGATAATAACCATTCCCACCGAGCCGTGTCCCATAAGTAAAATAGGAAGCGTTACGAATGGACCGAGAACGGTTTTTATCATGCCCACGAGCTTTAAGTAAACGAACTTTTCGTGCGCCGAAATAATGTTCATAAACACGCTTGCGGGGAAAGAAACGGCAAGGTTAATAGTTAAAAGCAACATTAACTTTCTTGCTATTTCATATTCTTCTTGAGTGAGCATTCCGCCCATTACGAGCTTAATGTCATAAGAAAGATATAAACCGCAAATCAATGAAACCACACCGATTATTGCAAATAAAATTAAGAATAGCCCGTTAAGTTTTTCTATTGCTTTCTGGTCGTCGTTCTTTTTGTATTTTGCATAAAATTTTATGTAACTGCTGTTAAACCCTAAACTTAAGATTGACAGCATTGAAATAATAGACGAAACGGTGTTGTATAATCCGTATTCACTTTGCCCCAAAAGACGAATCATAACGGGCGTGTATACCAACCCGATTATAATGCTTAACGCCATTTGAAGGTAGGATAATATCGTGCCCGCCTTTATTTCACTTTGTGTTTTTTGCATTATTACTCCTTTTCTCTTCTACTTAGTAAGTCTTTCAAATATTCAATCGAAGCCGTGCGCTTTTCATCAATGCTCGCGCCTTGGCTATCTAACCACTTAAGGTTATTTTCTATATAGTTTATAGTATATTTATCTTGCTCGTTAACGAATTTTTCCGCTCCGCCAAAAAGTTCAATAAGCTGATAAATTCTCGAGTTCATCAAGTCCCCCTTTCCCCTTGCGAATATAATATAGTCTTTTTTATAAACGTTAGAGAAAACCATTGCGTGAAAACTGTCTGTAAACACAACGCTCGCGTGCTTAATTAACCAAACGAACTTTAAAGGATCAACGTCGAATAATTTTTGATCGCCAAAGTCCTTGTCGCAATCTCTATAATGCCCTTGCATAAACGGCAAGGTTACAATTTTTAAATCGTGTTTTTTTGCGTATTCAGTGGCGAGTGCTCTTAAACGCATATCGTCCCCCAAAAAATAACAAAACATGTATTTTTCACTGGGCTCGCCTTGCTCAATCACCTTATCCCAATCTTCTTTGGTTAAAAGCAATGTCGGGTCTAAATCACATCTTACTTTTTTTTCGGTTAACGGCTGTAAAAGTTCAATTGCTTTGTTTTCCCTAACCGAAATGCCAGAATAATCTTTAAGGCTGGTTTTAAACATTTGCTTTTCTTTGTCGGTAAGCTGATCACACGCAATGCTCGCTGCATAAGAAAACTTAGGCTTACCCTTAACGAAGTCTAAAAGATACGCAGGGTGAACAGCTTTAGGATTCCACACTTGGTCACTACCCGTAATATAGTAATCGTATTCGCCGTTAGCGTTATCAACGTTGGTTTTGTTATAAACGGTTGTGCCGTGGTTTATTTTGTTTTTGTTGAACGCGTTAAACGCTTGTGCCCTTTGTTTGAAACAATTAGCGTATTCCCCGTCCTTAACGGCAATTTGTTTTTGCGCCTTTTTGTTCGCTATTGAGCTAAGCACTCTTTTAGGCAAACGGATAAGTTTTTTTAAGGTTATTTTACTTTTTTCTGCAATAGGCGTGGTGTCATAACAAATTTGTTCCACTTGATAATCGCCTATGTTTTCTATAACCTTAACGAGCGCGTATGCTTGCAAATTCCCGCCGTAGTTTTGACTATTGTAGTAATGGGTTATGATACCAACTCTTTCACTCATATCGCTTTACTTTTTCTCCTTTTCCTTTCCGTCCATTACTTGATAATAGAAAGGAATTAAAATAGCGAACGTAACCCAAATTTGTGGGAAAACGTTGGGGTTAACAACACTGAGTAATATATAAATGCTTATAACTGCGTACAACGGTTTTTTGCGTTTGTTTCCCTTTAGCATTTCTTTAAAGATTGAAACTAAGAATAAAACGAATAACGCATATCTTAAAATGCCGTAATTGGCAAGTCCGTCAAGCCACGCAGAGTGCCCACCAGCACGCCCGTTTAGATCTAACCCATAAACGCCGAATAACGGATATTTAAAGAAAGTTTCAAGTGACTCTTGCATCAAGTCAAGTCTCATATCAGACATATACGCCGCGTCACTACCATAGCTTAAAAGCATATACATATCGTTCCACTTGCCTTGAATAATATCGTTCCAATAAGGCTGTTGAGACATTTGCCAACAAAAATCTGCAATAGGTTGCTTGAACACCAACACTAAACAAAATAATGCCAACGGAAATAATGCGTAATTCTTTTTGCGCTTAATTACGAACAAAATCAAAAGCCCGTAAACAAACAACAATAATGCAAAGAAGAATGAACATATAAAGATGAAGTAAGCGAGAATGAGCGCGCACGCCAACGCTAAAATTCTTAACGCGCGGTCAGAAACCTTTCTCCAAATACCGAGCATAAATATCGAAACTGCAACACATGCGTAAACGGTGGAGTAGTCTGCAATAAGAATAGAAACTTCTCTATCCTGACTTGCGCCTGCCGTTGACATTTGTTTTATAATTGCAGGGTTAATGGTAATTTCGCTTATTGAATAAATTATTTTTATCAACAAGTCGATTACCACCACAAAAATAATCAATTTTTTAAATTTATCACAGTCCTTTCTTCCCGCATAAAACACCATCATCGCGAACATAAACAACGCGATAAGGCAGTTAATCATTTCGAGCTTAATGGTCATCGAGAAGAACAAGTCTATGCACACGTTCAAAATTATGAACACCAAAAGAGCCCAACTCTTATCTACGAATCTCTTTAAGAAGGTTGCATCCGTCATCATTGCAAAAACGAACCACACTGCAAAAAGACCCATAAATATTATAGGTGGGAAATATGCTATTACTAATTGAGACGTGCAATAATTTGAACGCCATATCATTAATAAAGCTAATATATTCATTACCGGCAATAATTCTCTTACTCTGGTAATTTTATTTTCCGTGCTTATAAGTTCATTCATTATCAAACATTTTCCTTACGGCAAGTCCGTAATCTTCAAACTTGTGCCCTCTAATCGTTTTGCTTTGGTTTTGTTCTAACATTTTTTCATATTCAGCGGTGTTTGCGTTTTTATACGCCCATTCGAGCTTTTTAGAAAGTGCGTTGCTGTCAAGCGGTTTAAAGGTCAAGCCGTTTTGCCCGTCGCATAAATACTCTCTCGTGTTAGGATAATCGGATATTATCATAAGCCTTTTTGCTGCTCCGGCTTCGTAAACAGGCATTGCTTGGTGTGCTTTTGTAGACGGGAAAACCACAACATCGCAAACAGCATACCATTCGTGCACCTTGTCGCTCGGTGGCAAGAATATAAATCTATCCTTATTTGTTAAGTCCTTATATTTCTTAAAAACGTAACCACCTTCGTCAAACGACATAAGCGATTTGATTTTTTGTTTTATGCCCTTTAATCTTTGCGGTTTTTGAGGTTCTTTTCCGTTAAGTATTAAAAGTTTAATGTTAGGAACGTTGCTTTGGCTTACCGCTTTCATAATTACGTCAACACCTTTTAGGTGCGACATTCCGCCCAAGAATAAAACGTAAAACGCGTTTTTATCTAACCCAAACTTTTCTCTTGCTTGTTCTTTAGTAAGCTTGCCGTATCTATCAACTTGAACACAGTCTGGAATAACGTATCCTCGCGCACGCTTAAGTTTGGTTTTTTGCATATCGTAAGCTGAAATAAAAGCAATTTTATCATAGTTTTTATCAAGCGTTTTTGCAAGTTTTCTCGTTCTTAAAGAGAACCAACCCCTTGCATAGCTTTCCCTGTGGAAACACACCGTTTCACATCCAAAGCCCTTGGCTATTTTGCCAATCCAACCGAGCGTCATACTGTTAACGGCAACGATGTCCGGCTTAACTTCGGATATAGCCTTAACGATACGAGCCTTGTCCTTTTTAATCTTAAGAACGTTTTTATAATATCTCGGCGAAAGAATAGAACACGCCCCGCCGTTATAATGCATATAGCAAGCGGGTGAACTCATTGCCCTTATTACGTTAATTCCCCTTTTTTCAAGCTCTTCGGCTATCTGCGTTTTGTTGGCTGTGCAATATACGGTTATATCATATTTTTCTCTGTCAAAGCTATCTATAATGCTAAGCAAAGAAAGCCCCGCCCCGCCGATGACCGACGCGTGATTGAAGAATAAAATTTTACGCTTCATTATCTAAAATTCCCTTAATCTTCTCCACGAGTTTAACGCCGTAATTTTCCCAAGTAAATCCTTTAACTTGTCCGCAGGCGCGCTCGCCCATAAGTTTAATTTGTTCTTTATTTTCACAAAAGTAAATAACTTTTTCTTTTAAGCTTTCAATGTCGGCAGGTTCTACTCTAAACCCACACACTCCGTCTTCAATACAGTCCAACGCACCGGACATTGTAGTAGCTATCGCAGGAAGCCCCGAAGACATTGCTTCGATAAGCGAGCGGGATAGCCCTTCGTATAAAGATGGAATAACGTAAACATCTGCTTTTTTATAGGTTTCGGGCATATCTCCGCTATACACGAAGCCTTTAAATTCTACGTTTTGATACTTATCCAATTCGTCCTTTGCGTAACCGCAGTCGCCCACACAAACGAGCTTTGCATCGCTTCTATCAAGTGACTTAAACGCTTCGAGAATATAATAACTACCTTTAGTTGCTTCTAATCCGCCAACGAACAAGAAGTTAACCACTTCGGGTGCTTGTTCGGCATAATCTTTTTTAGTAAACGCGTCAACGTTAACCCCGTAAGGCACAACGAACACGCTTTTATCTCCACCGCGCGCATTTTCAACCAACTTAGCACAGTGCGTGCTACCGGCAAAAACAGCGTCTGCAAGCACAAGTTCTTTCTGGTTTGCTTTAAGGTTTTTCTTTGCCGATTTAAGTCGCATATTAAGCGAGTGCTGAAAACTGTAATTCTTTTTTTGCTCGCCTTCAATAATCCTGCATATATCGGCTTGCGGAATGCTGGTAGAATCAAGTATGCATTTAGTTTTAATGCCCGATTTTTTTATCTTTTCAAAGCAAGGTGCTGCGGTAGTGTCGTACATAAACACTGCATCCGCACCGTTCTTTTTTGCGTATTTATAAAGTTTTTTTCCAAAGCGACGACAAAGGTTTTTCCACACCAATGGCAAAAGCCTTTTTTTACGGTCTATCCTTAAAAGCAACAAGTAAAATAGCCCCGTAAGTTCGCAAAACTGCACGATTTTAACAGACGGATCAGTTATCGCCTTTGCACACATTCTTTTTATATTGTTTTCGCCAATAAACTTTCTAAGCAGTTTATAAACCAGCCTTTTTTCATCGTAGTACACCGTAGTTGCATACGCCAAAAGCATTCCTTCATTACTTAAAGCAGTTGCCGTAAAATAAGAATGCTGTTGCATTGGGTGCGCAACGATTATCTTTTTCTTGTTTTCCAATTTGTTCTCCCTAAATCCTTTCGTAAAAGGTTTTTGCAACGTATCTCGGCGTGCAATCTTCAAACAGTTTTTCTATCTCTATAAACTCAATCTCTCGCCCATTATTTTCTCTGATAAAATCATTTAACGATTTTGCGTTTTCATAAACTTTTTCTTGCTCTATAGGCAAGCATAACGCGAACGGAAATCTATTTAAGTAGCAAAGGCACGGATCTTCTTCAAAGAAATATAAGTGGATTATCGGTTTGCCGTAAGACATACAGTCGAACACCTTGCTTGGTACTTCTTCTTTAGAACGGTTGCCGATGGTCAAAATAAACTGTGCGCTCTTATATTCTTCTATAACCTGCCCGTAAGGGATTTTCCCCCCGTCGAACAACGCGTCGCCAAGCTTGGCTTTGTAAGAAGCGATAATATCTCCACAGTTGCCAAACGAGAACATTCTGTTCTGAACGTTAAGACTTTCATCTTTAACGAGTTCACATAGCGTTTGCAACCACTCGGTTGGATTTCTCAATTTTTTATCGAGCGAACCTGCATAGGTTATTTTTATAACTTCGCCATCCACCGTGTTTTTTTCATTCACGGGGTGTTCAACAATCATTGGGTGCTCGGTTGGAACAACCTTTGATATAACGTCATTAAAATATTCTTGTTGATAGTGTGGATATATCGGGCAAAGCACGAACAACGCTTCCGAATAAGAAATAAGTTTCTTTTCGTTTTTAAGGTTTCTTTTTTTCATGCCCTTTTGAAGCTTAGGAAGCTTATATAAACTAAGCCCGTTAGCATATCTATCAAGCTGATATGGCATAAGCTTCACACTCGGATATTTTTTCTTAAACGCCAAGCCCGCAAACATTGCATCGTGCGGTTCGCCGATTGGAATAAGAACATCTATAGGCTTTTTGCTATGAAGTTTTTTCAAAAGTCTTACTGTTTTTCTTTTCATTTTAGAAGAATAACCATTTCTTCTAAGCACCATTGCGATATAGTGCACTGCGCGTTTTGCCTTAAACAAAAATTTATAATACGCGCGCGACAAGCCTTTTGCCGTATGCAATTTGTCTTGACACTTATGGTGCAAGCACGTTCCACCGTCTTTTATCTGAATAACGTTTTCTTGCGTGCTCACGTCGTCGTAATGCTCTTTATGCGTTACAACGGTTAACTCCACGTCGTCGTTTTTTTCCATCTCCGCCCACACTTTAGACGCGATATTCGCTCCGGGCGACATGTACTTTCCATAAGAGCCAACAACAAAAACTACGTGTTTTTTCATTAGTCAGTTAACTCCCTTAATTTTTGATAGAATTTAGAACGCCTTTCCGATAAAACGTCATTCTCATATTCTTCTGCCTTTTTAACGTTTCTTTCACTGACTTTCTTGTAAAGTTCTTCATCCGTTAAAAGCGCGTAAGCTCTATCTGCAAATGCTTGCGCGTCTTGTTGCGCAAACATATCTTCTTGGCTCAAAAGTTCAGGAATGCCGTTAACGGGAGTGGATAAACAAGGAAGCCCCACAGCCATCGCTTCAATAACCGTTCTGGGAAGTCCTTCACCAAGCGTTGGGAAAATAAGAATATCTGCTTTAAGCAATTCTTCTCTAACCGCACTCGCGCCGGAAAGTAATCCGGTAAAACGGACAAACGCTTCCACGCCGAGCTCTTTTGCCATGTTTTCAAAGTGTCCACGCATTGGGCCGTCACCAACGAAAGTAACGAACGCGGGTACGCCTTTTTCTCTTAAAAGTTTAACCGTTCTAATAACCACGTCGTGCCCCTTTGAATAGTCGGTAACACAACTGTTAACGTGCACGATAGTAAAATTCTCTTTGTTTTTATTAAACTCACGTTCGCGATAAAAATAATCTTTTTTAAGTATTATCGAAGAATAATAGCTTTCAAAACGCTGTTTGCTTTCGCCGTGAAGCCTTGCAAAAGACGGATAGTTTTTTTGTAAAGCAAACTGCGTTACATAAGATGCTCCGTTGGCTTTTTTTGCATATTTTTTTACTTGTTTAGTAAAATGTCTTCTAAAAACAGGTCTAAATATACTCTTAACCGTTCCGGGAGCAAAATTATCCCACGGGTCGTTCACAATTTCAGTCGCCCACGGCAAACCCTTTTTAATGGCTCTTTTTTGCACCATGTTTGCTATGGGGCTGGGAATTCTGAATAACGCACAGTCGCAACCGTCTGCAACCGCCTTTACACTCTTTTTAATTTTAAAATATCTTAAAACGAATTCCTTTGGCCCTCTATATTGTGGCATAGGAAAAAACTCAACCTTTCCGTCGTCTCTGCTCGCGAGCAACATTTTATCGTCTACACTCTTTTCGTCTCTCACTCTCGCAGCAACTCTAACACTGTCGAAAACTTCTAAATATCTATTCCAAAACTCACTGCCGTAAATAGTTTTTACCCAAACTCTACCGTCAGGCGTTCTCACGAATTGATGGTCAACCGTTATCAGCAACTTTTTCATCAATCAAACACTCCCTATATTTTTCTACGTTAACGCTTCTGCTAAAATTGTCGCAGAAGGTCTGTTTTAGCTTTTGCTCTGAAAAAGCAATTTTTCCTTGGCTTATATCTAATATCGCTTGAGCAAGATCGTTTTCATCCGTTGGAGAAACGGCAACGCCACACTCGTTTTTAACTATAAGCTCAGAAAACTTACTATCCTTATCCACGCACACCGCAACCGGCTTACCACACGATAGCACCACTCCCGTTTTACTGGGAAGCGCGGTTTTGATACCGCCTTCAACGAGCGGAATTAAGTTGACGCTCGCCGCAGAGTAAACGGAAGTTGCAAGTGTGCTCGGTTGCATTGGAAGGAACGTTAAGTTATCCAACTCCTTTTGCTTCGCAAGTTCTTCAACTTGTTCTCTATTAACCCCGTCGCCAATAATAAGGAAACGGATTTTGTCTTGACCTTTTAATTTTTCTGCCGCGCGGATAATAAGTTCCACGTTTTGCATTCTTCCTATATTGCCAGCGTAAACGGCATAAAAGGTGTCTCTATCAAGGTCATATTTTTTAACAAACTCGTTTTGCTCCCAACTTATTTCCACTGTTTGATCGGTGTAGCCCCAGTTGTGAATAACACTTATCTTGTCCGCACTTACGCCTTTATCTGCGATAAACTGCTTCATATCAGACGAGATGCATATGATTTTATCGGCTTTTTTATAAACCTTCTTTTGCCAAAACTCAAAGAATTTATAGATAAGCCCGCCATGACCGATAAGCCCGCTTGCAACGGCGTTATCAGGCCAAACGTCTTGCAAAAGACCAATGACATTCATCTTGTTCTTCTTTGCTTTTTTAACACTCCAATACGAACAATAACAAACGTCTTCTATAAGTACTTCCGCGCCCGTTACCTTTTTGATTTTTCTCGCCATCTTTATATTGGTGAGAGTATCGCTAATATACCTTGAAATAACATTAGACTTTTCAGCTTTCTTTCTAACGAACGGTATATAGGTAATTTTATCGCTTTCTATTCCCATTTTATAGTCTTGGTCTTGCTCGTTTTCGCAAGCGACTATTCTGGTAATTTCGTGCCCAGCACTTAGCCACGCTTCAATCATGTCCTTAAACAAATGGTTGAAAGGGCTTGTTTTATCGTATAAAATGGGCGTTACAATAACAATTTTCATATCACTCTATTTCTATTTTTATCTCGCTTATTGCCTTTTGGCAAATTTCAACGGCTCGATCCGCATCGTCACCTTGAGCAACTACGAAACCTATTCTCGCCGTACTGCTGTTTATTTCGGTAAGTTCTTCCCCCACGCTCTTAACTATATCAACTTCCTTCACGCCTTCTATTTTTTCCGCACTTTTTTCACCGCTAACGCTTTTTAGAACACCTTTGTGTGAAGGAATATATCTTATCGCACTGCCTTTAGTAAATTTCTTTTCAAGGTCAGGCTTAAGTCCAAGTGCAATAAGTATGCAGTTTTCCACCATGTTAACGCCTGTTGATAAGGGAACTAAGTGAGTAGTTATACAGTCTCCGCCAAGCCTTGCGCCAAGCTCAACTATCTTCGGTCCTTGCTCTGTTACAATTATCTCCGTGTGAGACGGTCCGTTTTTAATTCCAATCGCTTCAACTGCGCTTTTTGCAACTTGTTTGATTCTTTTAACAGTTTGCTCGTCGTGCTTAGTCGGTTGAGAATGCCCCATTTCAACGAAATGCGGCGCGCCCGTGGTAAGCTTGTCCGTTATTTGGATAACGTGACACTCTCCGTCTACGCTTATCGTCTCAACGCTAACTTCCTTTCCGCGCATAAATTCTTCAACTACTACGTCACCATTGCGTGAATATTGTCTGCTATATTCGTATGCGTTTTCTATCAACTCTTTATCCGATAGGTCTTCAATCAAGAAAATGCCCCTGCTTCCAGAATTATCCGCAGGTTTAACTATAAATTTATCGGTAAAATTCTTTATAGCGTTTTGATATTCTGCTAAATTTGAAACTTTATAAAAGGCAGGAATGGGAACTCCGTGTTCTTTTAAACACTTTCTCATTTCAGCTTTATCAGTTGCTCTTATCGCCGTAGTCAAGTCAATCCCCGTCAATCCGAGTTCTTTTGAAACGGCAGCAACCGCGCGCATTGGCATGTCGCTTGCAAGCGTCATAATTCCGTCAATCTTTTCTTCCCTTGCAGCTTCAACCACCTTATCTATGTCGATTGTACTTATAATCAGCTTTTTATCAGCATAGTCAAAACCTATCGCTTGCGGATTCATATCTACCGCAACGACTTCAATGCCCATTTCTTTGGCTTTTTTTATTGCCGGCACTTGTAACACACTTGCGCCGAGAATCATCAACTTTTTATTTTTCATGAATCTTCACACCTAAGCGTCTATCGTTTTTATTACTTGTTCAACTATAAATTTCATATCTTGCTCGCCGTATCTTTGGTCACAAGGAATGGCAAGCATCTTTTCTGCCGTTTTTTCGGCAACAGCGCAAACGCCTTTTGCCTGTTCGGGCACCGGCCATATAACCGGACAATAAATTCCTTTTTTTGCAAGCTCGCCTTGCACTCTATCTCTATCACTGATTATGATTGGAAAATAAAGCGTGCTGAGTTCTGGTTGGTTGGTTATAAAGGAAATTTTTCCTTGGTAAGCAAGCGGCATTAAGCCGTGCTTCAATATAATTACATTTTTTTGTCTGTCTTTAAGAATTTTATCAAAGTCTAACTGCGCTAACAGTTTTTCGCTTTCCCCATACACGTCGAACGCCATTTCGCTTTTGTCGAGCGCGTGGTTTGCTTGATTCAATTGCTCTCTGAATTCATCTTTCTTTCGTTGGTCGCCAGTCAAAAGATATTGACTTTTTAATTTCATCGCGCTTTGTCTAACCGTTGCAAAAAATTCATCCTTTTCCGCACGCTTTTGTATGCGTTCTTTTGAAATTAAAATCCCCCCGTCTGGAATGGCTATCCACTTTCTTATACTTATTACTATAAAATCGGCAACGTTCGGTTGCGGTATTTTATGTAGAGCGTTTTGCGTTCTGTCTTCTAAAAGGATTGCGTTATAACGTTCTTTAAGTAGTTTTAACACGCCTTCTTCGATGGGCTGAATGCCAAAATACGCCATATATAAAAGAACACAGCCTTGTTCCATTTTACTTTCAAGGTCGTTTTGGTCTGCCGTGTAGTCAGGATTAACCTTGTAAAAAACAACTTTATAGCCGTTCATTAAAAAGGGCGATACCATAGACTCGCAACAAAGTGCCGGCAATAAAACCGTTTGAGTTTTATCTTTGCACTCGCGCGCCACCGCTTTCAACGCATCTCTCCCACTGCGGAATTTTAACACGTTGTCGTATTCAAAACAATCTTTTTCTTGCGCCCTTAAATACGGGGCGTTGGACTGCCAATCAAATTCGCTTCCAAACTCTTTAATTTTCATCGTTTTCTTTTTGTTCTTTTTCGTTTTCTTGTTCTCTCAGCTTATTAACCGCTTCCATTGCGGCAACTTCACCACTCGTGTCCTTAAAAGTATTTTCTCTCTTAAACACCGTGCCGATAGTCTTGAAAAGAACTTTTATATCCATCCACATCGTGCAGTGCTTCGCGTAGTACACGTCGTTAATTATCTTTTGTTGTCCGTCTGCATCGTTTCTGAAATACGCTTGACTATAACCCGTAATACCCGGTCTTACCTTAAGAAAAATTCTTTCTTCTTCCGTATACTTATCAAGCCAATCTTCAGGATCGGGTCTCGGCCCGATAAAACTCATATGTCCAACGAGAACGTTCAAAATTTGCGGAAGCTCGTCAATAGAAGTCTTTCTTAAAA
Organism: Christensenellaceae bacterium; assembly: GCA_045637285.1. GTDB lineage: Bacteria > Bacillota > Clostridia > Christensenellales > Borkfalkiaceae > UBA1259. The sequence continues at coordinate 23,317 of JAZTZE010000016.1, read as the reverse complement.
TTCTTCCCATTCTGGTAACTCTTGGATCGTCTTCACCGTTATAGGTCGAACCGTCTGCCAAACGAATGTCTGGCGCGTTAACTTTCATCGAACGAAACTTAACCATTTTGAAAAGCTTGCCCTTTCTTCCTATTCTCTTTGCACAATAGAAAACTGGACCGTGGTCGTCAATTTTAATCGCAATCGCAACGAATAAAATCAACAAAAGCAAAAACGGCAAACAAATAAGAGCCATAAGAAAATCAAAAAAACGTTTTATCACCAAGTTATACATCTATTTTCTCATCTCCTTCACGATTTGGCTGTAACACTCGATAACGTAACCAACTTCTTCGTCCGTAAGCATGGTATGAAGCGGAAGAGTTATTTCGTTTTCAAACTGAGCGTAAGCGTTTGGATAATCTTTAATGTCAAAGCCGAGTTTCTTGTATGCAGTATGCATAGGAAGGGGTTTATAGTGAACGTTGCAAGCAACGCCTTTTTCCGCCATTTTTATAATGATGTCGTTTCTCGTTTGATAGTCAATACCTGTAACTCTAGTTATGTATAAGTGACCTGAAGAAACGTGGTCTTCAGCATAGTGGTTAAGCACCTTTATTCCCAACGGCTTAAACGCTGCGTCGTACCTTTCGATTATTTCTTTTCTTCTCTTAAGCATGTTGGGATATCTATCAAACTGAGCTAAGCCTATTCCCGCCATAATATCGGTCATATTGCACTTATACCAAGTTCCAACAATGTCGTATTCCCAAGCACCAAGTTGAGTTTTTGCAAGCGCATCCTTTGACTGACCGTGCAAAGACAAAAGTTGGAGCTGACGATAAATGTCTTCGTCGTCTATTCCGTCGATAGTCTTCCAAGTAAGCGCACCGCCCTCAGCCGTGGTCAGATTCTTTACCGCGTGAAAAGAAAAAGATGAAAAATCAGCAACGCTGCCCACTGGTTGACCTTTCCACTCTGCGCCGAACGCGTGTGCGGTATCAGCCATAACGGCAACCCTGCCCATCGCCTTTTGAATAGAATTTGAAGGTTTGAATAAACCTTTTTTATCGTTTACAATTTGATAAATTTTATCGTAGTCACAAGGTACACCACCAAGGTCTACGCAAATTATCGCTTTTGTGTTTTCATTGATTGCTTCAGCTACCTTGTCGTAATCCATTTCAAGACAGTCCTTTTGGCTGTCGATTAAAACGAGCTTTGCACCCACATGGCAAACAACCGAAGCTGATGCCGTGTAAGTGTAAGCAGGAACGATTACTTCATCTCCAGCACCAACACCCAAAACGTGCAACGCCATCTCTGCACACGCAGTTTGTGAGTTAAGACATACCGCGCGTTTTACCCCACAGTAATCTGCTATTTTTCTTTCAAACTCTTTGGTTTTAGGACCGGTGGTAATCCAGCCTGACTGTATTGCTTCTTTTGCACCTTGAACTTCTAATTCCGACATATCCGGAGGAGAAAATGATATCTTCACTTGAGCTTCTTCCTTTTTCGTTTTTTTGCGTTTTTCCGCACGTTCCCCAAAACAGAAAAACGGCAGACTTTCCTACGCTATCTTATTTTATAATTAATTATATCACTATACATAGCAAATGTCAATAGAATTGTTTTTTTTAAACAAAAAAAGAACGTTAATGGAATAACGCTCTTTTTGTTAATTAAAACACGCGAAAAACGCATAAAAAATGAAGAAAATACTCGGCTAATTGATATTTTGTCTGATGGAACAGAGTGCGGTTTTTTCCAAACGAGAAACTTGCGCTTGAGAAATACCCACTTCTTCTGAAATTTCCGTTTGCGTTTTTCCTTCAAAATATCTAAGGTAAATAATTTTTCTTTCTCTCTCGCCAAGGTTGTTCATAGCCGTCTGAACAGCAACGTTTTCCGTCCAGTTTTCGTCCGTGCATTTTTGGTCGCCAATTTGGTCAACGAGCAACAGCTCGTCGCCCGATTTATTGTAAACGGGGTCGTAAAGCGAAACGGTGTCAGATATCGCATCAAGCGCGTAAACAACTTCCTTTACCGCCACGTTCATCGCAGCGGCAACGCTTTCTAAAGAAGCTTCTTTTTTGTTCTTTTCAAGCTCTTCTCTGGTCTTTAATACTTGATAAGCCGTGTCCCGAATGCTTCTCGGAACGCGCATTGAATTGGTGTCGCGAAGAAGGCGTTTTATTTCGCCAATTATCATAGGAACGGCGTAAGTGGAAAACTTAACGCCAAAGGATAAATCAAAGTTATCAATGGCTTTTATAAGTCCGATACAGCCTGCCTGAAAAACGTCGTCAGAACTTTTTTGCCTTGAACAAAAACGTTTTATAACCGATAACACCAGTCGCATATTTGCAACAATGAACTGTTCTCTTGCAAACTCGTCGCCAAGTTTGATTTTTTGAAGCAGTTCGTTTGATTGGCTTTCTGTGATTTTTGGAAGCGTTGCGGTGTTTACACCGCAAATAACAACTTTATTGCTCATATATCTCTCTCCTTTATGTAAGCTCTTGAAAAGAGAAAGGAGTGTTAATAAAGTTTGTGCTTTTATTTAGTTTTTATTCACTATTTGCAATATTTTTTATGGTGTTGATAAAAAAAGAGAGTAGCATTGCTACTCTCTTATCCTTAGTTGCATTAATTACCAATTTAACTTTTTAATTTCTGCGTTAATAGCATCCCACACTATGTCTTTACACCAATAATGCTCACGGTGAGTTTCGATTAATTGGCACTTGTCTTCCGCGCCGTTAAGCTTGTAAATTTCTTTTGCAGTTTCAAAAGCCCTTCTTGCTCCGTTTAATGGGAATATTTCATCGCCTTTACCGGTTATGGCAATAAAGTTTCTGGGGGCAAGCATACACGCCAAATCTTGCATGTCGAAATACAAATATGCAGACGGAATATAGTTGCAGTTGCAGTGAATAACGTCTAAAATCGACTCTCTATAAGAACAGAACGAACAGCTGGGCGCGCAAAGCTTAATTCTTTCGTCACAGCAAGCAGCGTAATACGCAGTCGTGCCACCACCAGAGTTGCCGGTGATAAAAATCTTATCAGTATCTGCTTCCTTAAAGAAAGGAAGAATGTCGATTGCTTTCATAACGTCCCACACTCTTTCACCGATAAGCGTTCTGCCGATTGACATTGCAACGAGCGATTGATAACGGCAAGCAACGTCTTTCCATCTTAAATCAGTGGTGGGCTTTCTTTCCCCCATTCCGCGTTGTTCGATCGCGAGAGCGATATAACCATTTTTAACCGCTTGAACGCCAACCGCACGGCGGTCAACTTCTTCTTGGCTAACACCGTATTTATTTTCACCAATAGAAAAGTGGAAGCCAGTAGAGTGTCCCTGCAAAACGATTCCAACGGGATATTTTTTCTTTTCGCCTTTTGGGATTAAAATATAACAAGGAACGGTTTCGCCTATTTCACTGTCGAAATAAAACCGAATTTGGCGATAATCGCCCTTATCAATTTCACTTTCAATTTTAATGTTGGGTTCGCCCGCAACGTTTTTAGCTATTCTGTTTAAGCCAGTGAGTTCGTAGAACTTGTTTTTAATTTGCTTTTTCCATTCGCTATAATCGTTTTTGGGGTCGAACGAAAGTTCTGGAACCAAGTTTCTAATAATAGTGTCGTGGCAAAGGTCAGAATCCACCCTTCTTTCTTTTTCGCTAGTCCAAATTATAGACATTTTATTATCTCCTTTATTCATCATAGGTTTATTTTACAACATTAAATTTCTTTTGTAAACAAAAAATTGAAATTTTTTATAAATTTCCGCAGGTTTGGCATAAACGTTCAAATATAAAAACACAACGCAATATTGCGCCATGTTTCACCATTTTAAACCATTTTAGAAAATTCTTTTTTAAGCCTTAATATTATTCTTTTTTCCAGACGTGATATGTAACTTTGAGAAATACCGAGCATATCCGCAACTTCGCGTTGGGTTTTTTCTTCCTGACCGGTTAGCCCGTATCTAAGCTCCATAATTTCGCGCTCCCTACTGTTAAGCCTTGTAAGCGCAACGCCCAATAGCTCTGCTTCCACACCGTTTTCTATCTTTTTATACACCACGTCACCGTCTGTACCCATAACGTCGGAAAGCATAAGTTCGTTGCCTTCCCAGTCCGTGTTTAAAGGCTCGTCAAACGAAACTTCGCTTTTGATTTTTACCGTGCGCCTTAAATGCATTAAAATTTCATTTTCTATACAACGAGAAGCGTAAGTTGCGAGTTTTATGTTTTTATCAGCGTTAAAAGAATTCACCGCTTTTATTAGCCCTATCGTGCCAACGGAAACAAGGTCGTCAAGGTCAACGCCCGTGTTTTCAAAACGGCGAGCAATGTAAACGACAAGTCGCAAATTATGCTCAACCAAGTCGTCGCGAACGCTCTTTTCTCCGCTTGATAATTTTTTAACCATAACGGCTTCCTGCTCAGCGTCGTAAGGTTGTGGCAAAACTTCCCCGCCACTAATAAACCTTAGCAAATTGTCGTTTAGCGAAAAAAGTTTAAGAAATTTTTTCAGCCTCAAAATCATTCTCATTTTCTTGGTCTCCTTTAACGAGTGACGGGTGCAAAATTATGTCGTAGCCATCGCCTATATAACGGCTACTAAGCGCAATCGTTACGTTATTATTTATATTCACTTTTTGTCCGATGTATATCACAATCTTATCAAGTTTAAAAGATAAATTTTTGGTTTGTCCGTTAACGGTGTTTACACTTATTTTTTTGACGGGCGTTGACAATAGTTTGTCGCCTAACAACGCAAAAAACAACCGTTTATTACACACTACAACTGGGCTACCATTATCGAAAAGAGCATTTCCCGTGTCTAAAAATCCGTTAACGGTAACAGTTTTTTTGTCAAAAACGAGATCGGTTTTATAAACGAATGCTCTAACTTCTTTGTTTTTATACATTCCCTTTACCGCACTCGTGACCGCGCTTATAACAGCGTAAGCAGGTAAAAATATTACTGCAACGCACGCTTCGGCTTGATAATCAATGCCTAAAAGATTGTATATTCCTATTATCGCCCCGCCAGTTAAAAAGGTTAAAAGAAAGAACATAATCGTGCTGACATAGAGGCTTCTTTTAGAGCGATAAGCGGTTGCAAGCGCACACAAAAGCACTCCCGAAAGTATTTTTGTAATCGTTGATATTATCGCAACGTGCTCTATGAGTGGATAAACGAGCGCAATTATCGCCCCCAAAAAAGCCACAAGTAAAAGTCTGCCTTTTTTATAACGTTCACCAGATATCAACAAAGCCGATTTCAACAACAAGTAATCTATTATTACGTTGTCTATAATTACGTATTCTATATATACGGTCATATCTCCCCCGCGCATTTTAGTTTAACAAGTGCTACGGCAAGTTTTAAGTAAGATTTTTGCGGTTAAGCAATTTTTTTGTAGAAAGAAAAGGACATTAAAAAACGCTTGACCAACGTCAAGCGTTTTTATTTTTTAATTTTAATCAGCTAAAAAAGCAAGTATTATATCGTTCTGCACGTACAAAAACTCGTCTTTTATTTTTAAAATCTCTCCGTCAAAATCAAGGAATTGTTTCTTTTTGTTTAACACGTGTTCGTATTTTTTTGCAAAATCTTGATTAAACAGAGTGTTAAAATCCTTTACGTTAATGCCGTCAGCCGTGCGCAACCCGAGCATTATAAACTCAAACTCAGCGTCTTTGCCTTCTATCTGATCGCTAGAAATTTCAGGCGATTTATTATAGATTATGGCGTTCATATATTCGTCTATCTTAAAAGAATTAGTAAATCTCCTGCCCTTCATAAACGAGCTTGCAGCAACGCCAACGCCTATGTATTCGCCACGTTTCCAGTAGTTCATATTATGCTTTGAACGCTTGCCGTCCTTAGCAAAATTAGAAACTTCGTATCTATCGAACCCTTTTTCTTTTAAATAAGCTATAACTCCGTCGTAAATATCTGCAACTTCGTCGTCGGATAGGAGTTCACCGTTAAGATAATCGGTATAAATGGGCGTGCCCACTTCGGGAGTAAGCGCGTAAGTTGAAATATGACTAACCCCGCCCGCAATAGCCAAATCTATGCTCTTTTTAACCTGTTCCAGCGTTTGATCGTGAAGCCCAATCAATATATCCGCACTTACGTTTTCGCCTTTTAAAAGATTGCAACAAAGTAAGAAGTCTTTTGCCGTGTGAATTCTGTTTAAACGCTTCAACTGATCGTCAAAACCAGTTTGAAGCCCGATAGAAAAACGATTTATTCCCACCGACTTATAGTCTTTTATTTTGCTTTCATCAACCGTACCGGGATTAAGTTCAATTGTAATCTCTGCGTCTTTTTTAACGGTAAAAAACTTTTTTATTTGGCGAATTGCGCCCACAATAAATTTAGAATCCACTACGCTAGGCGTTCCACCGCCGATATAGATAGTATCTAAAATCGTATCAGGGTATTGCTTTGCTCTGCCTTCAATTTCCCTATAAAGACAAGCAAAATAGCTTTCTGCCTTGCCCATTTCCTTAGGAAATGACGCAAAGTCACAATAAGTGCATTTTTGTTTACAAAATGGAACGTGTAAATATAATCCTGCCATATATTACCTATCGTTATCCGTTTTAAGAATAGAAATAAACGCTTCACTCGGTATTTCAACCGTACCAATAGAACGCATTTTCTTTTTGCCTTCTTTTTGTTTTTCGAGAAGTTTTTTCTTTCTGGTAACGTCACCGCCGTAGCACTTAGCCAAAACGTCTTTTCTGAACGCCTTAACCGTTTCTCTTGCAATAATCTTTCCACCGATTGCCGCTTGAATAGGTATTTCAAACATTTGACGTGGAATAACGTCTTTTAACTTTTCGGCAATTTGACGACCGCGCTCATAAGCCTTATCCTTGTGAACGATAATAGATAGCGCATCGCAAATATCTCCGTTTAAGAGCATATCCATTTTAACAAGGTCGCTTCTTTGATAGCCCGAAACTTCATAGTCGAACGACGCATAACCCTTAGTTCTTGACTTTAATTGGTCAAAAAAGTCGTAAATAATTTCGTTAAGGGGCAAAATGTATTTTAACTGAACGCGCGTTTTATCGAGATAAATCATATCTTTATAAACGCCACGTTTATATTGACAAAGTTCCATTATCGGCCCAACGTAATCGGGGGGTGTGAAAATGCTTGCGTTTATAACAGGCTCTTCCATATAATCAATTTCGGTTACGGGCGGTAAGTGCGTTGGGTTTTCAACCGTCATTTCAGTTCCATCAGTTTTATAAACTTTATAAGAAACCGACGGTGCGGTTGTTATAATTTCCAAGTCAAACTCACGTTCTATTCTCTCTTGGATAACGTCCATGTGAAGCAACCCTAAGAACCCACACCTAAACCCAAAGCCGAGCGCGGCAGAGTTGTCGGGCTCAATAGAGAGCGCAGCGTCGTTAAGCTTCAATTTAAGAAGCGCGTCTTTTAAGTCGTTAAACTTGCTTCCGTCAAGCGGGAACACGCCCGAGAACACCATTGGGAGAGCTTTTTTATAGCCCGGCAACGCTTGTGGCGCGGGGTTATTTGCATCGGTAATAGTGTCCCCAACAGCCGTATCTTCAATGCTTTTAATACTTGCGGCAATATACCCTACTTCACCTGCACTCAAGCATTCTTTAGGTTGCATTTTGGGTGAAAACACACCAACTTCTGTAACGTCGAACTGTTTGGTCGACATAAACGTTTTTATTTTAGTGCCTACTTTAACCTGCCCGTCCATAACGCGAACGAAGCAAATAACGCCCTTAAAGTTATCGTAATAACTATCGAATATAAGTGCTTTTAAGGGTGCGTTTTCATCGCCCTTGGGCGCAGGAATTTTATGAATAATTTGTTCTAAAACGTCTTCTACGTTAAGTCCGCTCTTTGCAGAAATTCTTGGCGCGTCACTTGCGTCAACACCCAAAATGTCTTCAATTTCCCTTGCCGCTTCGTCTGGCATAGCACTCGCCAAGTCCATTTTATTAATAACGGGCATAATCTCTAAGTCGTTATCAATAGCAAGGTAAGCGTTTGCAAGCGTTTGCGCCTGCACGCCTTGGGTAGCATCGACTATTAAAATCGCGCCTTCGCACGCCTTTAACGAACGCGAAACTTCATAAGTAAAGTCCACGTGCCCCGGAGTGTCGATAAGGTTGAATATATATTCCTTTCCGTCTTTTGCTTTGTAAAACATTCTAACGGGTGTAAGTTTTATGGTTATTCCGCGTTCGCGTTCTAAATCCATAGAGTCAAGAAGTTGTTCTTCCATATCGCGTTCACTGACTTGCCCTGTCTTTTCCATAAGCCTGTCCGCAAGCGTGCTCTTTCCGTGGTCGATGTGCGCTACTATGCAAAAATTCCTTACGTTGTTTTTATCAATTGACATATTTTACCCTTTTGAGTTATAATAATCTAAATTAAATTTCATCATATAGTATATAATAAACTTAAAAATTTTGCAACACTATGAAAAGGAGTTTTATGCGATTAAATAAAGATTGCTGGCTTAATAGCACGCCTATTGCCCATCGCGGACTTTGGGGCGGGGATATAATCGAAAATTCGCTCCCTGCTTACGTTAATGCGGTGAAGTGTGGTTTTGCAATCGAAATAGACCTTTATTGTTCGAGCGACGGGGTGCTTTTTTCCTTTCACGACAAAACGCTAATTCGCATGACGGGCACAAACGGATTTATCTATGAAAAAACGGCAAGCGAATTAAAAAAACTCCGCCTTTTAGATAGCGAACACACCATTCCTACCTTTGACGAAGTTTTGAACGCGGTTGATGGAAAAGTTCCCCTTCTTATAGAAATAAAAAACCAGCCCGACAGCGCGGTGGTGGATAAAATAGTTGAAAGATTAAGGTCTTATAAGGGCGAGTTTGCCATTCAGTCTTTTAACCCATTATACGTCAAGCGAGTTAAAAAACTTGCACCCGAGTTTATTCGCGGTGTTTTAGGAACTAACGAGCACGAAAAAGAAGAAAGTGCGTTCAATAATTTTATAATTAAAAAAATGCCCTTAAACTTTTTGATTAAGCCCGATTTCATCAGCTATAATTATAAAGGTCTTCCACTTAAAAAAAGCAAAATAAAAAACAAAACCGTGCTTGCATGGACGGTAACAAATTCAGAAATTGCCGACACGGTGCACGATTTTTGCGACAATATTATATTTGAAAATTTTATTCCAAACAAATAAAGGAGAAAAACATGTTAGTAAGTTTAAAAGAAATGCTTAACGATGCAAAACGACGTAATTATGCTATCCCTGCCTTTGACGTTAGCAACTACGAAATGATGAAAGCTGTTTTAGAAACGTGCGAAGAACAAAAATCTCCTGCGCTAATTATGGCTCTCGGCGTTGACTTAAAAGGCAGAAACTTAAACCTTTTGTCTTCAATGATAAAAGGTGCTTCTGACTTTTATAATATCCCAGTTTGTTTGCACTTAGACCATGCGACCAACTTTGATTTTATTAAGAACGCAATAGACGCGGGCTTTAGCTCGGTTATGTATGACGGCTCTATTCTTCCATTTGAGCAAAACGCTTTTAACACGGCTGAAATAACCAAATACGCGCATTCTAAGGGCGTTACGGTTGAAGCTGAGCTCGGGCACGTTGGAAACGCCAGCGTTGGTAGCGTGAGCGAAACTGGCGACGACGAAGACCCTGGAGAAAGTTTAACAGTACCTGAAGAAGTGCAAAAATTTGTTGAAATAACCGACGTTGACGCTTTGGCAGTCGCCATTGGAACTGCACACGGTGTTTATAAAAAGACACCCGAACTCAGAATTGACCGCCTTGACCAAATTACTGCCGTATGTGATAGACCGCTCGTTCTCCACGGCGGAAGCGGAACACCAAATGACCAAGTGCAAAATGCAATTAAGCACGGAATAACTAAAATCAACATTTATTCAGACGTTTTATTTGCGCTTAATCAAGGCTTAAAGAACACTTTGAACAGCATCACAAACCCGTCCACGTGGCCGTTTATAGTTTACGAAGACGCAATGAGAATGATGAAAGCCGTTGTAAAAGAAAAACTTATTACTTTTGGTAGCGCAAACAAAATTTAACGACTTAAAAAAAGATAAAAAGCGGACTTTATTAAAGTCCGCTTTTTTTACACGCGTTCAAAACGCTTTTTACATTTAGAACAAAAATATTTGCACTTTTTATCCTTTGTTTGACACGCTCCTTTTTTTATGCAAATTTTCGTTTTGCACTTGGGGCATTCAAATAAATCCATAGTCGAACTATCGTATTCGCTAAAATCAAACACTTTTTTATTTTTATAAGCCTGTTGTTCTAATTTAACCTTGCCGAGTATCGTTATTTTAAATTCAGTGTTTTTATTGACCAAAAGCTTATATTTTTTCCACTCGCCACTGTGCCACATTCCACCTTTAACCGTATGTAAAAGTTCGTGCACTACCGTGTTCTTTTTATCCTTTTCATCTATAATAAATTTATTTATAGTGACAAAAAAATCGCAACCGTATTTGTTTTTTATTTTCGCGCCGTAATGCGTTCTCCCGTAATAAGAAAACCCACCGTTAAACGCAAAGCAAATTGACTTTGAAATAGGCACGCCTAAATTATTAAGTTTTCCAATACACTCTTTGACGATTTCAGTCGTTTTATCGTCAAGATTAAATACGTAACCTTGCATTTTTCCCTAACACAAAAGAGCCTTTCGGCTCTTTTTGCTTTATTTATTTGCTAAATCGTTTAACGTTTTGCCTGTAAGACGGAAAATTTTCCATTCCTTTAACTGTATTGCTCCTAAACTTTCATAAAAGTCTATGCTTGGTTTATTCCAGTCCAAACAGCACCACTCTAACCTACCGCAACCCAGTTCAACGGCAGTTTTTGCAAGCGTTTTTAATAGCAGTTTACCATAACCTTTACCGCGATATTCGGGCAAAACGAAAAGGTCTTCTAAATATATACCGGCGCGCCCCAAAAAAGTTGAAAAGTTGTGAAAGAAAAGGGCAAACCCAACTTCTTTATCGCTTTCCAGCGCAAATATTACTTGCGCCACTTTCTTTTCAAACAGCCACTCCGTTAAAAGCTTTTCATCGGCAACTACTTCTTTTTCCATCTTTTCATATTCGGCGAGCTTTTTAATAAAGTCTAAAATAAGCGGAACGTCTTTTACGGTTGCTTTTCTGATACTTTCGTTCATTTTATCTACCGAATTTTTTCATTAAAAGCTCGCGAAGCTCGTCGTTGGACATTTGCTTTTTATCTTCTCTCTTTCTTTCAGCATCGCGCCTGCTTTGTTTTCTTTCCCTATCCGTCTTTTGATTGCCCACGGCAATGCCGTGCGGAAGGTCAGCAGTTTTCATAGTAAGAGAAATCTTTTTCTTAACCGTGTCAACGCCAAGAACTTTTACCTTAACCAAGTCACCAACCTTTAAAACGTCTGACGGGTGCTTGATATAGTTATCAGAAATTTGCGAAATATGAACTAATCCGTCCTGATGCACGCCGATATCAACGAACACCCCGAAGTCGATAACGTTTCTTACCGTGCCGTTAATTTCCATGCCTTCTTTAAGGTCAGATAAATCCATAAGGTCACTTCTTAATATAGGTTTTGCCAAGCTATCACGGATATCTCTGCCCGGCTTAACTAATTCTGCAACGATATCTTTGATGGTTGGAACACCAACACCGCATTCCTTTGCCGCGTTATCCCAGCCTTTTTGCTCAATTTTCGCGCTTATGTCGCCAATTTTTCCGTTAGCAACGTCCGCCAAGCTATAGCCCGTGAACGCAAGAAGCTTTTCCACCGCAGGATAGCTTTCAGGGTGAACGCCCGTGTTATCCAACACGTTGCCACCAATAATTCTAAGGAAGCCCGCGCATTGCTCGAACGCTTTCGCACCCAACTTCTTAACCGAAAGTAAGTCTTCACGCTTAACGAACGGTTTGCTTTCTCTATATTTAACTATTTCTTTTGCAATGCCCTTGTTTAAGCCTGCAACGTAAGAAAGAAGGCTTGGTGAAGCGGTGTTAAGATCAACGCCAACACTGTTAACACAGTCTTCAACGACACCACCTAAAACTTCTTCTAATCTTGCTTCGGGCATATCGTGTTGATATTGACCAACGCCGATTGACTTAACGTCAATTTTTATAAGCTCTGCAAGCGGATCTAAAAGTCTTCTTGCAATAGACACCGCACTTCTTTGCGTAACGTCGAAGTCAGGGAATTCTTCCGCGCCGAGTTTGCTTGCGCTGTAAACCGATGCGCCTGCTTCGTTAACAACGGCGTAAGATAAATCTCTTCCGCTTTCCTTTATCATGTTTGCAACGTAAATTTCGCTTTCCTTGCTTGCCGTTCCGTTGCCGATAGAAATAACGTTAACTTTATGCTTGTCAATAAGTTTAAGCAACACCGCTTTTGATTCTTCTATCTTTTCTTGCGGTGGCGTTGGGTAAATTACAGTGGTATCTAAAACGTTGCCTTCGCTGTCGATAACTGCAATTTTGCAACCCGTTCTATAAGCTGGGTCAAGCCCCATAATAGTTTTGCCTTTAAGCGGGGGTTGCAAAAGCAATGGGCGAAGGTTAACTTCAAACATTTTTATTGCTTGCTCGCTTGCCTTTTCGGTGAGTTCGCTTCTAACTTCTCTTTCTATAGACGGAAATATTAAGCGCGAATAAGCGTCCGCACAAGCGGAAGCAACTATGTGCGCGCTTGGGGTTGAGTTCTTAACGTAAGCACTCTTAACCGCACACACGAACGCTTCCGTATCCACCGTTACGCTTACCCTTAAACACTCTTCCTTTTCTCCACGGTTAACCGCAAGAATTCTGTGTGAAGGAATTTTTGCTATCTTTTCACTATATTCCGCATACATGTCGTATGTTTTTGCATTTTCATTTTCTAAAAGTTTGCAAGAAAGTTCGCCCACTTCAAAAATTTTCTTTCTTAACGCTTTTCTAAGTTCAGCGTCGTCTGAAACGCGTTCAGCAATGATATCTGATGCGCCAGCGATTGCTTTTTCCAAACTTTCAACGCCTTTTTCTTCACTGATAAATTCAGTTGCCTTTAAGTTAACGTCTGCGTCCGTTTGCTCTAAAATAAAGTCTGCAAGCGGAGCAAGCCCCTTTTCGGTAGCAACCGAAGCGCGCGTTTTTCTCTTTTGCTTAAACGGTCTATATACGTCTTCCGCTTCGGTAAGAGTTTCGGCTTTAGCGAGCGCGAGTGCGATTTCGTCTGTCATTTTGCCTTGCTCTGTTATTGAGTCTGCTATTTCTTGTTTTCTTTTGTCAAGGTTTCTTAAATATTTCAATCTGTCAGAAAACTCTCTTAATACTTGATCGTCACACGAACCCGTTTGTTCTTTTCTATAACGCGCAATGAACGGAATAGTATTCCCGTCGTCAATAAGCGCGATAATGTTTGCAGAGTGATCTGCCCTGATTGAAAATTCTTTTGCAAGTTTTAACGAATAGTCCATCTTTATACCTTTTTACCCTTTCTTTTTCTTATCTCTTTAACGGTTTTTTCATAGCCGTTACCCTTTGGTTTGTAATACACTTTATCTTTCAACCCGTCCGGCAAGTATTGTTGCTCAACGTATCCACCGTAGTCGTGCGGGTATTTATATAGTTCGGTGTTTTTCTTTTCTTCTTTTGATGCGAAAACGTAATTTTTTAAGTGTGCAGGAATATTGTCATCGCGCACGCTAACAGCGTCTTCTTTTGCCGAATACATTGCTTCTACCACGGTGTTGGATTTTTCGGCTTCACAAACGTATATTATTGCTTGTGACAAAGGGATTAAACCTTCTGGCAACCCTAATTTTTCAAATGCTACGAGCGCGTTTGTTGCAACCACTAACGCGTTGGGGTCCGCCATTCCCACGTCTTCAGCAGAATGAACTACCACGCGCCTTGCAATGAGCAACGGGTCACAACCGCCTTCAATAAGCCTTTGTGCGTAATAGAGCGCAGCGTCTGCACAGCTTCCCCTTAAACTTTTGCAAAAAGCAGATAATATGTCGTAATATAAATTTTCGTCGTAAGACAACGCTTTTTGTTGAATAGATTCTTCAGCGTCTTTAAGCGTTACGACAATTTTACCTTTTTGGTCGGGTGCTGTTGTTAAGCAAGCAAGCTCCAACGCGTTAAAAGCAACCCTTAAGTCACCTGCGCTCGCGCGGGCAATGTGCGTTAACGCTTGGGCTGTGACTTCAAGGTCATAGTTCCCAAGCCCACGTTCTTTATCGTTTATCGCTTTAATCAGCGCACTTTCAATATTCTTTTCCGAAAGCCTTTTAAGCTCGAACACTCTACACCTTGAAACGATTGCCGGTGTCATAGAAGCGAAGGGGTTTTCGGTTGTTGAACCGATAAATATTATATCGCCTTTTTCGATTGCGGGAAGCAAACTATCGCTTTGAGTCTTGTTAAACCTATGACATTCGTCAAGCAGAAGATAAGTCTTTTTGCCATAAAGCTTTTTTGCGGTTACAGCGTCTTCAACGACTTTTTTAACGTCTGAAACGCCACTATTAACGGCGTTTAGTTTAACGAAATTTCCATCCGTGCCGTTTGCAATAACGTTTGCAAGCGTGGTTTTTCCGCAACCGGGTGGCCCCCAAAATATACAACTGCCCAGTCTGTCGAGTTTAATAGCACGGCGAAGAAGCCCCGTTTCAGAAACGATGTGTTCTTGCCCTATAAACTCACTGAGCGTGCGGGCACGCATGCGCTCGGCAAGCGGAACGTGTTTATTTTTATCAACAGCTAAATCAAATAAATCCATAAAAATATTTTATCATATCCCATATTTTTTTTCAAGCCTTAATACAATATAATATGACTAAACTGTTAAACTCTTTTGTTGAAATCTTTGTTTTCGCGCTTTTGGTCGCGCTATCGGGGTTATTGACTTTATCCCCCGCACTATCCGCTTCCGTACTCGACGGAATAGGTCTATGGTTCGCTTGCGTTCTCCCATCGCTTTTCCCCTTTTTTATAATAACCGCGTGCTTTTCTTACCTAAAAATCACAGGTAGGCTATGCTCGCGACTTTCACCACTCACCGCAAGGCTTTTTAGAGTTAACGGAAGCGTGGGCTACGCCTTTTTTATGAGTATTATTTCAGGCTATCCTATGGGCGCAAAGGTTGTTTCCGACCTAAGACAAAACAACGTTCTTTCAAAGAGTGAATCCGTTCGCGCTGTTGCTCTTTGCTCCACGTCTTCACCCATGTTCTTAATTTCAAGCGTAGGAACTTTTATGTTTAATTCGGTCGCTTTCGGGGCGTGCCTTTTTGTTTGTCATGCTCTCTCAGCAATAACGGTAGGCTTAATTTTTTCATTTTACAAAAGAAACGATACGCCCACTTTACACACAAACGTTATTGCCCCTCAAAAAATGGATAATCTTTTATACGAAACCGTTTATTCAGCCGTAATCTCCGCGCTCGTGGTCGGCGGGATGATAACGCTGTTTTACTTAATAACAGAAATTCTAATCGCAACCAATCTCCTTTGCCCGCTAATAAACGCACTATCTTTAGTTACGGGCAACGAGCAAACGGCAAAAGGAATAGTTTTGGGCGCGTTAGAATGCACTCGCGGATTAAAGAGCGTGGCGACGGTTGGGGCTAATATCAACTCGCTTTGCGCATGCGCGCTTATATGCGGTTTTGGCGGGCTTTCGGTAATAATGCAGTCACTAGTTTATCTAAAAAAGGCAAAAATAAAAACCGCCCCGTTTTTTATTGCTAAAATTCTAATGGCGGTTTTATCTGTATTGTTTGTTTTAATCTTTTATCCTATTTTCTTTTAGAGTTAACAAACTCTGAAACGGCGTTGGGTACGTAAGCGGAAATATCCCCGTTGAGTGAAATTATGTTTCTCATGGCAGAAGAACTAACGTGCACCAATTCCTTGGGCGTGGGGATAAAAATAGTGGTCATTTGCGCAAACATATCTCGGTTATATCTTTCCATTGTAAGCTCGTATTTATAATCATCAACATCGCGAATTCCGCGCACGTTAACAAAAATTTCGTTTGCCTTCATAAAATCAACGAGCATTCCGTCAAACGTTTCAACAACCACTTTGTCGTTACCGTTAAAGGTGGCTCTAATCATTTTTTCGCGTTCTTCAAGCGTGAACAACGGCGTTTTATCCTTGTTAACACCTATTGCTATCACCACTTGATCGAACGTTTGTAAACATTTTTCTATCACGAACTCGTGCCCCTTAGTTAAAGGGTCGAACGTTCCCGCAAAAACGCATTTTTTCATTTTAATCTTCCTTACCAAAAAAGGTCAGATAAGCTCTGCCATATTTTCTGTTGTCTGTTATTTTTAAGCCTTTTATCTCTTGGGTAAAGGGCTTTTCGTCTTCAAAGATAGCCACGCCGTTGTCCCTAAGGCATTTGCTTGCGTTTTCAAGAGCTTTTTTGCCCAACTCCGTGCTGTAAGGCGGGTCAATATAAATTATATCGAACGTTTCACCTGCATCTGTAAGCAACCCAATAGCATCACGATTTTTAATTTGATAATCTTCTTCCACCTTGCATTTTTGAAGGTTGGCTTTCAATAGATTTAAGCTTTCTCTGCTAAGGTCGTTGAAAGTAACGCTTTTTGCCCCGCGTGACAACGCTTCAATCCCCATCGCGCCAGTTCCACAAAACAAATCGAGAAAGTTTGCGCCGATTATTCTAAATTGTAAAATATTAAAAAGGCTTTCGCGCACCATGTCAGAAGTGGGGCGCACGTCCTTGCCATTAAACGAGCAAAGCACCCTACCCTTGTATTTTCCACCGACTATTCTCAACGCTTGTCTCCGTGAATATTTTTTTGAATTTCTTTAATAGCATCTTGCTGGCGTTCTTTTCTTCTCGCGCCCAAAATGTATGGAACACCCGTGATAAACAGTATAAACGGAATAAATACAAGCGTCCAATAGTAATCACACACGCCAACGACAGTGGTAACGCCAATTCTCGTAAACGCAAAAACGACCATATATACGAACGAAGTTATCGCGCCGATAGCAACGTTTGGCATTCCCGCAATCAAAAATATTGTGTGAATTATAATCAAAACAACGAGCGGAGCTGAAATAATAGCACCAACAACAAAGCCTTTCCACCAACTAAATTCTTCAGCTACACTTAGGGGCAAATCTTCTCCCGTTTCGATAATTCTTCTGCGATTAAAGTCGTTAGTTTGCAAAGCAGTGTAACCCTTTTCGCCTTCTTTAGCAAGGAGCGACCACACCACGAAAACGTAAAGCCCTAAGTTAACCAAAAGTAACGCGAGCGCGATAATAGGGTCGCACCCCTCGATACTGAATACACCCGAAGCAATTATTGCCGAAAAGAACAAATACGCAACGGGAACGAGTGCTTGTTTAATTAAATACCACATTTCTTCACCTTAGTTTAAGTATATTTTGTGTGCTTTGATTGCACATTTAGTCAAAATTTCGTAGCTGATAGTGCCGTAACGCTTAGCGAGCACGTCGGCATCGTCCATCACACACGCCCAACCGCCACGTTTATCGCTCAACACAGCCGTTTGGTCCATGCACCGATTGTTAAACTGCCCAGAAATTTGCTTTCGTGGCAACCCGTCCGCATAGCCGTAACGAACTAAACGTATTGGGCAATCCTTTCGCACCTTTTTGTCGCCGTAAAGCGCGGTTTGTCCTGCCGTTAAATTGCGAGCCTTTATCACGGGCGCAAACACTTTCATTGCAGGCTGAACGTCTATGTAATCGCTATCAAAGGGCTTATATCCGTAAAGCAACAACCCAGTGCGCACCATATCTCCGTGCACGCCCGATAAAAAGCCACCGCTTGCCGATATATGACAGATTGCATTATTATTATACCCTTTAACGAGAATATTTGCAAGCGAAAATTTATTTTGCGCGCTTAAAAGCGATTTTTTGTGTTCTGGGCGTGCGAAATGCGAAAACATTCCGTCAAGATAAAGCCACTTATCCGCGTCTACCGCACGCGCCAAAAGGTCAAGCTCGTTTAACGTGTCCACGCCCGCCCTATTCATGCCCGAATTGAATTTCAAGTGCACGCTCGCTTTTCTGTTTTGTCTTTCACATTCATTACTAAGCGCAAAAACGGCGCGCACGTCGTCTATCGCAAGCGTAAGATTATAAAAAACGGCAGTGTCAAAATCTTGCACGAGCGGTGGTATAAGCACCAAAATTTGCTTTTCTATACCAGAAAGGCGCAATTGCACCCCTTCTTCCACAGTCGCAACCGAAAACGCGTCCGCAATCGTATAAAGTGCGTTCGCCACCGCCGGCGCACCATGCCCGTATCCGTCCGCCTTAACCACGGCGTTTAACTTGGTTGTGTTTTTTAGTTTTCTTTTTACCGCCAAGGCGTTATCCCTTATCGTTTGCAAATTAACAACCGCTTTGTTCAACATATAATAAGATATGTTACGACCATAGAAAAATATTAAAGGCGTTCTCAAAAAGAACGCCTTTTTTATAACATTATTATAAAATTGTCAAAAATTTATCAATACGGTGTTGAGTTTTTGTGTTCGCTCCAACAATGTTTAACGTTTTTTGTTGAGCTTTAAGTTTTTTGCTGAATGTGGCAATTTTTTCTAATGCCGTTTGGTCTATGCCGTTCACTCCGCTAATATCTAATGTGATTTGCTCTTTTTCCTTAACGGCGTTTTCCAAAGCGCAAACCAACTTGTTTGCATTTGCAAAGAACAATGCGCCGTCTGCATTAACAACGCCGTCTTCTTCAGCTATTTTTAAGCCTGCCTTAAAGTTTTTAACGTTTGCGATTACGGTTATAATAACACCGCCAATTACGCCGTAAGTAAGGTCGAAAACGATTGTCAAAACACAAGTGGCAACCAAAATTATAACGTCTCTTTTGCCAAAGCGGGTTAGCTTAAAGAATAACTTAAACCTGCTCATGTTGATTGCAACCGAAATGAGAATTGCCGAGAACACACAAAGTGGAATGTGCTTTACAACACCCATAAGCGCAAAGTATAAAACTAAAACGAACAGCGCGTGGAACATACCTGTAAGCGGGCTTTTCGCACCATTTTCTATACCCGCCGCCGTTCTGGCTATCGCGCCAGTTGCCGGCAACCCGCCAACGAGTGACGAACATATATTGGCAACGCCCTGACCTAAAAGTTCTTGGTTAGGATTAAAGGTGGTGTTGGTCATTCCCGAAGCAACCGTTGCTGAGAGCAAACTTTCTATCGCGCACAAGAAGGCAATTACTATTGCAGGCATAATCAACGCAGAAAAGTTTACGCTGGCAATATTAGAAAAATCTAAGGGGTAAAACTCGGCTTTTATATCGCCATATTTAGAGCCGATAGTTTCCACCGTTCCGCCCATAAAGCCGTTAATGAGTGCGGTTACCCCTGTGCAGAGCACTAACGCTACGAACGCCGACGGGATTTTTTTGCTTATTTTAGGAAGGATGATTACACACGCCAATCCTATCGCGCCAACGATAAACGTCGAAAGATTGAACGTTGATATGTTTTCTATATAAGAAATAATTTTATGTATCGCTTCCGTTCCGCTTGCGTTAAGTCCGCAAAGGTCTTTTATTTGACCTATCAAAAGCGTTACGCCTATGCCTGTGGTAAATCCGATAGTTATGGGATATGGGAAAAATTTCATAACGCTTCCGCATCTTAATAGCCCCATTAAAATTAGGATAACACCTGCCATAATTCCTGCAATAGCAAGCCCTAAAATCCCTATTTCGGGGTTAGCCAAATATCCGAATAAAATCACCACGAACGCAGCGGTAGGCCCACCTATTTGAAAGCGACTTCCGCCCAAAAACGATATGAAAAAGCCTGCCACTATTGCCGTTATTATGCCCATTTGCAAGCCGTTTGCAGACACGCTTTCGGGCACTGATTGTATGCCAAGTGCGATTGACAACGGAAGCGCGATTATCGCCACCATTAGTCCCGCAAATAAGTCGTTTAACAAATTCTTCTTTTTATAATTTTTTAATGAATTAAATAACTCGGGTTTCATAATTTTTTCTTTTATCTACTCTATAATTGAAAGTCTTTTTGCACATTCTACCGCTTTTTTGAAAAAATCGCGTTTGCTTAGCTTGGGATATATACTGTTAAAAACTTCTAACATTATGCTTCCACTGTAATTTGCTTGGTTAAGTCTTTTCATAACGTAAGAAAAATCAAGTGTTCCATCAAAGGGCAACAAATGCTCGTCTTTATCCTTTTCTCCACAGTTATCGTGAAAGTGAACGCACGTTACTTTTTCTGCCCAAAAATCTAAATACTTAATTTTTTGAGTAAAGCAATTTTCGTGCCCGCTATCATAGCAAAATCCAACCGCATCTTTATACTTTTCCAAAACGCAAGCAAGATTAAACAACTTCCTTTGGTTTTCAAAAACCAACAGCACGTTCTTGCTTTTGGCAAGTTCAAGCAACTCGTCAAGCCTGCTAAAGCCACGGTCGTTTACCATAGGCGCATCGTTTCCACTCGATAAGTGCATCACAAGTTTATTAACGCCAATTTTATTGCAAAGGTCGATTTGTTCTTTTAACTCTAAAACTATCTTTGGCATTTTTTCACTAGTCCAAAGCTCGTTAATTCCGTCCCAAGATGCGTGAATAAACTCATAGCAAAGCCCCTTTTCGTCTGCACACGCTTTTAGTTTTTGGCAGAAATCCAGCGGTTTTGCACCCGTGAAAAAGGCATCGAACCCTTGCTCCTTGATAATCTGGAGCGAATCAAGAGCTTGGTCGATAGTTTCATCTGCAATCATCACACCTAAATTTCTTTGCATAGTTTTCCTTACGAAAACAGGTTTACCCTTCGATAAACCTGTTTTTTGCTTTTATTAATGTATATTCCCTAAGAAATCAATTAGTTTTTGGGGTTCTTAAGGTTAGCTTGTGCAGCAGCGAGTCTTGCAATCGGAACTCTGAACGGTGAGCAAGAAACGTAAGACAAGCCAATCTTGTGGCAGAATTCGATTGAAGCGGGGTCGCCACCGTGTTCACCACAGATACCGCAGTGCATTTCAGGACGAACCTTTCTGCCGAGCGTTACAGCCATATCCATAAGTCTGCCTACGCCGTTTTGGTCAATTTTTGCAAACGGGTCGTTTTCAAAAATCTTAGCGGTATAGTAAGCGTCTAAGAACTTACCTGCATCGTCACGAGAGAAGCCGTAAGTCATTTGAGTTAAGTCGTTAGTACCGAAACAGAAGAATTCTGCTTCTGCTGCAACTTCGTCTGCAGTGATACATGCTCTGGGAATTTCAATCATAGTGCCAACTTCATACTTTAATGAAGATTTTGCGTTTGCAATTTCTTCGTCTGCGGTAGCAACTACGATGTTCTTAACATATTTAAGTTCTTTAACTTCGCCAACGAGCGGAATCATAATTTCGGGAACAACGTTCCAATCGGGGTGCTTAGCTTGAACGTTGATTGCTGCACGGATAACCGCTCTCGTTTGCATTTTTGCAATTTCGGGATAGGTTACTGACAAACGGCAACCACGGTGACCCATCATGGGGTTAGATTCGTGGAGTGCAGTGATGATTGCTTTAATTTGATCAACACTCTTGCCTTGTGCTTTTGCTAAGATTGCGATATCTTCTTCAGATGAAGGAACGAACTCGTGAAGCGGTGGGTCAAGGAAACGAATTGTAACAGGGTTGCCTTCTAAAGCTTCGTAAAGCTTTTCAAAGTCGCCTTGTTGCATGGGAAGAAGCTTGTCGAGCGCAACTTCTCTTTGTTCAACAGTGTCTGAACAAATCATTTCACGGAACGCGTCGATTCTGTTGCCTTCAAAGAACATGTGTTCAGTACGGCAAAGACCAATACCTTCTGCGCCAAGTTCACGCGCCTTAGCTGCGTCCTTAGGCGTATCTGCATTGGTGCGAACTCCCAATACTCTATACTTATCAGCCCACGCCATAATTCTACCAAAGTCACCAGAAATAGTTGCGTCTACGGTTGCGATTTCGCCGTCGTAAACGTTACCGGTTGAACCGTCGATAGAAATAACGTCGCCTTCTTTATAAGTTTTTCCTGCAAGTACGAAAGTCTTATTGTCTTCGTCAAAGCTGGTGATTGCAGAGCAACCTGATACACAGCAAGTACCCATACCACGAGCAACAACGGCTGCGTGTGAAGTCATACCGCCACGAGCGGTTAAGATACCTTGAGAAGCTTTCATGCCTTCGATATCTTCAGGTGAAGTTT
This sequence comes from Christensenellaceae bacterium, assembly GCA_045637285.1. GTDB lineage: Bacteria > Bacillota > Clostridia > Christensenellales > Borkfalkiaceae > UBA1259. Next base: position 1,024 of record JAZTZE010000016.1, on the reverse strand, counting down.
CCAAACGAACGAGAATAACCTTTTCGCCCTTTTCTTTCCAAACCTTTGCGTCTTCTGCAGTAAACACAACTTTACCGCAAGCTGCACCGGGAGAAGCACCGAGCGCACGAGCTGCGGGTTGAGCAGATTTCAATGCCTTAGCATCAAATTGCGGGTGCAACAAAGTGTCAAGGTTTCTGGGGTCGATCATTAATACTGCTTGCTTTTCGTTAATCATTCCTTCGTCAACGAGATCACATGCTATCTTAAGAGCAGCAGCGGCAGTTCTCTTGCCGTTTCTCGTTTGAAGCATATAGAGCTTGCCGTGTTCAACGGTAAATTCCATATCTTGCATATCTCTATAGTGGTCTTCCAAAATTTGGCAAACTTTTTCAAATTGAGCGAAAGCTTCGGGGAATTTTTCTGCCATTTGAGGGATGGGCATCGGTGTACGAACACCTGCAACAACGTCTCCGCCTTGTGGGTTGGTTAAGAATTCACCCATGAGTTTCTTTTCACCGGTTGCAGGGTCACGAGTAAACGCAACGCCAGTACCACAATCGTCACCCATGTTGCCGAACGCCATTGCTTGAACGTTAACTGCAGTACCCCAGCTGTATGGAATATCGTTATCACGACGGTATACGTTAGCTCTGGGGTTGTCCCATGAACGGAAAACTGCTTTAACAGCACCGATAAGTTGTTCTTTGGGGTCTGACGGGAAGTCTTGTCCAATTTTTGCTTTGTATTCTGCTTTGAATTGGTTTGCAAGAGCCTTTAAGTCATCAGCAGAAAGTTCAACGTCAAGTTGAACGCCTTTTTCTTCTTTCATCTTGTCGATAAGTTGTTCGAAGTATTTTTTACCAACTTCCATAACAACGTCCGAATACATTTGAATAAATCTTCTATAGCAGTCGTAAGCCCATCTAGCGTTGCCAGACTTTTCAGCCATAACTTCAACAACTTGTTCGTTAAGACCGAGGTTTAAGATGGTATCCATCATACCAGGCATTGATGCTCTTGCACCTGAACGAACTGATACGAG
>JAZTZE010000015.1:0-24634 GCA_045637285.1 Christensenellaceae bacterium | reverse complement strand
GGATTCGAATTAGGAGCGAGCAAACTTGTTTGCGTGTTTGCCAATGGCAAAAAAACAGTCCGGTGGACTGTTTTGCGGGAGGCTCGAAAGAAGCGAATCCCCGATAATTTTTCTAAATATATTGTTTTTTTCTTTTTGCACGCTCCCCTATTTGACTTTTTTTCCTTTTATCCTTATAATTTTATGTGATTAAAGGAGATTTAATATGAACGAAGTTACACAAAAGAAAGGTAATTGGCTTGCTCTTTTACCTATTGCTGTTTTTTTAGTCGTTTACATAGGCGTTAGCCTTGTTTTTAACGATTTTTATGCAATGAGCGTTGTAGTTGCTTTTTTGGTTGCAATTTTAGTTGCATGCTTTCAAAACAAAAGTCTTAAATTTGAAGACAAGCTTGCCGTTATGACTACCGGCGTGGCAGATAAAAACATAATTACTATGATTTTAATTTTCCTTGCTGCTGGTATTTTTGCGGGCGTTTTGGGAAGAGAAGGTGCTAAAGCCGTTGCCGATTTGTTTTTAAGTTTTGTTCCATCAAACTTTTCACCATTAGTTGTTTTTGTCGTTGCATGCTTTATTTCAACGGCAATGGGAACTTCTTGCGGAACTATTTCTATTATGGCACCTATCGCACTCGAACTTTCTATCGCAACGGGCGCATCTTTACCGTTGTTGGTGGGGTCGGTAATCGGCGGAGCTATGTTTGGCGATAACTTGTCTTTTATTTCAGACACCACTATTGCGGCAACTTCAACCCAAGGCTGTAAAATGAAAGATAAGTTTAAGGAAAATCTATTTATAGCCCTTCCCGCAGCAATTTTAACCCTTGTAATTTTAACTATATTTGCGCTCAGCACTCAACCTTCAAGCAGTTACACGCCAGAGCAAGTAAATCTTTGGCTACTTGTTCCCTACGTATTGGTTCTTATCGGTGGCGTTATTGGAATCAACGTTTTTGTGGTTTTATTAACCGGTCTTGGCACTGCAATTTTAGTTAAACTCTTGCTTGGAACGGAAGTTTTATCAGTTATAACGTCAATGGGTGGCGGTGCAAGCAGTATGTTTGAAGTTGTTTTAGTTACCCTTCTCGTTTCAATGCTCTCAGCACTTATGAGAGAATACGGTGGATTTAACGCTCTTTTATCTGGCATTAAAAAAATATTTAAGGGCAAAGTTGGCGGTCAATTAGGCATAAGCATTTTAGTTTCTGCAATGGACGTTGCCACCGCAAACAACACGGTTGCAATAGTAATGTCTGCACCAATAGCAAAAACTATTAGCCAAGAATACGGCATAACGAACACAAAAACAGCATCACTTTTAGATATCTTTGGAAGCGTTGTTCAAGGCATACTTCCATACGGAGCACAAATGGTAACGGCGGTAAGCTTAACAGCCGTTTCTGCAGGCATGATTATTCCCTTTTTATTCTATCCGTATTTACTTGCGTTAAGCTCATTCGCATTCATGCTTATCCCCGCACTCAACAAAAAGAAATAACAACATTTTTTATTGTTTTAGTATAATAAAACGCACTCTATTGAGTGCGTTTTTCTATTTTTTATAAAGTTTTTGCAAACTCGTCTAACAAACCTAAATCCCAAAGCAAACGAGATAAAACGTATTTGTCACGGATATCTTTGGTCGCTTTTAACGTCAACCCCAAGTCGCAATCAATACCGATTTCTTTTGCCGTTTTGGGTGCGCCAATCGTGTGTAATATATGTTCAACCGTTGCTTTCGATGGAATTTCTTGGCGAATAATGTCGGTTATATTTTCCCATTTAGCCAATATAATTTCCAAACGTTCAGCATGTTTATTTGCATTATATTTTTGTTCTTTTTCTTCCAACGCAATCATAGCGTCTGCACCCTTGCCTAAGAACTTTTTAAGCTCGCATGCCCATGCGTTAAAATCGAAGTTTTTAGCATACTTTAAGGCCTTTTCTTTGTCGGGAACAAGCTGTAAAACTTTTTCGTAAAGCCCACTAACGATAAGCGTGCCCACCGCACATTGAGTGCCGTGTAAATCAACGGGAGTGCCAAACTCTAAACCGCGCATATCCCAAACGTGTGAAAAGTAGTGTTCAACTCCGCTTGCTGGGCGAGAAACGCCAGCAAACGCCATTGCAACGCCACCAATAACCAAACCTTCAAACACAGCCTTAACAGCTTGCTCGTCACGATTTAATAAGCCTTCAGCATTATCAACGCATTTTTTTAATGCTTGACGAATAAGTTCAGCAACTCTCTCACAGTAATATTCGCCCGTGATTTCGTTTGCTATGCGCCACTCTGCAATACTAACGTATTTTGCGAGCATATCGCCAAGACCTGCTTGAAGCATATTCATAGGCGCGTTTTTAACAATATCTATATCGCCAATAATAACGTTTGCGCACTTGCTGGGAAGCGAAACTTTTAACCCATCCATAGACATAGAAGACGTAGCCGAAGCATATCCATCCATTGACGGAGCAGTTCCCACAATAAAATAAGGTGTTTTTGAAACGTTAGCTAAAATCTTACCTATATCGTTAATAACGCCAGAGCCAACGGCAACAACTAAATCGCAAGAATTATCAAAGTGCATAACCGCACTGCCCACAGCATTTTCATCCGGCTCTAACGCGCTTTGGTTAAAAACGTATTTAGAAAAAGTAAAACCGCCTTCATTCAACGCGCTTAGAACCTTTTCACCAGCAACTGCAAAAGTATTTTTGTCAGCTAAAATAAACGGTTTTTTCGCACCATATTCTTTTATTAAATCAGGCAATTTGTTGATTGCACCGCTTTCAACGATAATTTTGTCAACACTTGCAAAGTGCTTTTTACCGCACGCGCAATTAACGCTTGAAAACTCGTCTAAATATTTTTTAACGTCCATAAAACTCTCTAAACAATGTGATTTTATACAATATACCACAATAAAAAGCACGTGTCAACCGTTTGAAATAATCAACAACGCAATTAATACAAACGCTTGCATTTTTAAATTTTAATCGGTTTTTTATTTTACTTTCTTAAACGGAAAACATATAATTACGCCCAAAAGCATCAGAGCAATTAAAACAATTAAAATTCCACTCCAACCGATAATTCCAACTACCGCACCGATAATCAACGTACAAATCCCCGCCGCCGCATAGTTGATAAAATCTAAGAATCCAGTTGCGCCAGAAGTAAATCCCGTGTCCCTTAAACTCGGACAATAAACGCTCCAAAGCATAGCTGCGGCAGCGTTTGAAGCCATAATTGCAACAACCATACACACGATATTTACTATAGAATCCTTTATAAACAACGTTCCAACGAAGAATATGCATGCAACGCTGAACACTAAAATTAAAGTCTTGTTAATGTTGCGCCCTAATTTTTCGTAAATGTAAATGCTTATAAACGTTGTAAACGCAATTATAAACGTTACGATGGAGAACACGGCTGAAGAACTCTCCACCGAATAACCCAAATATCCCGTAAAGTATTTTGGAAGCCACGACACCCAACACGTTCTTATTATCCCAGTGATAAGTGCAATTAAACAAAACTTGATATAGTGGTGTTTAAGAAGCACCTTTATTGCCCCACCGTTTTCTTTTTTGGGCTTATATAAATTATATTTTACAATGCCTTTTTTCTCAAAAATTATAAACAATATAAACGCCACGATAGCCATAACAACAAGCATCACGCTCGATGCGGTGAAAACAGACTGCCAAACGAGCAACGTTGCCAAAATTCCAGCCAACGGCGAACCAAAGAAAGATGAAAAGGTGTAGCCTAAACTGCAACGCGTTGCGTGTATAGGCAAAGTGTTTTCTGCAACAACTTTAGTCATAGGACTATAAATCATTGCAAGGAAAAACCCACTCATTCCGTAAACTAAAATTGCAGTTATATGGCTTGTCACGATGTAAGGGAAAGTAAAATTCAAAACGCCCGCAAAAAGTAAGCCTAAGCTAATCATCCAGCGCGCCTTCACCTTTTGCCCGATTAAGCCGTTAACCAGTTGCCCTACTGCATAAAACCAAAAATACGCCGCGGTTAACGTGCCGTAGAACACGTCGTCTACAATGCCTTGCGCTTCCAATTGGGTTGAAACCGCACTTAAAACGTTTCTTGCTATGTAAACCGCAAGATAGGCAACCGAACAAAGTGTGCCTATCATAAATGCGTTTTTAGCATTCTTAGATAACTTCATTATTTTCTCCTTTAGTCACTGACGTTATGCATATCTAAAATCTTTTGCATAATTATATTGCTTTTTTTGCCCGCTTTTTCTAACTGCTCTTGCACGTATTGACACAATGCGTCAGTGATAAGCAGCTGTGAAAGCCTTATTCCGTATCCGTTTGCTTCACTTGCGCATGCAATTAACACGTAATCGGAAAGTTTTGCAAGCGGAGAATTTTTGTTTGCAGTTATGCACGCCACCTTTACCCCATTCGCCTTTGCAAGCTTAACCGCGTCTATAACGTCCTTCGTCCTTCCCGTTGATGAAACTGCAACGACCAAGCTATCCTTTTGCAACAACGATGCCGAAACCGCACACGTTAAAACGTCGCTTACGAAGTTTGCAGGAATGCCCATTTGTAAAAGCTGATAATAAAAGTCGGTTGCAATTACCGCAGAGCGATAAACGCCGTATATTTCAACTTTTTTTGCGTTTAGTATAAGTTCTGCAACTTCTTTAATCGTTTGTTGACTGTTTTGCGAATGAGTTGTACCAAACGCCTTAACTGCGCAATATATTCTTTGCCCCAAAACGTCTAACTTATCTTGTTCGTCTTTTTCAATCGTAGTTAAGCACGCGGCAACGGCAAGCTTCAATTCTGGGAAGCCCCCGTCAGCGTATTTGTTGGCAAAATTTATAACGCTCCCCTGCGACGCTCCTGACTCCATAGAAAACTGCGCTAACCCGTAAGTGACAAACTCTTTAGGATTGTTTAATATAAAGCAAGCTATCTTATGTTCTACCGAACTCATAAACGGCTGGTTTGCCTTTAGTTGATTCAATAAATTTTGTTGCATTACACACCCCACATGTTGAAATTAATCTCAATTTTATATTTGGCGATTTTGAGTATAACATCAATAACAAACAAAGTCAAGCAAAAGAACTTGCCTTTAAAAAAATAAAAAGCACGCTTAAAATAGCGCGCTTTTATACGTATTTTTCTATGGGCGAATATATGTCCGCCTTTTCTATTATTTGGTTTATTTTGTTTTGGCTTAAAAGTGCTATTTGTTTGTCGCCGTCGAACACGGCAATTTCGTTAATACAATAGGCATCTAAAAGCATTATCAGTTTTTTTACGGTTACGCTTTTATCCACGGCTTTTCTTTTATATTCGACACCGTGCTTCAACCTTTCTGTTGACACTGACGAATATATTTTAACGTATTTGTTTTCCTTTGCTTTTCCTATCACCCCAAACAACACGAACAACGAAAAAAACAACAAGGAAAGGTTTACCGTTTTTTTAATAATCGCAAAAACGAATAGCGAAAACAAACTAATCGCAGTGATTACGCCTATTATAACGCAAGTTTTCTGCGCTTTTTTGCTTCCGTGCTTTAACGCCATACTCGACCAAAGCACCCTGCCCCCGTCAAGCGGAAAAACAGGCAGTAAGTTTATTATCGCCATTGAAAAATTTGCACTTACAACTATATCGGTATACGCATACGTTATAGGAAAAACCCACCACGTTGCAACGAAAAAAAGTGCTATTGCGACGTTTATTAAAGGCCCTGCCAAAGCGATTTTTACTTGGTCTAACAAGTTAAGCCCTTCTATGTCGCCAGAAACCACCGCTCCGTAAGGCATAAGCATTATTTTATTAAGTCTATACCCCGAATTATACGCAACGAACGAATGCCCCAACTCGTGTATAACCGCAGTTAGTGTATAAATGACGAAAGGAAATATTTGCCCCGTTATCGCATTATATATACCAAAGATAAAAAATAAAGGATGAATACTTACGCTTAAACCGCCCATACCACCGCGTTGTTTATAATTTGATAATCACTGATAACTATACCTTGCCCGTTGGTAAAGCACATAGTTGCACCGTCGTTAAAAAGATATCCTACGGGAAGGTTTGAATATACTTTATCGCCTTCGCCAACGTATGAATATTCAACGCCGTTAATCACACTTTTAAAATTTTGGCTGTGCGTTATTTCAATTGTATACTTGCCTTGCTCGTCCTTAACAATACTAGAAACTACTCCGTCGCAAGCAGAATAAACGCTTCCTTCGCCACCGTAGTTTATAACGCCGTTGCTTAACGTTATGCCTTGATTATTACCCATTGCAATAACGGGCGCAAAATCAGAATATACTCTTTGGTCGCTAAGCTCAACCTTTTCCGCGCTGAAAACGTTATTTAAAAAAACGTTTATGCCACTGTTCGGAACGATGGCGTTTGTAAGCAATATGGTAAGCACGAGTGCGCCAATAACAACGAATTGCGCGCCTATAACCGAAAACTTAAACCCTTTTCGCTTTTTGCTTGCGCTTTTATTAAACGACACCGTTTGAAAATCTTGGTTTTGATTTAATCGTGTTTGTTCGTTGGCTTGGCTATCGGCTGAGTCAACCACGTCTAAACTTTCTAATTCGCTACTTAAAACAAGCGGAACTTGGTTTTGCTCCAATCTTTCGGTATCGGAGTTGATTTTTTCTAACAACTGCTCTTTTATTAATTCAGAATTTAATTGATTTTTTCTTTTTAACCGCCTTTTTTTCGCAGGTTTCGTAGTAACAGTGCACGTGCTAACTGGCATTTCAAGCATAGATGCATATTGAAGTTTTTCGTTCATATCCGTTCTCCTATTAGTTCTTATGTTTCAATATATGAGCTAACGGGCAAGCTTATGCGTTAATTTCCTTCACGTTTTTGTACTTATAAAGTAGATTTTTGTCAAAAATAAAGCGACTGAAAAATCAGTCGCTTATTTAATGAATTTTAATCTTTTATTAATCTACTCATAAGTTCATAGCCGTTTTCAACGAAAACTCCTGTCGATAAAGCTTTATCTTCATCGTAACCGTCCACACCGCTTTCAATAATATCATCACTTTTATAGATTATATAAGGAACAGGCTCTCCGCAGTGCGTTCTTGTCGATAAGGGCGTTAAATGATCAGGTGCTACTAAAATTCTAAACGGTTCGCCACTTTGTTCTAACGCTTTTACGATAGGACCTACCACAAGCTTATCTATTTGTTCTATAGAAAAGATTTTATGTTCCGCATCGCCTTGGTGACCGCATTCGTCCGGTGCTTCCATGTGCAAATATACATAGTCCATTTGGTCGTTTAATAACGCGTTTATGCAAGCATCTGCTTTACCGCTAAAATTGGTGTCGTAATTACCCGTTGCGCCTTCAACTTCTATAACGCGCATACCTGCCAGCTGACCGATGCCTTTAAGTAAATCTACTGCCGAAATAACCGCACCGCTAAGATTAAATTTTTCCTTAAAGTTTTGCAAATTCGGCTTAGTACCTTCACCCCAAAACCACAAAGAATTTGCAGGGTTTTTGCCATTTTTTATCCTTTGTATATTAATGGGATGGTCTTTTAATAATTCAAATGATTTTTCCTGAATTTCAAGCAGTTTTTTGCCTGCTTCGCTCGTGGGCAAATATCCTTTTACAGGCTTATTGGTAATATCGTGCGGGGGCGTTAAATCACCTGCAATTTTACCGTTGGGCATAACTAAACAATGGCGATAGCTTACGCCTGAATACAGTTTATACTGCTCGCAATCTATCTCTTTTGCCAAAAATTTAATTAGTTCTTTTGCTTCATTCGTTGATATTTCACCCGCACTGTAATCTATCATGGTTTTATCTTCGTAGCGTTGCTCGTTTGAAACGGTAACGAGATTTGCGCGCGCAGTCACGTCGGTATCCTTTAGGTCAATGCCGATAGAAGCAGCTTCTAACGGCGAGCGACCAGTGTAACAGTCGTTGGGGTTATAGCCCATAACAGAAAGATTTGCAACGTCACTGCCCGGCTTCATTCCGCAAGGCACTGTACGGCAAAGCCCCACTTCGCCCTTTTTTGCAAGCGCGTCAATATAAGGCTTATGTGCAAGCATAAGCGGAGTTTTGTTGTCTAAAAACGATTGGCGGTAATCGGCCATGCCGTCGCCTAATATTACTACATATTTCATAAAGAACTCCAATCAATCGGGTCTATCCCATAAGAACTTAAATATTGGTTTGTTTTAATATAGTGCCCGCAACCGAAAAAACCGTTGTAAGCGGACAGTGGGCTTGGGTGCGCACATTCTAACACAAGGTGCTTTTTGGTGTCAACGAGCACTTTTTTACTGCGCGCGTTTGCGCCCCAAAGAAGAAAGACAACGTGCTCTTTTTTATCCGAAATCTTTTTAATTATTGCGTCTGTAAACTGTTCCCAGCCCTTTCCTTTATGTGAGTTGGCTTGGTGCGCCCTTACCGTTAGCACCGTGTTAAGAAGTAATACACCTTGCTTTGCCCAACCCGTTAAATCACCGTTTTGTGGAATGGGAATATCAAGCTCGTTTTTCAGCTCCTTAAACATATTCACTAACGATGGCGGTTTATCTATCCCTTTGGGCACGGAAAAGGATAAACCCATCGCCTGCCCTTCGTTATGATACGGGTCTTGCCCAAGCAAAACCACCTTAACGTTAGAAAACGCCGTTTGCTTCATACTGTTAAAGATATCGTACATAGACGGGTAAACTACACTGTTTGAATATTCAGTTTTCAAAAAGTTTCGTAAGCTTTTGTATTCGGGCGAATCGAATTGGTCTTGTAAAAGCTCGTCCCACTCTTTAGTAATTTTTATCATTTGTTATATTTTATCATATATCCTTTGACAAAAGCAATATATTTTTATATACTATTTAAGGTGTTTTTATGCAAATTATAGACGTTTTGATGATAGCCGTCGCTCTTTCTATGGATGCGTGCGCTATAACTATTGCAAACTGTGCGACGTATAAATGCGCACTAAATAAAAAAAATATGTGGGCTATGCCAATCGCCTTTGCTTTCTTCCAAGGCGCGATGCCACTAATCGGCTTCGTTATCGGCTCACTCTTTTCGGGAATAATCGGTCAAATTGCCGACTTTTTAACGGCTGGCATTTTCTTCTTTTTGGCAGGCAAAATCGTTTTTGACCTTATTAAAGAAAGCCGTGAAGAAAAAATTATTTCACCGAAAGACGGTTGCCCTGTCGTGTCAATCTTACCCTATGGTGTTTTAATCGTCCAAGCATTCGCAACCAGTATTGACGCGCTCGCCGTGGGCGTTACCTTCATAAACCTTTCATTCTCAATATTTATTGGCGTTTTACTCATTGTTGTTGTAACATTCATTTTGGTTACCATCGCGCTTTTTTTGGGCAAATCGCTCGGCAAAGCATTCGGAAGTTACGCAGAGTGGGTTGGCGCATTAATTTTGTTTATATTAGCAATTAAAACACTTGTTCAAGCGTTAGCTTAATATTTATCAATATAAAAAAACCACCGACATTGGTGGTTTTTCTTTTTAGTTGCTCAGTCCGTTTATAAACGGTGGTGCTAAAACGAATATAAGCACCCAAAATAATATAGGCAAAGCCGTGAAGATTATAAAGTATATCAGTTGCCCTACCCTTAGTCCTTGCGGACGTTTAACAAGCGTTATAATAACACCGATTAACGGCGGTATTATAGAAGCGATATATCCGCCCGAGCCAAAAATAACAAAAATAAGCGCAAACCATAAAGCAAACGATAAGCCTTGGTTACTACCTGGATCAATAAGTATATCTACAAAGGTGTAAACTAAAAATGCCGTAGTCAATCCAAACAATATAGGCGCAAGGACACGTAAAACTAAAAGTTTGCCTTTCTTATCTTTTGTTTTCGCTGTTTGTTCGTTAATATATTGTTTTTCCATAAGCATCTCCTTTTTATTATTTAATGCCACAAATCTCACTTGCTATTTGTGCGCATATATAACATATTTTATCGCACGGAAGCTTTTTTACAGCTGAATTTTGCGCATCAGCTTCTTGCGCTTTTATAAGTTCCGCACAAGTTATTGACCCTGCAATATCCTTAACCTTGTTGCAAGCTTGTTGGATTATGGGATAAATTGCAAGTTTATCATTTCCGTCAGACATAAGAAAACTTATAACCATACACATTCCGCTTACAGCCCCGCAAGTTAAACGTTGGCGACCAAGCCCCCCGCCAAAGCCGATTGAAGCTTTTTTAAGCACTTCAGAACTTAGCCCTATTTCATCTTTAAAAGCAAGCACGACTGCTTGACAACAATTTAGCCCTGACTTAAAATATTCTATTGCAATTTGACCTTTATCCATAATTATCTCCTTTTTAAGTAATTATAACATAGTTTTATACGTTTGTAAATACCCCTATTTTCAGCACCACCAAAGCAACAGCGCACATAATATAAAAATAACCTAAAGCGTTAGAAACGAGCAAGACAAGGCTCGCGAAGCGTTTTGGGTGAGATTGACCTTTTGGGTCATCGAAATCAAAACGCTAAGCAGAGAGCGTGACGCTCCACCCCAAATATAAAACAACAAGCAAATATAAAAATAACCTAAAGCGTTAGAAACGAGCAAGACAAGGCTCGCGAAGCGTTTTGGGTGAGATTGACCTTTTTGGTCATCGAAATCAAAACGCTAAGCAGAAACGCCGTATTGCGAAGTTTATAACATTTTAGGTTTAAAATTCAAAAAGCAATAAACACGGTTTACTGCTTCCTGAATAATATATGATAAGGGGGAAAATGATGAGCTGATTTAATGAAAGGCTATATCCTTTCGACACTGATATAATACTACTTTAAAAAATAATTGTAAAGCATTTTAAACGCAAATTTTAAATTTTTTTGAAAATTTTTCACATAAAATTGCACTATACGGCTATTTTGTGTTAAAAATTAACACAAATTGTTAGTTGCTTTCAAAAACACGTTTTAGATTAGTTTTTATAAGAAGTTTAAAATAAAAATCGGAGCTAAGCTCCGATTTTAAGTTTTATATTAAATTATTTCAAAGCGGTTTTACCAAAGAGTAAAAACCCTGCGAGAGCAGAAGAAATTGCAGCGAGAATGCTTCCGTTTCCAAGAATAAAGTTAGCTTTGATTTCTTCGGTAATTTGTTTTAAGGTAACACAGAAAGAAACTTGTAAGAAGAAGAATACCGCAGCTAAAATGAACAATAACGCTGCAACCAAAGTAAACCACTTATTACCTATGCCCAATTTCTTAACTATCAAAAGCCCGAACGCAACTAAAATAAACGCGTATGGCAAAAGGTTAAGAACTGAAAATCCGAAATATTCGTTAACTAATGTTCCTAAGAAACCCAAGTCTTGTGTAGTTGTATAACCAAAAACAACTTGCATTCCCGTATATGTAATATTGCTGTCTTTAATCGCTATTGCCGGCATAAATATCATAAGTAAAGCATAGATTGCCAAAATCACAACAGCAACTGACAAACGTTTGCTCAATACACTGCCTTCTATTTTTCTTGCCATAATAAAATCTCCTTTTTTATTACATTTTACATTACAAATTATGTTTTGTCAATAGGGAAAGTTAAATTTTTTATTGTAAAAACCTAACTTTTTTGCACAACGCAAAAAGAAAAAGGCACTTAAATTCAGTGCCTTTTTCTTTATAACAATTTAATATCAATGCTTATTTTTCGTCCGTTTCTAAACTCATTGCTTCTTCAGCAAGTTCATCTTCTTCTAAAACACGGCAGAATTCTTCAAACACTTCGTCCAAAAGTGCATCGTCTTCTACAGGGAGAAGATCAGCGGTTTCTTCATCGTCGCCAGAGAGTTCAAAAATAACGAGATCATCATCTTCAATACCGTCGATTTGTTCAGCAGGTTCAAATGCAGAATACATTTTTCCTTTGTATTCAATAGTGCCTACGAAATAAAATTTAAGTTTTTTTCCGTCATCGGTGGTAAGTTCAACGATATCGTCTTCGCAACCACATTCACATCCGTGGTCTTTTGAATGTTCGTCACAACCACAGTTGCATTTCTTTTCTTTTTCGCTCATACTATAAGTCTCCTTTATTTATATCTTTTTATTTCTATCGTTTAAAAATCCTTGCAGAATAGTTGCAGCAGCAAGGCTATCTACAAACTGTTTACGCTCTTCCCTGCTCTTGCCTTGACTGATTAAAACTTCTTCTGCTTCGCAAGTAGAGCAACGCTCGTCAACCGTATAAATTTCAACGTTAACGCGCTCTTTTAGCCTGTCGATAAAATACTGTGCTCTAGTCGTTTGTAAGGACGGTGTTCCATCAAAATTAACTGGAAGCCCACAAACGATTGCCGTTGCACCCTTTTCCTTAACGTAAAACTCTATTTTATCCAAGTCCGTGCGCAAATTCTTTCTGTTTAGCGTTTCAACGGGCAAAGAATAACTGTTAAACGGATCGGAAACGGCAACGCCTATTCTTTTTTCGCCTATATCAAGGCACAAAAATCTTTCCACAATATTATTTTACCACATTTTACTATTTTTTACAATATAAAAAGGCAAGTTTTCACCTGCCTTTTTTATTTTCTGTTAATTTATCAATAATTTCTTCCTAACGAAATACAGGCAGAACAACACATTCCTAAAAACATCAACGCAACACCTATCGCAAATACTATTATAAATGCTCTTACCCATCCTTTAAGAAAAGTTTCTCTTTCGTATGAATATGGTGGATACATTAGTATTCCTATTAATAATCCGATAACTCCTAAGAATATGCTTAGAATTACACCCACAGCTATTTTATTTTCGCCATAGTGATGTTGATTTTGTTGTTGATACTGTTGTTGCCAAGCATCACTTTGATAAAAAGATTTTTCTTCTTGTGATGTACTTGTGTTGATAAACGCACCACTTTAAGAAAAAGAATTTTTTTCATTATTTGCGATTTTTGTGTTTAGCAAACCTAACATGTGTGAGCCACAATACATGCACACAACTTTATCTTCCGAATTATACTTTCCACACTTTGGACAATACACAACCCCTTCTCCTTTAAAAGTTTTCTTTATTATATACCAATGTTTTTGGTATATCAAGTATTATACCAAATAAATTGGTAATATAATAATATGGATATTAAATTTTCAGAAAACTTAAAAAGGTTAAGGCAGGGCGCAAAAATGTCGCAAGCACAACTTGCAAAACTTCTTAACGTTGACCAACGAACCATAAGCGCGTGGGAAAAGGGCGTGTGTGAGCCCAGTTTTTCAACGCTTGCTAAGCTTTGCGCAATTTTTGACGAAGATTTTAATAATATTTTAACTTAAAAGTAAAAACGACGATTATAAATCGTCGTTTTTTAATTTAGTCTTGCTCTTGGTTTTGCTTTTTAGCGTTTTTAGAAATTTGGTCAACTTTTTGTTTAACTTGTTGTTGACCTTCTTTTATCATTTGTCTTGCCTTAACAGAGTTAGTGGCAATAACGGCACCGCCGATAACCCCAAGAAGCATTCCGCATAAAAACTTATCGTCCATAATTCCCCCTTGTTCTAAGAGTTATTATGGTCAGTTTTTGTCGTTTTATGCATTTTTCTTTTGAAGATAGTCTTCTATTGCTTTCTTAATAGCTTCTTCAGCCAATACTGAGCAGTGAATTTTTTGAGAAGGCAAACCACCCAAGCATTCGATAACCTTTTTGTTGGTTACGGTTAAAGCTTCTTCCACCGTCATGCCGATAATCATATCCGTTGCGGTTGAACTGGTTGCTATTGCCGCAGCACAACCAAAAGTTTTGAACTTTGCGTCTACGATTATATCATTTTCTATTTTAAGTGAAATTTGCATTATGTCTCCACAGCTTGCGTTGCCAACAGTGCCGATTCCACTCGCGTTTTCTATTTCTCCTACGTTCTTGGGATTTTTGAACGCTTCCATTACTTTTTCATTATACATATTTAATATCTCCTTGTGCGCTGAATAGCGGTGACATTTCTCTTAATCTTTGTACGGCAGACTTAATGGTTTCTACCGCGTAATCAACTTGTTCTATCGTGTTGTGCTTGCCAAACGAAAACCTTATTGAACCGTGTGCAAGTTCTTCAGGAAGCCCTAAAGACAATAAAACGTGCGACGGTTCGAGTGAGCCTGAAGAGCATGCCGAGCCTGACGAAACTGCAATTCCTGCAAGGTCAAGGCTAAACAATATAGATTCACCTTCAATAAATTGGAAGGAAAAATCTGCGTTTGCAGGCAACCTTTTTTCTCTCGGCCCGTTGAGTTTAACGAACGGAACTTCGTTCAAAACCCTGTCAATAAAATGGTCGCGAAGGTTGGAAACAAAAGCAAAATTCTTGTCCATATCGCGTTCGGCAATTATGAAGGCTTGTGCATACCCCACTATTCCCGCTACGTTAGTCGTGCCACCGCGCTTTGTTCTTTCTTGGTGACCACCAGTTATTATGCTTTGAGTTTTTAAGCCGTTTCTTATATACAAAGCACCCACGCCTTTTGGCCCGTAAATTTTATGCGCGCTCATACTCATCATATCAACGCCCAATTCCTTAACGTCTATTTTGAGAACGCCTGCCGCTTGAACGGCATCGGTAAACATTACAGCACCCACTGAGTGCGCAATTTCAGCAATCTCTTTTATAGGCTCGATAGTGCCAACTTCGTTGTTTGCCATCATACAACCAACGAATATGGTGTCTTTTCTAACAATATTTTTTAAGTGTTCAAGATCAACAAATCCGAACTCGTCCACTTTCATATATTCAATTTCAAATCCTTCCTTCTGGAGAGCCTTAGCAGTAACCAGCATTGCAGCGTGCTCAATTGGGCTGATTATAATGTGTTTGCCCTTTTCCTTATAAGCGTTTGCAACACCGCGAAGTGCCCAGTTATCACTTTCCGTGCCACCCGAAGTAAAATAAAGCTCGTTGGGTTTTGCGTTGATAATCTTTGATATTGTATCCCTTGCCCAATCAACCGCCTTAACTGCTTCCCTTCCAAACGCGTGTTGACTGTTTGGGTTACCGAAAACTTCGGTAAAGTAAGGGAGCATTTTTTCAAGAGCTTCTTTACATAAAGGCGTGGTCGCCGCATGGTCGAAATATATATTCTTGTTTTCCATTCTTTTCTCCTATTATGTTACACTTGCCCGCTAACCATTTGCTCTAACGACATAGAGTCAAGCAAGTCGTTTATCCCATCGTAAAGTTTTTTCCAAACCGCTCTTGACGGACAGCATTTGCACTTTCCGCCCTGCTTTACGCATTCTATAATTTCCATATCGTCTTCAAGCGTTCTAACAATTTGACCAATGGTAATATCCTTTGGCGGTTTTGCTAAATAATATCCGCCGTTTGCACCGCGCGTTGCCGATATTATTCCCCTTTTAGAAAGCATTCGCATTATCTTTTCTAAATATTTACTAGAAACTGCAATTTGACTTTCCAAAACGCTTGCAGACACCGCGTTGTCAGGATAATTTATTGCGAGAATATGGCACGCCATAAGCCCGTAATGCGTTTTAGACGATAACTTCATTTACTCTCCTTTTAATTGCAACCATTTTAGTTGCAATTTTATTATAATGAGAATTTTACCTGTTGTCAAACAAAAATATAGCCCTTGTAAAATATTTTTTACAAGGGCACGTTTTATTTGGTTTAAGTTATTATTTTACACGCGTAAAATGTTTGTTGACAAGTATTAAATAAGGCAGGATTTACAACGCAAACGACTGATTAAGCCCAAGGAGTTGGAACACCATCTACATATCTCCAACAAAGCTCACCATCTTTTTTAGTCGCACTATACCAATAAACTATGTGTGATCTATCCCAATAAGAGCTCCATTCATCAGGCTTAGCCTCTGCTTCGCAAAATACTTTAATCGCCACGCTACAAGAGTTAAAAAGATATTCTCCCGCTGTAGTAACACTTTTAGGAATAACTATTTTTTCTATAGAAACACACATAGTGAATGCTTGTGCACCTATTTTTTCTACGCTATTAGGTATAGTTATTTGCTTAAGCGAAACGCACCCTGCAAACATATTGTTTGATATTGCTTGAAGATTTTTAGATAAAACTATGCTCTCTAACGACGAACACCCTTCAAACGAGTAATTGTGTGATTTAATTACACTATCAGGCATTACGACTTTTTTGAGTTTTGCACACCCCTTAAACGCATACGGACCAATCTCTTCAAGTCCGTCGGGAAGAGTTACCTTTTGCAACGACGTGCATTGGTTAAACGCCATTTGGTCAATTCGTTTAATATTTTCTTGCATTACCACGCTTTTTATAAAGTTAGCACCCGAAAAGGCGTTGTAATCTACCATCGTAACCTTTTTGCCTTCAAAAGTTGACGGAATATAAACGTTAACGTCTGTGCATGTTCCCTTTGCGACCTTACACTCAGTATCGCTTATAGCGGTGAATTTTAAACCTTGCGACACGGGCATATCCTGCGCGCAAACCGTGCATCTATCCGCAACGAAATTATGGTCGCCAATTTCGCCGTAAACCACCTTACATAAAGCGCAAACCGCCTTTTCTAAACAAGTCGCTTTACCACCCGAGCAGTTTTCTACAACGGCTTGTCCGTCTGAAGTAGAAGTCTTTCTATGCGTGCCGTCGTTATTGCTTTCGTAAACGTAAGGCGTGCTTTGTCCGCACGAACAACCGTCGCAAGCCGTAACCACTGGCATAAGCGCGCAAAGTGCTAAACACAATATTAAAATTTTAACTATATTTTTTTTCATTTTTCACCTATAGTAAAATTTTAACATTTGCACAAAATAAAGTCAACTAAAAAAGGCAACCGCTCTAAGTCGCTTGCCTTTATCGTTTTTAGTGGCTTACGCCTATAATTTTTAATACTTCCACGATTTTTTCTATTGCAAAATCCATTTGGTCGGTGGTGTGCGTTGCCGTATAACTCGTTCTGAGCAGTGCTTGCCCCACCGGCGTTGCTGGGGATACCACGGGGTTTACGTAAACACCGCGCTCAAAAAGTAATTTACAAGCCAAAAACGCCTTTTCGTCTTGATATGTATAGATAGGAATAATCGGCGTTTGACTTTCGACTATATCAACGTTATTTGCCCTTAGTCCTTGGCGCATGTAGTTGCTTATTTTCATAAGGTTTTTAACACGTTCAGGTTCTCTTTTTAATATTTCAAGTGCCTTTCTCGCACAAGCAACGCTTGCAGGGGTTATACTCGCGCAAAAAATAAAGGGGCGCGAAACGTGGCGAACGTAATCACAAACTTCTTTTTTTGCAACCATATATCCACCTATACTTGCAAGCGACTTTGAAAAAGTGCCCATATAAATATCAACTTGGTCTTCTAACCCAAAGTGTTCGGCAGTTCCCCTGCCGTGCTCACCTAAAACGCCTAAGCCGTGAGCGTCATCAACCATAACTCTCGCGCCGTATTTTTTGGCAAGCGCAACTATTTCTGGAAGTTTGCAAATATCCCCGCCCATAGAAAAAACGCCGTCCGTAACGATTAATATGCCCGAATTAGTCGTATCTATACTCTGCAATTGGCGTTCCAAATCTTGCATGTCAGAATGGTTGTAACGAAGCATTTTAGCAAACGAAAGTCTGCACCCGTCGTAAATGCTCGCGTGGTTTTCCTTATCGCAAAGTATATAATCCGTTCTTCCTGCAATCGCGCTTATTATACCAAGATTGCTTTGAAATCCCGTGGAAAAAGTAACTGCGTCTTCCTTATTAAGAAATTCACTGAGTTCGCGCTCCAACTCAACGTGAGTAGTTAAAGTACCGTTTAAAAATCTACTACCCGAACACCCACTGCCGAATTGTTCTAAAGCCTTAACGCCTGCTTCAATAACTTCGGGATGAGAAGTTAGCCCTAAATAGTTATTAGAGCCAATCATAACAATGTCTCTTCCTTCCATCACCACTTTCGGACCTTGTTTAGAATTTAATTGATGAAAATAAGGGTATATTCCTGCTTCTTTTGCCTTTTTAACCGTGTCAAAACGTTCACATTTAGTAAATAAATCCATCATAAAACTCCTTAATAATTTTTCGACGTATTTATTATACTATATTTTTTTTGTAAAATCAACAATTTATACAATTTTGTTGATAACGCAACAAAATTTTTAACTAAGAATGTCTTCGTTGCCACCGTTCACGTTTAGCAAAGCCCGCTCAACGCCATCCGTTTGACCGTAAATTATTTTAAGAAGTTTAAGATTTTCCTTTTCCAGCGCGCAAACACGCTCCTTTAAGGCTTGGTTTTCCTTGCGGATTTTTATTGCGATTTTATTCACTAAGCCGTCAATCTCTCTTTTTAATTGACTTATTTGTCGTTCGTTTTCCTGACCGTCAACAGCAACTTTATCGAGTGTTAAAAGGCTTAAATCACACCCTTCTTCTCTTAATTCCTTTATAGCTTCATCTATTAAAGAAGGCTTGTTTTTAACAGCGTTTCTATATTTATTTTGATATCTTAACGCTATTTTTCCATCACCGTTTGCCATTTGCATAATCGAGCTTCTAACCGATTTTCCTTCACTTTTATCTTGCAAAATCTTTTTTATTAGTTGCTTTTCTTCGCGCGCGTCAAACTCCACGATTTTACTTACAGCAAGTGGTTTTCCTTGCAAATATTTTTGGCAAAATGCTTGGTCTTCAACGCTCTTTTTTGCGAGTGCATAATATAAATTTCTTACCGTGCCTTTAGCTTTTCCGTATTTTTGCCCATAATCAGCAAAAATACTGGTTAGCGAACCGTTTCCGCGATTTTTTAAATACTCCGCTAGCAAAGTTACGTCTTGCATTTTATAACCGTAAATCTTATCCATAACAATCTCCCTTAACTTTTTATACGGTCATTATTGACATAACAAAATAAAATTATACATATCTTTTTATATGTATTATTATTTTTATTCGACGTATAATTCAGTATTAAAAATAAACGGAATGTATTATGGCAGTATATCTAAATGCGTTAAGCCCATACGCATAGACGATAACCTTCCGCCATTCGTGCAGGCTTGCTCGCTTTGTTCAAGCGAAAAAGACGTTAATCTATTAATTGACGATGATTTTTTAACCTGCCCACCCGAAAACGTTAGCTTAATAGATTTAAACGGCGGATATGCATTAGTTTTAAATTCAAGCAACAAAAAGGAAGGATTTTTCGTTTTAGCACAACAAAAATTCCCCTATGCTGTAATCACGGTTTTTAACGAAAACGGGCTTAAAATTTCCATCGAAACACCCAACGACTTTTATGCCTTGCCATTGACAATTCGAGCAGATAACGCCACTATAACGCCTTTTATTTTAGATGGAGAACAATTATTTGCAATAAATATTAAAGGCGACAACAACCATCTTCTAATATACAAAATCACAAACAATATAGAGCTTTTGTTTTTTAGGCAAGTGCATGATTTTTGCATACAAAACTCGCTTACAACCAGCGAAAAGTTTTCAGATATCGCAAAACACACGGTAACGACCAATTGGACTTTAAGGAACGGCTTTTTAGTAGAAAAAGACCGAATAGTTTCTAAGTCTGAAAATTTTAGTTTAGATTCGTTAAACGAAAATATCTTACCTTTTGCTTTTTTAGAGCAACTTTTTTGCGGTGGCGATATTGTAGAATTTTTGTCGGAAAATATTAAAGAAAACGCACGTTTATTTAATAGTTTTTTTGGAAAATTTATAGGAATTTGCCCACCGCCTGCCTTTATCGAAAAAGACTGTGTTGGAGTGATTTATCGCATAAAAAACAATATCTATAAAGTAAAATATTTTTGTTTTGAACTACAAAATGGCAAGATTTCAAACATTAAGGAAATTGAATAAAATTAACCCCGTTCTTAATTTAAGAACGGGGTTTTGTTAGTTAATTTATTTTGATTAAACCATTTTTGCAGAAACTAATCTCGCACCGATTTCGTTATGGACGAAAGGAACTCTGATTGTTGTTGCGTTGTATTGCATAAGTTGGTCATCTTTTGCAACGAATTCACCTAAGCTATCCTTCATTGCCAAGTAATCTTCTTGCAATAAAACGTGGAATTCTAATCCAAAGTTTTGGTCTGCCTTAGTCTTGTCGTATTCGCCGGTATAGTAAATTACATAGTTAACGTATTTTTCACTTGATGAAAAAGCTTTGGTAAGCGCGTCTAACGTATCTTGATTTTCTTCATCTTCAAGGTCAAATTGAGCAAATACGCAGAAATTGCCGTCGTAATCAGAAATTGTATCGGTAGGAATATACCACGTTGCTCTACCTGAATCGGTTGCGTTGCTGTTGCCGTTATACGTTTCGTCAAAAGCATACCAAGATCTCCAAAGTCCGATTGCTCCGCTTGTGTTTTTAAGGTTTGAACCAACCGTACCACCGCTTGCAAATTCGCCTGAAATTGTAGGTTTAATTTCGTTTAAATAAAATCCAAAGTTGTTTTGAGCCTCTGCATTAGAAGGATCATATTTGATATCGCCGAGCATAAGTTGGTTTGCACCAGCTTCGCCACCGAGCTTATAAACTAAAAGGTCGTTATAATATCCGTCGTTAACGTAACCAATAATATTATCTACAGTTTGGGTTGCAAGGTGACGATAAAGGTCCACTTTCAACGTATGCGTTTCGGTAACGCCAGCTTCGTAATTATAAACTTCAAAATTAAGTTCTAACTTCTTAATGTCTTCACCACAGCCGGTAAGTCCAACGGTGCAAGTTAAAAGCATTACCGCCGACATAACACACATTATAAGTTTTTTAAATTTTTTCATATAGTCTCCAATAAATAAGGAAAATTTTCTTTATTCTATTTTACTTGTTTTTTGACCGATTGTCAAGAGAGTCACGCTTAATAGTTTTATTTGTTGCGTTTTTTGTAGAAAATAAAAGCTTTTTAAGCACAAAAATATAACGTGTGCAATAGCTTGAACTATTTCGTGATAAAAATAAAAAAACGGATGATTATAACGTCATCCGTTTTTCGTTTGTTTTTGATTAAGCTAACCGTAAATTATTCAGCAACAACGGTGCAACCAACTTCTTTGAAGCGAGCGATGATCTTGTCAGCTTCTTCTTTGGTAGCGCTTTCTTTAATAACGCCCTTAGCTTCAACGAGAGCCTTAGCTTCGCCGAGACCTAAAGAAGTGAATTCACGAACTGCTTTGATAACGTCGATCTTCTTGTCGCCGATTTCTTTAATAGAAACCTTGAATTCAGTCTTTTCTTCTTCTGCGGGAGCTGCAGCAGCAGCGGGAGCAGCAGCAACTGCTACGGGAGCAGCAGCACTAACACCGAATTCTTCTTCCAAAGCCTTAACGAGTTCGTTAAGTTCTAAAACTGTCATACCTTTAACTTCTTCAATCATTTTTTGAATGTCTGCCATTTTTGTATCCTCCATTAATTCCTTTAATGTTTTTTTAATTTTAATTTTTTATTTTTTGTTTTGCACGTCTTTCCGCGCTGTCCTTAAATTTTAAGTTTTCCAGCTCAAATTAAGCTTTCTTTTCAGCGATTGCATTAAGAGCAACAACCAAACCTCTGGGCAATGCAGAAAGCACGCCAACGAAGTTTGAAATGGGAGCTTGCATAGAACCGAGCATTTTTGCAATAAGTTCTTCCTTGCTGGGCATTGATGCGAGTTCCATAACGCCTTTAACGTCAACCTTTCCACCATCAACAAAAGCACTCTTTACAGCAACTTTGTCTTGATATTTTTTAGCAGCTTCTACGATAACTTTTGCTGCAGCCGTTTCGTCTGCGCCGAAAGCAACTGAAGTAGGACCGTTTAAGTCTTCGTCGAAATCAGTGATTCCCATATCGTTGAACGCACGACGGATTAAAGTGTTCTTTAATACTTTGTATTCAACGTTGTTTTTTCTGAATTCTCTTCTAAGTGCCGTATCTTCTGCAACGGTAAGTCCTGTAAATTTAACAAAAACTACCGATTTAGCATTGTTAATTCTTTCTTTAATGTCTTCAACAACAACTTTTTTTGCTTCAAAATTTGCCGACATTTTTTTACCTCCTTAATTTAATGAAAAAGCCCTTGTACGCCAAAACGGAATACAAGGGCATAAAATTAGCCTTTAGTTTGTTCCGCCTCGGTTGGTCTGTTTGACAAGTCAAACAAGTTAACACCTACTGTCTTAGGCTATTTAGTTTACTTTGAAATTATAACACTAAAAATTTTCGTTGTCAACTAAATTTTAGCATTAATTTTAACGCCGGGGCCCATAGTGCTTGCGAGTGAAACGCTCTTAACGTATTGGCCTTTTGCTGCTGCCGGTTTAGCTTTTACGATTGCTTCGATAAGTGCTTCGTAGTTTTCTTTAATCTTTTCTACGCCGAAGCTCTTTTTACCGATCGGGCAGTGAATAATTGCGTTCTTGTCGAGTCTGTATTCAACTTTACCAGCTTTGGTGTCCTTGATTGCCTTAACAACGTCCATAGTAACGGTGCCTGACTTAGGGTTAGGCATCAAGCCTTTCGGACCTAAGATTTTACCGATACGACCAACTAAACCCATCATGTCGGGAGTAGTGATAATTACGTCGTAATCAAACCAGTTTTCACTTTGAATTTTTTGAACCATTTCTTCAGCACCAACGAAATCTGCACCAGCTTCTTTAGCTTGGTCTGCCTTTTCGCCTTTAGCAAGAACTAAAACTCTAACGTTTTTACCAGTTCCGTTAGGGAGAACCAAAACGCCTCTAACTTGTTGGTCAGCTTGTTTGGGGTCAACGCCTAAACGAACGTGAAGTTCAACTGTTTCATCGAATTTAGCTTTTGCGGTGTCAAGAACTAACTTTATTGCTTCTTCAGCTTCGTAAAGTTTAGCTGATTCGATAGTTTTTGCGCTATCAATATATTTTTTTCCGTGTTTCATTTTTTACCTCCTGTGGTACGTTCGGGATAAATCCCTCCCACTTTTCTATGTTCTTAGTCTACAACTTCAACGCCCATGCTTCTTGCAGTGCCGGCAATCATGCTCTTTGCGCTTTCAAGAGTGTTTGCGTTAAGGTCGGGCATTTTGAGTTTTGCTATTTCTTCAATTTGAGCCTTGGTTATCTTTGCAACCTTGTTTTTGTTGGGGGCTGCACTCGCGCTTTCAATACCGCACGCCTTTTTAATAAGTACGGGTGCTGGCGGAGTCTTTAAGATAAACGTGAACGAACGGTCTTGATAAATGGTCATAACAACCGGAATGATAAGACCTACTTGATCTTGCGTTTTAGCGTTAAACTCTTTGGTAAATCCGGGAATATTGATACCGTGTGGACCTAAAGTTGAACCAACGGGCGGACCGGGTGTTGCCTTGCCTGCGGGCAACTGAAGTTTAACGATTGCTGTAACTTTCTTTGCCATAATTGTATCCTCCATATGGTGGTACTACCGTTGCGCCAGTGAAAAAAATTTAACGCAACTCCCACTTTTTATACTACGGCGTTTGCCGATTGTATCTTTTTTATATTATATAATGTTATTCTGCAGTTTCTTCTTGCACGTTGATTTTTTTAACTTGAACAAAGTCAAGCTCAACGTCTGTTTTTCTGCCGAACATTTCTACGTTTACCATCACCTTTTGAGTGCTTTCGGTAAGCGAAGTAATAACGCCCGCAAACGATTCGAGCGGACCAGAAACTACCTGAACAGTGTCGCCAACGGTAAAATCAACGTTAACTGCAACTTCTTCGAGTCTCATTCTTGCAACTTCTTCGTCGGTTAAAGGAAGCGGTCTTCCTTGCGGACCAACGAAACCAGTAACCCCTCTCGTATTGGTAACCAAATACCAAATATCGTTAGAATAAATCATCTTCAAGAAAACGTAGCAAGGGAATTTCTTTCTTTCAACGATTTTCTTCTTGCCGTTTGCCTTTTCTTCAAGCGTTTCTTCAGTGGGGATCTTAATCTCAAAAATATTAGATTGCAAGTTGTTGTTTTCAATCAACTTTTCAAGGCTATCCTTAACCATTGCTTCGTAACCCGAATAGGTGTGGATAACGTACCATCTTGCTTGTTCTGACATACCTTCTCCTTAAGCCTTGGGTGAAACGAGCCTTAAAAGTTCCATTAAGCCCCAATCGAATAACATAATAACGATCAAGAAAACGAGAACGACTGCTAACACAACGCCCGTTTGCTTAACAACTTTTGCAAAACTCGGCCAACTAACCTTTTTAAGTTCTGAGAAAACGTCTTTAATCTTGCTTCCTATTCTCTTGAAAAAGCCGGGGCCCTTTTTGCCCTTATTCTTTTTTGTTTCTTTTTTAGCGGTTGACTTTTCGCTTTGTGCGATAAAATCTCCACCAGTAGCGTTTTTATCTTTTTTCATTACGCATACCCCTTAATTTTTAAGCCGATAACGGCTGATAGAAACGATGTAAAAAACTATTTCGCTTCCTTATGAGCGGTGTGTTTTTTACAGAACTTGCAATACTTTTGCATTTCTAATCTTTCAGTATCGTTCTTTTTGTTTTTAAAAGTATCGTAATTTCTTTGCTTACATTCCGTACAAGCTAAAGTGATTTTTACTCTTGCGCCTTTTGCTGCCATAATGCACCTTCCGAAC
>JAZTZE010000014.1:0-2318 GCA_045637285.1 Christensenellaceae bacterium | reverse complement strand
GTACAAAGCGGAAGTTGGTTCAGTTATCAGATTTGAAAAACTTTCAGCAAACGTAGGCGACAAAGTTGAGTTTGACGTTTTAATGGTTGCAGATGAAGCAGGCATTAAAGTAGCAGACCAAGCAAAAGCGTTCAAAGCAGTTGGTGAAGTTCTTGAACAAGGCAAGGATAAGAAAATCATTGTTTTCAAGTACAAAGCTAAAAAGAACGAAAGAAAGAAACAAGGTCACAGACAACCTTTCACCGCAGTTAAGATTTTAGAAATCGTAGCAAAGGAAGAAGTTGTAGCACCTAAGAAGACAACTAAGAAAGCACCCGCTAAGAAAGCAGAAGCGGAAGCAGTAGTTGCTGAGTAATGACGGAGGGCGAAATAATATGATGTTTTTATTTAGATTATTTGCACACCACAAAGGTGGCGGGAGGACCAAAAACGGCAGAGACAGCAACGCAAAGAGACTTGGCGTAAAAAGAGTTAACGGTCAAGAAGTTCTTGCAGGTGGCATCATCGTTCGTCAACGCGGAACGAAAATTCACCCCGGCAATAACGTAGGCATCGGCAGTGACGATACCTTATACGCTCTTATTGACGGTGTTGTTAAGTTTGAAAGAATGGGCAGAAACGACAAAAAAGTTAGCGTTTATGCGAAATAATTAAAAAGTTTATGGGCTGATTTTGATAATCAGCCCACTTTTTTTTAATATGAATGAACTCTCTATTATAAAATTTGATAGCAAATATTTCAATATAAAAGACACGCTCGAATGCGGTCAATTTTTCCGTTTTAAAACTCATAAAAACGGTTATTTAGTGTGCTCGCTTGACAAATGTTGTTACGCTTATCAATACGATAATTTTACATATATTGAGTGCGAAGAGAAGGACGAACAATATTTTTATAACTTTTTTGATTTGGATAGGGATTATAAAACGATAGTCGATAGTGCGATAGCGGAAGACGTGGAAATTTTAACGCAATCTGCAAAGGCAGGAAAGGGTATTAGGATATTAAACCAAAATCATATTGAGGCGTTATTCTGGTTTATAATTTCACAAAACAACAACATTACAAGAATTAAGGGGATAATAGATAAGTTGTGCACTGCGCTTGGCGAAAAAAAGCAGTTTATCGGTGTAGAATATCACGCTTTTCCTACCGTAGAAACAATGGCAAAGCAAAGTCTTGATTTTTTTAGAAGCGTAGGGCTCGGCTATCGTGCAGAATATATCAAAAGTCTTGCGGAAAGCATAGTAATGGGGCTTAAGCTTCCCTTGATTATCGGTTCAACCACTAAAGAAATAAAAGAAGAACTAATGCAAATTTACGGCGTAGGAAGAAAGGTTAGTGATTGCGTAACGTTGTTTGGGTATCATAGAAGCGATTCTTTCCCCGTAGACACTTGGATAGAAAAAGTTTATAGAGAAGATTTTAAAGGAAAACTAACGGATAGAGTAAAAATAACCGAGTGGTTTTTATCGCGTTTTGGCTTAAATTCAGGTTATTATCAACAATATTTGTTTCATTATAAAAGATTGAGCGAAAAAACGCACTAAAATGGTTAAAAAACCTGCTAAAATAATTGTAAAAAAACGACGATTATGTTATACTAAACAAGATATAAATTGTAAAATTATGGAGGACATAGATTTATGCAGTATTCAACTGAAATTAAAGAAATGACGTGCGTATGCAAAGGCCCGAAACAGGGTCCTGCACCCATTCCCGAAGAAGGAAAGTGGGTTCAAGCAAAGGAAATTAAAGATATTTCCGCATATACGCACGGTGTAGGCTGGTGTGCACCCCAACAAGGCGCATGCAAATTGTCTTTAAACGTTAAAGACGGTATTATTGAAGAAGCACTCGTTGAAACCATCGGTTGTTCGGGTATGACTCACTCTGCAGCAATGGCGGCAGAAATTCTTCCTGGTAAAACGCTTTTAGAAGCACTTAACACCGACTTGGTTTGTGATGCTATCAATACCGCAATGAGAGAACTTTTCTTACAAATCGTGTACGGTCGTTCACAATCAGCTTTCTCTGAAGGCGGTTTGGTTATCGGCGCTGGTATGGAAGACCTTGGTAAAGGTGCACGTTCAATGGTTGGTACTATGTATGGTACTAAAGCAAAGGGCGTAAGATATCTTGAAATGACCGAAGGTTACTGTACAAGAATGGCTCTTGACGAAAATGACGAAGTTATCGGTTACGAATTCGTTTCACTTGGAAAAATGACCGACTTCATTAAGAAAGGCATGGAACCCAATGAAGCATATGAAAAGTCAAAAGGCACCTATGGTCGCTTTAAGGCTGAAGACGGCGC
>JAZTZE010000013.1:0-19644 GCA_045637285.1 Christensenellaceae bacterium | reverse complement strand
GCGAAACGTCCGATTTTTTGAGTTTGTCTAAATTGCAAATGATGTAAATAAAATTGTCCTCCTTATTAAAATTTTTAGCGAAACTATAAAAGTGTAGCTCACTACACTTATTGCATAAGTTTCGTTCGTCCTGCGGAGCTTATTTGTCCACTGAACTATAAAGTCCCGATTATTTAACGGCTATCGGCAAAGCCAAAAGTAAATCATTTTAACCACCTCCTTTATCTAACAATGAACGCAAAAAAGTCGCTGATAAAACTACCACCGACCTAAAAGGACAAAAAATCCGTACGAATCAAAACACGCTTATAGCGTTTCTATTCCGTACGGATTAAATATCCGAATATGAAGTTGTAAGAGCATAGTATCTAAAAATTTGTACCACAAAATAGACCCATCGCCAAACCACGTTTTTTGAACGTTGGCGCGCCTACTTGAAACGTTGGTCAGTCATCTCAAGCCTTTCACTAATAGATAGAGAAAGGACGGCATATTGCCGTAAAAAATTGTACGACAATAAAACCCTAAATAAGCCGTTTTGTTTCCCTTTACATAAAACGACTTCGGGCAAACGTAAGAAACTATCCTACAAGCGTATAAAAACGTACACTTACAAAGCCTGCCGATGCTTGCAAGCTTAACAAAGGGGCAGAACCCCTTAATTATATATACCCACACGAAGTACGATCAAAACATATGTTCGTGTTTGTAATTCTATTTTATCATATTATTTCCATAAAGTCAATAGTCACGTGTACAAGAACGTGTACACCTGACCACTTTTTTGAAAGACTTTTGTCGTTTTATGTAATTTTTATATTTGTTTCTTTTCTATTGGCAAACAAATCTCTATATATCTTTCCTTTGCCCATTCACCATTAGGACGCCAATGCATGGCAACAACTTCGGGCTTATTTGTAAAAACATAATTCGTTGTTGGCAACCATTCAGTAACGATTTTCTTTCTTAATTCGGTATAATCTGCAATTGGGCGTTTTTTCTTTTCGGTTTCAAAAACAACGTAAGTTTGTTTAGGAATAACAACCGATTCAAACCCCATTTTGTCCATAAAATCAACGCCTGTCACTTTAGGATTAAAAAGTTCTTTCCTTGTCCATTCGTCTAATTCATACGCAACGTAAAAATCATAACCATCGTCAGCGATGTTTTTGATTACCATATAATCGGTAGAATAATCACAAGACGCACCAATTAAAAGCCATTGTTTAGCGCGTGTTGACGTTAGAAACGCTTCTTCTTGTTTTACGCGCTCTTCGCCGTAAGGAATACCCGTAAATCGTTTTTTGTAGCCAACTAAGGTAATTTCAGGTTTTTCTTCAATCTTGTAGTTCATTTCAGTCCCTCCAATTAAATTAAGTTTAACGGAAAGGCGAGAAAAGGATTTTAAGGAACTACCGTTTTTCACTTGCGACGGCATTATACTGTGAAATTTATAAAATGCGCGAGAAAAACTTTCAGGCGTTTCATATCCGTACTTGAAAGCAACGTCAATTACTTTCATTTTCTTGCTTAATAAATCGTTTCCTGCAAGCGTTAGTCTTCTTCTACGAATATATTCGCCAAGAGTAAAACCGCACGTTATACCAAACACTCTTTGAAAATGAAAAGTTGACGAATACGCGCGCTTAGCCACTTCTTCATAATCAATTTTTTCGGTAATGTTTTCTTCGATATAATCAATCGCGTTTTGTAAATTTTCAATCCAATCCATTTCTTAACCTCCGCGATTTTATCATATCTAAAATTATTTTAGAAGTCTTGACTTTTTGTGCTAACTATTATGTACCCGTTTTCTGTTTCAAAAACATTTTTTACAGACATTTTTGAACCTTTACTATCATCAATTGTTGGTCTGGTCTAAAACCGTCATAACATTCATATTCATTAAGTTCCCCTGAATAGAATCCACAATAATAAACTATATCTGCGTCTATATCATAATAATATAAAACATATGGTGTTTCTCCTTTAACCGAACCCGCCAAGTGAACTTTTAATCCCTCAGTGATTATAAATATTTTGTTGTCAAAAACCACAACATGTTCAATTTCGCTTGTTTCTTGAGCACCTCCTTTCTCCATTTTCCCTTCCCAAATTTTATTTATATCATTATATACAGTGCTTCTTTCTTCCATAAACGCAACATCTATAATTGTCTCGTTGTTTTTGAAGTTAATTTTGAAAGAATCTCCGTATGACACAATTAATTTTTCATCTTGACACGTATATTCACCGCCTTTGTGCTGAATCATATAATCGGTGTTGTTTTCCTCTAAAGAATAACCACTATATTCAATAGGAATTTCGCTCATTTTTTCATATAAAAACTTATGTTCATCCGCATACCAGCCTTTCTTGCAACCGACAAGGCTCACGCTTATACAAAGCATAAGTAAAACAGCAAGTCCGATTGTCAATAATTTTTTAATCTTTTTCATAGTTTTCTCCGTCATTTTTACCACGTTTTTACAAAATAAACAAGCATAAGTTTTTCGGGAACGTATAGTAAGGCAACAATATCAAACTCATTATCCCTTTTGTGTTCTTTCCACCAATATTCTTTCTCAAAATCGGGAAGATATTCTTCGGGTAAAACGGTTAAGCCACTGCCAAGAAATTTAGTATCTTCGGGCGTTGCGTTCTTACTAAACTCAAAATAACTATCAACAGTATCTTTTGCTTTACTTTGAAATTTCTCGTCTTTTTCTTTGAGAAATTCACTTTCATTTAACCAATCCGTAGGCTCTTGCTCAAAGATAAAAACAGTATATCCTATGGATTCTTGCCAAGATTGATAATAATTATATACCATTTTCGCTTCTTTGGGAACTTCTATATCAAAGCAATTTTTAATTCTCGCCCTTGCTTCTTTTTCTTTTATTCCTGCACACCCGACAAGGCTTACACCCATACAAAGCATAAGCAAAACTGCAAGTCCAATTGTAAATAACTTTTTAATCTTTTTCATTGTTATTATCCTTACTTATAAGACGAAAATAAAAGAATTTTTACTCACTAAAATACTAAATTAGTTTGAAAATAAAAAAGTGCGTAGTTGAAACTACGCACCGAAAAACGCAGTCCCGCTTCTGTTGCGACACAGTTCACATCGTCCTAAGAGATGGCAAGCAAAGCCTACGTTTTTACCAAACGTAAACTTAGGACGAAAATATTTAACTGTGTCGCATAATCATTATACCATATCCTACGAAAAAAATCAATACCTAATGACTGTTTTTCAAAAAGTTTGAACACATAAATCTAACGAAAGATAAAAACGACGGTATGAAACCGTCGTTTTTTGGTGGGTATTTGAGGAATCGAACCTCACAGTACTCTACCTATATAATTAACGCATCTTTCCACGTTCTTTTTGTTCAGCAATATGCTACAATACCCAGAGTAAAAGGTAGGAACCATCCCCATAATACCTATCAACAATAATTTTACCATTAAGGACACCTCACTTTTTAATGAAATTTTAATTTGCAGTTTAAAAGAAAGGGTTATTGTTAAGCTAAAAAGAAAATATGAACAAATGCCTATAAAGGTCTTTTTTCTATATTATACAGTTTTTAATTAGTTTTTTCAACTAAAACGATTCCAAAGAAAAAATAAAATTTTTACAAACATGACGGAATCTGTTATATTTACTATGGTACAATACAATAAACCAAGCTGTTCTATTGAAAATTTTTGCAGTTATATTCGCTTATTTCTAATAAAAGCATTATCCAAATTAGACTAAAAATCATAAAATATAACAAAAAATATCACTATACTGATAATTTTTTATTAAAAGTGGTTATAATCATATTGACAAACTATCAGTAAAGTGATATAATTACTATACCCAAAGGAGATAATTACTATGGAAAACAAAATGACTCTTTATCACGGTTCTAAAATTATAATTGAAAAGCCTACGCTTCGTGGCGGAAAAGAAACGAATGACTATGGATATGGTTTTTATTGCACAAAGGAAAAAGAATTAGCCAATGAATGGGCTTGTCCCGATAATAATGATGGTTATGCTAATGAATATTTGTTAGATTTAGAAGGTCTTAATGTTTTAGATTTATCGGATAAAAAATATAATATTTTAAATTGGATAGCGCTTTTATTACAGTATAGAATTCCCAAAGGCTTAAACCCTAACGACGAACAAGCAAGGGATTATATTGTAAAGAACTTTTCGGTGGATTTAACCAACGTGGACGTAATTATTGGGTATCGTGCGGACGACTCTTATTTTTCCTTTGCGAGAGATTTTGTTAAAAATGCTATTACTGTTTCGCAGTTATCTAGAGCGATGGAATTGGGAAAACTTGGAATACAAGTTGTTTTACACTCGGAGAAGGCCTTTGAGCAGTTAACGTATGTTAATAGCACTATAGCAGAAAACGAAACCTATTATACAAAGCGTGTGGCAAGAGATTTACAAGCAAGAGAAGAGTATCAAAACACAACCCGAAATATTAAAGTAGACAAAGATGATTTATTTATAATGGATATTATTAGGCAAGAGGTAAAAAACGATGATTCGCGCATACAACGAAATATACTTAGATGATGCGATGCAAACACTTGCAGAAATGTTTAGTTATGTTCCTAATGCACGGCAAGCGGACGTTCTTTTCCAACATTTCGTTATGAGTGGTGTTGCGTATCAATTTGGAAGAGGAAATCCTCGTTATATCAATATGCCACCTCAAGCACTTTTTGAAGAAGTTGCAGGAAGAAAAATGCCATTAGTTCAGCCATATTCGTACGGTAGGTCTCCTGAATATTGGTGTGGATTCGTGCTTGCATATTATCAATGGTATACGGGGTTGGGATTTGAACAAATAGGAAGAAGATTGCCTCCTTCAAGAATAATCGCAATGTATAACCCTTTACACGAAGCAAGTATGGAAAAGTTTGTTGAAGTCGCAAACAGTATAGTTTTTCAAAAAGAAACAAATTTGGCTAGATATAGAAAAACGGCAAACTTATCTCAACGCGAATTGGCTAAGTATAGTCAAGTGTCGTTAAGAGCAATTCAGTTATATGAACAACGTCAGTTAGATATAAATATGGCGCCTGCTGTAAAGTTGTTTCAACTGTCAAGAGTATTAGGTTGCTATATCGAAGATTTATTAGAAACAAATAATTAAATTTAAATTTTACAAAGGAGAATATAATGAGTAAAGTCAATTTAGATGCAATGATACTGCGTGAGGATTTCAACGCAACGGAAGGGTTTACCTCTACGAATAGAATAAAGCAGATAGATATTTCAAGTTTAAAATTCGAATCTATGTTGCCCAAATTATTAAGAAAACCAGATTTTCAACGAGAAACAAGAGATTGGGATGTGGACCAAATTGTTAACTTTCTACACAGCATTATTAACAGACATTTTATACCTGCAATAATTTTATGGCAAAACGCAAGTGCCTTAACTTTTGTGATTGACGGGGCGCATAGATTAAGTGCTTTAATGGCTTGGATAAATGATGACTATGGAGACGGCATTATCTCGTCACAATTTTA
The DNA here is from genome assembly GCA_045637285.1 of Christensenellaceae bacterium. Lineage (GTDB taxonomy): Bacteria > Bacillota > Clostridia > Christensenellales > Borkfalkiaceae > UBA1259. Next base: position 14,088 of record JAZTZE010000013.1, on the reverse strand, counting down.
TAATAATAGTATTACTACTGAACAAAAGGATATAGCGCAAAAAACAAGAAAGAAGATTGATAAAGAAATTGGTAGTTATAAACAGTATATGGATGCTATTTTGGCACCTACAAAATATGAAGAAGATTTTTGTAAAAAAGCAAAATCTATTATGTCATTTTCTTTCGACATCCAATGGATAGAAGGCGATGTTTCTGTTGCGGAAAAATCATTTTTTAACATTAACCAAAAAGCCGTACCGATTAACGCAACAGAACTTGCCATATTGGAAAGCAGAACAAAATCAAATTGTTTAGCTACAAGAGCTATAACTTATTCAGGCAATGGATACAAGTATTGGAAAAGTTTTAGTGAGGAAAATCAAAAAGAAATAGAAGATTTATCAAAAAAAATTAACGAATTATTATTTCTTCCTCCTATAAAAACGCCTATTACCACTTTGGATGTTGCAATTGCGGGTAAAAATCAAAACAATCTTGCTTTTTATTTTGAATTGGTAAATTATTCCGTTGGGGAGAAAAAATGTAACGATGATTCCACGGGAGAAGAAACAATATCTGTTTTAAAAAACTTAAAAAAGTTATTAGAAGTTTTAAACTCAAAAGAGCCGTGTTCTTTAGGCTTGCATCCTATTATTTATTTCTATTCGAAAAATGGCATTTTCAAGCCTGCGATTTTCTACGCGACCTTTTTATTTGTTAAAAAGATTTATAATGATGACAAATTAAAATTATTTACCAAAAATAGAGAGAGTTTTGAAAATTTTATCTATAAATATGATTATATTATAGACCAAATCAACAGAAATGCTCGGTCTTCTAAAAAGAGCGCAAAGATGATTTCTGAGTTGTATTATACTATAATAAATGAACTAGATAAGAATAAAGATGAAGATGAAATCTTACAATATATTCTAAAAGAGTATCCAAACATTAAAACTGTAGATGATAGTGCTACCCATATTTTATCGCATTCGAATTTAAAAAATGCCACTTATATATCTGCTGCATTAAGCAATGTTTTACGATGTCCAATATGCGGTGGAGCAATTCATACGAACTCTACTTCTATGGACCATATTAATAGAAAAAGAGAAGGTGGTGTTGACAGTGTGTCTAACACTCAAATAACACATCCATATTGTAATACAGGATATAAAAATTAAAGGAGAAATAAAAATGAGAGCTGTGATTTATGCACGGTATTCTTCCGATAATCAGCGTGAAGAATCTATCGAAGGTCAACTTCGTGAATGTATGCAATATGCCGAATACAACGATATATCCGTCATTGATACGTACATTGACCGTGCATTGACGGCGAAAACGGATAACCGCCCTAACTTCCAAAAGATGATAAAAGACAGTTATAAAGGCGCTTTTGATATGATTCTTGTGTGGAAGTTAGACCGTTTCTCCCGTAACCGTTACGATTCGGCTCATTATAAGCACTTACTCAAGAAAAACGGCGTTCGTGTTGTATCTGCTACGGAAACCATAAGTTCGGGTTCGGAAGGAATTTTACTCGAATCGGTGCTTGAAGGTATGGCGGAATACTACTCCGCCGAGCTTTCCGAAAAGGTTAAACGTGGTTTAACGGAAAACGCCTTAAAAGGTTTGTGGAATGGGGGAAATATTCCTTTTGGATACGTAATCAATAAAGAACGTAAACTTGAAATTGACCCTGTTACTGCTCCTATTGTAAAAGAGATTTTCCAAATGGCTTACGACGGCAAAACTGTCAAAGATATTCATAAGAACTTGGAAGAACGGAAAATCTTACGCAAAAACGGCAAACCGCTTCGCTATAACGCTGTAAGATACATATTGACTAACCGTGTTTATATCGGCGAATACAATCATTCGGGCATAAAAATTGAGAATAGCGTTCCACCCCTTGTTGAATCAGATATATTCAACGCAGTGCAGTTGGAAATCGCTAAAAACTCAAAAGCACCCGCTAGGCATACCGCCGATGATGATTATTTATTGACGACCAAACTTTTTTGTGCAAAGTGTAACGCTATGATGGTAGCGCAAGCAGGTACAAGTCATACGGGTAAAGTTCATCGCTACTATGCTTGCGTTCGTCAAAAGAAACACAAGTGCGATAAGAAGATGCTCCATAAGGACAAGTTAGAAGCGTTCGTTGTTTATAAAACAATGGAGTTCTTGCAAAAAGACGACGTAATAGAGCAATTATCCGAAGCCCTTTATAATCTTCAATTCACGGAAAGCACGATGCTCCCTAAATTAGAAGAACAGTTAAAGGATAAAAATCAAGAGATCGAAAATATAGTAAACGCCGTTCAAAAAGGTTTTGCTACGCAAACGTTATTACAACGTTTAGGCGAACTTGAAAAAGAACGTGATGAAATTGGCGAAGCTATCGCAAAAGAAAAGATAAAAACGCCTATTTTCTCGCAAGACCACTTTAGAATGGCTTTACATAATTTTCGCAAGATAGACGTAAGCAAGCAAGACGGAAAAAGAAAAATCATCGACACGTTTATCAATGCGATATACGTAAGCGATGACGACTTCAAAATTGTATATAACGTAAACGGAAAAGAGGAAACCATTAAACTAGAAGAACTTGAAAGTTCAACCTTGTTTTCAAATGGTGCACCACTTTAAGCCTAAACGATGTTTTAGGCTTTTGTTTTAATTGTTAAGGGAGTTGAATAGGGAGAAAACTGCTTGCAGTTTGTCCGTAGGACTAAACAGTGGTCATTTAGCTTCTTTTAACGTTGGCAACGACAATCAACTTGACTTTTTGTAAATATTTAAAAGATTTTCAAAATAATCCATTTTTAATAGCTTTATAAATGTAAAAAGCAAAGTTTTAAACTCTCTTACAGCAAAAGCCCGCACGCTCTTATCTTGCAGGGGGTTTATCTATAAGAAATTTTTATAGCCAATCATAAAAAAACCCTTCTAATTTTTTTATTATCGTGTTATAATATTTAACGGTTGATAAATTAACCTATTTATTTTAAGGAGACTTATGTTATGAGTCGTTTATTCGGAACTATCTCTCGCGGTGTTAGAGCGCCCATTATTAAACAAGGTGACGATATCGTTGAAATCGTTACTCAATCTGTTTTAGAAGCTTCTAAAGTAGAAGGCGTTGCTTTTCACGATAAAGACGTTGTTGCTATGACCGAAGCTATCGTTGCAAGAGCACAAGGCAACTATGCTTCTGTTGACGATATCGCTAACGATATTAAAGCTAAACTCGGTGGCCAAACCGTAGGCGTTATTTTCCCCATTCTTTCAAGAAACCGTTTTTCTGTTTGCCTTAAGGGTATTGCTAAAGGCGCAAAGAAAGTCGTTCTCATGCTCTCTTATCCGTCAGACGAAGTTGGCAACCACTTGGTTAGCTTAGACGCGCTTGACGAAAAGGGTGTTAACCCCTATACCGACGTTTTGACCGAACAAAAATACCGCGAACTTTTCGGCTATGAAAAACACACCTTCACGGGCGTTGACTACGTTGAATATTACAGAAACCTAATCGAAGAGCAAGGTGCTGAATGCGAAATCATTTTCGCTAACAACGCAAAAGCCATTCTTCCATACGCTAAAAACGTTCTTTGCTGTGACATTCACACCAGAGCGCGCACAAAGCGTTTATTAAAGGCTGGCGGAGCTGAAGTTGTAGTTGGGCTTGACGATGTTTTAAGTTGTTCGGTTAACGGCAGTGGCTATAACGAAAAATACGGATTGTTGGGATCTAATAAATCCACCGAAGATTCAATCAAACTTTTCCCCCGCGATTGCCAACCTATCGTTGACGCTATCCAAAAGAAATTGTTTGAAGCTACTGGCAAAAAAATTGAAGTTATGGTTTACGGCGACGGCGCGTTCAAAGACCCCGTTGGTAAAATTTGGGAACTCGCTGACCCGGTTGTTTCGCCTGCATACACTTCTGGCTTAGAAGGCACGCCGCACGAACTTAAATTAAAATATCTTGCAGATAACGACTTTAAGGACTTAAAAGGTGAAGAGCTTAAGCAAGCAATCAAGAACGAAATTGCTAAAAAAGACGATGCTATCGTTGGTCAAATGGGCACGACTCCCCGCCAACTCACCGACCTTATCGGTTCGCTGTGCGACTTGACTTCAGGATCTGGCGACAAGGGAACGCCTATCATTTGGATCCAAGGTTATTTTGATAACTACACCACAGAATAATTATTTGCTTTAACGCATAAAAAAGGACTTATCCAACTGGATAAGTCCTTTTTAATTTTGGTTTTGTTATTTGCCGAGCTTCATGCCAAACAACGTGAGAACGGCGTTAATTATAAAGATGATTCCTGCAACTAAGAAAAGAATATCTAAAAGCGTTATTGCGAAGTTAGAAACTGCGAATAAAACGCCTACGGCAATAATGATGATTGAAGGAAGTATTGCCATAATTCCTTTTTTCTTTGACTTAGCAATATCTAAAATTCCCTTTATAATGAGAATGATACCTATAACTAAGAAAATGTATCCCAACAGTAAGAATCTACAAGCAACGATAACCGCACCGAGTATGATTTGAATTAAACCTTTTGCAAAGTCACCCTTCAAAATATCCAAAATACCGGTAACGATTAGCAACACGCCAAAAGCAAACGCCATAATTCCAACCACGAAAACGGGATCAAGAACTAAAAACAATATGCCAATAACGGCGTAAATTGCGCAAGTGATAAGATTTGCAATAGATAAATCGAGTTTAGCTTTCTTTTTAGCCATAATTTGCCTCCAAAATATTTATATATAGTATTATAAAATGCAATTTTATTCTTGTCAATACCGATTTACAAAAAAATTTTGATTTTATTTGCCTTTTAAACGGTTATATTCACTGTTTTTTTACAAAGCGGAGCTTGCGTAAACAACAAAAAAGCACTGCGAAATACACAGTGCTTTTCTTTTTACTTTAAAAACTATTTCAAGTTAGCCTTTAACTTAGCAAGTTCATCGTAGAGTTCTGCAGGTACTCTGGTGAGTTCGCCGTAGAATTGTTCGATGCCTTCTGCTTCCTTCTTCCAGTTTTCAGTGTCAACGGTAAGAAGTTCTTTAATGGTGTCAATGGTAACGCCGTCAAGCTTGTCGATGTTGATGTCTTCTGCCTTGGGAACGAAACCGATAGCAGTTTCAACAGCGTCAACTTTTTCTTCACAACGAGCAAGAATCCATTCTAACACGCGGAGGTTGTCACCGAAGCCCGGCCAAATGAAGTTGCCTTCGTCGTCAGTTCTGAACCAGTTAACGTTGAAGATCTTGGGTTTGTGGCAAACTTTCTTACCCATTTCAATCCAGTGATTGAAGTAGTCACCCATGTTGTAACCAATGAACGGACGCATAGCCATCGGGTCACGACGAACAACGCCTACAGCACCAGTTGCAGCTGCGGTAGTTTCAGAAGCCATGATTGAACCAACGAATACGCCGTTGTTCCAGTCTCTGCTTTGATATACGAGCGGTGCAGTCTTAGCTCTTCTGCCACCGAATACGATTGCATCAAGCGGAACTCCGTCGGGTGCTTCGAATTGGTCAGAAAGGCAAGGACAGTTTACGGTAGGAGCGGTGAAACGGCTGTTGGGGTGTGCGCCCTTGATAGCCTTTCCGTCAGCATCCTTCATATCTCCGTTCCAAGGATTACCCTTCCAGTCGATAGCGTTCTTCGGCGGATTCTTATCTAAACCTTCCCACCAAACGGTGTTGTCGTCAAGATTTTGAACAACGTTGGTGAAAATAGTGTTCTTCATGGTTGATTTAAGAGCGTTGGGGTTAGACTTTAAGTTGGTTCCGGGAGCAACGCCGAAGAAGCCGTTTTCGGGGTTAACTGCCCAAAGTCTGCCGTCTGCACCTACTCTAATCCAAGCGATGTCATCGCCTACGCACCATACTTTATAGCCTTTTTCTTTATAGATTTCCGGCGGGATAAGCATTGCAAGGTTGGTCTTACCACAAGCAGAGGGGAATGCCGCTGCAATGTATCTGATTTCGCCCTTGGGATTTTCGATACCGAGAATGAGCATGTGTTCTGCCATCCAGCCTTCGTTCTTTCCAAGGAAAGATGCGATACGGAGTGCAAAGCACTTTTTACCGAGAAGAACGTTACCACCGTAGTTAGAGTTGATACTCATAATGGTGTTTTCTTCGGGGAAATGCATGATGTATCTCTTTTCTTCAGAGAGTTCTGCATAAGAGTGTAAGCCCTTAATGAAATCGCCGTCACCCAAAGCGTCAACAACAGCTTTGCCAACTCTGGTCATGATAGCCATGTTTAATACAACGTAGATAGAGTCGGTAAGTTCGATACCAATTTTAGAGAACTTGCTTCCAACTGCGCCCATTGAATAAGGAATAACGTACATAGTTCTTCCCTTCATAACGCCTTTGAATAAGTCGTTCATAAGGTTCATAGCTTCGCCAGTTTCCATCCAGTTGTTGATGGGAGCAGAGTCTTCCTTTTTCTTAGAACAAATATAGGTTCTGCCTTCTACACGCGCAACGTCGTTAACGGTGGTGCGGTGGAGATAGCAACCAGGTAATTTTTCTTGGTTGAGTTTGATTAAAATGTTTTGTTCAACAGCTTGAGCACGGAAAGCTTCAAGTTGTTCTTCACTGCCGTCTACCCAAACGATATTATCGGGTTGACAAAGTTCTTTGGTTTGTTGGATAAAATCCAAAACTTTCTTGTTTGTGGTCATAATTTCTCTCCTTATGTATTTAACGGATAGATCCGAGTTTTTACTTGATTTAAGTGTTTTGCTAAGCATGCGCGCTTGGTTAACGATTTTATTAAAAACCGCGAAATCGTTAATAAAAAAATCAACTTCTAACGCTTTTACTCGTGGGGCAAAAAAGATTTATTTTTCCAAACCTTTATCGTCCCGCAGTTTATATTTTAGCATACATTTAGTCAAATGTAAAGGCAAAGAACGGCTTTTTTGCCGTTTTAATAAAAATTTCTTTTTTTTCTTTGCTTTTCGAGCCTTTTCGACCAAAACGTTTATTTTTTTGTGCCTTAAAACATATATATTAAAATAAATAATTGCATGGTGAACAATTTTATGACCTTTCAAAAACGCGTATTAGTGCTTAAAGACGTGAGAGAACTGAAAGACCGCCCCTTAAAGCCCCTTTCGGCAATTGCTCGGATTGAAATAGACGACGGGACTGCCGAGTTTTTTCTTTCTATAATAAACTTGCCCGACTTTTGCGGCGCGAATTTCTTCGCTCTTGTCGTAGACCAAAAAGAACAAACTTATTTTTTTGAATTGGGCACGCGTCCTTCGTCCATTACAAGACATTTTTACTCTCTTCCAAAAATAGACGAAGGCGTTGCCACGGGTTTATATTTGGTTAAAAACGACATTCCCCTAACGCTTGCGTTTGCTCGCTCTGACGACAAAGCAATTTCTATTTCGCAGTTTAAGAAGCTCGTTGCGGAAAAACAGCTTGAAGCGATGAAAACCACCCGAACCAAGTGCGTGGTCGATAAAAAAAGCCCTTCTTTGTCGCAGGAAAACACGGTTCAGTCAGCTTATGACGACGAAGCAGTTGCAACTACCAACTATTTTGAGTTTGACGAACAAATACGGGGAAAAATAAAACAAGTAAAGGAACTCGAAAAAAATGTATCAACTCAAAATGAATTGCCTTATAAGCTGTGCGAAAAAACGCCGTCGCAAGAACGTGAGAGCGTTGACTGCGCTAAAAATGAAACGGACGCTTGTTCGAGCAAAGACGATAGTCCGCGATATTACCTTTCCGCAAGACAAGAATTAGAAGACCTTTTTATCCGTTTTCCTGAAGAACAATCACTAAAAAAGATTTTTTCAGACAGTCGCTGGGCGAAAATTAGCTATTCAAACGACAAATATTACGTCGTGGGGATTATAAAAGAAAACGCAAAAGAAAAATATATTTGTTACGGTGTGCCCGCGAACTATTCTCCCACCCCACCCGAACAGTTAAAGGGATATTGCTCGTTCGTGCCCGCTTCAATTTTTAATATGAAAGGCGCAGGATATTGGATGCTTTTTCAAGACGCGGTTGACGGCAAATGTGTGTTACATGAATAATTTCAGCGGAGCGAGCGTTAAAAATGCGTTTAACGAGCAGATAGCTTTATGACGATATAATAAAAAAAGGAGCACATTTATGGAGGCCCTTTAAGGGAATTTTAGTTTAATACAAAAGTATAGCCCATACTTCGCAAATAGCGAAATATGGGCTATACTTATCCACAAAAGATTAAGATGATAAAGTTATATTTTTAGCCTAGTGGCTAAAAGTGATATGCCGTTGGCGTGATATTTTGGCAAAGCCAAAGTTATATTAAATAAATCCTTAACTTGCCGATAGGCAAATTTCACAAATCCGTTTACGGATTTATTTAGTTGCCGAATTCCTAAGAGGGACTCGGCTTGTGCTCCTTTTTTGTGTAAATCTTTAATTTCGTACTTTTATTAAAGCGCAAGGCGAAGAATTGCTTCTATATCGTCACGATTAACGGGCGGGTTGCTTGGCAAAAATCCATCTTTATCGCAATTTATCCTTCTAACGTCATCTGCAATAACGGCAATCTCGCTTTCGTTAATTCCGCATTGAGAAAGTCTGGTTTGCACCCCGTTATCAGATATAAACTTTTCAAACAAATCTATTGCTTTATAAGCAACTTCCTTATCCGTTCCGTTAAGAGCGAATATTCTGCGACCAAATTAGGCGAATCTATCTACAAGAACGTGTACACCTGACATCTTTTTGAGAGATTTTTTGGGGATTTTGTCATAAAAAGAAAAAACGGTAGGAACGTAAATTCCTACCGTTATAATGGTTAAAGAGTAAAAGTAAATCCGAACCATTCACTCGTTACAAGTATTTGGTTCGGATTATACTGATTTGGTGCCTCTGGCCGGAGTCGAACCGGCACGGTATCGCTACCACTGGATTTTGAGTCCAGCGCGTCTGCCAATTTCACCACAGAGGCTTTTTTCTCGTTTATTTGTTGCAATTTTTAAGTATTTTTGATAGAATTATATGGTAAAATACTTTTTGTTAGCACTTGGCTTACTTGCTATAAGATAATATCACAAATTTTTTTAAATAGCAAGCGTATTAAGGGGTTTTTATGGAAAAATTAGTATTGATTGATGGAAACAGCTTGTTAAACCGCGCGTTTTACGCTATGCCCGTCCTTACGACAAAAAACGGCACGTTTACCAATGCCGTTTACGGCTTTATGAATATGTTTTTTAAAATGCTTTCTTCTGAACGCCCAACCTACGTTGCCGTTGCTTTCGACCTTAAAGCCCCCACTTTTAGGCATAAGATGTATGATGGCTACAAGGCAACCAGAAAACCTATGCCCGAAGAACTCCGCCCCCAAATTCCCCTTTTAAAAGAAGTTTTATCTTTGATGGGCGTTAAGACGTTTGAAAAAGAAGGTAGCGAAGCGGATGATATTATTGGAACGATTGCAAAGGCAACCGATATTCAGACCGTTATTATCACCGGCGACAAAGATTCTTTTCAGCTCGTTGACCATCAAACCGAAGTGCATTTTACAAAGCGCGGAATAACGGACGTGGAAGTTTACGACGCGCAAAACTTTACCGAAAAGACGTCGCTCGTTCCCAGCCAAATAGTTGACCTTAAAGCACTTATGGGCGATTCTTCAGACAATATCCCCGGCATAGCGGGAATTGGCGAAAAAACGGCTAAATCCCTGCTCGAAAAATACGGCACTGTGGAAGGCGTTTTAGAGCATGCTGATGAACAAACTGGCAAATTAAAAGACAAACTTTTGCTCGGAAAAGAAATCGCGCTTTTATCAAAAACACTCGCTACTATCGACTGCGATTGCGGAGTGGATACAGACGTTAGTAAAATGACCGTAACAAGACCCTTTTCGCAAGCGGTTAAAAGAAAGTTCGTTGAACTTGAATTTAAGTCGCTATACGCTAAAGACGATTTGTTTGAAAAAGACGACCCAGAAACGACAGTTCACGCAGTTGAAAAGGTTGAAAGCGTGGTTATCGAAGACTTAACTTCGTTTAACGTTAACCAACTCGGCTCTCCCATAGCCATTGCGGTAAGCGCATCGAGCTTAAATCTTTGCGACGGAAAAACCGAATACGTTATTAAAATTCAACAAACCTTGTTTGACGAAGGCTTTAGTTTATCTCAAGCGTTAAACCACGTTAAACAACTTTTCTCGTCTAAAACACGTTTGATAACGTTTGGCAAAAAACAGCTTAAACACTTTTTAAAAGATAACGTGGGCATTGATTTTACCGCAGATGCAGACGACGTTGCCATTATGAAATACTTATGCGATTTTTCAGGTAGGGACGAATCGCTTGACGATATGATTTTGGAGTATAACCTTGACCCTACCACCCCTGCACATTCACTCTTTTGCGCTTGTTGCAGTTTGCAAGAAAAGTTAAAAGAAGAAAACGTGTTGTCACTTTATTTAGACGTTGAGCTCCCCTTGTCCGACGTGCTTTACGATATGGAAGTTTCGGGATTTAAGGTGGACGTGGACGCGTTAAAACAAGCGAGCATTAAATATCGCGAAATTTTAACCGATATAGAAAACCAAATCAAAGCCATTGCTGAAGACAAGGCGTTAAACGTAAATTCACCAAGGCAGTTGGGCGACCTTATTTTTGAAAAACTAAAACTCGGCAAAGGAAAAAAGACCAAATACGGATATTCTACCACAGCCGAAGTTTTAGAGAACTTAGACAGCGACCACCCCATAATACCGCTTATTCTTCGTTATCGCCAAGTTCAAAAACTTTTATCAACGTATATAGACGGGTTTAAACCACTAATCGACAAACAAACGGGGCTTATCCACACCACCTTCAACCAAACGTTAACTTCAACGGGAAGGCTTTCGAGCAAAGAACCCAATTTGCAAAACATTCCCGTCCGCGACGACGAAGGCAGAGAACTTCGCAAGTTCTTTATCCCGAAAAGTCCGGACCGCGTTTTAGTCGGCGCAGACTATTCTCAAATTGAATTAAGGCTTTTGGCAAGCTTTTCCGAATGCAAAGGACTTATCGAAGCATTCAATTCTGGAAAAGATATACACGCTGACACGGCTAAAAGAGTGTTCGCCAACGGCGGTGAAATATCACCCGCTATGCGCAGTAGGGCTAAAGCCGTTAACTTCGGTATTATTTACGGCATGAGCGAGTTTGGTTTGGCTAAAAACTTAAAGGTTTCTAACGCCGAAGCACGCGGTTTCATAAATTCATATTTCAGCCAATACCCCGAAGTAAAGGCGTATATAGACAAAAACGTGAATTCAGCTAAGCAAACGGGTTATGCTTTAACACTGCTTGGACGCAGAAGATATATTAGAGAACTTACTTCTTCAAACTATAACTTGCGCCAGTTTGGCGAAAGGGTTGCAATGAACATGCCCTTACAAGGTAGCAGTGCGGATATAATTAAAGTAGCCATGCTAAAAGTTGCTTCGCGCATAAAAAAAGAAAACCTTAAGTCCGAACTTATATTACAAGTGCACGACGAACTTATCGTAGACGCATTTTTAGACGAAAAGGAACGGATAGAAAAAATTCTCGTTGAAGAAATGGAAGGAGCTGTATCGCTCGCCGTTAAACTCACCGTTGGGTTGGGTAGCGGTAAGACTTGGTACGACGCAAAATAGTTATGAACGAAAAAAAACTTATCGCGCTTACGGGCGGAATAGGAAGCGGAAAATCCACCGCGTTAAAAATATTAAAAGATTTGGGTTTTAACACTCTATCGTCCGACCAAATCGTTACAGAGCTTTACGAAAAAGAACAAGTAAGGCGTTTACTCAAGCCCCTTTTCCCCGACGCTGTTACGGGCGAAAACTTTACGCTTGACCGAAAAAAGATTGCAGAACAGGCTTTTTCAAACACGCGAAAGCACGCGCACCTTACCGACTTAATAACCCCGATGGTTATGGCGGAAATTATTAAAAGGACTTCTGACGACCAAGTTTATTTCGTTGAAGTTCCACTGTTGTTTGAATGCGAGTTTGCTGACCTTTTCGATGCCGTTTTAATTATCGTTCGCGACAAAGAACACCGTATACGTTCGGTAATCGAACGCTCTAATCTTTCAAGAGAACAAATCATCTCGCGCATGAACATGCAATTCGATTACGACAATGCAGACCTTTCCACCTATACGTTGGTTGGCAACGACGGCGACGAAAACGAACTTAGAAACAAGTTAATTGATTTTACTAAAACTTTATAACTTATTTAAAATTAAAGACGGTCATTATTTTTGACCGTCTTTTTTTATAACTCACACTTAAAATAATAATAAACTTCGTCTTGCCTATTTAATTTTAGTCCTAACTTTTCTATCAAATTTTTAGAGCGAACGTTTTGTTTAACGCAACGGCTGTTAAGCGTTTTTGCGCCCAAAATGTTTTTCACAAACTCTTTTAATGCTGACGCGCTTTCTATCGCATAACCCTTCCCCTGACAATCTGCAAAAAAACGGAAGCCCATTTCCACTCCACTGTTATAATCAAAGTTATGCAAAACAAGCTCGCCTATAAGCTTACCGTTAAGTTTTACCGCAAGTGAATATTCTTCCTTTTTATCCTTTAAGGACTGCTGAAAAGAATAAAAGTATTGCGCCGTGGGTGCTTTGTCGCACAAATCTTCCCTATAATCGTATCCCCACCACTTGTTCAGCTCGTCGTTAAGGTATAACTCTTTATAACTTTCTTTATCTTCGTCTACGATGTCAGTTATGATAAGACGTTGGGTTTTTATGAATACGGGTGAAGAAATTTTGTCAAAAAGGGTGTTTACGGTAAGAAAATTTTTTTCCTTTATATCTACGGGGTGATATTGCAGTTTGGAAATTCTAAGCCCTGCATCACCGCAGTCTTCTTCGCGGTTAATATATTTTACGCCGTCATTCGCAAACGCCTTTGCAAACTCTTGCGCCATAGTGGGATATATACCGTCATAAGTAGTTAGAGCCTTTTCTATGTGCACGATTAAGGTATCGCCAACTCTTTCGCCTACGGAAAAGGCTATAACTTTTCCCTGCACTTCAATAAGCCCGCCAATTTGCCCTAACCCAAACATGTTTTCCACCAAGTCGAAAACCTTTTGTTGCTCAACAGCTTCTGACCAGCGCAAAAACTCCGCTCTCGAATTAAATTCGTCTAAAAACTCTTTGATTCTTGGAAAGTCTTTCTCTTCTATTTGTTTGAACTTGTAATTGGGGTAAAGTTTTTTGAATTTGTTAACGTGGTTTCTTTGTCCGCTATGCTTTTTTCCCGAATAGGTTTTAAATTTTTCCGCATCGTAAATATAGTCACTCCAATCGCGGTCATTAGAAACTTTTACGCTATCGTAACGCTGAGAAAGCATGGCCGCCTGCGCGTTGTCTAAACAACAAAACCTTAAAGGCAAGTTGTTCTTTCTCGCAAAATATTCAATCTCGATAAGCGCACCGTCTACGTTTTTTCCTATAGGATAATAAAAGGCATCTTTATAATCGGGCGTGCTTTCTTTAATAATTAGAGTGTCGTCTATTATTGAATACTCACAAACGAAGTCGTCTCGCCACATGTACTTTACGCCAAGCGTAAGGTCGCAAAATGGCACACTCCCCGTCAAAAGATAATCTTTTAATAAATTAACGTCTTTTCCTAATTTCTTAAATTCAATCATTTGTGTTCTTTTACATTAAAATTATTAAATGGTTACAAACGAGTTAGCCAAGGCTCGCGAAGTGTTTGGGGTGAGATTGACCTTGCTGGTCATCGAAAGGAGCGTGACGCTCCACCCATACTGTCTCGTATGTAAATAAAGGTTTAGAAACGAGTTAGCCAAGGCTCGCGAAGTGTTTGGGGTGAGATTGACCTTGCTGGTCATCGAAAGGAGCGTGACGCTCCACCCAAACTGTTTCGTATGTAAATAAAGGTTTAGAAACGAGTTAGCCAAGGCTCGCGAAGTGTTTGGGGTGAGATTGACCTTGCTGGTCATCGAAATCCAAACACTAAGCAGTAACGCAGGATAACGAAGTTTATAAGCCTTTA
>JAZTZE010000012.1:0-3495 GCA_045637285.1 Christensenellaceae bacterium | reverse complement strand
AACAAATAAGAGCAGGTTTATTTTGAGTAATATTTTTAACGTTAAAACTCACAAACATTGATAATAAGAATAATATTTCTAGCAAGAAACCAATAGTTAACAACGTTCTTTGTGAATTAAAAATTTCTGTTAAACCTTCATTTAACAGGTCAGTATTTAAAGGTTCACCACCAAGCTTTGATAATAATGAAAAAATTTGATTAAATATTTGTGAACTTGCAATACAATAAACTACTACAGTAGCAATAAAGAAAACAAAACAACAAATCTGATATAAAAACCCATTTCTATAACCTTTAGAAATGAAAAGCATTGTCGTAGAAAAAGAACTTGAAGCAATATAAAGTAAAAACCCCACAAGCCCTATGTACAAAATAAAATTAGTTAAAGTATTACTTATTATTGCAACAATGAGAACTAATAAAAAAACAATAGAACAAGAAAGAGGAATTAAAGAAAATTTTAAAACCGTTGATGATTCACAAGGCTTCTCGCCTTTGCCTATAGTATAATATTTGGATGAATATTTACTTAAATCCATAATGCCCTCCTTTATAACACATTATTGAAACATATAAACACAATTCAAAAAGAATAGGCTCTTTTAATTATTGTAACACACGCAAATTCCCTTGTCAATATATAGGTAAAATTAACGTTTTTAATTCAAAATAAACTGCGACTTCTTCCCAAGCATAATCTTGTAAAAAATTATCGGCTTGGGGTTTAGTACTTGCACAAAAAAACCACTCCTTTTGAGTGGTTATATATTAAATAGAAATTTTACCGTTATCAAGCGCTTCAATAATTACTGCAATAGCATTTTCGTTATTTGTAACCGTAGTATAATCGGCAACCATTTTAACGTCATCAACAGCGTTAGATACCGCTATTCCACATTTTGCCATCTTCAACATCGAAACGTCATTATAATAATCTCCAACGGCAATCGTTTTACTTGCATCAATATTTAATATTTCCGTCATTTTTTTAAGTGCTGTTCCCTTGCTAACACCTTTGGGTAAAATTTCATATAACATAAATTCAGAACGAATAAAATTAACGTAGTTTGAGTTAGGATGATTATTTAATAGTTCTTTTAATGCGGTAATTTGTTCTTCATCATTATGAGCAAAAACGACTTTTAGGATTGGTTCTTCCACTTCTTCAAAATGGCGATACACGTTTGATAAACCAGTTCTTTGCCTAAAGCGTACCATTGCAGGGTTATCCTTATTAAAATAAACTTCTTTTTCCGTGTTGAACTGTATGCCAATTTCGGGCAGTTCCTTATCAACAGCCCTTACGAGTTCCATTGCCTCCTTTGGTAAAAAAACATTCCATAGATATTTCTTTTTTATCGGGTCATAAATACCACCACCGTTTATACATCCATATGGAGCGTTAGGCTTAATAATTTCACACGTTTTTTCAGAGGTTTGTGGTACTCTTCCACTAATAAATGTAAATAAACCCCCATTAGATTTAAAATACTCTATTGCATCCACGTTTTCTTTTGAAACTTTTTTATTGTCATCAAAAAGTGTACCGTCAAGATCTGTACAAAAAAGCATCCCTTCAAACTTTTTCATTACTCAATATCCTCAACACTTGCACTTTCTTTTTTACTCTCCACCTTGTTCCTTATAAGCACGATAATAGTTGAAATAAAGGTTGCCGCTTCATAAATAATTCCGCCAATAGAAAGCACGCAAACGTTATAAACTAAACAAAGTGGTGATTTAATAAGATTCATTTTTCTTATAGTTTGCGCCGAAAATGCAAAACTTATTGTTAAAATAGTAAGTCCCGTCATAATAAATAACGAATACCATCCATCCCACGTTAAAATGCTCGTAGCAATAACTAAAACTGTAAAAATTATTGGAACAATAACTCCTTTTTTACCCTTTTTATCACGCAAATAATAGCATAAACATTTAATTGCAGAGATTAAATTCAATCCAGCGGCGGACATCGCCCCTATTAAAAAATAATGTGCAGAAAAAACCAAAGCAGTTAAAAGTTGAAACACCAAAATACCTCTCGGAGTTTTCATTTGAAAGGTAACGAATCCTAAAACAACTGCAAAAATACTTAATATTTGCCCTATAATCTTATCCATTTAAATTGTTTTATATTTAACCCCCAACAATTTAAGAATATTTTATCATAAATAATATTTCTTTTCAACTAAAATAATCTTATAAAAAATTTTTATAAATAAAATAAAGTTAAATTATAAAACATGGGATGTGTCAACATGTCGCAACTTGTTAGAAACTGTTAAATATAAAGTACAAAAAGTGTTGTTTGCATAAATTAAAAGCAGATAAACTGCGACCTCTTACCAAGCATAATCTTGTAAAAGATTATCGGCTTGGGGCACGGTAGTTGCACCAAAAAGAAAAGCACCTATTTAATGCAAAGGGCAAAATTTTGTTTTGCAGTAAGGCTTTTAGCCTTGCTATTTTCGCTAGAAAATCCTTTGCGGTTTTTATTATTATTGTATAGGGTGCTTGCACACCTATACAATAATAATATAGCATTATTTCTCCTTAAATACCAGCAACTACCATTCATTTGCCGTTAGGCAAATATGTCGCAACTTGTTATAAATTGTTAACACAAAAGAACAAAAAGGGTTGTTTGCTAAAATTAAGTTGATATTAACTGCGACCTTTTCCCAAGCATAATCTTGTAAAAGATTATCGGCTTGGGGCACGGTAGTTGCACAAAAAAAAGAACACCGTGTTTGGTGTTCTTTTTTTTGGATGCAGCAACTACCTATTTTCCCAAGCCGTCGCCAGCTAAGTATTTTCGGCGCTGATGAGCTTAACTTCTGTGTTCGGTATGAGAACAGGTGGGACCTCATCGCTAACGTCACCGCAATGGTATATTTTCAGGCTTTCGCCCGTTAATATCTTTCTCAGTGTATTTCTACTATACACCTTTTTTTAATCTCCGTCAATCTCTTTTCACGGTAGATTCACAACTGCATAGAAACTTTTCTTTCACTCAGTAAGTTTTTGACCTGGCTAAATCTTTTTTCTGTCAAGTGTTCGTATTTTCTTAATTCGCGCTCTTTCTCTTCTTCTTTGAGATCAAGCCCTCGACCTATTAGTATCGGTTAGCTCAACGTATTACTACGCTTACACCCCCGACCTATCAAACTTGTTGTCTTCAAGTGGTCTTACAACCTTATGGTTGGGATATCTTATCTTGAGGTGAGTTTCACGCTTAGATGCTTTCAGCGTTTATCTCGTCCGCACTTCGCTATCCTGCCATGCCGCTGGCGCGACAACAGGTGCACAATCGGTGCGTTCATCCCGGTCCTCTCGTACTAGGGACAAGTCCTCTCAAATATCCTACGCCCACGATGGATAGGGACCGAACTGTCTCACGACGTTCTGAACCCAGCTCGCGTGCCACTTTAATCGGCGAACAGCCGAACCCTTGGGACCTGCTTCAGCCCCAGGATGTGACGAGCCGACA
>JAZTZE010000011.1:0-15569 GCA_045637285.1 Christensenellaceae bacterium | reverse complement strand
GCTACATAGCAAAGGGCAACGTAGCGGATTTAGTTATCGTAAATCAATTTTTTGATATAAAAACAGTAATATTTAAAGGAGAAAAAATATGACGAAAATTTTTGAACCCGCAACAGATTTCAAATTTACCCCTGCGGACTTTGTTCCGTTCAAGGACAGAGAACTTTGCGAAAAACTCCGCAAAATAAGCGGAACTGACTTGGAAAAGCATGATAACCCCAACTTCAAAATTAAGGTTATGATGAACCCACACCCCGTTCTTATCGCAACGCTTTTCTCAAGAATTAAAGAAGCATCGGAAAAAGGTAAAAAGATTACCTTAATTTTAGGTAACCCTGAACCAGATACTTATATTCCTTTAGCACAACTTATCAACTACTTTAAGGTTGATTGTAAGAACGTGCACATCTTCGCAATGGACGAATGGGCAGACCAAGATGGCAACATTGCTCCTGAAACTTACAAGGCTGGTTTTGCACACTCAATGCTCAAATACCTTGTATACCAAATTGATGAAAAGCTTCGTATGCCTTTATCAAACGTTCACTATCCCACAAACAAGAACATCAACAGCTATTCTGATATGATTACTGATTGTGGTGAAGGTGGTGCAGACATCTGCTCATCATCTCCTGGTTGGACTGGTCACATGGCGTTCATCGACCCCGTGCCCGATTTCTTCCCCGAAGGTGGTATAAACGACATCGAAGGTTGGCTCAACATGAAGGCAAGAATTGTTGACCTTCATCCGTTAACCGTTGCACAAAACTCACTCCATGGCGTATTCGGTCAATCTGGTTACATTGCAGACGTTCCGCCTAAGGCAGCAACCATCGGTCCTATCGACGTTAAGAATGCAAGAGAAAGAATTGAAGTTCACGCACTCTTAACCAACGGAACTTTCTCTTCATGGCAAAGAATGACTTCACGTTTAGTTCTTCACGGACCTGTAACTCCGCTTATTCCTTCTTCAATGCTTCAACTTATGGATACTCAAGTATACGTATCTGAAGAAATCGCAGCACCGTTTGATTGCTGGGAAAAAGTAGGTTATTAAGATAATAGCTTTTCATTAACAAGCACTTAACAGCGGAGTGTAAAAACATGGCGCAATACTTTGTTAAACCCCTTGGCAATATGTAAACTATTGTCATCGGGGATTTGCCTAGTCTTGCTTGTGTTTTTACGCTCCGCTTTTCGTTAAGCGTTGTTAATTCAAAGCCTCAAAAAACGCTGTTCAGAAGAACAGTGTTTTTTATTTTAAAAATCTAACGTTGCTTTTTATTATAATATAGTTCACGTTAAGCGAACATTCATTACCGAAGCCGTTTTTCCTTAACAATCCCATTTGCAAACTCCTTTACTCTCTAACCCGCAGTATAACACCGTAATATCGTGAAAAACGCATCAAATAATGCATATAGTTGTCGCGAGGTAAGGGTAACTAACGCTTTAACTCTAAGTGATTTTTTTGTTATAACACGGAGCATGCGGTGTGTGTCTTCTGCGAGAACGGAAACGATATCGCCTTCACTTATCATAAATTACTTTAACTTGATATCAGGTTGTTTACCTTGCAAAATTCTATTTTTATCGAGCATGATTTTAACCGATACTTAAAACAACTTAAAAAGCAAGGAGTATATATAAATTGACAGACGTGGATAGCGTAGATGAAATAATAAGTGATACGACAATTACGATTTTAAGCAATAAAGTATTGCATACAATAAAAAATCGTTGACAAAGTTTATTCAGTATGGTAAAATATTCGCATATAAAGGCGTTGAAGAAAAGGTGCGCGAAAAAAGTCCTATCAGAGAAATGGCGGTTGGTGCGAGCCAAAGGATAAAATTCACGTTTGTAGTTTCCGAGCCGAGAAGAAGAAAGGCTTTATAGCTTAGTAGAACTTCTCCGTGATTGCTGCGTTAATGTCATAGGGATTGATTGATTCCAAGAGTGGCGGAATTTTCCGCAATTTGAGTGGTACCGCGGGTGCAGATAGAAATAGCGCTCGTCTCAAAGTAAGTCTTTGGGGCGAGTTTTTTTTCGCTCGCAGGAGGTTATTATGGAACAAATGATAGGACTTGATCTTAAAATTAAAGAGATGGCAGAGCGTATTCGCGAGCTTCGCGAAATAGAAGGCTTATCCACCGCGCAAATGGCTGAAAAAACAGGTGTTAGCGAACAAGAATACGTTGAATGTGAACAAGGCGCAAAGGACCTTAACTTTGCGTTTATTTACCGTTGTGCACTCGCGTTGTCAGTTAACGTTACTGAAATTATAGAAGGTTATAGTCCCAAGCTTAAAGGCTACACGGTTACCCGTCACGGCGCAGGTCAAAAGATAGCGCAAGCACACGGAATGACCTATTTTAATATGGCATACGCTTTCCAAAACAGGATTGCTGAACCGCTTTTCGTTAAAAGTGTTTATAATCCCGATGCGCAAAACTCACAAATAGAGCTTACCACTCACGCCGGTCAAGAATGTGATATCGTTGTTGACGGCTATCTTATGGTGCAAATCGGCGAACATAAAGAAGTTTTAGGCCCTGGCGACAGTATTTATTACGACAGTGACGTTCCGCACGGTATGATAGCTGTTAACGGCAAAGACTGTACTTTCTATGCAATCGTATTAAATCCCACGGGCGAACCCATACCTGAACTTTCAGCGGATAAGAAAATTATCGGGATGCCTAAGCAAAACAAGATTAAGGACGATAAAGACCGCATTTGGCATAATTATATAGACGTTGTTGAAGATAGTGACGGCACACCCACGTCAATAACCTTTAAGAATACCGAAAAGTTCAACTTTGCGTTTGACCTTGTTGACGGATTGGCAAAGCGTGAGCCGGATAAACTTGCAATGCTTCATATAGCAAAAGATAAAACTGAACGTAGATTTACGTTTAACGATATCAAGAAGGAATCTAACCGTTGCGCAAACTATTTCAAGTCTTTAGGTATTAAGAAAGGCGACAAGGTTATGCTCGTGTTAAAACGTCATTACCAGTTCTGGTTTGCTATGATTGCGCTTAACAAAATTGGTGCAATAGCAATTCTTGCAACCAACCAATTACAAGAACACGACTTTGAATATAGATTTAACGCGGCAGGCGTTAGCACTATCGTTTGCACTGCGGATGGAGACACTTCGCATCAAGCTGAAATCGCAATGCAAAAGTGCCCTGAAGTAAAGAACAAGATAATGGTTAACGGCACTCGTGAAGGCTGGAGAAACTTTGACGAAGAATATAAGTTGTTTTCAACGCACTTTGACCGCACGGCAGACAGTCCTTGCGGGGATGATCCTATGTTAATGTTCTTCACGTCGGGCACGAGCGGTTATCCCAAAATGGCACTTCATAACCATAAATACCCGCTGGGTCATTTCCATACTGCAAAATATTGGCACGCAGTTGATACTGAAGGGCTTCACTTTACCATATCGGATACTGGTTGGGCAAAATCAATGTGGGGCAAACTTTACGGACAATGGTTATCGGAAGCAGCAACTTTCGTTTATGACTTTGACCGTTTTGATGCTGCAGACATATTGCCAATGTTTGCAAAATATCATATAACGACTTTCTGTGCACCGCCCACCATGCTAAGAATGCTTATCAAAGAAGATATTTCAAGATACGATTTTTCTTCTGTTAAGCACATGTCAACGGCTGGCGAAGCACTTAACCCCGAAGTATATAATCAGTTTGAAAAACTCACGGGCTTACAAATAAAGGAAGGCTTTGGACAAACCGAAGGCACGATGCTTATTGGTAACTTGGTTGGCAAACCGCACAAAATCGGTTCTATGGGTAAACCCGCGCCCATTTACAACATTGAGCTTGTTGACGAAAATTGCAACCCAGTTCCTGACGGCGAAACGGGTGAAATCGTTATCAACGTTAAAGACGGTGCTCCCTGTGGCTTATTCACCGGTTACTATCGTGACCAAGAAAAGACCAACGAAGTTTGGCACGACGGATATTATCACACGGGCGACACAGCTTGGCGCGATGAAGACGGATTTTATTGGTACGTTGGTAGAATTGATGACGTTATTAAGTCTTCTGGCTATCGTATCGGGCCGTTTGAAATTGAATCGGTTATTATGGAATTACCTTATGTTTTAGAATGTGGTGTTTCAGCCGTACCCGATGAAGTTCGTGGACAAATAGTTAAAGCAAGCATTGTTTTGGTTAAGGGCACTGAACCTACCGAAGAATTAAAGAAAGAAATCCAAGCATACGTTAAGGCAAAGACCGCACCGTATAAGTATCCGAGAATAGTAGTTTTCCGTGACGAGTTGCCTAAGACCGTAAGCGGAAAAATTCAAAGAAATAAGTTATAAACATCGTTATCCTGCGTTACTGCTTAGTGTTTGGATTTCGATGACCAGCAAGGTCAATCTCACCCCAAACACTTCGCGAGCCTTGGCTAACTCGTTTCTAAACCTTTATTCGCATACGAAGCAGTTTGGGTGGAGCGTCACGCTCCCTTTGATGACCAGACAATCTTATCTAAAATCTATAACGCCTCCGCTTTCGGAGGCGTTACTAATAATAAAAAAATTACACACAATAACCGTGTGTTCGGCAAAAAGCATTTTCTTCGTGGAGAAAGGAAATTGAGAGTAATTTTACACAGCGACCTTAATAATTTTTACGCTTCTGTAGAAACGTTAAAAAACCCTGCCTTAAAGGACGTTCCGCTCGCAGTGTGTGGGAGTGCTGAAGATAGGCACGGCATTGTTTTGGCTAAAAATCAGTTAGCCAAGTCTTTTGGCGTAAAAACGGGCGAGGTGCTGTGGCAAGCAAAGAAAAAATGCCCTAATCTTCAAACCGTTTTAGCTGACCACGCTTCCTATGAAGTCGTTTCAAAGCAGGTGAGAAGCATTTACGAACGGTTTACTGACCAAATAGAGCCGTTCGGCATAGACGAATGCTGGTTAGACGTAACGCACAGCCAAAATCTTTTCGGCAACGGTGAGCAGATAGCCGACTTAATCAGAGAAACTGTAAAAAAAGAAATAGGCATAACGGTAAGCGTTGGGGTAAGCTTTAACAAAGTGTTTGCAAAGCTCGGCTCAGACATGAAAAAGCCAGACGGCACAACAGTAATAAGCAAAGAAAACTTCAAACAAAAGGTGTGGGGGTTGCCTGTTGAAGACTTACTTTTTGTGGGAAGGGCAACAAAAAACAAACTTAACTCGATTGGTATTCATACCATAGGCGACGTTGCAGTCACTGAAGAAAAAATTTTGACTAAATTGTTGGGCGTGTGGGGAACAAGCCTTCACCGTTACGCCAACGGGCTTGACGATAGCCCTGTAGAAAGGCGCAAGGGGGAAGACACGAAAAGCATTGGGAATAGTTTAACTTGCTATAAAGATTTAATGAGCTTTGAAGAAGTTAAAACGCTGATTTTGCTTTTATCTGAAGCGGTTGCTTCTCGTTTACGGGAAAGTGGTCTGGGCAAAGCGAAAACGGTGAAAGTTACGGTTACCGATAACCAATTAAACGTTTTTGGCAAGCAAGAAAAAATCGCTCAACCAACCAGTTCTGCTATAGAAATAGCTAACGTTGCATATACTTTGTTTAATTCGCTTTACAAGTGGGAGCACCCCGTTCGTGCGGCAGGTGTTTCTGTTAGCGACTTTACCTTGGACTTGGAGCAAATATCATTTATAATAGATCAAACTCAAGACAAAAAGCACGAAAAAAACGACCGCTTGGAAACTGCGGTCGATAATATCAGGAAAAAATATGGAAACTCTGCCGTTCAGCGTGCTCGAATTCTTCAAGATAAAAAGCTTGCGGGCACGGACGTGAAAGGCGATCCGTTTGGAAAAAACATAGACTAATATTTGTTAGTCTATGTTTTAATTTTAGTTATATATTGATAAAAATATTCCTATCCATTGAGTAACTGCACCTGCAAGAACGAAGAAATGCCAGATAAAGTGTGCGCATTTTTTCTTCATTACAAAAGGAATAATACCTAAGCTGTAAATTACGCCACCGCCTAACACGCAACAAAATAAAGTAAGGTCTTTAATCATTGCTGGTAAAAAGATTATTCCGCACCAGCCCAGCGTAAAATAAAGCGTAATATGTAACGGTCTTAATCTCGACGGACTGAATATTGCAACGAATGTTATACCCGTGGCAATAACTGCCCACTGTACTATGCAAAAAACGAGCCCCAAAGTTCCGCTGATGAAGCCTAAAAGTATAGGGGCGAAAGTTGCGCCGATAAGAAGATAGATTGAACAATAATCAAATCTACGGAAAAGTCTTTTAACCTTAAGCCCGTGCTTAAACGAATGATAAAGAGTGCTCGATGTGAATGATAAGAACATTCCTAAGAAGTATATAACCGAATAAACAGTTTGCAAACTGCTTTTAGAGTTAACAAGCATAAGAATAAGCGCAACGATAGAAAAAATACTGCCAACGCCGTGAGTAACGGCGTTTCCTATTTCTTCTAACACACTGCGCTTGGGGTTGTTAAATATTATATTTTTTGAGTTGCTTTTCATTTAGTCTCCTTTTTACGTCGCAAGTTTATAGCTATAAAACAGCAACTTATTATTACAGTACGAAATTTAAGGTTATTTATTAGAATTTTCTTCAATTAGCACGTTATATCGTTGGGAAATTTTTTCACTCAACATCTTCCAAGTAACGTAAAGCTGGTCGTGTGCGTTTTTGGAAATTGTTTCAAGATTTTGCTTGTCGCTAACAGCATCTAAAACGGTTTGTGCGTAGTTTTCAACCGAGTTTTCGCTAACGAAAGCGTTAACGCCGTGCGTAACCGTTTGTGCAGTGGCAGTATCTGCAAGTAACACCGACGGAGTGTGAAGCGCGCTCGCTTCAATTTGAACTAAAGAAGAAGTGTCGTAAACACTGGGGAAAAGGAGTAAGTCACTGCGCGCGTAATAACTTGCGAGAGTAACCTTATCGTCAATTCTACCCGTTAAAACAACTTTATTTTCAAGTTTTTTATCTTGAACGTGCTTTTTAAGTGCGTTTTCGTCTGGACCGTTCCCCACGAAAAACATCTTAAAGTCAAGTCCGTTTTTGTCTAACACGGAAAGAGCGTCAACTAAAAAATGAATATTTTTTTGCGCCATTATTCTACCGACGAAAACGAAACAAGTTAGGTTATCGTCCAAGTCGTGCTTGGCGTTTACCATATCTCTTAGTTGTTGGTTAGAAAGGGCAATATCTTCAACGTAAAAATCGGTAGCGTTAGGAATATGAGTTACTTTACCTTTATATCCGTATTCGCGGGCAACGCGTTCGCTGAATTCGTGCATAGTCCACACTTCCGTGCTTTTATTAAACACACGCATAATATACTTAACGAGCAGATTGCTGATAAATTTGCTTTTAGTATAACGCATAAAGTCTTGCTTGTATTGGCTGTGCAACGTCATTACGAAAGGAACGCTTAGCTTTTTGGCTAACTTTGAAGCGTAACCACCCATAGTAAACGGAGAGTGCCCGTGTATTAAGTCAATTTTAAGCATAGAAAGAACTTGCTTTAAGAACTTGTCAGACTTGGGTTTAGCTAAGTCGTAGTTAACGAACTTATAATAATGGCTTTTAGCTCCAATAACTAAAAAGTTCGTTTTATCAACTACAGTTTCGCCCTTATGCGTTGGAACGACGATTACCACGTTAAATTTATTGCAAAGATTTATGGCGTAATTTTCCACAACCTTTATAACTCCGTCAATAATAGGGTAATAGGTATCCACGAAGTGAACAACGGTTAACTTTCCGTTAGAGTTAAACTCTTTTATTTTTTCAATGATATATTCTTTATAAGCATTATCTTGCTTGGCGATTGTTTTATTCATAATTAAATTTTAGCACAAATAAAATAGCTTGTCAACGACAATATAAAAAAGCATAAAAATACGACAAAATATTAAAGGCCCGCTCTTCATTTTTAAGAGCGCGCCTTTAATATTTTATTACATAATTTTAATTGTTTTTCTCGGGCATTTATTAACGCAGGTTAAGCACCCCGAGCATTTTTCGTAATTGATAACGGGCAAATTATCTACCATTTCGATTGCGCCTTCAGGGCAGTTTTTAGCGCACAGCCCACAGCCGATGCAACCAACTGCGCAAGCACTCATAACGTCTTTTCCCTTGCACTTAGAAGAACAAGCGACGTAAACCTTTGCGTCTTTAGGAACAAAATCAATAAGGTTTCTTGGACATTTTCTAACGCACGCACCGCACGCTTCGCAAAGCGATCTGTCAACTACAGCCACGCCGTCTTTGATTATAACTCCGTTATCTGGGCAAACGTTAACGCATTCGCCACCAGCAAGACAAGCGGTAGGGCAAACCTTGCTTCCGCCCATTAGGAGCGACTGAACAGAACAGCTTTTGTTTCCAACGTAATTAAATTTTTCTTTTGCTTTTTCACCGCCAGCACATTTAACTACGGCAACAAGTTGAACACCTTCAACGAACTCAACGCCAAGAACTTTTGCTATTTCCGCCTTGTTTTCGTTAGGGGTAGCGTTACAATTAGAAAGTGTAGCCTTGCCTTCAACTAAAGCTTTTGCAAAGTCTGCACAACCAGCGTAACCGCAACCACCGCAGTTAGCACCTGCAAGATTTTCGTTTACTTTTCCAATTCGTTCGTCTTCATTAACAGCGCAAAGCTTGCTTACCAAAACGATTAAAATTGCAAAAACTATCGCGAGCACTGCAACTATTGCAATTACCAAAAAAAGAGTTTGGGTGTTTATAGGTTTAAGAAATAAATTCAACATAATTGCACCCCCTTAACCAACCAAACCGAACACGTAGAAAGCCATTGCGATAAAGCAAGCGGCAATCATAGCGATAGGAAAGCCTTTTAAGTGTTTATTTATGGGCAAGCGAGCAATCTTCTCACGAAGTCCGCTCATTAAAACGATAGCGAGCGTAAAGCCCAAGCCTGCGAATAATCCGTAAAGAACGGCGTAGCCCATATTCATTGAAGAAATTCCGAGTATGGACATCATTTGCGCACTATCGATAACCAACTCTGCAACGCCTAAAACTGCACAGTTAGTGGTGATAAGCGGTAAATAAATTCCCATTGCGCTGTAAAGAGTGGGCGAGAATTTTTTTAACGCCATTTCGATCATTTGAACGAGTGCTGCTATAACGAAAATGAACACTATAATTTCCATGTATTCAATTTCAAGCGGAACTAAAACCAAAGTGTATAGCGGATAGGTGATAAGGCAGGTTAAAGTCATAACGAACGTAACTGCAAGCCCCATACCGAGCGCGCTCTTAAAGTCCTTGCTAACGCCTAAGAACGGGCAAATACCCAAGAACTGAACAACGACAAAGTTGTTGATGAACACAGCGGAAACGATAATCATTATAAATTCAATCATTTATTTATCCTCCGCAACGTTTTTTTGTTCAACTGCTAACTCGATGGCAGTTTGTTTTTTATAAGCGTTTTGCTTCTTTTTCTTAGCGATTAAAGACGAGCACAAACTAAACAACGCAATGAATACGGCGTAGGTAAAGAACGCGCCTGCGCTTGAAGAAAAGAATCCGATAGAAAAATCGAAAAGTTGCACGCCGAATATCGCACCGCTACCTAACAATTCTCTAACCGCACCCATAAGGGTTAAAGCAAGCATGAAACCTATGCCGGTAAACAAACCGTCGAGAGCAGAAGCAAAAACACCGTTTTTGCTTGCAAAGCTTTCGGCGCGCGCCAATATGATGCAGTTAACAACAATAAGGGGCAAATATAACCCTAAGCTTGCATAAAGGTCGGGCATAAGTTTATCCATAACTAATCTTACAATAGTAACGAAAGTTGCGATAATAAGAACGAATGCAGGAATGCGCACTTGATTTGGGATAACCTTTCTTAATATAGAAATAAGAACGTTAGAGCAAATTAAAACGAAAGTAACAGCCGCGCCCATGCCAATGCCGTTCATAGCCATAGTGGTAAGGGCTAATGTGGGGCAAGTGCCTAAAACTAATTTAAGCGATGGGTTTTGAGCGATAATACCGTCAACGGCAATCTTTTTAACGTTAGTTTTTTTCAAGATCGTAAACCTCCCCAACGTATTTTATAACGCAGTTAACCGCGTTGTTGCCCGCGTTTGCAGAATAAGTTGCGCCTGCAACGGGGTTAAGGTTGCCGTCACCCTTGGTAACGAACAATTCGCCGTTTTTCCAAGCTTGGGTAACGTCTTCAAGTTCAAAGTTCTTATAATAAGTGGGTTTAAGGTTGCCGATTAAAGATTGAGCTTTATTGGATTCTAAAACCACTTGTTCAATAGAGTTCTTGTCGCCGTTTATTTTAACTCTAACCCAAAGTGTAACCGTGCCGTTCTTAAATCCGTCAAAACCTACGCTTTGGAATAAAACTTCATCATTGCCAACCGTGTAAATCTTTGTGATTTCACCATTTTCCTGTTTAACGAGTTCTTGTTGGGTTTTGGTTAAATTTTCAAAGGTGTAAACGTCACTATCAACGTCGTAAACCGTTTCATAATCAACTAACTTTCCGTAAACTTTTGTAATACCGCGCTGAGTTCTTTCTTCTGGTGAAACGTATAAAACGTCGCTTAAAACGGCAATGCTTGAGCCCGAAAGCACTATGATTAAGAGAAGTGTTGTAATACAGCGAAACCAAACGTTTTTGAATAACTTCATTACTTATTACCCCCTTTTTTAGTTTTTTTGAAGCCGAACGGGCGGGGGATAATGAATTTATCAAACATAGGAACGAAAAGGTTCATTAATAGGATAGCGAACGAAACCACTTCCATCTTTGTTGCAAATCTAAGCCCTGCGGTAACCAAGCCTAAAACGATAAAGTAAATAACGTTGCCAAGCGTGGTGTTGGGGGTGGTGGTGTAATCGGTTGCCATAAAGAACGCACCTAAGAACAAACCGCCTGTTAGAATAGACGGCAAGAACATATCAAAGCCAACTCCGCCTAAAACTACAGAGAACAAACCAACAACGGCTATGTAAAGAATGGGGTAAACGATATTTATAACCTTGCGCACTGCAAGATAGATTGCTCCGATTAAAAGAGCGAGTTTGCACGTTTCGCCAATGCAACCTGCAAGCCCAGTGCCGAGCAATAAATCAATGGGGTGAAGAGATAATGCACTTTGTCCCCTTAAAGTGTCGGTCAAAATAGTCGCGCCTGTTTCGGGGTTGATGCTAACTCCACCGAAAATGCTTGATATAGAAGGAGCTAACCAACCGCCACTCATTAAAGCGGTAAACGACATAAAGGCGAAAATTCTGCCCGTAACAGCGGGGTTAACCAAATTCTTGCCTGTTCCACCGAAAATCATTTTAACAACGATAATGGCGAACGCGCTTGCTAAAATGGGTGCATAGAGCGGAGATTGCGAGCTTATTGACAGAGCGACCAAAAGCCCCGTTACCACAGTGGTAAAATCAAACTCGCTTGCCGTTTGTTTAACGCTTTTTTTGCAAATAAGGTTATAAATAAACTCGCTTGCAACCGCGCTTATAACTGAAAGCGCGATAATTAAAAACGCGTTAAGCCCAAAGTAAACGATACCCATAACGCATGCGGGTAAGAGCGCGATGCAAACGTCAATCATAATTCTTCTGGTAGACGAGTTAGATTTAACGTGCGGAGAAGTAGACAGTGTCAAAATATTATCTTGCATTTTTACTCTCCTTTATTTTCATTTTTGCCAAACTAATGCTTTGAACGAGTGGGCGTTTAGCGGGGCAGTTATACGCGCAAGAGCCACATTCAATGCAGTTCATCGCGCCGTATTTTTCCGCGTTAACAACG
Source organism: Christensenellaceae bacterium (assembly GCA_045637285.1). Classification (GTDB taxonomy): domain Bacteria; phylum Bacillota; class Clostridia; order Christensenellales; family Borkfalkiaceae; genus UBA1259. The sequence goes on along the minus strand of JAZTZE010000011.1, from coordinate 3,719 downwards.
TCGTCGGCGAGAGCAAAGCTTTCAATATACATTGGCATTAAGCGCATAGGGCAATTTTTTGCACACTTTGCGCAGTTGATGCAGTTAGAAGGTGCAACGGTGTCCGTTTCGCCACTAATTAGAGCAAGCAAACCAGAATCGGTTTTCCTTGCATATTGGTTAAGCCCAACAAGAGCCTTTCCCATCATAGGACCGCCCGCAACGAGTTTAACTGCGTTTTCTTTTATTCCACCGCAAAACTCAGCTATATCGCTAAACGGAGTGCCGAGCGCGACGCGAATATTCTTTGGCTCGTTAACGCCGTTTCCACTAACCGTCATAACAGTGTGGGTGAGTGGGAGATTAAACTCTATCGCTTGATAAACTGCGATCATGGTCTTTATATTTTGCACGCAAACGCCCACGTCGAAAGGCATTTTGCCAGTGGGCACTTTTCTGCCCGTGGTGCAGTAAATAAGGTGCTTTTCGCTACCCATCGGATATTGCTTTTTAAGGATAACCAATTCAACGTCGTCGTATTTTTTAAAAGCTTGGATGGCGAGTGGCTTGTTTGCTTCAATACCTATAATAATTCTGCTCAAGCCCAAAGCCATCGCAGTGTATTTAATGCCCTTATAAATATCGTCGGTGTTTTCTAACATCAAGCGATAGTCGCAGTTAAGGTAGGGTTCGCACTCTGCGCCGTTAATAATAAGGCAGTCGAGAGGGGTTTTGGGTGATAACTTAACAGCGGTTGGGAAACCAGCACCGCCCAAACCAACTATACCCGCCAATCGAACTCGTTCGATTAAAGAAGCGGGTGAAAAGTCTAAAACGTTTTCAAACTGAACGCTTTCGTTTGAAAAATCATTTTCTATAACAACATGCTTTTGTTTTTGCCCTAATGCGTTAACCTTGTCTTCAACAGCTAAAACTTGTCCTGCTACCGAACTGAAAACGTTGGCGGAAATAGCACCGCTCGCTTGTCCGATAAGTTGACCTATTTTAACCGTATCGCCCACGTTGACTACGGGTATAGCAGGCGCGCCGATGTGTTGAGACATGCTGATGTGCACAGTCTTTGGTGCAGGCATATCAACGATAGGTTTTTCAGAGCAAAGAGCTTTCATGTCCTTAACGTGAATTCCGTAAGGGTATCTTTTGCCTTTTCTAATATTCAAATTATTTTCTCCTATTGTTTTTGTGAACGAAAAATTTCTACGCATATATTATAACATTAAATTTAAATATATGTAAACATAAAATATTACATAATTATACCAAAATATTCTTGTCTTCAAAACTTCATCTAATTTTTTTGACGTTGGTTGTGAACGGGCAATCTTTTAACTATTAGTGTGACCGTAAATCCGACCAGAACGCCGGCGGGAACGGCAATTAACGTTAAATAGGGAAGGAAAGCGAAATACTTGCTCAATCCTGCAACCAGGCAAAACATGGCGTTTTGACAGGCGGTGTTTATTACCGCTCCGGTAACGCTTATGCAAACCAAACTTGTTTTTTTGGTGTAACTTAATAATACGAGTTGTATAGTAAGCGAAATTGCACCTGCTGGCAGAGAATACATTATCATAGAAACGTTTCCGCCAAACAGGCTTCCGATAACGGTTTTAATAACGAGCGTGGCGAATGCGTAACTACCGCCAAGCGTGCACGCACAAAGCAAAATAAAAACGTTGGAAAGCCCAAGTCTTGCACCAGGTAAAACTATAGGTGGGAACAAGCTTTCTATAGTAAAAGTTATAAGCGCGCCTGCGCAATAAAGGGCGCACAAAGTGAGTTTATAAATTCTATTATTTTTCATAGGCTCACCCTAATACTGGCGGGATATACCCGCAGGAAATTGAAAGGGCGTGCGGGGCGCAAAAAATAACGCCCGAACCGCTTATTTTGGCCATGTGAACACATTCTTTAGAGTTGGAGCAGTTTGCTTCAACAACGTCAACCGTTCTATTGGTTTTGTCTATTTCAAGCGTGTTAAAATTCTTTTTTTGTTCGTCGTGATAAATAGTAACAATTAAACGGTTGCCTTGTTCGGTTTTTTCAACGAGCTCTAAAAAGGCACTGTCTATAACGAGAGAATGGTCGTCGTAATTAAACGATAAAACGTGATGGTTATTTTTGGTAACGCTAAAGCCGTTTGAGTTTGTTTTTTGTGGTGCAAAAACGAAAAAAACGAACAAAACAGCCACAAACAAAGCGAGCACGGCGTAAATCAAAACGTCGTGCTTTTCAAAGGCTCTTAAGTTTTTAATTTCATTTAAACTTTTGTTTTTCACCGTTGCTCTCCCTACCAAAACATTATACTAAAAACGCTAAAAAAAGTCAAGCGCACGCGCGCGTGCGAGCAGCGGTTACATTTTTCTTTAAAAAAAATTATATTTTAAATATATATTATAAAATTACTTGCAATATTTTGCGTTATGCATTAAAATATTGCTAATGAAACAAAGGCAAATGAAAGATACTTTTAAAATAACCTTAACGTGTGCTTCCGGCGTAGAAAAAGTGGTTAAAAGCGAACTTAAACGATTGGGGTATGAAGACGTGCCTGCAATTAACGGCGCACTTACTTTTGATGGGGACATGAGCGCAGTTGCAAGGTGCAATCTTTTTTTGCGTACGGCAGACCGTGTGTATATAAACGTTGCACAATTTCCCGCGCTTACTTTTGACCAGTTGTTTGATGGCGTTAGCGAGATTAGGTGGGAGGACTATTTTCCAGAAAACGCATTAATCACCGTTAACGGCAAGTGTGTAAAAAGCACGCTCTTTGCCATATCCGCTTGCCAGAGCATAATAAAAAAAGCCATTGCAACAAGGCTTTCTAAGGTTTATAAAGTTAACCGCTTAAACGAAACCGGAGCAAACTATCACGTTGAGTTTTCGGTGTTTAAGGATGAAGTTACTCTTTGTATAAACACGAGTGGCGCAGGCTTACATAAGCGTGGATATAGAGATTTAGTGGGTATCGCGCCCATAAAAGAAACTCTCGCATCGGCACTTGTGTTGCTTAGCGACTATTATCGTTACCGCCCGTTTGCAGATCCGTTTTGCGGTTCTGGAACTATCGCAATAGAAGCAGCGCGCATAGCAATGAACGTGGCTGGTGGAATGGGCAGGCGGTTTGCGTTTAACGAGTGGGATAATTTTGATCCGAAATATTTCGACTTGGCTATGGAAGAAGCTCTTGATAAAGAACAACGCGGTATAAAATTAGACATTTTGGCTTCTGATATAGACCCAAAAGCCATAAAGCTTGCAAAACGCCACGCGGAGCGCGCAGGAGTTGCTGATAAAATAAGGTTTTCGGTTTCAGACGTAAAGAATTTTTCAACCGAACTTAAAGGTGGCACAATCGTAACGAACCCGCCTTACGGTGAACGCGTTTACGATAGGGACGAAGCCATTGAGTGTTATAAAAAATTAGGGAAAGTGGTAAGCTCGCTTGACGCGTGGTCGGCATTCGTTATAACCAGCGAAAAAAGCTTTGAAAAACACTTTGGTAAAAAAGCAGACAGAGAAAGAAAGTTGTACAATTCAAACAGGGAATGTAAACTTTACTATTACTACTCAAATAAAGGCTTATAAACTTCGTTATCCTGCGTTACTGCTTAGTGTTTGGATTTCGATGACCAGCAAGGTCAATCTCACCCCAAACACTTCGCGAGCCTTGGCTAACTCGTTTCTAAACCTTTATTTACATACGAAACAGTTTG
>JAZTZE010000010.1:0-86524 GCA_045637285.1 Christensenellaceae bacterium | reverse complement strand
GTAATCTTTGAAGTTGCTGACGCTTTTTCTGCAATCAAACCACCTGCGGTGTAGTGAGTATGCAAGTTAATAATGGTGTTCTTAACTTCTGCATTTTCACCTAATTGACCAAACGTTGAAGCATAGCCGTAGCTTGAGCTTACTTCGCTCGTTACGTTTACAATACAATTTTCAACAGTACCATAGAGTCTGTAAGTTAACAAACCTCTTTCACCACTACCGTTGTGGGGAGATCTTACGTTTACTACGAACGTGGTGTTCTTAAGCGTTCCGTATAAATATTGGAACACACCATTGTAGTATGAGTTGTTGCCGTTGTAAATGTTAAAGGTTACAGTGTGTCCATCACCGTCAAGAATCATGTTAATATTGCCACTGAAGGTGTATGAAGCTGAAGTGATGTTGCCATTTACTTCGTCAAGATAAGTATCAGTAAGAACGATGTCTGAAGTTAATTTGAATTTTTCTGAGCTCTTAGTTGCTGCGATAAATTGATCAGCCGTTCCAATTTCGTTCCAGCATTCCACTACGGTAATTTCACATTGTAGGGTAATTCCGAAATAGGTTGCAGTAACGATTGCTTGACCTGCGCCAACAACGGTTACCAAACCGTTTTGAACTGTTACAACGTTTTGATTAGTGCTCAACCAAACGATTTCGCTTGCGTCTGCCACAACTCCGTCGTAAGAAGCGTTAACGCCAAGTTGAACTGCTGATGAGTTTTCAGTAAGCTCTAACGACGTTTGATCAAGTGAAAATTCAAGGAGAGAAGCATCAACGAACTTGAATGCGCTTAAAGTTGTTGCACCAGAATACTTAATGATGGGTGCTGAGAATGAAATAATTTCGTAGCCAACGATTTCTTGTGCTGACTTAGCGATAGGACCGCTGGTGTAAAGGTCTGCAGTTTGTGCGCTTGAAGTATAGTTGAATTGCGGAGTTTGACACGCTGCGTATTTGTCTGCATCGAGAACGTAGTCTGCCTTACCTGCGAGTAAGTTTGCCGCGTTGTTGTAAACGTATAATCCGTCAATCACGCACTTATTCGTGGGTAAAATATAACCAAAGTAATTATTTGGATAGTGGAGCATGTCTGAAGTTACTGCAATGTTGGTAAGTTTTGCGGTTGCTTCTGCATATTCTGCAATAATACCAGCTGCGGTGTAACCACTTTGCATGTTAATGATGGTGTTCTTAATTTCTGAATTTGCACCTAAGCTTGCAATGAGTGAAGCGTAACCATAGCCACTTGAATATGCGTTGGTGTAAGAAATTACACAATTTTCAATAGTACCGTTTAACGCACTTGACAATACGCCGATTGAGTGTCCACCATTCATAGGAGTTCTTACGTTAAGAACGAAGTTTACATTCTTGATTGTGCCGGTAATATTCTTAAAGATACCAGTAAAGTATGAATAGCCGTTGGTATCAACGTTGAAGGTTACAGTCTTTAAGTTGCCGTCTAACACACCCTTGAAATCGTTGAATCTCGTGCCTTGTGCATAAGAGCTGGTTGCATCTAACGAATTGTCGGTAAGAACGATGTCTGAAGTTAATTTATATCTGCCAGTACCGTTCACTGCTGCGATAAATTGATCTGCGGTTGCAATTTCATCCCATACTTCTGCAACGGTAACAACACATTCTGCAACTACGCCGTAGTAAATTGCTGAAATGGTTGCATTACCTGCGCCAACGAAAGTTACCAAGCCGTTAGAAACGGTTGCTACCTTGTCGTTATCAGTTGACCAAACGATACCACTTGCATCAACAACTTCGCCGTTCTTCATAACGGTTGCTGTAAGTTGAATAGCTGCAGATTTTTCGTTTGCTTCGATTGAAGTTTGGCTTAATTCTACACTGTAAGCTGCAGGGCTAACTGCTTCAGGAATTGAAACGGTTGCTTCTACAATAGAAGTGATTTGGTTGGTTTCTCCACCAGTATAAGTACCCTTCTTAACAGTTGCTGACTTAGCAATAATGCTGTAGCCGAGAACATCGTAAGCTACGGGCTTAACGCCAGTGTCATAAAGAACTGCCATGTTTTCATTTGATGAATCACCTGACTTCCAAGTGATGTTTGCAGGAGCACCTTCAGCAGCGTATTTTTCGTTGTTGAGTGATGCATAAGTAGTTCCTGCGATTGCATTTGCAATTGAACTGAACGCATATACGTTAGTGATTTGACACTTGTTTGCAGGCAATAAAGTTGCTAACTTATAACCATTCTTATCAGCATAACCTAAACGATCACTGATTACGTAAACGTCGCTAATAACAGCAGATGCATGAGCGAGTTCTGCGATTTGGTAATAGTTGTATGTAGAACCGATAACGTTAACAACGTTGTTGGTAAAGCTTGCACCTTCACCAAGCGTGTAAATCATTGAATCATAGCCGTAGTTGCCAAATGAGCTCAAATCATAAGAAATGATAGTATCTTCAATTGAACCGGTTAAGGTGGTAATGAAGAAGCCGGTGTGACCACCACGGAAATAGGTGTTAATGTCGATAAGGATGTTAGCATTCTTAATCGTTCCAGAAACTTTATTAAAGATGTAGTAGTGAGTTACGCTACCAACACGAGTGTTAAGGTTGAAGGTTAATGAATAACCATTACCATCAAGAATACCAGAGAAATCGTCAGCGAAAATACCACCGTCAGATTGGAAGTTACTGTTTGCATCCAATACGCTGTCGATAATAACGATATCAGCGGTAAGTTTATATTTCTTGTTGGGAGCTGCCTTTATCTTAGAAAGGAATTCGTCGGCAGTGCCGATTTCATACCAAGCTTCAGTAAAGTTAATTACGCAAGATGCGCTAATTCCATAATAGGTTGCAGTGATGATAACTTCACCAGAAGTAACAGGAGTTACTAAACCGCCAGTAACGGTTGCAATCTTATCGTTGCTGGTTGACCAAGCGATTTGGCTTGCATCAACAGCTTGGCCGTTGAAGATCGCAGTTGCAGTAAGTTGGATAGGATCAGATGCTTCTGATGCTTCTAACTTAGTTCTGTCAAGTGATACGCTAACTGCATTTTCAGCAAATGCTACAGTGTTGATAGTTACTGCCCCTGAAGTCTTAATAACTTCTGCTGATACAGGAACAACAGCTGCGCCAAGAATGTCAATAATAGGCATTGACATTGATCCGCTGTAAAGTTCATCAATTTGAGAACTTGTGGTATAATCGAATTGCGGAACTTCGCATGCAGCATATTTTTCAGGATCGAGAACGTAGTCTGCTTTACCAGCAATTATGTTGTTGATGTTGTTGTAAACAAACAATCCGTCAATCACACACTTGTTGCCAGGTAAAATTTTACCAAAGTTTTGTGTAGGATAGTGAAGACCGTTTGAAGTAACAGCAACGTTAGTTATCTTTGCAGTTGCTTGTGCATATTCAGCAATTAAACCACCAGCAACGTAAGTGTTTTGCGAGCTGATAATGCTGTTCTTAATTTCTGAATTTGCGCCTAACGTTCCGAAAAGTGAAGCGTAGCCGTAGCCAGAAGAACAAGAGTTGGTGTAAGATATGATACATCCGTCCATAACACCATCAAAGTAGGTTGAGAAAATACCAAATTCGTGACCACCGCTCATAGGAGTTGTTGCGTTTACAACGATGCTAGCATTCTTAATAGTACCAGCAAATCTGTAGAACACACCACGGAAGTATGAAACACCAGCAGTATCTACGTTGAAAGTAATGCTGTGACCTTCACCATCTAAAAGACCCGTGAAAACTGCACTAGTACCAAAGGTATATGCCCCAGAATTAATGAGACCAGTAGGATCAATTGATGCATCTGTAAGAACGATGTCGTTGAGTAATCTAAACGCATATAAGTTTGAAGACATAGTCAACACGTTTACGAGTTCTTCTGCAGTGCTAACACCAATGGGGTGTGCAGGCATAGTGTAAGTGCCAACGTCGGTAGTGATTTCTTTTTCTTCAGCACCACCATAGTTGAAGTTTGCAAGAAGTTGTGCTCTCGTGTCAGCGTTTGCACCTTCCGCAAAGAATTGTCCGTCAAGAATGTCGCCAATGTTTGCACTGGGAAGTTCGCCAGCGGTATACACGTTACCTTCTGCAGTGGTGTAGTATGCAACAGCAGAAAAATCGAGATACCAGTTCTTTTCCAAGATGTTATAAAGTACTACGTTGATGTAGTATTTATCTTCACCGGAAACTTTTTCCAATTTAGACACATCTAAACTTATAACCGCTTTGTCAACCATTGCGCCTTCTGCTAAATAATCAGCTGAAGTTGCGTGTTCAAAGTTAACAGTCGGTGCAACTATAAAACCAAAAGCTTCTGCGTTTTCGATTTCTGCTTTAGTTGCTTCGTTTAAATACGCCTTGAAACGTAAGCCTGAAGGATTTGAAAGTCTTGCTTCCACCTTGCTAGACATTACGAATACTTTTTCGCCTTCAGCACTAACTGTTTGCGCATTGTTGGTGTTCATGAAGAACACTGATGCAGTAAACAATAATACTGATGACAAAAGCATGATTACGATTGCTTTTAATTTACTTACTCTACTCATAAACTAATACAACCTCCTTCCTTACAATGACCAAATGCCCCAGTCCGCTTTGTCAAGCTGGAACACGAAGAGGCCACTGTTCATGATAACATCCGAACATTCTACTACCTGAACTTCGGGTGCTATATATTTTTGCTTTTCCATCATAAATACCTCCTTTTGATGAAAAAAATTTTATCACTCAATCGCATCGCCACAATTAAGGTTTTTGCAACAACACGGTCTTGTCATTTGTTATCCGCCTTACGCGTGCGCGCCTACCATTATAAATAATAAGCACGAATCTTGCGTTATATTCGCGGTGCACTCATTTCTTTTATCTAAATCGTGCAACATTTTTAATATTACTTATATATAATGTTTATGCAACAATGTAAAACTATATCTTATTTAACAACATAGCTTTATTATAAGCAACACAAATAAAAACTAAAAATTAATCCAAAACATACCAAGCAGGATCAGTTGGCGTATCAAACAAGTCGATAATTAATGCGCCACCTGGGATTATATACATTGACGTGTCCCCAACGTTATATTTTGAATATTCACCGCGGAATTTAATAGTGCAGTGACCATTGTCCGTTTTGCTAACGTTGGTAATCATAATCTTATATTTACCGCTTCCGTCCTTAGCCTTAAACTTACTAATAACGAGCGGACGATTATATTGGCTCGAAACACTTTCGATAACATCGTCAGTGCTAAAATGCCAGCTCTTAAAGTTTGCAAATCTTTGATAGTAGTGATAAACTTCTTCAAGTTCATAATCTTCTAAAGGCTTACCAATTCTATCCATAAATGATTTGTTTTCAAACTGCATCCAATAATACATTGGAGTTTTAACGTTGTAACTGTCAATCGGGCACATACCACGATTGTTTGAGTTGGAATTGAATGATTGCAAATGATACCAAACGAAACCAGTTGCACCATGTGCCGCAGCGATATTCATTTGCCATCTCAAGTCAGTTTGAGTTGGTTCTCTAAACGACCAACAACTCGAACACATGAGCGATGCCCAGAAAGGTATTCCCTTTGCTTTTGCAACATCTCTAAACACGTTAAGGCTATAGAAATAGAAAATATCGCCTTGCTCTTGTTCGTTCTTTTCAGAAAGCATTGGACTGTAAACGTTCATAAGTAAGAATTCAGGATGAACCGAATCAACGTAATCGTTCAACACTTCAACGTCTTTATCATAATTCCAATAAGGTGGACCATAAAGCGCGATAAACGTGAAATATTCTGGAGCAAGCTCTTCTATCATCGCCTTATATTTAGCGCAGTTATCAATGGACTTGTGCTCGTTTTGATACCCCCAAAAAGGCTCGTCATCCATAAACACTCCAACAATCGCATCGCCATATCTTTCTTTCGCAAATTTTAAGCGTTGTTTTGCCTTTTCAAAATCAGCTTTCATTGCAGGCTTGTTCGCAACGAATCTTCTATCCCAGTATAAAAGGGGTAAACCAACTTCTTTTGCCTCAGCAACACATTCGTCAAGCGTTTTTTCTTCATGACCCGTTTTGTCGTAATGCCAATGCTGAGGAAGTTGAGCATACGTAAATCCCAATTCTTTTTGCGCTTTCATCGGTTCCCATGACAAATCATACGAACTGGTCCTATACCACCATGCGCCTATTTGAAAATGCTTGAAAAAATCCCTCATGTTTTGTCGTCCTTTTTTGTTTTGTTCCCTACCGTATTGCAACTAATTTTTAACCGCTGAATATCCACTCTATATAATTACATTATATATTATAACGATTTTGAAAAATATGTCAACCTTTTTTATTCTTTAATTATTCCAAAATATTCTTCATTTTAGCTCTCTTTTTACAAGATAAATAATTTTTTGAAATCTTTAATTTTTTACAATATTTTCGATGTTTTTTATATTTTTTGCTCAATTTTGCTTGTTTTTTTGCATTTTTATTGACTTTAAATTTTTTTACGTGTAAAATAAAGTTATTAAAAAATTCTTTTTATACAAATTTTAGGTAGCAAAATGTTCAAGTATCTTAACAAAATTTTAGACATGAATTCTGAACTTAAAATTCCCGCCATGGACCTTATAGTTTTTCACGACGGAAAGCAGGTTTTTCACCAAATGCGCGGAACGAGTGACGGGGTCTCACCCATAAACGGAAGCGAGCTATACAACGCTTACTCCTGCTCGAAAGTTATAACCTGCACGACCGCTTTAAAACTCTTAGAACAAGGCAAATTTTCTTTAAACGACAACATCGCCGATTACATTCCAGCATTTAAGGACATGACAGTTAAAAAGAACGGCGGAATTTATAAAGCGGAAAAACCAATAAAGATTTTTAATCTTTTCACTATGACTGCTGGGCTCAATTATAACACAAAATCCCCCGAAATACAACAGGGAATTATTGACACTGAAGGAAAGTGCCCTACCGTTAAAATGATGGACTACATCGCAAAAATGCCATTGGAGTACGAACCCGGTGAACGTTGGATGTATAGTCTCGCTCACGACGTTTTAGTAGCACTCGTAGAAGTCGTTTCAGGCATGCGTTTCGGCAAATATCTTGAAGAAAAAATTTTAAAGCCACTTAACATCAAAGACATTACCTATCTTCTCCCTGACGATCAATTATTTAGAGTTTGCGACCAGTTCGCCCACAACGGCAAAGACAAGTATGAAAGCTTGGGCAGAAAAATTTGGTCATATAAGCTTGGCGACGAATATGAAAGCGGTGGCGCGGGCGCAGTTTGTAATCCAAGTGAATACGTTAAATTCTTGGAAAGTTTACGAACTGGAAAAATCCTTTCGTTTGACACAATCGAACTAATGAGTAAAGATCAATTAACCGACGCCCAACGTCAATGCTATTGGTTAGCCGAAGGCTACGGGTACGGTTTAGGCGTTCGTGTTCCATCAAATCATTTACGCACTGACATCGGTTGGGGTGGCGCAGCAGGCGCGTTTGCAGCAATTGATTTCAAAAATAAAATTAGCCTTTATTATTCGCAACACGTCTTACAAACACCAAACAAAGACTGGCGAAAGGATATTATTGAAGCAGCAAAACTCGACCTTGGATTTGATGCTTTTAAAGACGATATGTTCCACGGCATCGGTAGCTTTTTGGCATAAAATACTGATACGTTTTGTTGTTTTTACGACATTTATATTAAAAAAACTCTCGACATCACTGTCGAGAGTTTTTATTTTAGTAGCTCATTTAATATTGGAAAAACTTTTTCCGTCGGAAGACCGATTACGTTAGTATAACTCCCATCGTAACACTTGACCAATGGAAACCCGTCTTGTATCCCGTAAGCACCAGCTTTTCCATCGCTGAATCCGCTATTTACATATTCGTTAATCAGCTCATCAGACAAGTCGTTAAACACCACTTTAGTCACACAATAATCATTAATCAGCACCCCGCCAGATGCAATGACACAATACCCCGTAACAACTTCATGTGTTTTGCCGGATAAAGTTTTCAGCATTCTTTTTGCGTGCGCGCGGTCAATGGGCTTGCCTAAAATTTCGCCATTATAATATACGACAGTATCCGCTCCCAAAACCGCAATCGACGTGCTATTTTCTTGGCATTCAAACACGCTTTTTGCTTTGCCATGCGACAACGCCAACGCCAACATTACAGGGTCTTTCTCTATTGAATTTTCATCAAAATCGCTTACCGTTACTGTAAATTCGTAACAACCATCTAAAAGCAGTTGCTTTCTTCTGGGCGACCCACTCGCTAATATAAGTTCCATATTGATTTACTTTATTTCTTGGCTTTCGATTTTTACATCTTCACTTTTCGACAAAAACATAGGCCATTTTTTAATTAAATATACCACAATCAATACAACTCCTGCAAGTATAAATAATATAGACGTAACCTGAGATGGAGTAAACCCAAACATGCTTCCACCACGATAGTCAGAACGGAATATTTCAATTATAAATCTCCAAACGCCGTAAGCGATTAAGTATATCGACATTATAACGTTACAACGCTTTTGAATCAAATATATTAACACCGCAGCAAGCACGAATAAAAATAATGCTTCATATAATTGCGCAGGCGAATAATATCCCCACGTTTTTAATCCGTTGAGCGTTCCCTCCATCCACACGCCACCAAAAACGTATTTTTGACCTAAATATTGCCCGTGACAACAACCGCCCATCAAGCAACCAATTCTGCCAAAACCGTGCGCAATAGCTATACAAATTGGTGCTATTCTAAACAAGTTGTTAAAGTGTTTAAAGTGAACGTTCTTGTTTTCAGCCTTAAAATAGAACTTGCCAATTAAAAAGTAAAGCAATAGAAACATTCCTGCTCCGCCAATTAAACCACCCATAACGGTGATTCCTCCGTTAAACAACACGAAGGGCTTACCGTCAAGCCAGTTATAAAAAGCTTGAAAAAGCATCGCAAAAAAGAAACCTGCACCTATGCCAAGCACAGCAATAATCAGCACGTAGTCTTTTAAAACTTCTGGCATCCCCTTTCTTTTTGCTAACGCATAAAATGCAAGAATACAAGCGAGCAAGCCAATTGCAATACAAATTCCGTATGGATAGATTTTTAAATTACCGATTTCAATAATTGGGTTAGGATACATACCTTACCTCCTATGTTATTTTATTATATTATAGCCGATAAAAAATGTCAACTAATATTGTTTTTCTTTGTTTTTTTGTTTGCTTTTGTTTTGCTTTTTGTGTATAATAATTGAGTAAACTGGATAAATAAATAGGCATTACACACCTTATAGTCATATTGACCCACCGTTCCTCTATTATTGAATAAAGAAGCGATTTTATCAGTGTATTTGCTTAGTCAAAAACTTATAAGTTAATTTTTTTACGGAAAGGTATCGAAGTGGTCATAACGAGCCGCACTCGAAATGCGGTTGTCGATTTTCTCGGCACATGGGTTCGAATCCCATCCTTTCCGCCAACCTAAAGCACAACACCGGCTATCGCCCTGCTTGTGCTTTTTTGATTGCTTCAAGGATTTTTTACGAACAAGGTTACCTACGTTTCTCTACGGTAAGACTTCGTCAGCGAATCCCATCCTTTCCGCCAAGAGCAAACAAATCCGAACCCTCGGAGATGTTTGCTTTTTTATTTTAATATTTACAAAAAAATTTCAAATATGACAAAACTTGACATATTAATATGTTAACCTTAATGTGTGAAAACAAAAAACAAATATTTGGGTGCGGAATTTAATATGAAAAAAATTATATTTGAAAATGAAACTTATTATTTTAATAAAGGAATTGTTTACGATGACAGTTTTTTAGAAGTGCCGAAAAATATTTCTCAAAAAGTTCTTTCGAGTTACTATAAGAGTATAAATTATGAGATTTTTGAAGAAGCAGAACTTTTAGAATACTTAAAACAATTAAAAGTTTCAGGGTTCTATGATGCTTGTTTGAAAGCGATTGATTTTGGCTTGAATAAGTATACCGCATCATTTGAGTTTTACAGAACTGTTTTCCCAATAATAACAAGTTGTCACCGCGCCTTGAATCAATCACAAAAAGCGATAGATTTTTGGATGGAAAACAAATCAATTTTTGCATCATGTTTAAGTGTTCCATTGTTAACGTCTTTAGCGGCAGCATACTGTGACGTTGGAAATTACGATTTGGCAAAAAAATGTGCAAATAGAGCGTATGCTATTCAAGGTGGTGGCAAAAATTATCAAACTGAATTATCGTTGGTTTTTCAAAGAATAAGAAAAGAAACTAACGATTATTAAGATTATGAGGCGTTGATTATGGTAACTAAAGAGCAAGTTTAGAAGGGTAAAGCACGAATATAGCTTTAGCTATTATCGTGCTTTTTGCTTGTTAGATTAATGCAATTTATTTGCAATAATCGTTAGTGTTTTTCAAGAGATTTTAATTTTAATTTTACACAATCTAATTTTGCTAAATTATTTTTTAAGGATTGATTTTTAACATAAAAAAGCCACCAAAAAATCGGTGGCTTTAATTTGTGTTATTTAGTTTTATTTACAACACGAATAGAATTTATCTACCGTTCTTTGCACCTGAACTGCCCTTTCCGCGTTGGTGTAATCATTCTTTCCGCTTTGAATTATCGCGCAAAAATCTTGAATTTGTTTTAAGTAAAGATTACCTTTTTCCCCTTCAAAAATTTCAGGCTTATCATACGAACGATTTTGTTGAGCCGAATAATCGCCTTGCGGTGAATAGAGATAACTAAGTTCGCCAACTTCTTCTTGTGCAAGTGTTCCTTTAGCAATGATATAGCCTTTTGTTCCATAGATTTCAAGCTTGCTTTCAGAAGCCTTATCAGGAACGTTAAAGTTAACGTCAATCTCACCTATAACGCCTTTTTTAGTTTTAAAAACAGCAATCGCACGGTCTTCAACTTCATAATTAAAAGTACGAGTATCTGCAAAACCCCTAACGTCGATTATATCGTCGTCAAGAATAAATTCAGCAAGTTCAATACAGTGCACGCCTAAGTCCATAAACGCACCACCGCCACCCATTTTTTTGTTTTGACGCCAAGCACCCGCAATGTCTGGATACCAGCAAGTAAATTGAAGCCTTACGTTGCTTACTTGACCAACACCGTCGCTTGCAACGATTTCTTTTGCTTTTACGTTGAGATTATGATATTTCATCATATATCCAACCGTAAGTTGCTTACCTTTTGCCTTAAAAGCATCAAGTAATTGTTGACCTTGAACGCTATCGTACCCAATAGGTTTTTCAATAAATACGTTTCTGCCATATTTTAACGCAAGCATTGCTTGGTCATAGTGGAACGCAACAGGCGTGCTTATATAAACACAATCACATTCGTTTTCTTTTAGCATAGCTTCTTCGTCGGTGTAACATTTTACCGCGTATTTTTCGCCAATGCTTTTAGCCACGGGCTCAACCTTATCCATAATAGCAACGAGTTCGTTGTTTGGATCAGTTAAGAGTGCTGGAATAGTTCTTCTATCCGCAATTCCGCCCGCACCAATAACGCACCATTTAATTTTCACGATATTACTCCTTTATTACTTTCCAGCCTGCATTTCGCTAACACTTTCAAGTATAGCGTTTGCCATATAATCAATTTGTTCATCAGTTAAGCCATAAATTGGCAAGTGGGTAAAGCGTTTATAAAACACTTCTTCACAGTTAGGACAAGAAGCCGCGATTTCTTCAACGTTATAACCCATATCTTCAACAACCTTAAATCTATAAAGCGGTCCGAAATGCGGAATATTGGTAACGCCTTTTTGTTCCAACTTAGCTTTAAGAGTTTGAACGTCTCCGCCAGCCTTTTCGGGATCGATTTGAAGTTGATATAAGTGGAAAGTCGGTTTAATTTCTTCGTTTCCTAAATCTTGCGGAATAATTGCAGGATTTCCTTTT
This sequence comes from Christensenellaceae bacterium, assembly GCA_045637285.1. GTDB lineage: Bacteria > Bacillota > Clostridia > Christensenellales > Borkfalkiaceae > UBA1259. The sequence continues at coordinate 74,552 of JAZTZE010000010.1, read as the reverse complement.
AACTTTTCGTTTAAGAGAGTTGCCGCACGTCTTCTTTCAGCAATAATTTGTTCATTTCTTTCAACTTGTAATTTCAAACCAAGAGCTTGAATTTCAGTAGTTGAATAGTTAGATGCAACAAAATTCTTTTCTTTTCCTTGAATTGCAGTAATATTATAAAGCCAATTTTTAATAGGTTTTGTAAAGTCAAGACCTAAAAATCTTGCTCTTTTCATTTCAGGAGCAAAACCAGCAACGTTGGTAGTAACGATACCGCCTTCACCAAATGAAGTAATATTTTTTACTTCATGGAAGCTGTATGCCGCAAAGTCACCTATAGTACCAATTTTTTTACCTTTATATTCAGCACCGAAAGCGTGAGCAGCGTCTTCCAAAACAACGATATTCTTTTCCCTTGCAATTTCCATAATAGGATCAAGATCAACGGGATATCCGCCAATGTGAACAGGAACGATCATTTTGGTTTTATCAGTAACTTTTCTGCGAACGTCTTCCGGATCCATATTGAGAGTTACTGGATCAACGTCAGCAAAAACAAGCTTTGCACCGTGCGCCAAAGGATAAGCCATTGTGGCAACAAAGGTAATTGCTGGCACGATAACTTCGTCTCCTGCCCCAATGCCTGCATATTTATATGCAATTTCAAAGCCCGCAGTAGCGTTTGTAACAAAAGTTGATCCTTCGGTGCCCAAATACTCGTCACAAGCTTTTTCCGCGCCTTCTACATAGCTTCCCAAAGATAATTTGCCCGGAGGCGTTGATATTTTATCGAGTTCAACGATGTTTTCGCGAATTTTTTCAATTATAGCATCATATTCCGCACCTTTACCGCGCATTAAAAACTTAACGACTTCAACAGCATCTGAAACGTTATAATTTTCGCCCACAGCAGGCCATGGAACTTTTGTTGCACCAGTATTATATCTAAAATCTGTTGTTTGTTTCATTTTCGTTCTCCTTAACATTTTTTTAAATTATATTATATTAGATTAATTAAAGCAATGTCTAAAAATATACAATAAGTGTAATATAGTATACTATAAATTTTATAGGTATCATTTTATACATAAAAAAGCGAGAAAGACTAAAACTGCCATTTCTCGCTTTAATTATTAAAATACATATAAAATTAAGCCTTTTCTACAATCTCACACATCTTATCGTAAACTTTTTCCATATCACTTATAAGCTTAAATTGAGTTCTTGCTCTATCAAGATTGTGCTCGGGACGTTTAGTTCTAAAATACACGTCTCCATCGAGATAATCGGTCAAGAATCTCATACCACACTCATAAGTCATCAAAATTGCGCCGAAAGCAAGATTTTCTTTTTCAATCGGAGTTATGCTTGAGCTAAGTGCCGACATATATCCTTTTGTATATTGCTCAAAAAGGTTTATATCAAAGTTAACTTTACTTAAATCTTTTTCATCTTCAGCAGCAGGATTGCAACCAAACCTAATACTATCGCCAAAATCGTAGCAAATGCTTCCCGGCATAATAGTGTCAAGATCAATTACCGCACGCGCCTTACCAGAATTTTCGTCTATCATAACGTTATTAAGTTTCGTGTCGTTATGAGTAACTTTTACAGGCATTTTTCCGCTGTTTAGAAGTTTTACAATTCTTCCGCAATAATCTTTTCTATCTAAAACAAACTTAATTTCTTCTTGTATTTCATTTGCTCTATTAACTTTATCAGCCTGCAACGAGTTAATAAAGTCGTTAAAGCGTTTTTCAGTGTTATGAAAGTTTGGCAAAACTTCAAACAATTTGCTCGCATCAAACTCCGCAAGAAGATTTGCAAACTCACCAAAAGCAACCGCGCTTTGATAGAAATGTTCTGGCTTTTCAACAACTTGATAAGCAATGGCTTGTTCGATAAATTTATACACTCTAAAATAGCCTTGACTTTGCTCGTCGTAATAATATGAATTACCGTCTTTCGTATAAACAAGCGATAAGCTGTCTCTATCCGGATCCCCGCCACGCTCAGCGATTTTTTTGCGGTTAAATTCTGTAACCAGACGAATATTATTCATAAGACCTTCAACGTTGGTAAATAAATTGCTGTTTATCTTTTGAACTATATATTTATCTGCCTTTCCACCGCCCATTTTAGCCAAAAAGGTTTGATTTATGTGTCCTTCGCCGTAACGCTCACAACTAATAAGCACCCCGTCTACTTCAAAATTTTTTAAAATTTCTTCAAACTTATATTCCATAATGTCTCTCCTTGTAATTTTATGTCTCTATGTGTTTAACGTAATTAAAATTCTGGATCGTAATGTTCTTTAACTTCTTCAAAATAGATTTCACGAACTTTAATATCTTTGATTTTTAATATGGTGCAGAAAGGCGAAAACCCAATGTGTCCACTCTTTAACGGAGTTTCATATTCAATGTATTCCGCAACGAGTTCATCGTCAATAACCATAAAAATATGCCCATCAATCGCGCCACAAGTTAGCGTGATTTCTTTGCCCGGAACGTATTTATACGCACCTGTAATAGAACGGAAAGCAAGTTTATTACCCTTCACGTTTCTTTCCAAACCAGCCTTATTGTCATACCAACCGCCAACGCCACAAACGTAAGAATCACCAAGGTCGTTAATATCGTCATCCCAGTTAGCACAAAAAACCGCGTTAACGTCACGCGTGGCAGGCAAAACGCTACTTGCAGTAAACGTAATCATAACGGGTTTATTAAATACTTCTTTCGTGTATAAAATGCCCCCTTTATTTCCGTCTTCTTTCCCAATAAGATATCCATCCTCAAACTTCCATTCTCCTGCTTTTTGCTCAAACAAGTCAGTGTAATTGACGTCAGGCGCACACTCAATTAAGGTTTTGCACTTATTCATTATAATTTTTTTACCGATAAGCTTAATGTCTTTCATATTACTTTTCTCCATGTTTTATAGTCAATTTATTAAATATCGTTTTCATGTATTTTACGTTATACAACCCACTGACAACAAGCGTAGCACCTAACGCACAAAAAACGCCTTGTAAACAGTTTCCAACCAACGCTAAAGCACCGCCAGCAAAGCCGTATAGCACACTTTCAAATAGAAAGTATCCAACAACCATAACCGTCTCAGCTAAAATAGCACTTATCAATCGAGCAACAAAATCAATTTTATCGTTTTTAATTGATTTTTTTATAAGCGCATAGGCAAAGTATCCTACTAATGCAACTAAAGCTTTAACCACCAACGTTATCGGAGCATATAAAACGTAACCTGATAATATATCTGCCAACGCACTGCCGAGTGATGCCGAAATTGCACCAATAGGCCCTAAACACCAAGCACTGAGCAATACTAAAACGTCGCCAGCATTCACATAGCCATTAGGTAATGGAATAATAATAAATAACGTACAAACGAAACATAATGCAGAAAATACTGCTAAATACGTTACCGTTCTGAGATGTTTATTGTTCATGTTCTCTACCTCGTTTGATAAATTATACTCTTGTTTGCTAAATTATACTCTTGCTACACCACTTTTGTCAACGATATTTTAAATTATATATACACTAACTAATAAAAAAGTTTCTTTTTTGTTACTTAGTAACAAAAAAACGCAACCGTATTGCTTTTTTATAATTAGAAATAAAAAAACTCTTTGCTTTCACAAAGAGTTTTTATGGAGCTGATAACCGGAATCGAACCGGTGACCTCATCCTTACCAAGGATGTGCTCTACCATCTGAGCCATATCAGCACACATCAGTTTAACGCGTTTATCTAAAATGCTTATTTATTATATAAAATAAATATGAGTTTGTCAAACCAAAATAGCATTTAATTGAAAAAAATTTTTAATTTACAAGTTTTTATTTAAAAAACTCTTTTTATCAGCAATGTAAAGTAAAAGTGAGGCAAATTTTTGCCTCACTTTTACTTTATTCAAAATTATTCTTTTACTTCCGAACCTTCGCCGTCGCCATCATCGTCTTCACTCTTAGGTGAAATTGCTATTTTACTTACGGTTGAGTCGTCAATTCTCATAATTCTTACGCCTTGAGTATCTCTGCCGATAGTACTAATGTCTGATGCTGCAACTCTAATAATCGTTCCATTGCTGGTTATAATCATTATATCTTCGTCATTAGAAATAAGTTTTAAGCTTGCAAGTTTGCCCGTCTTAGCGTTGAACGTGCCCGCTTTTACACCCTTTCCACCACGCGATTGCATTCTGTAATCTTCAACGCTTGAACGTTTGCCATAGCCGTTTTCAGTCATAGTAATAACTTCACAGCCTTCTTTGATTACAGACATATCCACAACGTAGTCACCCTTGTTAAGCGTCATACTCTTAACGCCTTGTGTATCTCTACCCATAGGACGAACGTCGCTTTCATTAAATCTAATACATTTACCTTCTTTAGAAGCAATTATGATTTCATTTTCACCAGTTGATAATTGAACTGAAATAAGTTCATCACCTTCAACTATGTTAATAGCAATCTTACCAACCTTTCTAATGCTTGCAAATTCAGTAAGCGCAGTCTTCTTTATTAATCCGCCTTTAGTAGCCATAACGATATAGCCTTCCGTGCCTTCTTTGAGCGGTATCATTGCACGAACTTTTTCGTTTTCACCAAGTTGCAATAAGTTAACGATCGCTCTGCCCCTTGCCGTTCTTTGACCTTCGGGAATCATGAAGCCTTTCATGCTGTAAACTTTACCTTTATCGGTGAAGAACAATATATCGTCGTGAGTGGACGTAACGAACATATTGTCAACGAAGTCTTCTTCCTTGGGCTTATGCGCGGTAACACCCTTACCACCACGGCGTTGAGTTCTATACTCTGCAACAGGAACACGCTTAACGTATCCAAAGTGAGTTAAACTTACCACAACGTCTTCAACTGGGATAAGGTCAGCATCTTCGATATTTCCAACGTCGAAAGATATTTCAGTTTTTCTTGGCGAAGGATATTTTTTCTTAATTTCTTCCATGTCGCTTCTAATTATTGCTTTAACTCTGCTTTCGTTAGCAAGAATATCCTTTAGATCTGCAATAATCTTGTCAAGCTCAACAAGTTCTTCTTTCAGTTTTTCAACTTCCATGCTAGTTAAGCGTTGCAATCTCATTTCCAAAATTGCATTCGCTTGCTTGTCTGATAGAACAAACTCACTAATAAGTGCTTCACATGCTGAATTTTTATCACTCGAACTACGAATTATTTCAATAACCTTGTCAATATTCGCTAGTGCGATAACCAAGCCTTTAACAATGTGTTCGCGTTCTTCCGTTTTAGCAAGGTCGTATCTCGTACGTCTTACTATAACTTCTTCTTGGTGAGCAATATATTTTTCTAAAATTTCTTTTAAGCCTAAAACCTTAGGTTCACCATCAACAAGCGCAAGTAAAATTATTCCGTCTTTAACCTGTAAGTTCGTGTGCTTGTAAAGCGTATTGAGAACAACTTGAGCGTTAGCATCTTTCTTAAGGTCGATAACCATGCGCATACCGTGTCTATCAGATTCGTCCTTAATATCACTAATACCTTCAATTCTCTTGTCTTTTACTAAATCCGCAATATGCTTAATAAGCATTGCCTTATTTACTTGATAAGGAAGCTCTGTAACAACTATTCTTTCACGAGTGCCATTGTTAAATTCTTCAATATCGCATTTAGCGCGAAGAACGAAACCGCCTTTACCAGTTCGATAAGCTTGTTTAATGCCCGCTCTGCCCATTAAAACGCCACCAGTTGGATAGTCAGGCGCAGGAATGTATTCCATAAGCTCTTCTACGGTAATATCGGGGTTCTCCATCAATGCAATACAACCCTGAAGACATTCGGAAAGGTTGTGCGGTGGAATATTTGTTGCCATACCTACTGCGATGCCGTCAGCACCGTTAACCAAAATGTTAGGAATTCTTGAAGGAAGAACTACCGGTTGCATTTCAGTATCGTCAAAGTTAGGATAGAAATCAACGGTGTTTTTATCAATTTCTTTCAACATTTCGTTTGAAAGCTTTGACAAACGAGCTTCGGTGTATCTATACGCAGCCGCGGGGTCACCGTCAACTGAACCGAAGTTTCCGTGCCCGTCAACGAGTGGGAAATTGATTGAGAAGTTTTGCGCTAAACGAACGAGCGCATCGTAAACCGAACTGTCACCATGCGGGTGATATTTACCTAAAACTTCACCGACGATTTTTGCGCACTTTTTAAAAGGTTTTTCGCTAGTTAGCCCCATATCGTGCATTGCGTATAAAATACGTCTATGAACGGGTTTCATACCGTCGCGCACGTCAGGAATAGCACGCGAAACGTTAACCGCCATTGCGTATGCAATGAACGATTTTTTTACTTCGTTGTTAACTTCAACGTTTATAAGTTTTGTTTTTTCTAGAGTTTCTCTAAATTCCGCAGAAAGTTCACTGCTAATATCTTTCTTTGCCATAAATATTTTCTCCCCTTATTAAACGTCCAAATCGGTTACGAGTTTAGCATTTTCTTCTATGAATACACGACGGAGCTCAGGATTGTCCCCCATAAGCGTCGTAAACGTTTCATTTGCTTCAATAGCATCTTCCATCGTAACGCGAAGCATCGTTCTCGTTTCAGGATTCATAGTGGTTTCCCACAATTGTTCAGGGTCCATTTCACCAAGACCTTTGTAACGTTGAATTTCACATTTGCCAACTTCTGCAAGATAGTCTTGTAGTTCTTTATCCGAATAGAAATATCTGTCTTCTTTATTTTTGCTTGCCTTATAGAGTGGCGGTTGTGCAATATAAACGTGCCCTTTTTCAATCAACGGGCGCATAAATCTAAAGAAGAACGTAAGTAATAATATTCTGATATGGCTTCCGTCAACGTCGGCGTCGGTCATACAAATAATTCTGTTATAACGGAGTTTAGTTTCATCAAAATCGTCGTGTATGCCACCGCCAAACGCTGTAATCATACTCTTAATTTCTTCGTTTTCTAAAACTCTATTTAATCTTGCCTTTTCAACGTTTAAGATTTTACCACGGAGAGGTAATATGGCTTGGAAACGCCTATCTCTGCCTTGTTTTGCGCTACCGCCTGCAGAGTCGCCTTCGACTATGAATATTTCACAAAATTCAGGGTTTTTATCAGAACAGTCTGCAAGCTTACCTGGGAGAGTTGTAGATTCTAACGCACCTTTTCTTCTCGTGCTTTCTCTCGCAAGCCTTGCCGCTTCTCTTGCGCGTTGAGCGGTTATACATTTAAGTAAAACTTCTCTCGCTTTCGAGGGGTTTTCTTCCATAAACGTGCCAAAATATTCGTTCATAGCTTTGGTAACGTAGTTACGCATTTCACTATTGCCGAGTTTTGTTTTCGTTTGACCTTCAAACTGCGGATCGGTGAGTTTAACGGAAATTACCGCTACGATACCTTCACGACAGTCGTCTGAAGAAACTTTTTCTTCGCCTTTGAAAACGTTAAGCTTTTTACCAAAGTCATTAATAATTCTTGTAAGCGTTGCCTTAAACCCTTCTAAATGCGTGCCACCTTCTTCGGTGTTAATGTTATTTGCAAACGCATAAATAACTTCGTTGTAAGTTTCGGTATACTGAAGTGCAACTTCAACTTCGGTATCACCGTAGAAAACGTCAAAATAAACGGGTTTTTCAAAAAGCGGGCCTTTATTTTTGCTTAAATCTTCAACAAAGTGAGCAATACCGCCTTCGTAAAAGAAAACGTCTTCTCTTTCTCTTTCCGCACGCTTATCGCTAAGTTTAATGGTAAGACCTTTGTTAAGATAAGCAAGTTCACGAAGACGAGTTTTAACCGTGTCGTAATTAAAATCGGTAGTTTCAAAAATCTCATCGTCCGGCATAAAGGTGACCCACGTACCCGTAAAATCAGCACTACCAATTACCTTTAAGGGTGCTTGCGGAATACCCCTGTTGTAAGTTTGCTTGTAATGGTTTCCGTTTTGATAAACTTCAACGTCAAGCCATTCTGAAAGCGCGTTAACAACTGATAAGCCTACGCCGTGCAAACCACCCGAAATTTTATATCCGCCACCGCCAAACTTTCCGCCAGCGTGAAGTTTTGTTAAAACGACTTCAACGGCAGAAACACCTTCGGTATGGTGAATTGCGGTAGGAATACCTCTACCGTTGTCTTTAACGGTACAAGAACCATCGGCATTAAATTCAACGCTTATGGTGTCACAATGACCGTTGTTTGCTTCGTCAATAGAGTTATCAACGATTTCTTGAACTAAGTGGTGAAGCCCACGAGTATCAGTTGAACCGATATACATACCCGGTCTTTTACGAACGGGATCTAACCCTTCAAGAACTTGAATTTGACTTTCGCCGTAGTTATTAGTAACGTTAACTTTTTCTTCCATTTCACACCCGTAAAAAGTTTATTTTTTTATGATTAAATTATACCATATTTTAATTTTTTTTACAAGTGTTTTTGTAAATATTAAAACTATAAATAGTTTTAAGAAAGCAAAATTTACAACTTTTTCGTTTATTGTGCTTTCAACGTATATTTTTAGTGAACATACACACACTATTTTTGCATTTATAAGGAGAAAATTATGTCAAAATGTAAAAACTGCTCGAATGATTTTGCACTGGGTTACGCCCTTGGGTGCAGAAATTGCGGGGCAAGATATTGCACCGATTGCGCAATAAACACCTTAAAAATTTGTCCCGTTTGCTATTATGATTTAGAACCGACTGACGATTTATAAAAAAAGAGCCGATCACTTGATCGACTCTTATTTTTTATTAGGTTGTTTTGTCCTTTTCAATCCTTGCTCTTTCTCTCTTATTCGCCATTTGATAAACGCGTAAAGATCGTTAAAGAAAAAAGTTAAAAAGCAAGATAAAATGGAAAGGTTTGATATTTGTTTTACGGTTGCAATCGTCCAAAGAGTTATCAAAACTACGTCATTAAACATATAAGCAACGGCGTAAAAGGAATTTCTTCTTAACAAAAGATAAGACGCAATAAAACTAGTAAACACCGACACCGTGCTAACGATTAAACTTTCAGTATTTAACGCCATTAAAATAAAGTAAAACACTATCGAAACAGCTATTGCCAAAAAGAAAAGTAATACTTTTTCTTTTAACGACAATATCCTGATTTTTACAACGTTTTCGCCCTTTTTATAAGGGTTTTTAAGCCAAGTAAATATTGAAAATAACGCCAACGGCAAGGTCATAACCATGCTTATAATAATTTCACCATAATAGCGTTCAAAATAAGATTGAATTGAATATAAAAAACAAAAAGCAACACTACATACTTGCCCCCACGCGTTGCCCTTTGCAATAAAAATTAATGCAGTTACGCCAACCGTGGTCGAAACTAAATTAATTACTTTTATTTGTCCAACAAGGTTGCAAGTTACAACTATAAATAGTGAAATTAAATATAATGTCCAGTCCTTTTTATTTAATGCGTAAAAGGGGTTTTTCATTAGAGATTTTGTCCGTCTTCTTTAATTTTAGTTAAAAGTTTTTGCTCCATAAGCCCCAAACCCTTAAGTTGGTTTTTCTTGGCTTCTTTAATACCTTTCTCAAAAATATATTCAACACCCTGACCGTCTTTAACGACGTAAACTAAATACGCCAACTTGATGCGAATGTTAGTTGCTGTATTCACTCCGTTTAAAAAACCTTCAAGGTCTTCCATAAGCTCGTCTGCTTTATTTTCGTTATAGTCAAACGTGCAACATTTGTAAAGCAAATCCGCATTAACCATAAAGCTGTTTTCTTTAGAAAGATAATCTTCAAGCGAAAGCAATCTTTCTGTAATTTTTTTGGCGTTATCGTAATCGCCTTTATCAAGGTAGTATGAATAACGCGCGGATAATAGCATTATAAATGTTAGATTGTCTTCTGCAAGTTGTGGAAGCTCGAAGTAGTATTTTTTATCAATTTCAGACGGAGTTTTGCCTTTATATAAAAACGCTTGAATTTTTAGCAAGCTAAAAAGCACTTTCGTTTGGTCGTCAACTTTTTTTATACCAAACAACACCGCCCCATCGTTTCTAACGCCATAACTTTCTTTTGGGATAGCATTGCCAAGAAAATAATAAACGCCAATCGGAAAAAGCATAACAGCAATACAATAACCCCACGAAGAAACACCAAAAACAAACAAGGGAACAATGCCTAAAAGCATCAAAATAGCCGATGCAATCAACCCGCCACGAGTCATTGACTTTAATCCTTGTTCAACTAAATTTTCGTCCGTAGGAATCATCTGGGTGTAACCAGCTTCGTTGCCCAACATAACAAGGTTAAACACGGTCCTTTTCCCCAGTTTTTTCCATCTGAAAAACCAAATTACCATTTCAGATAAAACAAACCCGTTTTTCTTGCCCGAATAGTAATGCCCTAACTCGTGAAACAACGCGTGTAAAAACCCCGCAACAATAGCTCCAGTCAGGAATTTAACCATTGTTTCCCCCATGTTCATAACGTATCTAACCGAACATGCATACACGACCAAAAATAATGCACCTAAGGTAAAAACCAATGGTAATATAAAGCTTAAAAATTTAATCTTTCTGCTCATTTAGTCTCCAATTTGCGCAATAGATAACCTTCAAGATTATCATTCTCACTAATTGTTAGCGAGTTCGCCCCCACTTTTTTAAGTATAGCCAAAATCACCGCACATCCGCCCGCAATAACGCAAGCGCGCTCAGGTTGCAAGCCTTTTAACTTTCTCTTTTGTTCTTCAGTCATCTTGAAAAGTTTTTGATTAAGCTGTTCAATTTGGTCTATCCCAATTTCAAAACCGTGAACCCTATCTCTATCGTAAGGCTCTAATTCTAACAAAATGCCGGCAATACTTGTTGCAGTTCCGCCTATTCCGTAAAATTTTGATATAGGCACGTCACCAAACTGCAAAATTTTTTGCCCTACAAAATTTTTAACAGCAAAGTAGTCTTGCCCGACTGCATCTTTAATTTTTACCACACCTAAGTCGATGCTCTTACAGTAAACCATCTGCCCGTTTTTTACAACGGAAATTTCCGTACTCGCACCGCCCACGTCAATAATAGCACCGTCTCTTCCGTTAAGAGCACCTCTTGCACCAAGCGTGGCTTCATCTTGACCTGAAATCACTTCAATTTCAAGCCCGCAAAGTTGTTTCACTCTATCCAAAAATTCGGTTGCGTTGCGTGCTTGTCTTACCGAAGCAGTTGCAAAAGCATAAACAACTTGTGCACCATCACTGATAACCTGTTGCTTAAAAAAAGAGACGGCGTGAGCGGTACGCTCAATAGGGTCTGACTTTAAAGACAAGTCATTCCCCATTCCTTCCGCTAATCGCGTCGTCTTAACACTTTTATATAAAGTTTTTCCATCTTCAGCCAGCATCAATCTGACCGAGTTAGAGCCAATATCTATAACACCGATTTTCATAGGATTTATTTAAGGTTTTCAGGCAAATCAACGTAGCCGATTTCTTGGGCGCGAATTTTTATCCAACGCTCTAATTGACGTTCTTCAAGCGTTCTTTCCCCAGTTTTGTTAAGCTCGGTATAGTAAGCAATTTTTTGCTCAAGAACGGCAATTTCATCATTATGAACTTTTATGGATATGAGTTGAAAAACCATCACTAAAATCAGCACTGCCATTAAAAGCACTGCCCCCACGGTCGTTGCAACTATAACTCTTTTGAACTTTGCTTCGGTCATCTTTCGTCTTCCTATTTTTGCACTTGTATTCTGCGTATTTATTATATAACTTTTTCGCAAATTTTGCAAGTATTATATGAAAACTTTTAAAATATACAAACACTGAAGCCATAACACCAAATATCATATAAGCTCTTAAGTTGGGAAAATTCATATAGTGCGAATAAAACGAAAAAAGCACGGCCGAAACAACCCATGCAAAAAGACAAGGGATTTTGCTTACATATCTGTTTTTAATAAAAAACACCACCAATCGAGATAGGCTTAACAACACCCCGCAAATCACACCGAACGCTAAACAAGCAACAAACACGTAGAATTGGTTTTTTGTTACGAACATTATTTAAAAAGCCTTTTTACGAGTGGCGTTTTAGCATTCCCATATTTAATTTGATTGAATTTACCTTCGGCACTCAGTTTTTTACTATCTTTATTATAAGCTGAAATTTTAATATTTTCGCCTATGATTTGCACTTTTCCGCCAAGAACGGTTAAATGCAAATAACTGTCTGAAAAGCCGTCTACCGCATCTACCCCAGTCATACTGAGTTTACTTCTTGCATCAAGTGTTAATTGTTGCTCTGATATGGTTTGATTTTGCATAAAATTCTCCTGTGTTTTTTATATATTTTATGCCCTTTTTGAAAAATTTAAACCAAACGTATAATATTTGAATACAAAACGAAAAGCCCTTGCTATAAGCAAAGGCTTTTTGTTCTTATTTTAATGAATTAATTTAATTGTGACGGGAAATCAAAGCTTCCACTATTTCTATCGTAATAATACGAACCAGTAGAACTTCTTTCAGGTCCAGCAACCGTTAAGATATAACTAACGTGAGCTAATTTACCATCAACAACGTTCAGTCCAATATCAGAATAAGTATTAGTATATTCTATACCGTCAACTTTGAACTTAGCGGTTGAGAATTGGTCTGCGTAATAAATTTGAGTGTTGTGTTCTTCAATTTCTTCTTTCAACACAAAATTATTTTCATAATCTGCTAAAGGCATAAGATAAACAAGAAGTGCATTCTTTATTATTTGCTTATATTCAGCTTCGCTAACGGCTTCAGCTGGAGTATATTCATTGGTTTGAACAACGCTACTACCGTAAACTCTTGCTATTCTCTTATATCTTGCATAACCGTTTGCAGTTTTCTTAATGTACATAGTATTAGTATAAGTATTGTCGCCAAGCGGTTGCCAGCCTTCTCCGCCACCAACGATTAACTTCAATCCGTCTTCATCAACCATAAGGTCAATTTCATCTACACCTTCTCCGCCTGCAAAGCAGAAGTTCGTGCCCAAATCATCAAACATCTTTTGGAAGTCGCTTTTACCGCCAAAACATGCCGTCATTGAAACCACGCATGCAGTAATTAAGCAAGTCATCACAAATAAAGATAATGCTTTCTTAAACAATTTCATATAAACTCTCCTAAGTTAAATTTTATATTTTTATTATACCATCTACAAACGCGGTTTGCAATAGTTTTTTAAATTTTTTATTCCTAAAAACACAAAAAAACGCAAATATTTTGCGTTTTTTTATATTTCAATTTCAATCAACTTATTGTCAACTTGGTCACAGCTTGTTAAGTAATAGTTAATGCCGTTTTTTACAACGAGCTTATCCGCCCTAACGTTCTTCCCATGCAAATGCCCGTAAACGACGCTATGCACCCCAAACTGTTCAAAAATTTCAGTAAATGCTGAACTTTCTCTTTGCACGTTAAAAGGCGGAAAGTGCACGAGTGCAATTAATTTATCCCCTTCTTGCATAAGATTTTTTGCACTTTTTAACGATAGCCTTAACCTTTCTTGCTCTCTTAAGTACAGTTTTTTGTCTTGCTCTGTAAAGTCAGGACTTCCCGGCACACTCCAACAACGCGAACCGCAAACAACCACACCGTCAAACCGAATACTATCGTTTTGAAGCGCGAAAAAGTTTTGTGGGAGAATGTCCCTCACCTTGCCAATCCCGCTCCACCAATAGTCGTGGTTGCCTTTTATCATGATTTTTTTACCACCTAAATGAGCAAGGCTGTCTATATCAAGTTTTGCGTCGGCAATATTCATTGCCCAGCTGATATCGCCACCAATTAAAACCAAATCGTTATCCGTAACCTTGTTTTGCCAATCGGTTTTAATTTTATCAACGTGACCAACCCAATTCCCACCAAAAACATCCATTGGCTTGTCGGTATTCGTTGACATGTGCAAATCGCTTATTGCATAAATTTTCATAAAATTATAATAACACAACTAACACTTTTGTTCAAGCAAATTTTTACAACAAAATAAAAAAAGCGTGAGAAAGCTCACGCTCTTAATATTAAACTTTATCAATCAGGATACATTGGAAGCTCGAAAAATCCCGCGCATACTTCTTGCGTGTAGTCTTGGCAAGGTGGAATTGCTGCATATCCGTAAGATGGAATAAGCAATTCAACTTCCATAACGATTTTTAATATTATGGAAACACAAGCGTCAATAGTGAATTGATTTCCCGTGTTGTATGCACCCAACGTCGAAACAAGTGAAACAACTGATTCTACACTATATGGCATGATTGAAGCAGACGGAACGTTTAATATAACGTCTTTAGTGACCGTAACTGTAGCAGTACCAACTCCTTCAACGCCGTTAGCGTCGGTATAAGCAACCGAAACGGGAATAATAACGTCTGTTTTTACTCTTGCACAGTTTGGTCTTTCCGCAAGTGGTTCTATAATAAGATTGCTTATTACTCCTTGTGAAGCAGTGCTTTTGGCACTTATAAACGTTAACGGATATGTAGGATTTGCTGGCGTTAAATTAGTGACGTTTAATACTACGTTGTTAAGCTGAGTTTGTTGCATGCACGCGTCAAACACCTTTTTTGCTTGCACACAAACTTTTTCACACAAGCCGTTTAACGGATTTCCGTTTATTTGCCCGGGACATCTATCCGATTGAAAATTACAGAAAAACGACATTTTTTCCTCCTTTATAGGCTTTCTATTTCAATATATGCACTAAAGAAGTAAATATGATACAAAAAAAACGGAGCATTTCTACTCCGTTTTTAATTGCGTTTATAATTAGAAATTATAGCCTAATTCAATAGCTTTTACATTGCTTTCTAATAAATGTGCTTTTTTAGCTGGAATCATTTGTGCTAAGCTCGTTTTGATTTGTTCAAGTGATAAAACACCAGTTTCTTTGATTACCTTGCCTAATATAATCATATTTGCAAGTCCGTTAAGTCCGTTATCGCTTGCCATTTTTGTTGCGGGAATACCTGAAATAGAAACATCTGCCCTTTCAACGTCCTTAGAAATAAGTGAGCTGTCGTAAATAACGTAGCCAGATTTTTCTGTTTCGCTTAAATACTTTTCTAAAGAAGGCAAGTTCATCGCAACCAAAACGTCAGGTTTATCTACAATCGGAGAACCGATTGGAATATCACTTAACGTTACGCTACAGTTTGCCGTGCCACCGCGCATTTCAGGACCGTAAGAAGGAAGCCAACTAACTTCCATACCTGATTTAAGCCCAGTAAACGCTAAAGCCTTACCCGCAAACAAAATACCTTGTCCACCAAAGCCTGCAATAAGTATTTTCGTAGTCTTACTCATTATTTTTCCTCCTTATATTTGTCTTTATAAACACCGAGAGGATAATTCTTTTCCATGTTCTCTTCAAGCCACTTTAATGATTCCTTGGGCGATAAACCCCAGTTCGTCGGACAAGTTGATAACACTTCGATAAGAGAAAAACCTTTGCCTTCTATTTGGTTTTGGAAAGCATGCTTAATAGCTTGTTTTGCTTTTTTGATATTCTTAACGTTGTTTACTGCAACTCTTTCGAGATATGAAGCACCTTCAACTTGAGAAAGCATTTCACAAACTCTAACGGGATAGCCAACAACCGTAACGTCTCTACCGTAAGGTGAAGTTTGCGTTACTTGGTTAGGAAGTGTCGTAGGAGCCATTTGACCGCCAGTCATACCGTAAATAGCGTTGTTAACGAAAATAATGGTTATGTTTTCGTTTCTTGCTGCAGAATGAACGGTTTCAGCCGTGCCGATTGCAGCGAGGTCTCCGTCGCCTTGATAAGTAAATACAATGTTATCGGGGTTAGCACGCTTTACGCCCGTTGCTACCGCAGGTGCTCTGCCGTGTGCAGCTTGAACCATATCACAGTTGAAATAATTATAAGAGAATACAGAACAGCCAACTGAAGCTATACCGATGGTTTTGCCGGTAACGCCAAGTTCTTCTAAGCATTCTGCAACCAAACGGTGAATAATCCCGTGCGTGCAACCCGGACAATAGTGAAGTGGATTGTCTGTAAGACCTTTAGTCTTTTCAAATACTACCATTGTTTTGCTTCTCCTTTTTCGATTTGTTCGATTTTAGCAAGAACTTCGTCCGGCGTCATAATAACGCCACCAGTTCTGCCGTAGAAATATACGGGCTTAGAGCAGTTGATAGCGAGTTTAACGTCATCAACCATTTGTCCCATATTAAGTTCAACTGATAAGAATGATTTAACCTTGCCCGCAGCTTTAAGCAACGCATCCTTGGGGAATGGCCATAACGTGATAGGTCTAATCATACCAACCTTTATACCCTTTTCTCTTGCCATCATAATCGCATTCTTTGAAACACGAGCAGCGATACCGAAAGAAACGATACAAATATCAGCGTCGTCCATCATAAATTCTTCATACATAACTTCGTTTTGTTCAACGATTTTATATCTTTCATATCTGTCGATATTCCATTGTTCAAGTTGAGTAGCGTTAAGTGACAACGAGTTAACAACATTTCTTCCTTCGTGCGTACTCGTACCAGTGGTTGCCCAATCTTTTTTGTATTCTTTTACTTCGCCAAGCTCTAAGCTAACCGGTTCCATCATTTGACCCATCGTTCCGTCTGCAAGAATCATTGCTTGCATTCTATACTTATCAGCAAGGTCAAAGCCCTTGAACGTTAAATCAACCATTTCTTGAATAGAAGCAGGTGCTAAAACGATAAGTTTGTAGTCACCGTGACCGCCACCTTTCAACGCTTGGAAATAGTCTGATTGAGAAGGTTGAATACCACCTAAACCAGGACCGCCACGTTGAACGTTTACTATTAATGCAGGAAGATCACAACCAGCAAGATAAGATATACCTTCGCTCTTTAATGAAATTCCTGGGCTTGAACTACTGGTCATAACCCTTTTACCGCAAGCAGCAACGCCAATTACCATGTTAATTGCCGCTACTTCTGATTCTGCTTGTAAAAACGTTCCGCCAATCTTGGGCATGCGCTTACTCATATATGCAGCAACTTCAGTTTGCGGGGTTATGGGATAACCAAAATAATATTTGCAACCTGCCATTATAGCCGCTTCGGCTAAAGCTTCGTTACCTTTCATTAATACTTTTTCTGCCATAATTCACCTCTACTTTTCCACCGTTATAACCGTGTCGGGACACATTGTTGCACAAAAAGCACAACCAATACATTTTTCCGAGTCGGTACAAACTGCCGGATGATAGCCTTTAGCGTTGATTTTTTCGTTTGAAAGTGCGATAATTTGCTTAGGGCAAACGGTTTCACACAATCCACAACCTTTGCAACGCTCTTCGTCAAAAGTTACTTTTGCCATGTTTTCTCCTTTACTGCCAATCGCCGTATTTTATAGGCTCAATCGGCAAAATTTGTTTTATTTTTAATAATTCTCCCGTAATCAAATCTTTTCTGATTGCGGTAAATTTTACGGGTAGACCCGTTATTTTTGAAAGTTCATTGGTAAACTCAACGCCGTCAAGCACGGTTTTTTCCGTAGTTTCCCAGCCTAAATTAGCATTGTTGACTATCCCTGTGAATTTAAGCCCGCCACTTTGCTCTATTTCTGCTTTTATTTCCATCGCACCTTCAATGTCGCGAGTTTCAGGACGACGATTATTAACAACAAACAACGCTTGATAGTCGTTTTCTTTAATAATTCCGTCACGAAATCTTCCCAAAGCCAAAGCTCCCCTGTCGTCACCACCGATATCTACTACAGCATAGCGAGAAGTGTCGTCGAGCATTTTATAAGACTTTGCGTTCATTGCAGGAATATCCACGTTGGTTTGGGCAAACTTAGAAACAACTAACTCAACACCGTTGTCGTCTAACATTTTAGTTGCATCTTTGGTTCTGAAATAAGGATTTACTATGTCCAAATCGTAGATGCTTACCTTTTTGTTCATTTTAGCAAGAGCGAGTGCGTAATTAACCGAAATAAAGGTCTTTCCACTACCGTAATGCCCCATGAACACCGTAATTCTTTTATCAAACATTAAACTTTAACCTTATAGCACCAGCCACGCGTGTCTTCTCTCTTAGCCCATTGAATGCCAGTAACTTCGTCGTAAAGTTTTTGAGCGAGCGGACCGATTTTGTTGCCTGCAACTGTATAGTCAACGTCCTTATAGAACAAGTGACCGATGGGTGAAATTACCGCAGCAGTGCCAGTGCCCCACGCTTCTTCAAGTGTTCCGTCTTGTGCAGCAGCTATAAGTTCGTCAACTGAAATTAGTCTTTCGGTTACCTTATAGCCCCATTCTTTTAAGATTTCAAGACAAGATTTTCTTGTTATACCGGGAAGAACTGAACCTGTGAGCATAGGCGTAACGATTTCGCCGTTAATCTTGAACATAACGTTCATTGCGCCAACTTCTTCGATGTATTTTCTTTCAACCCCGTCAAGCCACAATACTTGCGTAAAGCCTTTTTCAGCAGCGCGTTTGCCCGCTCTTAAACTTGCAGCGTAATTACCACCACACTTAGCGTAGCCCGTTCCACCACGAACGGCACGAACGTCTTCACTTTCAATGCTGATTTTAACAGGATTAAGACCTTCTGCGTAATAACTGCCAACAGGCGATAAGATTATAACGAAAGTTGCGTTGTGAACAGCGTGAACGCCCAACGACTCGTCGTTACCAAACATGAAAGGACGAATATAAAGAGACGTTCCTTCTTGGTCGGGAATCCAATCGTAGTCAATGTTAATAAGCTCTGTTAAAGCTTTCAAAGTAAACTCTTCAGGAAGTGTGGGAAGACAAAGTCTTTCTGCTGAATCGTTCATTCTTTTAACGTTTTCTAACGGACGGAACATTTGATATCCGTCTGCCGTTCTATAAGCTTTCATGCCTTCAAAAATTTCCGCACCGTAATGAAGAACGGTAGATGCAGGGTGAATGGGAATATAATCGAACGGGACTATTCTCGCATTTTTCCAGCCTTCACCTTCGGTGTATTCCATCACAAACATGTGGTCGGTAAAATATTTACCAAAACCGAGTTTTGAAAAATCGGGTTTTTGTTTTAATACTTTTGCTTTTTCAATTTTGATTTCCATAGTATCTCACCTACTAAAATTATTTCAAATTTAATATTTCTATAGCGTCTTCACGCATTTTATACTTTAATATCTTGCCCGCAGCATTCATTGGGAAGTCTTTCACGAACACGAAATATCTTGGCACTTTGTGTTTTGCCATGTGCGCGTTGCCGTATTCGCGCATTTCGTTTTCGTCAGAGCTTTCACCCTTTTTAAGAACGATATACGCGCAAGCTTCTTCGCCGTATCTCTTGTCTGGAACGCCAACGACTTGAACGTCTTTAACCTTTTCGTGTGTAAGGTAAAACTCTTCTATTTCTCTCGGATACAAGTTTTCGCCACCACGAATAATCATATCCTTTAATCTGCCGGTTACCTTAAAATATCCGTCTGGAGTTCTACAGCAAATATCTCCGCTGTGAAGCCATCCGTCAGCGTCAATAGTTTGTTCGGTTGCTTTTGGCATTTTATAATAACCTTTCATTATATTATAGCCACGAGCAACGAATTCACCGTTTTCACCGTCAGGCAACTCTTCGCCAGTTTCTGGGTCAATAATTTTACACTCTACACCTGGGAACGCACTCCCAACCGTTTCAACACGGTGATCTATATCTTCGTTAACTTCTCCCATTGTACAACCAGGGGAAGCCTCGGTTTGACCGTAAACGCTTATAATTTCGGACATATTCATTTCCGCAGCAGCCTTTCTCATCAATTCGGGCGGGCAATTTGCACCAGCCATTATTCCCGTGCGGATATGTGAAAAGTCAGTTTTTGCAAAGTCAGAATGTGCAAACATTGCAATAAACATTGTAGGAACGCCGTTAAAACAAGTGATTTTTTCGTCGTTAATACAAGCAAGCGACGATTTTGGTGAGAAATACGGCATCGGACAAATGGTTCCGCCGTGTGTCATCATATTCGTCATTGAAAGCACCATGCCAAAGCAGTGGAACATAGGCACTTGTATCATCATTCTATCGGCAGTTGAAATATCCATCCTGTCGCCGATTATCTTGCCGTTGTTAACAATGTTTCTATGCGTGAGCATTACACCCTTAGGAAAGCCTGTTGTTCCCGAAGTGTATTGCATATTGCAAACGTCGTCAGGTTGAACGGTTGAAGCTCTGCGACGAACTTCTTCTTGTGGAATAAGTGAAGAACGTTTAACAAAATCGTTCCACTCTAAGCATCCGTCCATATTAAAGCCAACGGTTATAACGTTGCGCAAGAATGGTAACTTTTTCGAGTAAAGCGGGTTTCCCGCTTGCGTATTCTTAAGTTCGGGACAAAGTTCTTCAACGATTTCTTTGTAGTTAGAATCTTTGCAACTGTCAATCATAACGAGAGTATGCGTGTCTGATTGTCGGAACAAATATTCTGCTTCGTGAATTTTATAAGCGGTGTTTACCGTAACTAAAACAGCACCGATTTTTACCGTTGCCCAGAAAGTTAAAAACCATTGTGGAACGTTCGTTGCCCAAATAGCAACGTGATGCCCCGGCTCAACGCCAAGTGAAATGAGCGCAGCCGCAACCCTATCCACATCGTCTCTAAATTCAGAATAGGTTCTTGTATAATCGAGCGTGGTATACTTAAAAGCGTATTGGTCGGGATAATATTCAACCATCTTATCGAGCACTTGTGAAAAAGTTACGTCTAAAACGTCGTATTTCTTCCAAGGATGCGTGCCTGTTTTTGAACGGTTGTAATATACGGCTTTGTTGCTAACTTCTCTTGAACTTATAGATAAACGGCTTTTATAGTGAGTGAGAATAATATCAGCAGAAGTTATTTCGCCCGAACTCATAACCGAAACGTACCCGTCGTAATTAAGCGAACGAAGAGCGTTAATAAAGTCGACAACTGGAAGTTCCCCTTCACCAAGAAGAACGTCTTTTCCGTCCTTTCTGTCTCCTAAACGAACGTGCGCTATGTACGCGCCTAAGGTTTGAATGGTGTTGTCTGCACTTTCCTTTGCGTTGAAAAATGTTTCGCGAATATTCCAACAAACTTTTAACACGATTGAGCCAAAGTAGTTTATAACTTCCAAAACCTTTTCAGTTCTGCTCATATCACCGCAAGTTTCAATCAAAATGCTAACGCCGTTTAAGCTTGCAAAGTCGATAATCGGAGATAAAACGCCTTTGATGCTATCTAAACAATCAAAATCATCAAGCACTACTACAACGTTTTTGATTGAAGCAAGCGCAGCGTATTCCACGTATTTGTTGACGTCTTGAACCGATGTTTTTGAATTAATTTTATTAGGATATGATATTGCGGAAATTGCAATATGTCTATTTACAAGTTTTCTTTTGGCATCTGCAGTCATCGCTGAGCGGAATATACTGTCGGCGTGTTGGATTTTTTCTTTCTTAACGTCGAAAATTTCAATTCCGTCGAACGAATAGCTTTTTGCAACGTTACAAAGTTCCAAAAAACTTGACGTTTGAACCATGCTGTCTACGAACGAGAGTTTCATTTTTGCTCTCCTTCGTATACGATTTTATTAAGAGCGTTAATATATGCACGGATACACGCTCCTACAATATCGGTAGAAACACCGTTACCGGGATAAAGCTTTCCGTCCGCTCTAAGTCTTATTATTGAAGAACCAACCGCGCCCCTGCCCTTTGTTACTGCGTGAACTTGGAAATCATCCAACTCATAATGATGTCCGATAACTTGTTCAATCGCATGGAATGCCGCGTCAATAGGTCCGTCTCCCGTAGAAACACCGGTTAATTTTTCGCCATCTTTTTCAAGCGTTATGTTTGCAGTTGCAGAAATTATGTTACTGCTGTTTACAACGTAATTGATTAAATGATAGGTTGAAGGGACTTGCATAGCCGTGCTTGCAATTATTGCTTCAAGCTCTTTTGTGTCGATAGATTCCTTTTTTGCCGATAACTTTTTGAATTCTTCGTAAACTTTTCCTATATCAGAATCAGAAAGCTCATAGCCAAGCTGACTTATCATTGCACAAACGGTAGATGCACTTGCATTGGTATCAATATTTCCGTTAACACCTGCTTGTTGCACGGCTTGAACTTGTTCGCAAGCCATTCCGCTAATAATTTGGCTAATAGTTTTAACGTTACAAACGTCTAAATCGCAATCAACGTTAAGATCGAATTTTTTAGCCCTTACGATATCGGAAATAACGCTTGGGCAAAGATAATTACCGCAAACTGAAGTAACAACACCATCAGCTCCAGCCTTGATTGCTTCGAGCGCACAGGAAGCTGATAACTGAAGTTTATTTGACGGCTTAACTAAAACTTTAAGATCACAAACGCCCTTAACTTCCTTTACGATTTTTGCAAAGTCTTCAGGAAACGCGTCGCCTGCATCATCGCTTATTACGATTGAAGTCGCGCCAGTTTCACAAGCAGACTTAGCACAATTAGCAACAAAACCTGCTTCTGCCCTGAACGCGTCTTGAGCGACGAATTCAACCTTGTCGCAATACTCCTTTGCCTTTTTAACGAGTGCGCAAATTTTTTCTTGCATAGCAGGAGCTTTAAGGTGATAAAAATATTCCATTTGTGCCGTAGAAACGGGCATCACTACTTGCAAGCAAACGTCACTTGCGTTCTTGACACAAGCAACTGCGTTTGCTATTAACGCTTCGTCACTACCAACTGATATTTTAACGGTTGCATTTGTAATTGAATCTGAAATAGTGCGATAGATTATTTCGTCTTCTTTTGAAACGGTTAGTGCGGGAAGTTCGATTGCATCAACCTTCATAGAGTTTAGGCAGTTTGAAATAGCCAATCTTTCTCTGAAAGTAAGCGTTGAGTTTTGTTCTTTAACCGATATTAAAGTTGAGTCTGACACGATAATTTTGTTCATAACCTATCTCCTAACAATGAATTGTTCAAAATAAAAAATCCCCGACGTAAAGTCAGGGACGATTGATAACCGCGGTACCACCCGAATTGCCGTAAAACACGGCCACTTAAAACCTTTAACAGAGTTATCCGTAAACGGTTACTGGTTTGTGCGTATACATCGGATTGATACGTTCCATCTTTAAGCAAATTGCTTGCTTCGTATCCCCTTCCTTTTTATTTCGGACAATTAAATTATTATATAAAATTATATAATAATAACACACCGAATGTCAAGCAAATAATTGAGTGTATTGGTTTTTTAGCACACTATAAACGATTAAAAAATAAAAAAGCCCTGACAAACTGTCAGGGACGATTATTAAACCGCGGTGCCACCCGAATTGCCACAAACTCGTGGCCACTCTTTGCTTGTAACGGAAGCTCCGTAAACGCCTACTAAAATTGTTCGCCGTTTCCGCTCGGGAATGAGTAACGTTTTTCGCTTCCTTGGCTTGCACCAACCGCCAATTCTCTAATCAACTTAAAACGTCTGTTTCCTTCATTGCGTTTTATTTTTTTGTGTATTATATATCCAAAAACCGCATTTTGTCAAGTATTTTTATACGATTTTTAACAACTTTTTAACGTTAAGACTAAAAATCATTTCGCGCTCTTTTTCGCTTAAATTTATTTTGTTAAAACGTTCAAGTTCACCCACCGCATCCCACATCGGAAAATCAGTCGCAAAAAAGAACTTATCTGCACCAAGAATATCAATAATTTGCCTTGCTTTTTCGGGCGTTATGAACGCGAGCGACGAGCATGTGTCAAAATAAACGTTACTTAGCCCTTTATAAATATGCGCGTCTTCCCAGCAACGGTATCCACCGAAATGGGCAGCAATAAAGTTAACTGCCGGGAATTTTTTAGCAACGTTAACAAGTCTTTGTGGCTTGGAATAATCAAACCTATCGTCGCCTACATGAAATAGGATAGGAAGTTTACCCCCAGCGTGAACGTAAAACTTTTCCACCAACGGATCGTCTATATTAAATTTTTGAAAATCAGGGTGTAATTTTATGCCCTTAAACCCGTTTTCAATTGCCCAATCAATCTCTGATTTAACCTGCTCTTCTGTTAAGTCTTGATGCAACGTCATAAACCCAATAAATTCGGGGTGAATTTCCATTTGACTTTTTATAAATTGGTTTATTGAACGAACCTGATGGGCGGTAGTTGCAACAGAGTGAACGACGTATCTTTTAACACCTGCTTTCGCACCTTCTTCAATTAGCCTTTCAGCCGTGCCTGCAGGCATTTCCATTTTTATATCATAAAAAACGCCAATCGTTTCCGTGGCTTTTTGTGCAATCTTTTCGGGGTAAATATGTGCGTGTGCGTCAATAATTTCCATTCGTGTCACCTCATTAAATTCGATTTTAACACAATTAAAATTTTTAGGCAACTTTTTTACATTAAAAAAACGGCTTTATAGCCGTCTTTTAGTCCTTAATATATCGCTCTAAAAACGATAAATCTATCGCCCATTCAGGAACTTCGTTAAGTTTTCTTTGCCTTTCATTAGCTTCACCCATTAACTTTCTCATTTGAACATAGGTACACTCGTTCACCTTCATAAAATGGTCTTCTATTCTTTGCCAATCGCCAGTTAGGTGCGTGCGCTCAATATGAATTGCCTGATGGCAATCTTTACATACAGCAACAATATCTTCGAGCTTTTGAACGCCCTTAATCTCGTCGTAACTCCACCTTTCGTGTGCTTCTAAGCGGTTAGTTTTTTTACCGCATATCATACACTTTCCACCCGCGCGCTCTTTTGCATCTTTTCTTAAATAATCCCACGCTTGTTTTGAAATTAACGTTCTTAGGTTAGATTTCCAGCACCCATCTGGAACAAGTTCAAAATTTAATTTCAACTTCATTATGCAACCCTACTTTCGTGGCAAACGAGATATATAATTTGATATTCATCACTAAGTTTTTTAATGAGTTCTATCGCGCTTTTTATTTTTTCGTCGTCAAGATTATAAAACGGATCGTCTAAAATTATAAAAGGTTTTTCACTTGTAAATAAAACGTCGGTCAGTGCGAAACGTTTGCATATTTCAAACAGATTTTGATAACCCTTACTGTAATAATCCGTGTTTTTTTGACCAGAAGGCTCTTCAACCGTAACATTTAAATCTATATCTATATTAGCCTTTTCTCCACTTGTTGAAATATATTCCAAATACTTATTTAAACTATCTTGCAATGGTGCGCGATATTTCACCTTTAAATTTTCGTCTGCTCTTTCAAGATATTCAATGGTTTTTAACACGGTTTTATATTCTGCGTTATATTGCTCAAGCTTTACAACTAATTCCGCCTTTTTATTCTCTAAATCAGCCAATGCACTCTCTGCCTGTTCGTGCGTTCTTAAACTTGCTTTTTTATTAGCGAGCAAACTCGTATTTTTTGCATAATCTTCTTGCACGGCGTTTAATTCAAGGCGCAGTGCGTCTGCGCTCAACTGTTGATTAGAAAACAGTTTATCAAACTCACCTAAAAGCCCGCTAAAAGCACCTATTTGCTCGTCAATTTGCTCCATTCTTTTTATAGCGTTTCTCTTTTGGTAAACGGCATCTTTTATCACGTCGAATGCATTTTGAATTTCACAATCGGTTGGCAATGCGAACGACGAAAGATACTCTGATATTTTTTCAGAATATTCCTTTTCAAGCGTTTCACACTCTTGCTTGTTGTTTTTGTAATTTTTAAGCATTTCTAATAACGCATTGTCTGCCGTATTTTTGTTAATTGATATATAATAGACAAAAAATGCCAAACCAACAACAAATCCTAATAAAGTTATAAGTGAAAGCGTGACGTTAAAGAACATAAAAACAATCGCGAGTACAGCAAACAGGCCAACAACCGCCCCCGACAAAGCAAGCTTGCCTTTTTTGTTGGTTTTTGCTTTTTGCGCGCACTCGATTTGCTCTTCTATGCCTTTTATGCTTTCTTCTGCAACTTTTTTAGAGCTGTTTATGCTTATAAGGTCGTTATAACAATCCTTTACAGCATTAACTTCCTGCTCGCTCGGTAGGCGTCCCAAAAGAACACCGTCCGCATTATCAATCTCTTTTTGAATAGACTGTTTTTGATTGATTAATTCATCGTATTGACTCTTTTTAACAGCAATAACTTTTTGATTGTTTTGCTTCTCCATTTTAACGGTTAAATCCACCGCTTTGAGTTTAAGGCTGTTCGTTTTTGTTTCAAGCTGTGAAATTTCTTGCCTTAACGCCTTTATTGCAATAGTTGATGAAAGCGCAACTTCTATTTGGCTTTCAACCTGATTTATTTCTCTTTTAACGTCAGAAATCGCCCCTTTATCACCGCGTATTTTGTAAAACTTAGACTTTTCTTCCAGTTTTTCCATAGCTTTATCATATGCTTTCGTATCTTGAACTTCACACACCGAATTAAACTTTGCCGTGAGCGACGTATTGCTTTTTATTTGAAAGTCTTTTTGAGAAAAATACGTGGTAGACAAAAAGCCTTCTTCGTCAATTTCAAAAATACGTTCACCTAAGTTTTTAACGTTAGAAAATTCTTTGCCGGTAACCCCGTCGAAAAGTCTAACAGTGTCTTCTGACTCCTTTGTTCCAAAAAAGCGTTCTATCTTGAACAGTTTTCCACCCCACTCAAACTCAACGTTACCACCAAACGCGCCTGTTTGATTCCAAGGTCTATACTTAATTCTTTCGTTTTCACTAACGCTTCGTTTTGACGAACTTATCCCATAAAACATGGCTTTAATAAAGGTTGCAAGCGTGCTTTTTCCCCAACCGTTATCTTGTTTTATCGTGTTTAAACTATCGTTAAATTCATAACTGAAATCACAAAGCTTGCCGAAAGAGTAAACGTAGCATCTAATAAGTTTCACGTTAAATCTCCTCCCCTTTAAGCGCGTTTAACCCTAAGAGTAACACCTGCTTTTTTTGCTCTTCATCCATATCGCCACCCAAAACCGCACGCACGAATTCTCCGCGCACGGACTTATCCGTTTCATAATCGGATTGTTCTATTTTGAGCTTTGTTTTATCATAAACCTTTGCAAAGAAAAAGAACTCGTTGAGCCTCATCGCAAGGCTTTCTGTGTCAATATAAAAATCCGTTTTGTGTTCGCCAGACAAAACTACCTTAATCAAACTGTTTTTATCGTATTCGTTTTTAAGTTGACTTTCTATTGCCATAACGGCTGAATGCCAACTGGGATAATTTTCTACGTTAAATTCATATTCATGCAAAGTTCTCGAACTAAATTTTATAAACTCTTTGTTTATCTTTCCTTTTTGCACGTCTATAAGAACGAACCCTTTATCACCAAGTTCGTCAAAGCCCCTGCCGTCAAGACAACCGCTATATACATAGTTGCCACGCAAATCAATTTGCCCTTCGCTATAACTATGAATATGCCCCAATGCAAGATAATCAATATTTTTTTCTTTTAACTTAGGAATACTTATATCGTGCGCCTGCCCGTCACCCTTGTAACCAACAACTTGTCCATGCAAAGCAACAACGTTAACTGAATTTTCATCCAATTTAAGAGTGTCGTAAACAGCCTTAGAATTTGCATTGGTTAACATAATACTCGCTATGGTTACGTCACCATAATTAAAATACTCCCAATCTTCTCCCACGCACTTTAAGTTTGCGGGTAATTGTTCTATTGTATTGATAAAATTACTTTCGTCGTGATTGCCTGATAAATATATAAAATCCACGTTTGCACATTCGCTTATAACCGAGATAACCCTTTCTTTAGTTTTCACACTAACGCGAGCAGTGTCGAACATGTCTCCCGCGATAATCACAGCGCAAACGTCGTTTTCTTTGGCGTGTTTAGCAAGTCGCTCAAAGGTGCGCAATATTTCTTCTCGCCTAATTCTCGATTTTTCTGTTGGCAAACCTTCAATTTTCGAGTCCAAATGCAGGTCAGAACAATGAATAAATTTCATATTATTCTCCGTAGTAAAGTTTACATAATTTATTGATAGTTACTCTTTTTTCGCTATCAGCGCGTTCGCCTTAATTCCAATTGATTTAAACTTCTTTTCGTATTCGGTTTCTACGTTCTCTATCTTTCCTTGACCAAGCAAATCAGTAACGTCAACAACCGAAAAGCCATGTTCAACGAATTTTGAAAAAGAATACTCAAAAAAAGGTCTATCGTCAGTTTTTTGAAAAACGCATCCGCCACTAACCAAAAAATCTTTATAAGCAAGCACAAACCTATCGCAAGTTAAACGCCTATGTTCGTATCCATCTTTTGGAAAAGGCGGTGAAAAATTCAAATAAACATTAGATATAGTTTGCTCTGGGATATATCTTGGCAAATATTCCGCACCACTATTTACAAACTTAACGTTTTTTAGCCCTTTTTCCTTTGCCAGCTCTGCTGCCATAACTATTATATTTTCAAGAAGTTCTACCGCAAGAAAATTTACGTTAGGGTTATTAATAGCTTTTTGAACTATGAACCCGCCCTTGCCACAGCCAACTTCAAGCTCAACAGGGTTGTCATTGCCAAAAATTTTAACAAAATCAAACGGTTTCTTATCTTTTACTGCAAGCTTAACGTTGACGATATCCATATCAGGAACAATAAGATATTCACTCACGTTTTTTAATCTTTCATCTAAATGTTTTTTTCTTCTAATTCTCATAAAACTTAATTTTTTCGTATGCAAAACAGCATTACAAAATTATTTTAAAAAATAATAAATATTTGCCTTATTTTTGTTGCAAAATTAAAAAAGTTATGCTACAATATATCAGCGTACGGGGTATGGCGCAGTTGGTAGCGCGCTTGTCTGGGGGGCAAGAGGCCGTGAGTTCAAGTCTCGCTACTCCGACCAAGTTAAAAGGTCACTCTTTTGGGTGACCTTTTTGCTTTGCTTAAAAGCTTTACACTTTAATTATCACCCTACAAACATATTCTAATAGAACTAAGGCTTACCAATCGGTAAGCCTTAAATTTTATTTTTTGAACAATTTTCTCATAAATGCAGGAAGCTCTCTTCCCTTCGGCTGTTCTTGTTCAGGCTCAAATATAGGAGCAGGTTCTATTTTAATTTCTTCTTGAACAGGCTCTTCAACGATTTCATCCTTAGAGTACAAGTCCGCATCACGGAGAAGCGGTGGTATTGATTCGTCTATAACAGGTTGCCTTTCGGTCACAAAAGATGCAGGTTTTACGGCAACGTTATCTTTTGGTTGATCGAAGTCGTTTCCCGATGCAAAACCTGTTGCAATTACGGTTATTTTAACTTCATCAATACCATTAGCATCAACTGAAGCACCGAAAATAATGTTTGCAGATTCGTCAATTATACCTTGAACGAGTTCGGCAGCTTCGCTAATTTCGTTAAGCATAAGATCTTTTCCGCCAGAAACGTTGAGTATAACAGATTTTGCGCCCTCAATAGTAGTTTCCAAAAGCGGGCTCGAAACAGCTTGTCTAACCGCTTCAATAATTCTGTTTTCACCCTTAGCCTTGCCGATACCCATATGGGCTAAGCCTTGATTGCGCATAACCGTGTTAACGTCTGCAAAGTCAAGATTGATAAGCGATGGCGTTGCAATAAGTTCTACTATACCAACGATACCCTGTTTTAACATATCGTCTGCAACCTTAAACGCTTCAAGCATACCCGTTTGCGCGGGTAAAAATTGCAACAATTTGTCGTTAGGAATCACAACGAGTGTATCAACGTATTTTTTAAGATTTGAAATACCCTTGTTTGCATTTTCGTTTCTAACCTTGCCTTCAAACATAAATGGCTTGGTTACAACGGCAACGGTAAGTATGCCGAGTTCGCGAGCAATTCTCGCAATTACAGAAGCTGCACCAGTACCTGTGCCACCGCCCATACCAGACGCTATAAACAATAAGTCCGTTCCTTGCAAAAGTTCTATAATTTCTTCTTTCGACTCTTCAGCCGCAGCTTCACCTACGTTAGGGTCACTGCCTGCGCCTAAGCCTTTAGTTAATTTTAAACCTATTTGAAGCGTTTTGCTAGCTTTAGAAAGCAAAAGTGCTTGATTATCAGTATTTACCGCGATAAATTCTGCACTGGTAACGTTAGAATCTATCATGCTGTTTATGGCATTACAACCACCGCCACCAACACCAATTACCTTTATTACTGCAGAGTTTGCGTTAAACATTTCTTGACCGTACATATATCTATACTCCTTTTCTTTACAAACGTGTTATTTATTTTTGTTCAAGTGCTAAGTCTAATAACGAAAGCAACGTGGATTCAGTGGGCTTGTCCATTAGTGGAACTTTTGGCGCAACAACAGTCACAGCCATGCCCAGTCTGGAAGAAACGTGCTCTTTTGCTCCACGGATATAAGTAATACCCCCGCCTGTTATCATAAGCGGAACGTAATCCGGAAGAACAAATCCGCAACCGTCAATAAACCCCGAAAGACTTTCACATAATGCATCAAGACTGCTAAAAACAGCATCTTTAACACCACTTATTGGGTAATAATCTCCGTTTTCACCGTCCAATACGTCAAATGACGTTGATGAAGAAACACAACTTAAATTAACTTTTCTCTTCAACTTTTCCGCAACGTCAAACGGAATTGAAAACTTATCCACTATTCCTGCCGTTATATATCCGCCACCAAACGGGAAAGTGTGCTGACAAACAAGTCCGTCACCTTGAATAATGGTCACGTTGGTAGTAATATATCCAACGTCTGCAAGAACCGCTATTCTATCTCTTGCTTCGGCATCAACCAAATAAAGTGCTTGCGCAAGTGCGGTTGAAACGAATTCTACGTTATTTATCCCAGCTTGTTCGAGCACCATTTTAACCGCATCAATAAAATAGTTTGAACATAATACGAAAGAAAGCTTGCCGTTTAAAATTTCACTAATTGAACCAACGGGATTTGCTAAACGACGGAAGTCGTCTAATTCATAAACTATCGCTGAACGATTGATAAGAGTGTGCGACGTCGAACCCAACATAAACGCACCGTCAAATAACGCATCAACGTCTTCTTCGGTGATTTTCTTCTTTTTAGCAAAGGAAATTTGGCTATCCTTCATAAACACCTTGGTAAAGTCCCCTGGAACGCCCACATAAACCGTTTGCACGCCGTTAAGAAGATTTTTCTTTATTTCGTTAGCCACATAACCGAGTGCGCTTTGCATGTTTTTTATGTCAAAGAAAACGCCATCTTCAAAACCTTCGTATTCACAAGAGTATCTGCCCTTGATAATAAAGGTTTTGTTCGTTCCCCTTTCGCCTATTACCGCAGTTATTTTAGACGAGCCAACGTCTATTACCGCAACTTGTTTCTTTTGCATCGTTTACACCCTTCCTATTGTTCGATAGTCATAACGTTTATACCGTTATAGTTGACCATATATTTGCCATCGTCTGTGAGCAACGACAATATTTCACCTGAAAACTTTTGATAGTCGGTTAATTTCTCATCGTAAGCCTTAAACGCATTTTTTGCTTTTTCTTTGCCGTTTTGAAGCACTTTTAATACTCGCAACTCAACGCCGGTATACGCCTTAAAAACAACGTCGTATTCATCGTTGTATCCAAGTGCTCTTTCAACGAAAATGCTTTCTATGCAATCGGTAAGATTAACACTTTTTGCAATATTAAACACGAGCGACAAAAGCTCGTCGTTATCAGTTTTAATATAACTTCCGGGGGCAACCTGTGAAAGCACGATTCCATCACCGAGAACGAGTTTTATTATTTCCCTTTGCTCACCGCTCGGAAGACCTTGCTTTAGAACAAAGCCCTTTTCGTCAGTAACGTAAGTTTGACCTTCGTATTCGGTGTAATAAACTTCCCTACGTTCTTTTACTTCAACTTTAACCACGTTAGGAAACTGCTTGTCCACAGAAAGGACTTCCATATAATGGTTGCCCTTTAAAGTTTCCTTAACTTCTTCTTCAGATAAGAACAACAAGTTCTTGCCAATCGTTTTATCAAGCGCAACTTGAATAGCGCGAGCATCCGTTTGGTCAGAAACCGCGTAAGTTACGTTAACGTCTTTAACCGTTAAAACACCGATGCACGAAACAATTGCAACGATAAAAAACGCCACCGCCATTAAGATTACCGATATTTTCTTTGTGTTCATATTTTCGTATAACCTATTCCAATAATTTTATGTCTGCACCTATCGCACGTAATTTTTTGTCAAAATCCAAATATCCGCGCTTAATGTGCTTTACTTCTTCAATAGTAGTTTGCCCGCGAGCGTTAAGCCCCGCCAGCACGAGAGCCGCTCCGCCCCTAAGATCGTGCGCGGTTACTGTTGCGCCGTTCAACCCGCTAACACCATTTATAATTGCCGACCTTCCCTTTACCGAAACGTCTGCCCCCATCTTTATAAACTCAGCTACGTGCTTAAAACGCATCTCGAACACGTTTTCCGTAACGACGGAAACCCCGTCGCTAACAGCGAGCAACGCCATCGTTTGAGCTTGCAAATCGGTGGGGAAAAACGGGTATGGACCAGTAGAAAAAGAGAAGCTTTTTCTCCCAACCCCACTTTTTAAATATATTATATCATTTTTTATACTAACTTTACAAGTATTATTACATAATTTATGTAATAAAGAAGAAATATTTTTTGCTTGGCAATTACTTAATTCCACCTCTCCGCCCGTTATAGCCGTGGCAAGCAAAAAAGTTCCCGCTTCGATTCTATCCGAAATAGGCAAAAACTCCGTTCCATGCAGTCTTTTTACCCCTTCAATTAGTATAGTTGAAGTCCCTGCTCCGTAAATTTTTGCCCCCATGGAATTTAAAAACTTCATCAAGTCGATTATTTCGGGTTCTTTGGCTGGATTATGTATTTCGGTTTTGCCCTGTGCCATAACTGCAACGAGCATTAAGTTTTCAGTAGCCCCAACGGACGGGTAGTCTAAATACACTTCTCGCCCATAAACTTTATCCGCTTCGCATATTATTTCACCATTCATTTCTTTCACGCTTACACCGAGCTCTTTTAACGCGCTCAAGTGTAAATCTATCGGTCTAAGCCCTATATCGCACCCGCCCGGAAAAAACAACCTTGCCTTTCCCGTTCTCGATAGCAACGCACCCATCATAAAAACCGAAGACCTAAGCTCCTTCGCCAAATCTTCGTTTATGCTAAACGAATTTATCCCACTTGCATCAACGATAAGATTTTTTGATTCAAACCGAGTCTTTACACCAATAGAATTAAGTATTTTTATCATGCTTAAAACGTCTTCAATTTTGGGGCAGTTTTTTATTACTACTTGTTCGTCCGTTAATACGCACGCGGCTAAAAGTGGTAATACTGAGTTTTTAGCACTTTCTATAGTCACACAACCGTCTAATCTCTTACCCCCGTTTATAACGTATTTTTCCATAATGCTCTCCTATTCGTATAGATATATCATATTATGGAAAACACAACTAAAAAGTTAAAGAACCTTGTCTTGAAACGTTATGAAGCACGCCCATTTCCGCCATAAAAATTATTATAGACGTATTACCGCTTGAAACCAACGGGAGCGGAAGCCCAGTCGGCGGAATACTACCCGTAACCACAAGCGCGTTTATTATAGTTTGTATCCCAAAAATCATAGTTATGCCAACCGCTAACATAAACCCAAAAACGTCTTTTGCTCTCGACGCAATTTTAAGCCCGCGATACACGATAAAAAACAATAAAGCAAAAAAGAAAAATAGCCCGACAAAGCCAATTTCTTCACCAATTACCGACAGAATAAAATCGGATTCCGCAAACGGCAAAAAAGCAAACTTTTGGCGAGAATTAAAAAGCCCTACGCCAAACCAACCACCTGAACCGAGCGCATACAAAGATTGTAGTAATTGATAGCCTTCGCCTTTGGGGTTAGACCATGGGTTTATGAACGCCATCAATCTGCTCAATCTATAAGGTTCAACCAATATAAGCACCACACCGAAAACAACAGCAGGAAGTGCTAAAAGAAAAAAATGCTTTATTCTCATCCCGCCAACCAACAACATAGTCATCATTAGTAACGCAACGCAAACGGTTATAGACATATTTGGCTCGATTATTATCAAACAACAAACGCTTCCACCAAAAAGCAAAACGGGAATAATGCCCCAAAATTTTTTAATTCTTTCGGGGTGATTACTAACGTAGTTTGCGCTAAATAAAATTAATGCGAACTTTGCCACTTCTGACGGTTGAAGCGTTGCGCCACCCACGCCTATCCACCGCTTTGCTCCATAATTTTCAACACCAACCCCCGGCACGAATACAAGCGCAAGCAAAACTATACTAACTATTGAAACCACTCTTGTGAACTTCTTTAATTTAAAATAATCATAATTACATAAAACAATCATCACACACAAACCTAAAACGATTCCGATTATCTGCTTCTTTACAAAATAAAAGGGGTCGCCGTAGGTTTTTTTAGCGGTATAGTTACTCGCAGAATAAATAAACACAGTTCCTATAATCGCAAGAAGAACGACGGCGACTAACAGTAAGTAGTCGCCGTACGTTTTATTTTTTTTACTTTTTATCAATAACCGCTTTAACATCACATCTCCTCCACGACAGCCTTGAATGCATTACCCCTTTCTTCATATCCGTCAAAACTATCAAAGCTCGCGCATGCAGGACTAAGCAAAACGCAATCACCTTGCTCGGCCACCATACCCGCAATTTTTACCGCGTGATTAAAGTTTGCAGTAACAGTCAAATTAGCATATCCGACTCTGCCAGCACAATCAAGCATTTTATATCTTGAAGCACCGGTAAGAACGACGTGCCGAATAGGACTCGCTTTTATTTTTTCAAACAGTTGCTCGTATTTTTCCCCTTTTTCACTCCCACCCAGTATCAACACCGTGGGCTTAACCATACTCTCTATCGCACTTATCGTAGAAGCAGTGTTGGTCGCTTTAGAGTCGTTATAATATGTAACTCCATTTTTTTCGCAAATGTGCTCTATCCTATGTTTTACCCCTTTAAATTCTTGCAACACTTGACTTATAACATCTGCTTCAACACCCATAATGCAAGCGCAAGCAATCGCAAACAACACGTCGTAAACGTTGTGTTCTCCACGAATTTTAAGTTTTTCTTCTTCTATAATCATTTGCCCGTAATAATAAAGTTTTCCATCCTTTCTATACGCTCCTTCTACTTCTTCTATCAACGAAACCCAAACAACCTTGGCTTTTATTTCTGAATAAAATCCCCTAACAGCACTATCGTCAAAATTAAGAACACAATATTCGCTTTCTTTTTGGTTTTTAAATATTTTCTTTTTTAAAAAGACGTAATTTTCCATACTATAGTGTCGCTCTAAGTGGTCAGGCGCAATATTGGTAATGCAAGAAACGTGCGGACAAAAGGCGTTCGTGCTTTCTAATTGAAAACTTGAAACTTCAGCAACCATTACACCGTTTTTACCAACGTCGCCAAGTTTTTCAGACATGGGTATGCCAACGTTACCCACCAAGTGCGACTCTAACCCCTGACGTTTAAATATTTCGTCTATTATAGTTACTGTAGTCGTTTTCCCATTCGTTCCCGTAACGGCAACTATTGGCGGAGTAAATTGCAAATATGCATATTCAAGTTCGCCAATAATGCGCTTGCCGAGCTTTTTAGCTTTTACCGCAACTTCGTGATTTATCGGCACTCCGGGGCTTATAACCAAAACGTCTGATATAGAAAGCGTTGCGTCAACGTCTTCATCTTTTAAGTTTATCGCACCCATACTAACAAGCTCGTCTATCGACTTAGTTATTCTTTGACTTTTAAGTTGTTCGTATATAAAACATTTTCCGCCGTTAAGCAAAATATGCTTCGCCACGGCAAAACCGCTTTTAGACACACCCATCACAAAGAAAATTTGATTTTTAACGTACATTTTTACCTCATAAATATGAATACACCGATAACATTACCATAAACATTGTAACGAGTGAATAACAATAAGTTATTTGTGTTTCCGTATATCCTTTCAACTGAAAATGATGGTGCAAGGGAGCCATAAGAAACACCCGTTTTTTCGTGCGTTTAAAGTGCAACACTTGCACTATTACCGATATGCTTGAAATCACGAACATTATGCCTAAAATAGGAATAAAAAACGTATTGGCTGAAAAAATACTTACCGCACCGATAAATCCACCCAAAGAAAGCGAACCAGTATCCCCCATAAACACTTTTGCCTTGCTTTGATTAAAAACCAAAAAGCCGAGCAATGCGCCTATTAAACAAGCACAAAGCGTTTGAACGGCTCGATATTCTTCAATCAACAAATACAAATGATTGAGCAAGTTGGTTTGAACGTATATCAACGCTATAATTCCCAACAGATACACTACGCTAACGCTCGAAGCAAGACCGTCCAACCCGTCGGTCAAATTCACGCTGTTCGTTATCGCAATAAAAATTAACGCGACGATAGGAATCGTGTAAATGCCAACGTTAACCGCTCGATTGCTAAATGGCAAGATATACACCGTCATACCGTTCACATAAGTAAACACCCCTGCAATAATTGCAATAGAAATTTGAAATATAATTTTTTGATATGCTTTTAAGCCTTGGTTTTTCTTAAATTTTACTTTTATAAAATCATCTAACAACCCTACTATTAAAAAAGCACCGCCTATCGCAACAGATACGCTGGCAACACGGCTTTTTAGCCCGCCTAACACAGCAAACACCACTACCGCCGAAAAAATAAAAAACAGTCCGCCCATAGTCGGCGTACCGCTTTTTTCTTTATGTGTTTCAACGTATTTTAATATTGGTTGCCCCGCTTTTATTCTTCTTAACAAAGGTATGCTTAACGCGCCTGTTACTAAACTTAGAAAAAGCGAGAAAATTACAGATACAATCAACGTTTTCAATCAATTTTTCTCCTAAAAAATTCGTTAATCGTATCTTTGTCATTATAGGGTTTTTTTATACCGAGAACTTCTTGATACTTCTCGCTCCCTTTGCCCGATATAATAACCACGTCATCTTTTTTTGCGACTTGTAAAGCATAAAATATTGCTTCCTTTCTATCTTCTATACTTATAAACCTTTTGCTTTCAGATAACACGCCCTTTTCAATTTGTCGTATTATATCCATGGGTTCTTCGTAACGTGGATTATCAGAAGTCACCACGGTAAGGTCAGCAATAGTGGCACTGATTTTACCCATCTGCTCTCGCTTGGTCACATCTCTATTCCCACCACACCCAAAAACGCTTATCAACCTATTTTTAGTGATAGCTTTTAATGATTCTAATAACTTTTTCAGCCCGTCGGGAGTGTGCGCGTAATCTATGAACACTTTATATTCCCCGTCGTAAATATTTTCCAACCTTCCAGAAACACCGCTCACACAATTTAACGCCTTAATAATACATACTGGCTTAACGCCAAGTAACGCGCAAGTACACGCCGAAGCAAGTGCGTTATAGACGTTAAATTTTCCAATCAAGTTCAATCTAACGTTAAAAACACAATCGAATAAATTTATAATAAACTCAGAGCCAAACTCGTTACTTTTAATATCTATAGCAAAAACGTCAGACGGGTTATCCACACCGTAAGTTAACGTTTTTTTACATATAGAACCAATTTGAACACCAACTTCATCATCACTGTTTGCAACCACAAACTCACAATCGTTTTGTTCGAAAAACTTTACCTTAGCCTTTCTATAACTTTCCATATCGTTAAAGAAATCCAAATGGTCTTGTGAAAAGTTAGTAAACACGGCTGAATAAAACTTTATTCCCTTTACCTTTTGGTAGTGTATTGCATGTGCAGACACTTCCATAACCACGGTCGCAACACCCGAATCGTACATTTGTTTTAAGATTGAGTTTAATTGTATAGGATCAGGCGTGGTTAAATCAAGTTCTATAAACTCGTCGCCATAAAACGCACCTAACGTGCCGATAACGCCACATTTAATACCTGAACTTTCCAAAACGTTTCTAATTAAATGCGCTGTCGTAGTTTTTCCGTTAGTTCCAACTACCGCAACTATTCGCATCTTTTTATCAACGTTGCCGTAAAAATTATTTGCAATAACACTCAGCGCGAGCCTTGAGTCTTTAACTATTATTTGTGTAATTGAAGTATTCAATTCACACTCGGTAACAAGCGCGCACGCCCCGTAAGATTCAACCTGCCTAACAAAGTCGTGCCCATCGTAATTCCTACCTTTTATACATATAAATAGGCTATTATTTCCCACTTGATTACTGTCTATTTGAAGGTCGTTAACATTCAAATCGGTGTCGCCGATTACTTTTTCTACGCCAAGATTTTTTATAACGTCTAAAAGCTTCATTTCCATCTCCGAAAGTCAAAATATTTTTCATCTTAGCGTACATATTTATTTTTAGCTATAAGTATTTTTACATTTTGTGGCAATTAACGTAAAACTCAAACTAACTTTTTTATACCTTAAAAGCACACGCAAGTTAGAAACAATTACTCGTCAAAATAGCCAAGAGACAACACCAGTTGTCGAAGTCGTTTTGGCAATAATACCATTTATAACGATATTTATAGTCCTTTAAGGTCAATTATACCTTCAAATACCTGCTTGGCATACGGTGCGGCTACGGTGCTCCCGTAATACTGCCCCACCGGCTCGTCTATAATTACCAAGGCTAAATACTTCGGAGCACTTGCCGGAAAATACCCAACGAAAGACGATACGTATTTCCCACTCGCTATAATCCCATTTTGATATTTTTGTGCAGTGCCTGTTTTTCCTGCCACTTCGTAGCCTTCAATATAAGCCTGCTTACCAGAGCCTTCTGAAACAACTTTTTCAAGCATTTGATTTAATATTTGTGACGCTTTTTCACTTATCACCCTACTTTTTAACTGTTTATCCATTTTTTCAGCAATTAACCCATTATCATCGTATATTTCACTTACTAACTTGGGCGTGTAATAATATCCGCCGTTAACAGCTGCTGCCGTAGCACAAGCTAATTGTAGCCCCGTTACCGCGATGGTTTGCCCAAACGCTATTCTTGCAAGATCTACGTTTTGAACAACTGACATTGGCAAAACCATTCCCTGAGCTTCGCCGTTAAAGTCTATTCCCGAAACTTTTCCATAATTAAACGCTTCTATATATTCATACATTTTCTGTTTGCCTAACGACATCGCAATATCAACGAATATTGGGTTACAACTATTATTTAACGCCCCTTGCAAATCAAGGCTTGCGTGCTTACCCTTTTCATGATTATTCCAACACTTTACCCTTTGCCCGTCAACGTATCTATATCGTGAACTGTTAAACTTATGAGTAAGTGAAAATGCGTTTTTATTTCCGTTTAAATATTCTTCTATGTTTGCGGCTGCCGTTAGCACCTTAAACGTTGAACCTGGCTCGTAAACGTCGCACACCAACCCGTTTCTGTTTAGCGAGTTAAGCAACTCCAAATCGTCTCTTGGAACTTCGTTTAAGTTAAAGGACGGTTTTATGCACATGGCTCTAACTTCACCACAACTCGGATCTATAACGAGCATTTTCGCAGACTTTGGCGTATGCACCTGCATTGCTTGTTCCATCGCAGATTCACATAGCTGTTGCACGTCGTAGTCAATTGTCAACTTTAAATTGAGTCCGTTTGTAGCGGGAATGTAACTTGCTTTTCCGCCCATTATTTCCACGCCAACTATATCCGTTTCGTATAATATTTCACCGTTTATGCCAGATAAATATTTATCGTAATAAAGTTCTAATCCTGACTGCCCGTTTCCGTCACTTGAAGTAAAGCCGATTATTGCAGACAAAAAGTCGTTATATGGATATACTCGTGAATTATCTCTTGAATAATACACTCCCGATAAGTTTTCATTCAATAGCTTAGATATGCTTTGCTTTTCAACCTGCTTCTTTACCGTAACTTCGCTTGAATGAGTAGTTGTAAGGCGTTTAACAACCCAATCGTAGTCAACGCCCAAACAATCTGAAAGCTTTTGTGAAAGCAACGAAACGTCTTTTATAGCGGATTTTCTTACGAATACGGTATAAGTGTCGTCGTTGTCCGCAAGAACCACGCCGTTGCAATCTACTATTTTTCCGCGACTTGCAACAACTGGAATTTCTCTCGTCCACTGGTCGATTGCCTTTTCTTGCAAATCTTCCCCCCAAATAACTTGAACGTAAAACAATCTGCCAACTACGAACAAAAATAAAAAGGTTACCGCAAGAACTATTGCGAATAACCTCTTTCGTAAAATCGTTATTGAAAAATCTTTGATAAAACCACTTCCTGAATACTTTTATTAAATTGTATTCAAACGCCGTGAATTTAATTACCTTTTACCATTCCGTTTGCTTCAGCCCATTGGCTAACGTAATCGTTAGAAGAAACTTGGTCTATTTGGCTTTGAATGGTGTTGTATTCTGCAACAACTTTATCAAGTTCTGCAGCTCTTTCTGCACTTTTGTTTGAAAGTGATGCCAACACGCCAGTGTTAAGTATAATTAAAGCCAAAATTATGGTTACAGCGAGAGAATAAAGAATTGCTACCACTCTACCCTTTTCGTTGAGTTTGTAAACTTCTTCTTGTTCTCCTGCCAAGCGCATTTCTTCACGAATCTGGTCAATATCTTCCCCGAATTGCATAGTGGTAGAAGTCGGTCTAATATCTTCTTCTGCAACCGAGCTTTCTTCTCTTACTATTTGTTGAGAAACTTCTTGTTCAGAATATCTATCATAGTTTAATAACTTATCAAGATTCTTCTGCATTCTTTCTTTTGCTTGATCGTGTGTTTCAGTTTGTTGGGGTGCAGTGTATGCAACGGGCCTTTCAAGCAATTGAACGCCACCGTTTGCAGAACCGTTATCATATGCGCTTGATTGTTCTGTTGAACGTCTTGTGGTAACCATAAATTTCTCCTTCTATTTTTAACCAGATTTTTTATTTTAGAGTTTTTCAGCAACTCTTAATTTTGCACTTTTTGCTCTGCTGTTATATTCGAGCTCTTCCTCCGATGCAGTTATGGGGCGTTTTGTGA
Organism: Christensenellaceae bacterium; assembly: GCA_045637285.1. Taxonomy (GTDB): domain Bacteria; phylum Bacillota; class Clostridia; order Christensenellales; family Borkfalkiaceae; genus UBA1259. Next base: position 33,538 of record JAZTZE010000010.1, on the reverse strand, counting down.
GTATTTCTATCTCTTTTTTCTTTCCACATACACACACTGGCAAGCTTTTATCACACACGCAGTCGCATTCTAATTCCTTAAACGCTTTTTTGACTATTCTGTCTTCAAGTGAATGAAAGGTTAGTATTGCTATCCTTCCTCCCTTTTTAAGCGATCTTGCCATATCCAAAACCGTTTGATATAGCCCTTCGAGTTCTCCGTTAACTTCTATCCTTATCGCCTGAAACGTTCGTTTTGCAGGATGTCCGTCATTTTGAAACTTTTTAGGAATGCTCGATTGTATTATTTTTATTAATTCACCTACCTTTTGGATAGGTTTATTTTGCCTTTCTTTTATTATATTGTTTGCTATCGCGTTGGCAAACCTTTCTTCTCCATATTCAGACAGGATTCTAACGAGTTTTTCTTTACCGTATTCGTTAACGACCTTTTTGGCATCTAACCCGCTTTGCTTGTCCATTCGCATATCGAGTTCAACTTCTTCTGCCAAATACGAGAAACCTCTTTCTCTGTCGTCAAGCTGGAAACTCGAAACTCCTAAATCTAAAAGTATTCCGTCAAAACCGTCTATATTAAGTTGTTCTTTTACCGACAAAAAATTTTTGAAATTGTCGTTTACTATACTAAACCTTCCGTCAAACTCTTTTAGTCTTTCGGTTGCTCTGCCTATTGCGTAAGTATCAAGGTCTGTTGCAATAAGTTTTCCGTTAGGACCGCTCTTTTTTAGAATTTCGTAAGAGTGCCCGCCCCCGCCAAGAGTTCCGTCGAAATAAGTTCCACCGACTTTAACGTTTAACGCCTGAATGGTTTGGTCAAGCATTACCGATTTATGAACGAACTCAGCCATTGGTTAACTCGTCAACTGCGTCAGCAAGATCGTCAAAGGTGAAGTTGTTGTAGTATTCGTTCCAAACTTCTTCACTCCATATCTCTATGCAAGTGGGACCTTTGAAAACGATTACGTTCTTTTCGATCTTAGCAAACTTACGCAAGTTTTCAGGGAGAAGTATTCTGCCTTGTTTATCTTCTTCTGCGTTCCAAGTGTTATACAAAATGAAGCGAGCAGCTTTTAATTGCTTGTCCCTATAAGCGTTAAGATTTTTTAAGGTGGACATTACTTTTTCCATTTGTTGAGCAGTATAAACGTATAAGCATCCGCCCGTGCCGACTGTAATCGAATAATCCGATCCAAGTTCTTCACGAAACTTTGCCGGTATACGCATTCTGTTTTTAGCATCTAATTGATGCGTGTAACTTCTGCTCGACATTTAAAATAATACCCTCCTTTTTATTTGCATAGTTATTGTATCATACACTTTTGACCACTGTCAACCCTTTTTTAAAATTTTTTTTCGTTTTTTTATAATTTTTTTTAGTATCATTGGTCATAATTTTTATATATATTATAAACGTCATAATTCTTGCGTGCGTTTTTACCTATAAATAAAATGCGATTTTGCAAGCATTTTACTAATGTTTTTTGATTTTGAATATTTTTTAATACATTTTTCACTGCAAAATCTGCTCCATCAATGATTTTTTGGGGGCAAAAGTGGTCAATAATTTTGTTTTTTATTAAATCATAGTGCGTACAGCCCAAAATTACGTTGTGATAATACCCCTTTTTATCCGCAAAAACCCCTTGACTTTTATAACGAATATTCGTCGCAAAATCAACCAAATTTAAGTCCAAAGATTTTTGCTCAATTTCTTCCGCCAAACTCTTTAATCCAACCACGTCACACAGCTCGTCACTCTTATAATTACTCGCAGTTGCACAGGTAGCTAAAAGTAGCGTTTTCTCCTTTTTAATTTTACAAACTTCTACCGGCGGAAAAACTGGGTATACTGGCAGTGACACATAATCTTTTATTTCATTTAATAAGCATGCGCTTAACGTGTTACATGCAAGCACTATCGCCTTCAGCGGATACATTAATAAAAAATTTATATTACTTATCGTTAAAGAAAGTAATTCTCGTTTACTCTTATTTCCATAAGGAGCGTTGGCATTGTCGCCAAAATATATAAAATTCTCATTAGGCATAACTTTTTCGAGCTTTTTAAGCACGTTTAGCCCACCAATCCCACTATCCAGCACACCAATAAACTCTAAAAACACATTAAATTGTATGTTGAAAAAATAAAATTTAGTAAAAATTAAATAAAAAAGGTTAAATTCTCATTGAAATGTAGTTGCATTTACTTTTAATTTGTGTTAAAATTATTAGCGATATTAAAAGTAAACTAAGGAGTGCATATAAAATGCCAAATATTAAATCAGCAAAAAAGAGAGTTTTAGTAAACGAAAAGAAAACCGAACAAAACAAAGCTATCCGTTCTGCAGTTAAAACTGAAATCAAGAAAGTGGACGTTCTTTTAAAGGAAAACAAATTAGAAGAAGCAAAGGCTGCCCTTTCAGCTGCATTCAAGGCAATTGATTCTGCTTGCCAAAAGAATATTTATCACGCAAACAATGCTTCTAACAAAAAAGCTAAACTTGCTAAGAAAGTAGACGCTGCTATTGCCGCTTGTGCAGACAAGGCAGACGCTGAATAATTTTTGACATAAAAATTTAAGGCTTCGCATAACTTGCGAAGCCTTTTTGTTTTTTTACCGTTTTATTTAATACCCTTTGCTTTTGGAATCGTTATACTAAAACTCGTGCAACCATTCACGCTTTCAACATCCACCGAACCGCCGTGAAGTTCTATTATCTTTTTAACAATAGCCAAACCCACGCCAGACCCCTCCGTTCCTTTGGAGTTTTTTGCACGATAAAACTTTTCAAACACTCTGTTCTTATCTAACTCGTCTATTACTGCACCCTGATTTGTAATCACAACTTTTGCACACCCATCTGCCAACCCAATCGAGATTTTAAGATCCCCGTTCGCGTTAGAAAATTTAATTGCATTGTCGATAAGGTTAATCCAAACCTGCTTCAACATTTCTTCGTTTGCGGTTACTGCAATTTCTTCACCGTATAAAGCCAAGTCTAAATTTTTTTGCGTCCACTTTCTTTCAAAAAGCAAAAGTGATGAACGAATCTGCTCTGATATATTAAACTCAGTTTTATCGGTAAGAATGTTTTGTTTTTCAATTTTTGTAAGTGCCAAATAATTATGCGCCAAATCCGACAAGCGAGTAGTCTCTTCTATAATAATGTTTATATACTCTTCTCTTTGCTTATTAGTTAAATGTTCTTCGGTTAGCAATTCCGCAAAGCCTTTAATGGACACTATTGGAGTTTTAAACTCATGTGCAAATTCGTTTATAAAGTCAGCGCGTAGCATTTTTGTATCTTCAAGCTCTTTTGCAAGCTTATTAAACGCATCCGAAAGTTGAACGTGTGCCTTGCTCTCGCCTAAATACAATCTCTCCTTAAAGTCGCCGGAAGCAAGCTTCTCCAAGCCGTCCACCACCCTATTAGATGCTTTCAACACAAACTTACTCATAAAGTAAGATATTACCGTCCCCAACACCATGCTTGACACAGTAAGTATTAAAACGAACAACCACCCTGGTATTTCGAGCGAAACGAATTGTATAATGTTGAGTGCCCTAAATATATACACAGCCCCAACGAGTAGCCCGATAGTTCCAAGCAATATAATAAAAACCGCCGAAACGAAAATCATATTAAGGTTTAGCGGTTTGTACTCGTCTTTTTTATTTTTTTTCATTTTTTACCGCCTTGTATCCCAATCCCCTTACCGACTGGATTTCAAATTCTTCTAAATTCTCAAAACGTTTTCTTAACCTTGCAATATGAACGGTTATCGTCTCCCAGCTCGTATCGCAATCCATTCCCCATATTTCATCCATAATCTGAATGCGCGTAAAAATCTTATTCGGATATGACAATAGCAACCATAGCAATTGAAACTCTTTCTGTGGCAATTCCTGAACTGAACTCCCTTTTCTAACAGTAAAACTATCGCTATCAATCTCCACGTCGCCAATAATAATTTTCTTTTGGTCGTTGATCTGCACTCTACGGAGAAGTGCTTTAATATGCAAAAGCAATTCTTCCATATCCACGGGCTTAACCATATAATCGTCAATGCCCGCCAAAAAGCCTTTTTTCCTGTCTTCAGGAAGTTGTTTTGCTGACACCATTATAACGGGCAATCCTTGTTTCGTTTCGCGCAGAGTTTTGGTAAACTCGTAGCCGTCAATTTCAGGCATGGTAACGTCAACTATCGCTATGTCAACCTTCACCTGATCCAACAGTTCGAGTGCAACCTTGCCATTTTCCGCCGTATACGCTTTATATCCAGCGCGCTCTAAAACCACGCCCATAAGTTTTCGTATGTTTTTGTCATCATCAACAATCAAAACGTTTATCATAAAAAACTCCAATATTGTTAAAACAATTTTATCACGATATCGAATACGTGTCAAGCAAAAGAAAAAAACGGCGGTTTACACATTATACTTTACAACACAAAGTTGCATGTTACAAAACAAAAAAATGAAAAGACTAACGAAAATTTCGTTAGTCTTTTATTTTAACAAACAACTAAAGCACACGCCCTTTCGCGCCGCTTTTTAGTTTGTACTTTACAGCAAATCTTTTACGCTGTTTAACACGAAAGTAGGCTTAACGTCGCTTTCTTCCATATCCTTTAAGGTTGCTTCACCACTTAGAACAAACACCGTGTCAACACCTGCGTTTACCCCCGACGCAATATCGGTATATAACCTATCGCCAAACACCACCGTTTGCTCTTTGGTCGCGTTGAATTTTTTCATTGCGCTATAAATCATTTGTGGCATAGGCTTGCCAATATATATAGGAGCTTTTCCCGTTGCTTTTTCTATACCAAAACACATTGACCCACAATCAGGAATATAGCCAAAATCAACAGGACAAACCCAGTCGGGATTAGTAGCGTAATACGGAATATCATGCTTAGTAAGCATTTTGCACGTAGTGCGCAATTTTTCCATGTTTAGTTCCAAGTCAAAGCCAACCAAAACAGCACAAGCATCGTCAGTGTATTCTTCGGTAACGTTTAAGCCCATTTCTTTTAATTCTTTAACAAACGAGCACGTACCTTGAACGTAAACGAGCTTGTCGCCAAATTTTTCATTAAACAAAAACGCCGCGGCTTGCGTAGAAGTAAAAAAGTTTTGTTCTGTAACTTCCTTAAGCCCTAAGTCGTTTAATTTTTTAACATAATCAGACACTGATTTGGACGAGTTGTTTGTTATAAAAACATAGTTTCCGCCTTCGCTTTTAATTTTATCCATTAGCTCCAAAACGCCGTCAAACAACTCATTATCTAAATATATCGTCCCATCTTGATCAAACAAGAATAGTTTTTTTTGTGAAACACAAGCAAAATCTTTGCCTAAAACATCTTTTTTCATAATTTCTCCAGCACCAATTAATCGTTAAAAATCGTCGTCTTGACGCGCAATACTTATTATGTTTGGATTATCGTTTAAGAATTTGTAAATTTCTCTAGCATTTATCGCTTTATCAGTGCTTATTACTACACTTGAAATGAGCTTTCCCCCATCCCTTTTAGTGTTAACCTTAGTAAAACGCTTAATATTAAACATATTTTTAATCTCTTCGCTTTGCTTTCCATCCGTTTCCACGAACACTATGTTAATTTTAACAAAGTGGTGCGAGTGGAAAACCTTAAAATTGGTATGCATTATGCATTGCAACAAAATGATTAATATAGTTGCAACCACAGACACTATATACCAACCTGCACCTGCAGCCATACCAATTGCAGCAGTAGCCCAAATGCCGGCAGCCGTAGTTAATCCGTGAACCATTTCTTTATGATAAAATATCATACCTGCACCCAAGAAACCTATGCCCGTTACTATTTGAGCGGCAACACGCGAAGTATCTGCCCCTTCAAAAGCAAACATAGAAATTACCATATAAAGACAAGAACCGATACAAACTATAGTGTGAGTTCTTACCCCTGCTTCTTTAAAGCGCATTTTTCTTTCAAAACCGATGGCAAACCCTAAAGCCAACGCCAACACGATTCTCAAAACAACGTCTAAAATCAAAAATTCTTCTCCGAAAAATGAATATGTAAGCATTAATGTTCTCCCTGCTAAAAATATATTTTTATTATTATAGTTATAAAAACATTAAAAGTCAAGTGGTTTTTAAAATTCTTTTACCTTTCAATATTATAAAATTGTTATAATGATATTACATTTTTTAATAAAATTTTATTTAAAAACACTTGATAAATTTCTTTTTATCAAATATAATATATAAAATTAAAGTAATGCTAATTGCATGATTGATTATACATTTAGGAAATAATATGTTAAACAACAATTCAATAATTAACGAAATAAAGCGTTATTCGTTTATGATTTTAGGTTGCATTTGCTACGCATCAAGCCTTGCAATCTTTTTAATCCCCAACCAAATAGTTGGCGGTGGAGTTAGTGGCGCAGCTTCACTTATAGAAATTCTTACCGGTCTTCCCGCTGGTCTATTCATAGTCATAATCAACATACCAATTCTGTTGTTCGGATTTAAGCTTATGGGTTGGATGTTTATATTAAGATGTTTCATCACAACGACTACGTTAGGTTTGTTTACTGAAATTTGTGGCTTCGTTGCTCAGATAACTTCGCTAACAACTCTTACTGACAACCCCATTTTAGCTGGGCTTTACGGCGGTGTGTTACAAGGTATTGGAATTGGACTCTTTATAAAGTACGAAACGAGCAGTGGCGGAACGGAATTATTGGGAAGACTAACCTATCACGTTATCCCATTCGGCAGTATTGCAACGCACGTTGCTTTGTTTGACGGGTTGGTGGTAATTATGGGTGCATCTATGCTTTCAAAGCCCGAAAACGTGCTCTTTGCCCTTATATTAATATTCGTGAGTGCTAAGGTTTCAGACCTAATAGTTTTGGGTTTGAACCACGCAAAACTCTGCTACATAATAACAGATAAAGCAGAAGTAATTTCTGATTATCTCATTTCACACAGCCCGCGTGGCGTTACGCTAATTCAAGGCGAAGGAATGTATTCAAAAACACCAAAAGGAATTTTATTTACTTGCGTAAAAAATAACCAAGTAGTTCCTTTGAAAAATATGATTAAACAACTTGATGAACACGCATTCGTTATCGTTTGCGAAGCAAACGAAGTTTACGGACAAGGGTTTAATCGCATCAAATAGCCTACACGTTTTTTATTATTTCCTACCGAAAGCGGAGAGACATATTCGTTCTCTCCGCTTTCACTTTTTAAAAGCAAAGAGAGTAGCTACTTGCTACTCTCTTTTTTTATTTTTAAACTTTTTTGCTACGATCTTCTTCAACAAGCTTTAAGGTTATTTCTTCGAGAGACATAACGCCTAAATCCCCGTCTTTTCTTGAGCGAACGGAAACAACGTTATCTTCCTTTTCCTTATCGCCAACAATAAACATGTAAGGAACTTTTTCAAGCTGAGCTTCTCTAATCTTGTAGCCGATTTTTTCGTTTCTTACGTCAACTTCTGCTCTTAAACCAGCCATTTTGAGTTTGTCTACTATTTCTTTTGCATAGTCTGCCGTTCTATCGGTAAGGCTCATAACCTTAACTTGAACGGGGCAAATCCAGAACGGGAATGCTCCTGCATATTTTTCAATAAGCATTGCGAGAGTTCTTTCATAGCAACCAATTGAGCTTCTGTGGATAACGAACGGATATTGCTTAGTTCCGTTTTCATCTACATAGGTCATTTCAAAGTTGTGTGCTGCAGCAAAGTCTATTTGAATAGTGATAATAGTATCTTCTTTTCCATAAACGTTCTTTGCTTGAATATCAAGTTTAGGTCCGTAGAAAGCAGCTTCATCGTCCGCTTCAACGTAGTCAATACCGATGTTGTCAAGAATAACCTTCATCAACGCTTCGGTTTCATTCCAAGCCTTATCGTTGTCAATATATTTGTCACTCTTTGAGTTTCCACGTTTAGAAAAACGATAAGTAACGTCATCTCTCATTCCCAAGCAATCAAGGAAATAATAAGTGAGCTCTAAACAACGTCTAAATTCGCCTTCAATTTGTTCGGGGGTACAAACGATATGACCGTCTGACAAAGTAAATTGGCGAACACGAATAAGCCCGTGCATTTCCCCACTCGCTTCGTTTCTGAATAAAGGCGCAGTTTCTGCATATCTGCATGGCAAGTCCCTATAACTCTTTAAGCCGTTTCTATACAATTGATATTGGAAAGGACAAGTCATAGGACGAAGAGCCATCGCTTCGGGAGAGTTTTCATCACCTATAATAAACATTTTGTCCCTATAATGATCCCAGTGACCTGAAATACGATATAAGTCATTCTTAGCCATATAAGGCGTTCTGGTAAGCATAAAACCACGCTTTTCTTCTTCGTCTTCTACAAAACGTTGTAAAATTTGCATGATTTTCGCACCTTTATGCCCCAAAAGCGGTAAGCCTTGGCCAACCACGTCTTCAGTAATAAAAATTCCAAGTTCTCTGCCAAGTTTATTGTGATCTCTCTTTTTAGCTTCTTCTAAAGCGGTAAGATATTCTTCTAATTCAGACTTTTTAGCAAATGCCGTTCCGTAAATACGGGTAAGCATTTTGTTCTTTTCGTCCCCACGCCAATAAGCACCAGTTATTGACGTAAGCTTGAAAGCTTTGATTTTGCCAGTTGATGGAAGGTGTGGCCCGCGACATAAGTCAACGAAATCACCTTGCTTATAACACGATATCACGCTGTTTGCGGGAAGGTCGTTAATAAGTTCAACTTTATAGGGCTCTGAAAAACCTTTGAAAAGTTTAACCGCATCACGCTTAGAATAAACTATGCGTTCAATGGGGAAATCACTTTTTATAATGTCTTTCATTTCGCTTTCTATCTTAGCCAAATCTTGTTGAGTTATGGGCGTTTTAAATTCGATATCGTAATAAAATCCGTTTTCTATGGTAGGACCAATAGCGAGCTTGCTAGTCGGGAAAACGTTCTTTACTGCTTGCGCTAAAACGTGCGCAACCGTGTGACGATATACTTGTAACCCTTCTTTATCTTTTAGCGTCACTATTTCAACTTCGCTGTCTTTTTCTATAAGGGTAGATAAGTCAACGAGTTGCCCGTCAACCTTTGCACAAACAGCGTTTCTAAATAATCCTTCCGATATAGCCATTGCTACGTCAGCAACGCTAACGGCACTTTCAAAATCTAAAAAAGAACCGTCTTTAAGCGTAATTTTCATTGTAAATCCTCCTAAAATATAAAAAATCCTTAAAGCATTGCTTTAAGGACGAATAATTTCCGCGTTTCCACCTTAATTGCCGTTTACCCAATAAACAGCCTCTCTTTTCCGCTTATAAGTGCGGTAACTTTGCCTAAAACGGTGGTTTCATTTTCCTTTTCAATTTACAAGGCTCACACCTAACCCTTGCTCTCTTAAAAACCTAAAAGGCACTACTTGTCCGTTAATCGTCGGCTAATTTCTTTTGTATTATAATGTTACTATATATTTCTCTCTTTGTCAACCTTTTATCGACCTATTCTTCCCGAAAATATTATTTTATCACTATAATACTCTCTAAGATAATATTCATCTTCTTTTGGTATTTCGCCCGAAAGTTCTATCTCTCCACAATTAGACAACAACACTTCTCTAACTATTTTTATCTTTTCCCCATCTAACAAACTACTTCGTTTAAGCCTTCTATAATGCGAATCGTAAACTCTACCACCTTCGATATAAACTCTTTTTCTTTTGTTTTCAAGCAAAAAGGAAACAAACTCTTTTAACTGCTCACTTAAAAAGCATACTGGAACGTAGGAAACCACGTCGTTCCACTTTCTTTTTAATGGCTTTAGTCTAAAGTTGAACACTCCATCAATAGCCACGTCGTCACAATTTTTTATCTTGTCGAAAACATACTTTTTGTCGTCTTCAAGATCCGCTGCTATTAAACTTGCTATAAGAATTTCTTTTTGCTCTGCCGACAACCCCGCAACGCTAACCGTTTTTTTGAAAAAATCATATTTATATTTGATTGCAATAATTTCTGCAACTTTATCTGCCACTTCCGTGCGAATAATTTCCGAATAGCATTCCGGACAATTTATAGTCAACAACACTCGGCTATTCACACGGTTAGAACGCACCGAACAGTCAGCGTGGGAAAACAGTTCTCCCGCGCTTGACTGAACGTATAATAAGTTTGCGTCGTTATTCTCTCTTTCACTTATTGTTATTGAAGTCATATAGTTTAGTTTATGCCTTGACTGAATTTTTATTTACGCCTACTTGCTTTTTTAACTCAAATCCTATTTTGAAACGAGACTTTATCATTCTATACGCCATCTTATAAAGTTCTGACACCGCTATTATACTAAACGCCAACGTTCCAACCTTTATCCAACTGTAAAAACTCATAGGATTAACACCAAACGCAAGCGGAAAAAGTTGAACTATTACCAAGTGAACTATTAATACACAGGTAAAAGTAAGCACCATAACCTTGTTTCTACCAATACTCTTAAATATGCTTTCCGCACCCAATTCTCTACAATTAAAGGCGTTAAAAAGCTGAAACAAAATAAACAACGTGAATAATGCGTTCTTTTCTTCACCTTGCGCAACGTTTGTTAGGTTGTAAAGATATTGCAATAGCATTATTGCGCCAATAAATATTCCGTTAAAAAGTATTCTTAAAAGCATTTTTACCCCAACGATACCGTCTGAACGTTTCACAGGCTTATTGGTCATAATTTTTACGCTTGCACTTTCTAACCCTAATGTTAACGCTGGTGGTCCATCCATAATAAGATTTATCCATAAAAGTTGCATGGTGTTAAATGGTGTTGCTACGTTAATAATTGAACACACAATAATAAACAACAATGCTGACAAGTTCACCGACAACTGAAACAAAATAAATCGTTGTAAATTTTTATAAACGTTTCTTCCAAAAGCAATAGTTTTTACCACTGTAGCAAAACTGTCGTCAAGAAGAACCACGTCCGCCGCCTCCTTTGTTATCTCACTGCCCGCAACCCCCATTGCTATGCCTACGTCTGCTTGTTTTATTGCCGGAGCGTCGTTTATACCGTCCCCTGTAACAGCAACAACTTCGCCAGTGCTCTTTAACGCCCTAACTATTCTCAGTTTTATTGCTGGCGTACTTCTCGCTATTACAGACACCCTGTTTATAACTTTTATAAATTCGCCATCACTTAAATTTTCCAAATCGACGGCGTTTATAACTTGGCTCTCGTTGTCGGCAAGCTTTAATTCTTTTGCCACTGCAAACGCAGTTTCAAGATTATCGCCAGTCAACATTTTTATTCTTATCCCTGCTTTAGCGCACTCGTTCACAGCTTTTACAACATCTTTCCTGATAGGATCAGTTATTGATACGAATCCGTCATAAATCAATGCTTCATCATTATCAGTGTGTGCAAAACACAATACTCTGCGCGCCTTCTTCTGATGTTTTTGTATTTCTTTTAGTATTTTTAGCTTTTGCACCGTGGACAAGTTGCATTTTTCCACCACTTTTTCTGGAGCACCTTTGACCAACTTTCTTTGTAAATCACCAATTTTAACAGTTGTGGACATAATCTTTTTATCACTTGTAAAAGGCTCTCTGCCTATAATCTCATACTCGTTTCTCATTCTTGCGTGGTCAGCGTTAGGCACACTTTGATAATACGCTCTTAATAGAGCGCACTCGGTTGCACTTCCACTCGTCTTTTGCTCCTTTCCTTTAAACACCCCGTCAGCCGTACTGTTTAAAACAAAGTTTTGAAATAGATGTTGGGATTTAATTTTATCTGGAGAACTGCAAAATTCCCCTGCACACACGCTTACTACGGTCATTTTATTTTGAGTCAACGTTCCCGTTTTATCAGAACAAATTATACTCACTGCCCCTGCCGTTTCCGTCGCGTTCATTTTTTTTATAAGCGCGTTTCCTTTTGCTAACTTTATCATGTTAAGTGCGAGCGATATTGCAACTATTGTGGGAAGCCCTTCGGGAACGGCGGCTACTATTAATACTATGCACGATATAAATAACTGTTGGATACTTTCAATACTTAACTCACATGCAAGATAAAGCCTTATTACCGAAATAGCAAACACGACAACTGCACTCAACACGCCTACTAACGTTATAACCTTACTCAGTTTAGCAAGCTTGCTGGCTAATGGTGATGCCGTTTCTTTTTCTCTTAACAATTCGCTTGCTATGTTTCCTATTTCAGTTTTATCACCAACTGCGGTTACTATAAACTTTGCCGACCCACAGGTAACGAACGTTCCTGAATACACGCAATTCACTCGTTCAGCAAGCATGGCCTTTTCACCCACGATTACGTTTGCATTCTTTTTTACCTGCTCGCTTTCGCCTGTTAGTGCAGACTCGTCTACAAACAATTCGTTACTATCAATCAGTCTTCCGTCTGCCACGATTTTATCTCCGCTTTCCACCAACAAAATATCGCCCACGCAAACGTCCTTTTGACTTATAGTAACTATTCTTCCGTCGCGAACAACTCTAACGGCAACATTGTCGTAAACTCTATTTAGCGCGTCAAAAGCTTTGTTGGAGCTCCCTTCCATAACGAGAGTAATAGTTACCGATAAAACAACGGCAAACAGAATTCCCCAACATTCAGTAAAATCGCCTTCCCCAGACTTTAAAAATTTACCTATATTCGTGCCGAGAGCTAAACAAAACCCAAACAATAAAATGATAAGCATAGGTTCTTTTAACGCTCCAAACAACCTGTTTACAAACGAACGTTTTTTTCTTTTCGTTAAAACGTTCGTTCCGTATAACGAGCGGTTTTTATTACAAACTGATTGCGTTAATCCGTGCTTAATATCACTGTTAAAGGTTTTTGCCGCGTAGTCCACGCTTTTAGAGTAAAAATCCATAATCACCTCTTAAAGTTAATTAAATTTATGCCTTAAAAATCAAATATATGATTTTCTCGGTGGACAAACAAAAAAAATTGTGCTAAACTATTTATATAGAAACTAAAGACAGGTTTGTTATGAGTGAATTTTTTGAAGTAGACATTAAAGGCTATAAAGCCCAACTCCCCATTTTGCAACTCCCCAGCGGAATTAAAATTGCTTTCTTTAACTTACACGGTAACCCGTCGTTAACCGAGCACTGTGGTAAAGAACTCGCTAAACTCGTTGGTGATTGCGAAGTTTTAATCACTGCTGAATCAAAAGGCTTGCAACTCACTCACGTTGTTGCAAGAGAACTTAATATGCCTTATTACGCAGTTGCAAGAAAATCTAAAAAGCTTTATATGCAAGATGGCATTTGCGTTGACTACGGCTCTTCTATTACGACTGGAAAAGAACAAAAATATTACCTATCTAAACACGACGTTGAACTAATAAAAGGCAAAAAGGTTGCTATCGTTGACGACGTTATCTCTACTGGAGCAAGCTCGAAGGGGTTAGAAGACATCGTTGCTCTTGCAGGTGGAATTTTAACAAAAAAATTATTCGTTTTGGCAGAAGGCGATTCTGAAGAACGCGAAGATATAAGCTTCCTTGCTTCAATCCCCTTGTTATAAAAAAACAAAAAGCCCGACTTGGTCGGGCTTTATTTTTGCGATTTTTTTGCCGAGTCAGACGTTAAACGGCTAACTCCGAGTTTATTGTTACTAAGAAAAATAAAGTGATTGATATGCTTTGTATCCGTTAACACTTTTTGCTTATACATTAAACGATAACGCACAAAGCAAGTTGTCGTTTAAAAGGAAAAAATGCCGATTGCTCGACATCTTCTCCCAGGAAAAAGTTTATTGAGAGTGTATGTTGGTTTATTAAAAGGTCGTTGCCTTTTACACCCATATAATAACAAGCGAAACTTGAATATTTATTGAATTTTTTAAGTTTTTAAAAATTTTCATAAAATTTTATTTTTTGCAAAAATTTAATGCAAATTCAATTTATCTTTGATATAATAAGTATACTATGAAAATTTTAATTGTAGACGACGAGCGACAATTAACCAACGCGCTCGCAATAATCTTAAAACAAAATAACTATTCAGTTGACTGCGCTTACGACGGCGAAGAAGGCTTAGATTTTGCTTTAAGCGGTATTTACGATGCTGTTATTTTAGACATTATGATGCCAAAGCTTAACGGTTTTGAGTTGTTGAAAAAAATGCGCCTTAGTAAAATTGACACGCCCGTTTTAATGCTTTCTGCTAAAAGTGAAACTGCGGATAAAATTGAAGGTCTTAACGCCGGTGCAGACGACTATCTTGCAAAGCCCTTTAATACGGCTGAACTTTTAGCAAGAATTAAGGCTCTTTTAAGACGGAAAGAAAAATTTACTGGAGACGTTTTAATCTATAATGATATTTCACTCGATAGAGATTCTTTCAACTTGTCTTGCGGTGCTAAAAAAATCACTCTTGGCAAAAAAGAGTTCCAAATTTTAGAAATGCTTATGCTAAATAGCGGAAAAAGCGTTGATAAAGAAAAATTTATAGAAAAAATTTGGGGCTTCGACACCGAAGCAGAATATAACACTATCGAAGTTTACGTTTCTTTCCTAAGAAAAAAATTGACGGCAGTCGGTGCGAAAACGGAAATTAAGTCTATCCGCGGAATCGGCTATACCCTCGGAGAAAAAAATGATTAGAAAAGCGCAAATTAAATTCATAATTATTATTATGACCATAGTTTTTTGCGTTTTCACTATTATATTCGGAGTTTACTTTTTCATAATAAAAGATACAACTGAAAACGCAATAGACCGTACGATTAACGATATCTTCATAGAAGTAACCCGCCCAAACGCGCCCCCAGAACATATACCGGAAGACTGCGTTGTTGTAATCTTTTCTAAAGAACAATCACAAGTAGTAACTAAAATTAGATACGATTCAAACACGTTCACGCAACAACAAGCTGATTTACTTATAAGAACTATCGTAAATGCTGGCAATAACTCGGGGATTATAGGAACAGTTTATTATAAAACCTTTTCAACCGACACCATCAACGTTTTAGTGGCGTTAGATAGAACTGACGCTATAACGATGTTCACCAATAACATTACAAACAGTGCACTCATCTTGCTATTCTTCTTTTTAATACTTTTCTTTATTGCTTGGTGGCTTTCCTTTGCCGTTTTCAGACCAATTAAAGAGTCGTTTTTCAAACAAAAGGAATTTATATCTAACGCTAGCCACGAACTTAAAACTCCGCTCGCAATAATCTCTGCCAATGCAGACGTTGTTCAATCTATAGAACAAAATCCTTACGTTGAAAGCATTCAAGCACAAACCAAAAGAATGAGCACGCTCGTGACTGACATGTTAACGCTTGCGAAAATGGACGAACGCTCCAGACAGTTAAACGCCATTGAGTTTAACCTTTCCGACCAAATATTAACAGATGCACTTTCGTTTGACGCAGTTGCTTTTGAAAAAGGTAAAACTATCGACTTGGACATCGAAGCTGACATTTTATTCTATGGAGATATTCACAGCGTTAAAAATATCGTAAACATTCTTTTAGACAACGCAGTTAAACACACAAGTATAAACGGTAATATTAACGTAAAACTAAAAAAAGAAAACGGCAAAATTGTCTTTACCGTTTTCAACACGGGAAGCATGGTTCCCGACCAAGATTCATTTAAGGTTTTTGAAAGATTTTACCGCCCAGACGACTCTCGTTCAAGAGAATCAGGCGGAAGCGGTTTGGGGCTCGCAATAGCAAAAAGTATTGCCGACGCAAATAAATGGAAAATATCCGCATTATCAAAGTTCGGAGAATCAATGACGATAACGCTTATGTTCGTTTAACGTCGCCAACGCTATACCCCGCCTTTACAATTTCATCTATAATAAATTGCTCGGTAACGCTATCGTCACATCTTAGCGTTGCCGAATTTTTTTCTAACGAAACGTTCATAACGACAACTCCCTTTATTGACGAAAGCGCGTTTTTCACCTTTTGCACGCAATGATTACACATCATACCGCCGATATTAATTTCATAACTTGCGCTTACAACAACTGGAATTTGCCCTGTTTTCTTACTCGTTCGCCTTGCTATTCTAAGCGCATTACAAACGACGAACAACGAACTACAGCTCATCATTGCCGAAGCTATAATCGGCGTAAGAGTTATACCCATAAACGATAATGCACCGCCCGCAAGCGGAATGCAAATCACGTTATAAAAGAACGCCCAAAAAAGATTTTGTTTTATTATTCTTAAGCTTTTTGAACTTAACTCTATAGCTTTATTTAACGCCGTTAGATTGCCGTTTACTATAACGACGTTTGAACTGTCGATAGCGATATCCGTGCCAGTACCCATAGAAACGCCTATATCCGCACTTTTTAGTGCAGGGCTATCGTTAATCCCATCGCCAACCATCGCAACGAAATTGCCTTTTTCTTTATATTCGTTAACAACTGTTAATTTACCTTGTGGCAAAACGTTTGCTATATACTCTTTAATCCCCACTTGATTTGCCACGCTCATTGCCACGCCTTGATTATCGCCCGTAACCATAATCGTTTTTATTTGCTTTTGGTTTAACGCTTTAATCGCTTCTTTGCTATCTTCTTTTACGCAATCTGAAACACCGAACGCACATATAAACTCAATTTCACTGGCAAAATATATTACAGTTTGTCCTTCAAAGCGGTGGCTTAACTGCGGAACGGAAATATCTTTAGGAATCAACTCCTTATTGCCCAAATAATATTTCAGCCCATACACTTCTCCAACTATTCCACCGCCCAAGACGTAAGAATAATTTTCAACGGGCATTGCACTTTTTTCGCAAAAATCCATTATGCTTTTTGCAAGTGGATGACTTGATTTACTTTCTAACGCATAAACTATTCGTTTTATCTCGCTTTCATCGCCTTCTCCGAAAACTTCAAATGTCGTTACCTTTGGCTTACCTACGGTTATAGTTGCAGTTTTATCAAGCAACACGCAATTTATTTTGCAAGCATTTTGCAAGGCTTCTGCATCTTTAAATAAAACGCCTTCTTGTGCACCACGCCCTGTTGCCGCCATTACTGCAACTGGCGTTGCAAGCCCAAGCGCGCACGGACAAGACACGACGAGAACGCTTATTCCGTAATTAAACGCAGTATACGCACCGTATCCGGCAATTAACCAAGTGACAAACGTAAACAAAGCTATTAACGTAACTATCGGCACGAATATTCGCGAAATTCTATCGGCAAGCTTTTGTATAGGTGCTTTACTTGCCCCCGCTAATTTAACCGCTTGCACGATTTGGTTAAACAAAGCTTGTTCGCCAACTTTTTCAGCCCTTAAAACCAAAAAGCCGTCTTTTAGTATCATGCCTGAAACAATTTTTTCACCCGCGCATATTTCAACGGGAAGGCTTTCACCAGTAATAGCAGACTTGTCTACGTTAGCGCGCCCGCTTTCTACAACACCGTCAACCGCAACGTATTCGCCTGCTTTAACTAACAACAGATCTCCTACGCAAACTTCGTTGGTCAATTTTACTCGCTCGCTTGCCCCTTCCAGCACAGTTACCGTTTTTGGCATAAGAGAACCCAGTTTTTCAACGGCATCGCCTGTTTTTACTTTTGAAAGTTCTTCTAACCATTTCCCTAATGAAACCAAGGTTACGACCATTGCACAGCCATCAAAGAAAACGTGATTATGAGTTGTATTTGCTAAAAAAACTGACAAAGTTATAACTAAGCTATAAATAAACGCGGACAGTGAACCTAACGATACAAGCGTATCCATATTGGGCGACCCGTAAATCACAGCTTTTACACCGTTAATGAAAAAATTTCGATTTATTACGAGAATAATTAAAGCAAGAACACCTTGCATGCAAAAGTTAAGTCTTTTATCCGTAGGCACGGGTAGCGACAACGTCTCACCCAAGCACAAATACGTTAACGGCAACAAAAAAGCTAACGAAATCAAAAAACGTGTTTTGATTTTTTTTGCTTCGGAAAGCCTATCTTGCTTTTTTTCACCAAGCTCACAAATTCCGTAGCCCAGCTTTTCGACCACGGCAATTATCGCGCCGTTTGATATTACGTTTTCGTTAAACTCAACGGACATTTCCTTGGTTAAAAGTGATACGCTAACGCTTTTCACTCCGTCAAGCTTTGAAACGTTTTTTTCTATTCCAGACGAGCACATAGAACAGCTCATACCGCTTATAGAGAATTTTTTTATCATACTTTCACCTGAATAAAGTATATCACAATTTAAACAAAATTGTAAATAAATATCCGCCCACAACAAAAGTATGGACGGATATTTTTAGGAAAATCTATTACACTCGTGTGTTATCTTTTTTGGTTTTATTCTTGCAATTCGCGTAGCTCGAACAACCTGAACAACTACACCCACAAGAATTCTTTCCTTTCTTTTTATTTAATATTGAAGTAACAATCACTCCACCTACTATTAACACGCAGGCAATTATAACTATTATTTCTATAGGTTCCATTTTAATTATCCTTTACAGAGTGTCTTTTACCGTATAGCGACACGCAAAAGAACGCTAATACTATCAACGCTATTACGATGGGCAACGTCCACAAACAAGAACCGACCAAATAGATTATAGACGAAACTATGTAAGACGTAACAACCCAAAAAGCCAACGTCCAATTAAACGTGGTTTTTTTAACCATTTCACCCTTAGTTGCCGCGACAGCCGCAAAACACGGAATAGTTGTCATATTGAATGCGATAAACGCAAGTAATGCGGGAAGCGTTATGCCCGTGCCCTGTATCATTATTGCAACTGCACCCACACCGCCGTCAGCATCAACGTCAACAAGTGCGCCCGATACAACGCAAGCGGCAAGCGTTCCAAGTGTTGAAACCACGTTCTCTTTTGCTATTAATCCGGTTATTGCAGCAACCGCAAAAACCCACCCCATAGAGTTTAATTGACTACCAAAGCCCATTGGTGTAAACAATGGCTGAATAAGTTGCCCTATTCCCGCTAAGATACTGTTTTCCATTTGGTCGTCAGGCAAATATTGCCACGAAAAACTGAAGTGGCTTATCACCCAAATTACTATCGTTGATGCGAGAATTATGGTAAATGCTTTTTTGATAAAGTGTTTTGCTTTATCCCACAAAAGCAACATTAAATTTCTAAATTGTGGAGCATGATATGCAGGAAGTTCCATTATAAACGGTGGCGTTGCGCCTTTAAGTGAAGTGTTTCTCATTATAACAACACTTATTATTGCTGTTATCATTCCGATAACATACATTCCGTAAGTTATAACGTCAACGTTTCCAACGCCAAAATGCATTACTATTGCACCTGACACCGCTGTAAGTATAGGCAATTTTGCCCCACAACTGAAAAAGGGAATCACCCTTATAGTTGCAAGTTTTTCCTTTTCATCTGCAAGCGTTCGAGTGTTTATCATTGCGGGAACTGAACAGCCAAAACCCATTATCATTGGCAAAAATGCTCTGCCTGAAAGACCGAATTTTCTTAATGCTCTATCCAATATAAACGCGATGCGCGCCATATAACCGCTATCTTCTAAAATTGAGAAGAACAAGAAAAGCACAAGTATTTGTGGCAAAAATCCAAGTATTGCAAATATTCCACCTAAAACGCCGTCGCATATCAAGCCTGAAACCCACGCGGGTGAAGTGCTAAGCATGCCTGCAACAAGTTCAGTTAAATATCCGGTCAGCACTTCAACTAAACCCATTAGCATTACACCTGGGGAGTTTATTCCACCTGCACCGAACACGCCTTCAAAAGCAGTGCCTTCAAGCGACACCCACCCCTCAGGGAAAAGCCCGCCTAAATAGAACAAATTTTCTGAAAAAGTTAAGTGAAAAATTAAGAACAATATGCCTAAGAAAATAGGAATGCCCCAAATTCTGTGAGTTAATATTTTGTCTGCTTTATCCGATGGGGTTACAACAAATTTATCTTTATTTTTCCTTTTTAATGCAGGCGAAAAATATTTGGTTATATATTTATACCGTGCATCAGCAACTAACGCTTCAAAATCGTCGCCAAAAATATCGTCTTTATGAGTTTTTTTGAACGCTTCCACCATATTTACGGTGTCTTTATGCATAAGCACTTCAACTTCGTCAAGCTCGGCAAGTTTAACAGCGTGAAAGGTTGGATTTAACACGCCTTGCCCTTCGAGTGCTATCTTTATATCGCCTATAAGGTGTTTTAGCGATTGATCTTCTATAACCGTTTTTCCACAACGCTTTATCTTGCTCGTTTCGTAAGCTCGCTCCATAAGTTTTTCAAGCCCTTCGCTCTTCAACGCGGATATCTTTACTACTGGAACGCCTAATCTTTTTTCAAGCTCGTTTGCGTCAATCCTATCCCCACGCTTTTCAACCGCATCCATCATATTAAGTGCTAATACGACGGGAACGTCTATTTCCATTATTTGCGTGGTTAAGTATAAGTTTCGCTCTAAATTGGTTGCATCTATAATGTTGATAACGCAATCAGGTTTTTCGTCTAAAATGTAATTACGGGCGATAATTTCTTCTGGCGTATATGGCGATAACGAATATATTCCGGGCAAGTCTATTATAGCAATCGGTTCTGCCCCTTTTTTATACACCCCTTCCTTTTTGTCTACGGTAACGCCCGGCCAGTTGCCAACGTGCGCCGTTGACCCAGTCAACCCGTTAAACAACGTCGTTTTTCCACTGTTAGGATTTCCCGCTAAAGCAAATTTAAGCATTAATCGTCACCTCCAACGTTATGCAACTTGCTTCGCTTTTCCTAAGTGAAAGTTCATAACTCCTAACCGTCACTTCAATCGGATCGCCAAGCGGTGCTTTCTTTCTTAAATAAATTTCCGCACCGTTTGTTATGCCCATATCGTAAAGCCTTCTTTTTATTCTTCTTTCTCCAGAAACGGCAACGACTACTCCGCTTTCGCCTATGGAAAATTTATCTAAAGTTTTTATCATAAAGTCTCCTAATGTGAAACAAATTTCAGATTTCGTTAATATATTATCATTCGCGTTAAATATTGTCAAGTAAAACATGAAACAAATTTCAACTTTTTTATAAATTGTGAAACTTTTTTCATATTATTTCCCTTGACACTGCTCTCGACTTATTATATAATATAGATATGAAAAACAGCGTTCGCGAACCGAGACAAGAACGGTCAATAGAAAAGAAAAACAAAATTATCGAAGCCGGATATCAGCTTTTTTCCGAAGTTGGATATTACGGCACGAACACGGCAGAAATTGCCAAGCGCGCAGGGGTTTCCACTGGCATCGTTTACGGCTATTTTCAAGACAAACGCGACATTTTAATATGTGTTTTAGAAATTTATATTAACAAAGTTTTTGAACCCATATTAAAGATGTTTGATAAACTTTCTGCCCCTGTAAACTACTGTGAACTTATTCCAAACGTTATTGACCTTACCATAAAAACGCACAAGAAAAACGCAAAGATGCACGAAGTTTTACACTCTTTAAGTAGCACGGACGAAGCTGTAGAAGCACAATTTATCGCTTTGGAAGACGCTATTACCGTTAAAATTGCCGACAAGCTTAAAAGCCTTGGCGAAAATATTGAAAACGCTATGGAAAAAATCCATTTTGCTATGGATATAATCCAATCGTTCTCACACGAATATATATACGACAAACACGATTATATTGATTACTTCGTTATGAGAGATATGGTAACCGACGTTTTAATAAAACTTTTTAAATAAACAAAATTTAAGACAAAAAATAATACATTACCTACAGACAACAATAGGGCAGAGAATGTTTTACGTTCTCTGCCCTATTTTCTTGACAAGCACTGCATTTGTTGTCGCAAATGCGAAAAGCCAAAGAAAATCAATCCTTTCCTGATGGCTTATTCATCATTTAGCAATGAGCTTTGACGGCAAGATACCCATATACCGTTTGAATGTTTTAGTAAAAAATGAATTATTCTCAAAGCCGCATAGATTTGCCGACTCACAAACATTCTTTCCGCTTGCAATATATTCCGCGGCCCTCATACACCGATAGGCGTTGATGTTTTCAAAAATTGTTTGTCCTGTATTGGCTTTGAATATCTTACACAACGTATATTTGTCCATCAGCATGTGTTCGGCAATGGAATTAAGCGTGATTTTTGTATGGTAATTTTCGCGGATATACAAAAGAACTTTTTTCACGATCGCTAACTCTTTTTGCTCCATACCGGCCGAACACTTGATCGACGAATAATCGTCCACAATCAAAATAAGCATGGAAAGAAGTAGATTACTAAGTCGCGCAACACGAATGGGACTCTCTTTTTGGTATACATCACAAATTTCTTCAAAAAGGCTGGACAATCTCTCATTTTGCACCAATGGCACAAACGAAAGGCTCTGATAATCAATCCCCATTTGCTTACAAAAATAGGTACTTACGATAATACAAGAATAAACCATGGTTGTTTTAGTAAAGGTGTAGTGAACGGCATTGGAGTCGATTAACGCAATACTGCCCTTTGAAAACGCATGGCACTTTCCGTCGATCAGAACCCCACCCTCTCCTTCCTTGCAGAATTGGATTTCAATGTTTTCATGCCAATTTTGACTTTCACTACACAAGTGAGCAGTTCGTTTAATGTTATCATTTAATATAAAAGGGGCCTGTCCCGACGCATCGGTATATTCCTCATGACGCAGATTCATATCGCACTTTCTCCCAATATAGTGTTAAAAACTCCCAAGATAAAGGATTGAAATATATAAAAATCTATAATATAATTATATCGCAACAATCAAAGTCTGTCAAGAGGAGCAACTGATATGTTAGTGTGGCTTTTGGGAATTGGGGCAATGCTTTCGCTTTTTATTTCTCATCAAAAAAAGAGTCGAAGCGGAATTTTGATATATAAACTATGTGCAGACGTGTTTTGGGCAGCTCATTATATTTGCCTTGGCGCGATGGCAGGTACGATTCCGAACTTCGTCGGAATTTTTCGGGAAATTATTTTTATCAACCGAGGGCGACGTAAATTTGCGAGTAGCGTAGTCTGGCCTTACCTTTTTATTCTGACTAATTTTACATTGGGAATTATATCCTTTGACGTGTGGTACGACGTTTTACCGATTACAGCATCGGTGTTCGTTACCGTTTCACTATGGATTAAAAATCCCAAGCTTACGAAATGCATATCAATCCCCGTTTCAGGTGCATTTCTCACATATAATATATTCGTCGGCTCATATATAGGAATTTTTAACGAGTCGATTGCCATTCTTTCCATACTATTATTTTTTGTCAGGAGAAAAAAGAAGATGAATGTTTTTAAGAAAGATTTTCCCACCGTCAAAGAGCTAAAGATCACAGAGGGTGCTCCCATCAAAGACGTTGCACGCACCATCCACTCGGATATATCCGCCGAGGCACGGGAAAAAGGAGAAAAATTTTCTGCGGAAATCACGGAATGTTTTGTGTCTGATTTTGAAAAGCCCGAAGATAAAATGGCGCATGTGTCCACCTTTATCGTGGTCGGTGATACGGTTTATATGACGTATTATGCCAACACAAAAGAGCCTTCCGAGGATCCTAAAAATCAAACGGCAAGACTGGTTTATGCTCCTATTAATGATACAAACAATAAAATCTATATTGATTTGCAGACCACCGGTGACAAGGTCGGCGACAAAACCATTGATATGGTTTACGATACGATCCTCATGCAAAAGGACGAGGATACACTTTACATACTGTGGACCGCGCGTACGGAAGAAAACTATTATCGCTTTTATTGTCCGTTTTATGTTACAACAAAGACTTTGGGCGAGATTGGTGTAAACAGATTTAAGGTGAGCGAGATTGTAAATGATCTTTCTGCAAGCGGTATCAAATCTGCTCTTGCCGAGAACGGCATTCCCTGCAAAAAGATGTATTCCGATATTGGAATTATGCAAAAGCAGTCCTACCGTGTAGAAAACGGTGTGCGCTATTGCTATTCCGGACTATATAGCGGCGACTTTACCTGTATTATTAAAAGCAGTGATCTTATCACGTGGGAATATGTTTCCCAGCCCGATTATATTAATGACTCCAAATGGGAAAATGCAACGTATGTGTTTGGGGATAAGGTCTATTATTTCGTGCGTCAGCAGGACACTAACCCTTGCGGATTTTTAACGGCATACGATATCAAAACGAAAAAGTGGGAAACGAGTGTGGAAATTGAAGATTGTCAATCAAGGGGAGATTTTATCCTTTACCGCGGCGAGCTGTACTTATTCCACGCTCCAATAGACCGAGAGCATATCGGGATCGTAAAAATAGATACCGAAGACCTTGCCAAAAGCGAAGTCGTGCTGCAGGCTAAAATGAACACAAGCTGCTTCTACCCATTCATTCAGTATTATGGCGACAATGAGCTTGCGATGTCTTATACCGTAGCAAGAAAGCATATTCGACTTGCAAGATTTACTTTAAGTAAATATTTATAAATGGCACCTGTTAAGGCGTAAAAACATGAATTCAGAGCTATGATTGACTGCGATAAGTTGCGGTGCGCCTTCAGTACACTTTGAATTGTCAAAAAAAGAGGGCAGAGAATGTAAAATTTCTCTGTCCTTTCCTATCGTTAGGCACCGTTATCCAATCAAATTAAAAAACTGTCCCTAAAAGCACGTCCCATTTGCTTGCGGTTTTTTATTATTCTTTACAAAGTGCAACTTTCTTTTCTTTTTTAGTTGCAAAAACGTCGAAAACCACTGTTTTTTACCTTGTTTTAATAGTGATATTAGGATATAAAATTAATTTTATTAACTCTTAACCCTTAAAATATCTCCTGCCGATAACGGTACGTCTGTAAAAAGTTTAACGCGCTGTTGAACAAGTTTTGCATCGGTAATCATATTATCTTTCTCGTCAAGCATTTTGTCAACGACTATTGTTTTATTGAAACTTTGTGTGGGTGACAATATTTCTAACTCATCACCAACCTTAAAGCGATTGCGCATTTCAACGAGAGCGTAATCACGGTTATCGTTGCCTTCTAACACGTTTGCAATAAACTTAAACGTGCCTTTGCTTTGGCTGTCGTCATAGTTAACCGTTCTATCGTTATACCCCGTTATATAAGCAGTTGTAAATTCTCTATGCGCTGTCTTTTTTAATTCTTCTTGGAAAAGCGGATTGTTTTTATATTCTTCGCCTTGCTCGTAATAAGCATCTATCGCTCTACGATATGCGTTTACAACGGTTGCAAGGTAATACTCTGACTTCATTCTGCCCTCAATCTTAAACGAGCAAACGCCCGCTTTATCCAAAAGGTCAATGTAGTCCAAAAGGTTTAAATCTTTGCTGTTCATAATATAAGTTCCGCGCTCGTCTTCTTGCATTTCTAAAAATCCGCATTCCGAATCTTTTTCACGAATTTCATAGTGCCATCTACACGCTTGAACACACTCGCCACGATTACTGCTTCTGCCCGTTCTATAATCAGAAAGCAAACATCTTCCGCTATATGAAATACACATCGCTCCGTGAATAAACGTTTCGATTTCCATATCCGGAACTTTTTTGCTTATAAAATCAATTTCTTCTAAAGAAAGTTCGCGCGCAAGAATAACGCGCTTAACCCCGTAGTTTTTCCAAAACTCAACAGTTTTATAGTTTAACGTGTTTGCTTGAGTAGACAAGTTCACTGGCAAATTCGGAGCAACCGTTCTTGCAAGATATATCAAGCCCGTGTCTGATATTATAGCACCGTCAACCTTTATTTGTTCTAAAAACTTAAAATATTTTTCGGCTTGCTCCATATCGTCGTTGCGACCAAAGATATTAACAGTAACGTATACTTTCTTGCCAATAGAGTGAGCATAGTTAACTGCTTCAACCATCTCTTCATCAGTAAAGTTACCTGCTAAAGCGCGCAAGCTAAACTGCTTTCCACCAATATACACTGCATCTGCACCAAAGTAAAAGGCGGTTTTTAATTTTGACATATCACCAGCAGGCGATAAAAGTTCTATTTTTCTCATTTTAATTTTTCCGTAATACTAACACCGTCTTCAATATCAAGCACGACGGTGCTTAAATTTTCGTTAGTAGTAATTTCTCTTAAAAAGTTTTCCATGCTGTGCTTAGTAGTATTAAACCTGTGCGGAGTTTTAACCTTTCCATCGACGTATCCCCTAAAAAGAACGTTGTCAGCAAACAACACTCCGCCAGCGTTTAACGCGCTTAGCAAATGTGGCAAGTATTCGTAATAATGCCCTTTAGGCCCATCTAAAAATATAAAATCGTATTTGCCAGTTAAAATAGGGATTATTTCCGAAGCGTCGCCCAAAAAGATATTCGCGCGATCACTAACGCCAAAGATTTTATAATTTTGCTTTGCTATTCTTGCCTTTTCTTCGTCAATCTCTATGCCAGACAGGTGTGCGTTTGGACAGTTAAGCAACATTGCAATACCCGAAAGCCCACGGTTAACACCGATTTCTAAAATCATTTTCGGCTGTTTTTCTTTAGCCTTTTCGATTAGTATTTCAAACGATTTATCTCTTAGAATGGGCTCGCCTTGCGCTTTTGCCTGCTCTCTAAATTCGTATATTCTATTATCCAATTACACCACCATAACAACAGGTAAAATCATAGGATTCTTTTTTGTTGCCTTAAACAAATGATTTTTTATGCTACGGCGAATTATTGCTTTCAATTCACTTTCGTCACTTATCGTTCTTAAATCAATTTTCTTTAATGCATTGATAACGTTTTCTTTTTCTTCAGCAATGACGTCGTCGTTAAGAACTAAGCCCCTGCCAAGTATTTCAACTGAAATAAGCTGTGCAGACATTTCGTCAACCCCCACAACAACGACCACCAATCCGTCTTCGGATAAATGTATTCTGTCTCTTAAAACGAAGCTATCAGCCCCGTCTATACCAACGCCGTCAACAAACCTTGAGCCAGCGTGGAACTTTTCACCAAACTTCATTGAAGACGCGTTAAGCTCAACCGTGTCGCCTATGTCTGCAATTAATATCCTACCCGAATCAAGCCCCACTTTTTCAGCAAGCCTTGCGTGTTTTTTAAGGTGACGGTATTCGCCGTGCACGGGAATGAAAAATTTGGGCTTAACTAACGTGTGCAAGGTTTTAAGCTCGTCTTGACAAGCGTGCCCAGAAACGTGAATAGGTTCTAACGATTCGTAAATGACTTCCGCTCCCTTGCGGTAAAGATTGTTTATTACTCCGTAAATCATCTTTTCGTTGCCCGGAATAACGGAAGCAGAAATAACAACGGTGTCGTTTTTGCCTATTATTACCTTGTTAAATTCTCCGCTCGCCATTCTCGTAAGCGCACTCATCGGCTCGCCTTGAGTGCCAGTGGAAACGATTAAAATTTGCTCGTCCTTAAAGCTTGAAATCTTTTCTACGTCTATAATAAGATTTTCGGGAATTTTAAGCTCGCCTATCTTTGCCGCCGCCTCTGCAATGTTTATCATACTGCGCCCAGAAAATGCGACCTTTCTTTTATACTTTACAGCTAAGTCTAAAATTTGTTGCAGTCTGTGCACGTTAGAAGCAAAAGTTGCTATTATAAGCCTACGTTTTAAATTATCCGCGAAAACGTGATCGAGCGTATCTTTCACTACGCTTTCACTCATTGTCGTGCCCGAAATTTCTATATTTGTTGAGTCTGCCATAAGAAGCAAAACTCCCTTCTTGCCTATTTCCGCTATTCTGTTAAGGTCAATCATTTGACCGTTTACCGGCGTAAAGTCAATCTTAAAATCGCCCGAGTGAAAAACAACCCCAACGGGCGTGGTTATTGCGAGTGCTACCGCTCCTGCAATAGAGTGGTTCACGTTTACGAACTCAATAGAAAAACAACCGAGTTTTATTACGTTTCCTGCATTTATACAGTTTAAGCTTACATCATTTAAACGGTGTTCTTTTATTTTGTTTTCAATTAGCGTTAGCGTTAGTTTCGTTCCAAACACGGGCGCGGATATTTCTTTCAAGATATAAGGTAATCCGCCAATGTGGTCTTCGTGACCGTGCGTAATTATTATTCCGCGAATTTTCGATTGGTTTTCCGTTAAATAAGTAACATCTGGTATAACCAAGTCAACGCCCGGCATATTATCTCCAGGGAAAGTTAAACCTGCGTCGATAACAATAATATCGTTGCCAAACTCCAACGCAGTCATATTCTTGCCGATTTCACCTACGCCACCTAAAAACCTTACTTTTAAAGTTTTCTTTGAGTCCGATTTGCGCTCTTTAACAACCTTTGTAGGCTCACTCTTTGCTTTTTTTTGCAACTTTGACTTGTTCGCCTTGTTGCTTTTTTTAATTTTTTCAGGCTTTACCGCAACTTGTTTTTCTTTTTTTTGCGCATTGCCGTTATTTTTTTTATTTTTCAAAATATTCTCCTAAAAGTCTATAATAAATGGACTGATTGCCAATAATTTCTTTTTGCTTACGAACATTATACACTGTTTGGACAAAAAAGTAAACAGTATTAAAAACACAATAAAAGATTTTGCCGTTAACGGCTTCAATTTACTTGAAAAAAAAGTCGTATAATAGTATAATCAATTGTAAGTTGAATTTTTAACTTTTATAATCGGTTTTATTACATAAAACCCAACCTAACGTTGAATACAACAAATAATCTTTAGAGGTGAAATAATATGCGCGTTTTTAACTTTGCAGCAGGTCCGTCAACCTTACCCCTTCCCGTTTTAGAACAAGCACAAAGGGAGCTTTTAGACTATCAAGGAACTGGCATGAGTATAATCGAAATGAGCCACCGTGGTAAACCCTTTATGGCTGTTAACGATGAAGCCAATGCTTTACTCCGTGAACTTATGAATATCCCCGACAATTATTCGGTGCTTTTCGTTCAAGGCGGTGCTAGCCAACAATTTGCAGCAGTCCCCCTTAACCTTTTGAAAAAAGGTAAAGCCGATTATATCGTTACGGGTAGTTTTGCTTCAAAAGCTTATGAAGAAGGCAAAAAATACGGCGACATGGCGATTGCCGCATCTTCTAAGGACGCAGGCTACACCTTTATTCCCGATATGAAGGACGTTAAGTTACGCGATGAAATCGACTACGTGCACACAACCTATAACAACACTATTTTCGGAACGAGATTTACTGAATTCCCACAAACTGACGCTACTATCGTAACGGATATGAGTTCTTGCATTTTAAGTGAAGAAGTTGACGTTACTAAATTCGGCCTTATCTACGCAGGCGCACAAAAGAATATTGCTCCCGCAGGTTTAACTATCGTTATCGTTAGAAAAGACCTTTTGGGTAACGCTCTTCCCATTTGCCCCACCATGCTTAACTACGCTATCCACGACAAAAACGATAGCTTATACAACACTCCCCCTTGCTTCCCCATTTATATGTCTCTTTTGGTGTTTAGATGGTTAAAAGAGTTAGGTGGCGTTAAAGTTATGCAACAAATCAACGAAGAAAAAGCTAAACTCTTATACGATTTTATCGATAATTCTTCTTTCTACACCAACAAGGTTAACGTTAAAGACCGTTCGATTATGAACGTTCCTTTCATTACCACGAGCGAAGAATTAGACGCTAAGTTTGTTGCAGAAGCTGCCAAGAACGGTTTAGTTTCTCTTAAAGGTCACCGTTTAGCAGGCGGTATGAGAGCTTCTATTTACAACGCAATGCCTATTGAAGGCGTTAAAGCTCTTATCGAATTCATGAAGAAGTTTGAATTGGAGAACAAATAATTATGAAAAATATTCTTACTCTAAACGCAATCAGCCCCGTTATAAACGACGTTTTTGACTCTACTTATAACGTTGCCAACGACGTAAAATCACCCGTTGGCATTATGCTCCGTTCTTTCAAAATGCACGATTATATTCTTGATAAAGAAACCGTTGCAATCGCAAGAGCTGGTGCAGGCACTAACAATATCCCCGTTAAAGAATACGCAGAACAAGGCGTTGTAGTTTTCAACACTCCTGGTGCAAACGCAAACGCCGTTAAAGAGCTTGTTCTCGCTGCCCTTTTAATCGGTTCAAGAAACATTATTAACGCTAACAGCTGGGTTAAGACTCTCAAGGGTCAAGGCGACGAAGTTAGCAAACTCGTGGAAAAAGGCAAGTCTAACTTTGCCGGTTGCGAAATTAAAGGCAAAACGCTTGGCGTTATCGGGCTCGGCGCAATCGGTGCACTCGTTGCAAATTCTGCGCTCGACTTAGGTATGAAAGTTTTGGGTTACGACCCGTTCTTGTCTGTTGGTGCAGCGTTAAGACTTTCTTCCGACGTTAAGGTCGTTAAGGAATTAGAAGATATTGCTAAAAATTGTGATTATATTACTATCCATATTCCGTATATCCCCGACCAAAACAAAGGTATTGTTGGCTCTGGTCTTATCAGAAAGATGAAAGACGGCGTTATCCTTGTTAACTGCGCAAGGGGTGAACTCGTTGATAACCAAGCTATTATTAAAGCAACCGAAAGTGGAAAAGTTGCAAAATACATCGTTGATTTCCCCGCTGATGAACTTATCGACGTTAACAACGTTATTTGCATTCCCCACCTTGGTGCTTCAACTGAAGAAGCTGAAGACAACTGTGCGGTTATGGCTGCAAAACAACTTATCGACTACATTGAAAACGGCAATATCGTTAACAGCGTTAACTATCCAGCTTGCTCAATGCCCAGAACAACCGCTTACAGACTGGTTATTCTCCACAAGAACACTCACAATATGTTAGCTCAAATCACTGGCACGGTTGGCAACGAAGGCATTAATATTTCTAACCTAACCAACCAATCTAAAGGCGACTTTGCAGTTACTATTTTAGACGTTGATAACAAGATTTCTGACGAAGCAATTAAACACATTGCGGAAGTAGAAAACATTATCAAGGTTAGAGTAATTAAGTAGAATTAATTAAAATTAAAAGGTGGTAAAATATACCACCTTTTTTATTTTTTAAAAATACGAACATTTGTTTGCTTTTTAGATTTTTATGTGATAACATATATACACAGGAGAAAAATATGATTGACGAAAGAAGACTTATTATATTGTCAGAAAGCGCAAAGTACGACGTTTCGTGTTCTTCGAGCGGTTCAAGACGGCAAAATACTAAAGGCGGACTTGGCAATGCTTGCTTTGGCGGAATTTGCCATTCGTTTACTCAGGACGGGCGATGTATTTCTTTGCTTAAAATTTTAATGAGCAACGATTGCGTTTACGATTGCAAATATTGCCAAAACCGTTGCTCAAACAATATTGAGCGCGCAACAGCTTTACCCGATGAAATCTGCGAGCTTGTGATAGAATTTTATAAGCGAAATTATATTGAAGGATTGTTTTTGTCTTCAGCTGTTATTAAAAACGCTAATTTTACTATGGAAATGCTTTTTGACACCGTAAAAAAACTACGCACTGTGTATAAGTTCAACGGATATATTCACTTAAAAGGCATTCCAAGCGCGGACAAACTCTTAATAGAACGAGCGGGATTTTTCGTTGATAGAATTAGTTTCAACATCGAACTTCCAAGTGAAAAAAGTTTAAAGCTACTTGCCCCTCAAAAGAGCAAAAATGCAATTATTGAGCCCATGAAAATGCTCGCTTTAGACAAATATTACGATAACCCGTTAAAACTAAACAGGCGCAAGGATTTTTTGCCAGCAGGTCAAACAACTCAAATGATAGTAGGCGCGTCGCCCGAGACTGATGCACACATACTTAAACTAACGGAATATATGTATAGGACTTATAAGCTAAAAAGAGTATATTATTCAAACTATGTTCCTACTAATTTTGAAACGTCACTTCTCCCCTACGAACAAGCCCCGTTAATACGCGAACACAGACTTTATCAAGCCGATTGGCTTTTAAGGTTTTACGGGTTTAATGCAGACGAAATAACTAGTGAAGACGGTTTTTTGTCCACCGAATATGACCCCAAGTGCGCTTGGGCACTTAAAAATCTTGGTCTTTTCCCCATTGAAGTTAATAGGGCAAATTTTGAACTTTTAGCGCGCGTTCCCGGTATAGGCTTGAAAAGTGCGCTAAGAATCGTTCAGGCAAGACGGCAAACAACTCTAAACTACGACGACCTGAAAAGATTACGCGTCGTGTTAAAGCGCGCACGCCACTTTATTACTTGCAACGGTAAGTTTTACGGAGCAAAAAGCGAATATTCTATAAAAAACATTCTTATCGGCGCAGAATCGACTCAAACCGCTCAACAAATTTCCATGTTCGGTAGTAGCGCAGGACTTTCTGCTTTAACAGGTGAGTTATGAAAATTTTTGTTATTGACAACGATATCAACGGCTTACTTTCGGCTTTGTTTATCAGTTTCACCGAAAAAATTTATCCCGATTCCGTTTGCGATAAAGCCATTTATCAACCGCGAATTGACGCTGTTTGCATAAACGTGATTACCGACAAAGTTAAAGCAGAACGTGTTAAAAAGGCACTTTTTGCTTACGGCGGAAGCGACGTTATTGCTCACTTGAAAGTATGCTTATCTTCTTGCAGTCCTTGTGCCATTTCGACAGCGTTTTTCTACGCTTATTATATGCTTGAAAAGCGTTGTGATATAAGCGAATATATGAACGACAAACGCGTTTCTGACTTTTCTTATACCGTGCAAAAGGTCTTGCACGAACGACATATTATGACAGGGTTTTTAAGGTTTATGCAAAGTTCAAACGGCATTATGTACGCACCGTACGAGCCTGATAATGATATCACGAGCTTACTCGCCCCACACTTTTTAAGAAGATTGGGCGCAACGCCTTTCGTTATTCATGACGTGAAGCGAAACAAGGTTGCCATTTCTAACGGAACAACCATAAAAATATTATTCACTAACTTGCCTGCAAACTTCTGCCCATCAGAAAACGAACAACACTTTACACTATTATATAAAAAATATTTTAAGCATATAAATATCAAAGAACGCCCACACTTAAAACAGCAAGACGGATATTTCCCCCGCCGATATAGAAAATATTGTTTTGAAACGTGGGAAAGTTAAACAAAAAAGGTTTGAACAAATTGTTCAAACCTTTTAATTTTTTCTTTAGTAAAATACTAATTATTTGCTTAATGCTTCTTGAACTGCAACTGCGCATGCAACGGTCATACCAACCATTGGGTTGTTACCAGCACCGATTAAGCCCATCATTTCTACGTGAGCTGGAACTGAACTTGAACCAGCAAATTGTGCGTCACTATGCATTCTTCCCATAGTGTCGGTCATACCGTAAGATGCAGGACCTGCTGCCATGTTGTCTGGGTGTAAGGTTCTACCCGTACCACCACCTGATGCAACTGAGAAGTAGTTTTTGCCATTTTCAGTAGCCCACTTCTTGTAAGTTCCTGCTACTGGGTGTTGGAATCTTGTTGGGTTGGTTGAGTTACCCGTGATTGAAACGTCAACGCTTTCGTGTCTCATAATTGCAACACCTTCATTAACGTCGTCTGAACCGTAACACTTAACCTTTGCTCTATCTCCGTCAGAATAT
>JAZTZE010000009.1:0-2523 GCA_045637285.1 Christensenellaceae bacterium | reverse complement strand
GCTAAAGTGATTTTTACTCTTGCGCCTTTTGCTGCCATAATGCACCTTCCGAACATCAAAAAATTAACACCCCGAAACCGAGATGCTAATTGATTTTATCAAATATTCAACGATATGTCAAGTTTTTTAACCGATTTTTCAAACTTTTTATTCAAATAAAAGCTTTTTTCTTTAGCTTTCTATATGTAGTTTTTTAACCCTTTAAAAACACTATATATAGTCATAGAACTTTTATCATAGCACATACTTGATTTATGGGCTATTTCAATTATCACCAAACGGCAAAAAAACTAATAAAACAAGGCAGACTTTTAAGATTTTATTTTGCCGACAAGCACAATAAAGTTTGTCCCGCACTCGTTTTAGTGTTCAATTCCCCCACTCACCCCATAATGCCAATAAGGCAATACAAGTGGTGCGAATATCTTTCTCTTATAGACCAATTAGGACTAAGCGGTTTACAAGTTTAACGTTACCAACGATACCACACCCAAAGCAACCCTAAATATTGCAACAAGTCTGTCGCTTATCTCGTTTAGTTTATATCATACTCTAATGCCCTTATTTGATGATAAACCATTTTTACTTTTGATGCTTATCATTACGCTGTAACTCAAAACACTAGCAAGTGCTTAATTTCATGTCGCAATTCTATTAGAAAATTTCAATTATTAAAATCTAATAAACCAAAAAGCGAATCACTTTTCGTGATTCGCTTTTTGCTTCTCTTTCCTCTTTACAAACAACTTCTTATAAGCAGACCTACAATTAGTATTTCATGTTTTTATTATATCAAGTCTTATATGACTTGTCAAGTATTTTAAGACTTGGGATGTGTATAATTAAGCTATGGAATTTAAGGATAAATTAAAAGAATTAAGAATAGCTAAAAATTTAAGCCAAATGCAGTTGTCTAATAAGACTGGGATTAGCCAATCGGCAATTGCGAAATGGGAACTTGGCAAAACCGAGCCAACTGCAAGTGCGATTATAACGCTTGCAAAATTTTTTAGCGAAACAACCGATTATATTTTAGGGTTAGAAGATTAAAACCACCAACACACGTTGGTGGTTTTATTGCAAAGATAAAGGCGAAGCATGTTTGCTTCGCCTTTATAGTTAAAACTTATTTTTCGTTTTTATAAATTTCCTTAAAGTATTTATAGGTGTCAACCTTTAATTCACCGCAAGCAGCTTCGTCGCAAGCAATGATTCCATCTGGATGCATTTGAAGCGCGCTTATCGTCCACGCATGGTCAACGCCACCTTCAACGCAATGACGGAGAGCGCGTGCTTTGTTGTGTCCGCTAATGAGTAGCATTACTTGTTTAGAATCACAAACAGTGCCTACGCCAACTGAAAGTGCGGTTTTAGGAACTTTGTTAACGTCGTTATCAAAGAAGCGAGAGTTAACGATTAACGTGTCTTCGGTCAATGCACGAATACCCGTTCTTGAAGCCAATGAAGTGAAAGGTTCGTTGAACGCAATGTGTCCGTCAACACCGCTACCACCCATAAATAAATCAATTCCACCGTATGATGCAATCTTATCTTCATAACGAGCGCATTCTGCTTCTAAGTCAGTTGCCATACCGTCTAATATATTGATATTTTCAGCAGGGATATCAATGTGGTTGAAGAAGTTGTCATGCATAAAATACCAATAACTTTGGTCGTGATCTTTGGGAAGACCAACGTATTCGTCCATATTGAAAGTAACAACGTTTTTGAAGGTAACTTTACCTGCCTTGTTCATTTCAATAAGCTTTCTATAAACACCGAGTGGTGAAGAACCTGTGGGAAGCCCAAGCACGAAAGGACGGTCTTCTTTATGGTTATTTATTGCGTTAGCAATATGTTCTGCAGCCCACGCACTCATTGAGTCATAATTATCTTTAATAATTAATTTCATACTTTTTCTCCTATATGATTTTATCTTTTTATTTGTATTATAATTATACTACTTATTGACTAATTTGTAAAGGTATTTGAAATGTTTTTAGAGAAAAAGTACAAGCAAAATAAAATCAAAATACTCACTGAACGGTTGGTGTTTTGTTTTGGCTGCCCCTGACAGACTCGCGAGCGTGTTACCCCAACTTTTGACACCACAAACAAACTAATAACACCGTGTAGCACGCCCTCGGTAGTGAACTTTGTGAACGGACGAGCGTCGACGACGTGTTTTTGCTTTTAGCAAAAATCACTCGTCAGTTTATGCACTGTTGGAGACAGTGTAACGAAAAAGCGAACCACTTAATGTGATTCGCTTTTCGTTTGGCTGCCCCTGACAGACTCGAACTGACGACACTTCGGTTAACAGCCGAATGCTCTACCTACTGAGCTAAGGGGCAATGTTTGGCTCTTATAAAAGAACCAAATTTTAATGGATGCAGCAACAACCTATCTTCCCGGACCGTCTCCAGTCAAGTATTGTCGGCGCTAGTGAGCTTAACTACTGTGTTCGGTATGAGAACAGGTGGGACCTCACCGCTAACGTCACCGCAATGGTATATATACGAG
>JAZTZE010000008.1:0-2324 GCA_045637285.1 Christensenellaceae bacterium | reverse complement strand
CTTAACAACTGCGATAAGGATAGTGGTTGAACCAGTAGCGGTGGGAACACGTTGTGCAGCACCGATGAGCTTACCGTTAAGTTCAGGAATAACGAGACCGATTGCTTTTGCTGCGCCGGTGCTGTTGGGAACGATGTTCATTGCACCTGCTCTTGAACGTCTCTTATCACCCTTTCTTTGGGGTCCGTCAAGAATCATTTGGTCGCCGGTATAAGCGTGAACGGTGGTCATGATACCTGATTGGATAGCAGCGTAATCATTCAAAGCCTTAGCCATGGGAGCAAGACAGTTGGTGGTGCATGATGCAGCAGAAATGATCTTGTCTTCAGCGGTTAAGGTCTTGTGGTTTACGTTGTAAACGATAGTGGGAAGATCGTTACCTGCGGGAGCAGAAATAACAACTTTCTTTGCACCTGCTACGATGTGAGCTTCAGCCTTAGCTTTGCTGGTGTAGAAACCGGTACATTCTAAAACAACGTCAACGTCGTATTGAGCCCAGGGGCATTCAGCAGCGTTTGCACACTTAGAAATTTTGATTTCCTTTCCGTCAACGATGATTGAATCTTCAGTAGATTCAACGGTGTGACCTTGTGCAACGTAGTTACCTTGCATCGTGTCATACTTTAAAAGATGAGCGAGCATTTCGGGGCTGGTTAAGTCGTTGATAGCAACAACTTCATAGCCTTCTGCACCAAACATTTGTCTGAATGCAAGACGACCGATACGACCAAAGCCGTTAATTGCAACTTTTGTAACTTTTGACATAACTATGTCCTCCAAATAAATGATTTTTTATTAAAAATTAAAAATTTTTTCCAAAATTCGTCCTATACATTATAGCCTTAAAATACCTTTAAGTCAAACATTTTATAGCAATTATTTTAAATTTTCAGGATTTAAGCACTGCAAATCGTCGGGAACGAACAATCCATCTTTTCTAATAAGTTCTCCGTCGAAATAAATTTCGCCACCACCGTATTCGGGTGTTTGGATTTGCACCAAGTCCCAATGAATTGCAGAAACGTTGCCGTTATAACAATCGTCGTAGCAACTTCCAGGCGTAAAGTGAATTGAACCCGAAATCTTTTCGTCAAATAAAATATCGCCCATAGGTTTAATTATATAAGGATTAACACCGAGCGCAAACTCACCGATATATCTTGCACCTTCGTCCGTATCAAAAATCTTGTTTACCCTTTGCGTGTCGTTCGCCGTTGCTTTTATAATCTTTCCATCCTTAAAGGTAAGCGAAACGTTTTCAAACTTAAACCCGTTTTCAACCGACGGCGCGTTGTAAGTAATAGTGCCGTTAACGCTATCCTTTATGGGCGCGGTGTAAATCTCACCGTCTGGAATATTTCTTTCGCCAGAACATTTTTTGCTTCCGATACCTTTTATAGAAAAAGTAAGGTCAGTGTCCTTTGCTATAATATGGACTTTGTCCGCTTTATCAAGGCGAGCTTTTAACGCGTCCATCGCCCTATCCATTTTAGAATAATCTAAATTGCAAACGTTAAAATAGAAATCTTCAAACGCATCGGTGCTCATACCGGCTTGCT
This sequence comes from Christensenellaceae bacterium, assembly GCA_045637285.1. GTDB lineage: Bacteria > Bacillota > Clostridia > Christensenellales > Borkfalkiaceae > UBA1259. The sequence goes on along the minus strand of JAZTZE010000008.1, from coordinate 765 downwards.
GTGCCATTCCTTGATTGGGATAGCGAAGAACAACCCACTTGGTCTTTTTAACGCGAATTTCGTGGTGAACGGGGTGAGAATAAAACTCGCTCTCCGCTTTCATGTTGGCTTCGGGAACGTCAGAAAGTTCATTGCAGTTTTCTCCACCGCGAACGCCGATATACGCATCCATTTGGTTCATTCGGAAAGCATCGAACTTAGCTTTTAATTTAGCATGTTCTTCAGTTTGCCCTAAAAGAAGTTGGCGCGTTACTCTATTATCGTAAATTTCAACGAAAGGATATGCTCCCACAGCGTAGGCTTCCCTTACCAGCGCGTTAACGAGCATATAGTCAATCCCCTTTGCTTCAATTAAAACCTTTTCGCCTTTTTTAAGCGAACAAGAGTAGTTAATTAATCCTTTTGCTAACTTATTTATTCTTTGGTCTTGCATAAAACACCTTCATTATGGTAATATATCGTTTTTATTATACTACTTTGCTACTTTTTTATAAAGTATTTTTAATTAAATTTAAAATTTATTTGATTATTTGACAAAAAAATGTTATCATATTAAATGTTGAAATACGACAATTACCAAAGTCGTATAACAATATTATAAAAAACTATAAAAATTATATATCATTTGGAGGCTATTATTATGGCATTAGTAAACTCAAAGAAAATGTTCGAAATGGCTTATAAGAACGGCTATGCAATCGGCGCTTTCAACGTTAACAACATGGAAATCGTTCAAGGCATTACCGAAGCTTGTAAGGAAGAAAA
>JAZTZE010000007.1:0-50130 GCA_045637285.1 Christensenellaceae bacterium | reverse complement strand
AAAAGAAATTTTAGACAAAGTAATTTTTGACAATATTAACGTTAAAAAAGTTCTCTTTCATCTATCTGGACTATCTTTTATGGATAGTACGGCGGTAGGGCTACTAATCGGAAGATATAAAAAATTAAAACAGTTTGATATTCCACTATACATAGCTGGAGCTTCAATTCCCACAGAAAAGGTAATTGAACTAGCTGGACTTTATAAAATCATGCCCAAATATTAAGGAGAAAATAAATGAATTCAAACAAAATGACAATAAAATTTACTGCTACATCTCAAAACGAAAGCTTTGCGCGTAGTGTTATAGCTTGTTTTGCATTGCAATTAAACCCAAGCGTTGCAGAAATTACAGATATTAAAACGGCTGTAAGTGAAGCAGTTACAAACGCGATTGTTCACGGATATTCTAATAGTGGCATTGGTGAAATCGAAATGAGCGCAAGTCTAACCGAGAACGTTTTACATATAAAAATATCAGATAGCGGTGTAGGAATTGATAATTTAGAAAAAGCACTTCAACCATTTTACACAACGAAACCAGAACAAGAGCGTTCGGGAATGGGCTTTACAATTATGCAAAGTTTTATGGACGAAGTAAAAGTTGAATCAAGTCTTGGCAACGGCACTATCATTTATATGACAAAAACGATAAAAAATGACTTTTAAGAGGCGAAATGTTAGATCAAGAAAAGTTGCTTGACTACATAAGAAAAGCAAAATCAGGAGATGAAAATGCAAAAAACGTTATTTTTGAGCACAACTCTCCACTTATTAAGAGTATAATAAGGCGATTTAAGAACAAAGGGATAGAATATGACGATTTGTATCAAATTGCTTGCATTGGATTTTTAAAAGCAATAAACAACTTTGACGAAAGCTTTGGAGTAAAGTTTTCCACATACACTGTCCCAATGATAATTGGTGAAATAAAACGGTTTATGCGTGATAACGGAGCGATAAAGGTGTCTAGAACACTAAAGATATTAGCAAATAAAATAAATAGGTATATAGACGAATATCTATTATCGCACAGCGACCAACCAAGCATTGAATGCTTAGCAAAAGCTTTTTCAATTACAGAAGAAGAAGTAGTCATTGCCATGGACAGTTTAAAAATGCCCGTTTCTATTTATAATAAATTCGTCGAAGATGAAGATGGGCAGGAGTTAATAGACAAAATACCACACATTGATACCGAAGAATCAACATTAAACAGTATTCATTTATCAACTTTAATTTCAAGCTTAAACGAACGAGAAAGAAAAATAATATTTTTAAGATATTTTAGAGATAAAACGCAAAACGAAGTTGCAAAAAGTCTTGGAGTTTCACAAGTGCAAGTATCTAGGTTAGAGAGTAAAATAATAGAAAAAATGCGACTAAATTTTTAGTCGCTTTTTTAGTATATAAAAAAAAATTAAGCCCATATTAATTTTATGAGAAAACCAATAAAATACGCTCCATTAAGAAATAACGACGAGCGTGAAACGTTTATTAAAAACTTTATAAAAAAGGAAGTAAAGAATGAAAACATTAATTGACTGCCAAAATAAAAATTATTTAAATTACGTAAAATGCATTTCGCCAAAAACAAATCAAAAACGTTCGCTCCTACACGCTTTTTGGGTTGGGGGACTTATTTGTTCAATTGGACAAACGTTTCGATATTTATTAGAGTTCGGATTAAACCTTAAAGGCGATGAACTTTCTGCTTACGTCTCAATGATAATGATTTTTTTAGGCGGACTACTAACTGGGTTAGGTGTTTACGACAGAATAGGTAAATACGCTGGCGGTGGCTCTATAGTTCCGATTACTGGTTTTGCTAATTCCGTAGTTTCTCCTGCGATTGAATTTAAAACTGAAGGTTTTATCTACGGCACAGCGGCAAAAATGTTTGTAGTTGCAGGCCCGATTATAGTATTTGGCGTTGCAAGTAGCGTTTTAGTCGGAATTTTATATTTTATTGGATTTAGGGTGTTTTAATGAATAGAACAATTATTTTTAAAAATAAACCAAGTATAATCGGCACGTCAACGGTTGCAGGTCCAAAAGAATCAAGCGGTAGTATAGCAGATTTTTTTGATGTGAAATTATCTGATGATAAATACGGTGAGCAATCGTTTGAAAAAGCAGAAAGTAAAATGGTTTTTACAGCGGTAAAAAACAGTATAATTAATGCTTCTATAAAGGAAAGTGAAATTGACGCTATGCTTGCAGGAGACCTGCTTAATCAAATCGTGGCTACAACGTTTGCGGCAAGAAATTTTGACTTTGGTTACCTTGGGTTATACAATGCATGTGCAACGTTTACAGAATCTCTTGTTTTAGGGGCAACATTAATTGACAGCGGACATCTAAATAACGTGGTGTGTGTAACGAGTAGTCACTTTTCGTCGGCAGAAAGGCAATACCGTTATCCGTTGGAATTAGGTTGTACTCGTCCACCGCAATCACAATGGACGGTAACTGGTGCAGGAGCTTGCGTGCTTTCACACAATGGTTACGGACCAAAAATATCAAGTGCAACTATAGGTAGGATTATCGACTTTGGCGTTGTTGATGCTAACAATATGGGTGCGGCAATGGCTCCAGCAGCTTGCGACACTCTTTTAAGCCACTTTAAGCAAAGCAAAACAAACCCTTTTGATTACGATTTAATCGTTACGGGTGATTTGGGCACACTCGGTTCTCGCATCTTAAAAGACTTGCTGTGGGAAAAAGGATTCGACATTGATAAACAGCACGTTGATTGTGGCGAACTTATTTATAGTATTTGTGAATGTGAATACCAAGGCGGAAGCGGTGCAGGGTGCAGTTCGTTAGTGTTTAACTCATATTTATATAAAAAACTAAGAAAAAATGAATTTAATAAAATTTTACTCGTGGCAACCGGTGCCTTACTATCATCATTATCAGCGCAACAGGGCGAAAGCATTCCGGGTATTGCACACGCAGTAGTAGTGGAGAATTAAATGGTAAGTGAAATTATATTTATGTATATAAAGGTGTTTTTAGTTGGCGGAATAATATGCTCGATTGCACAAATTTTAATAAATTACACAAAGATAACGGCAGGCAAAATTTTAGTATACTTTTTATTATCAGGCGTTTTATTACAAGCAATTGGATTATACCAATACATTGTAGATTTTGCAGGGGCAGGCGCAACAGTTCCTATTAGTGGATTTGGTTATCTTCTTGCAAACGGAGCTATCAAGGGGGCAAAAACTGGCTTATTTGAAGCAATTACGGGTGGCATTACAGCCGCCGGTATGGGAATTACCGCTGCAATAGTTTTTGGTTATATTTTCTCAGTATTATTTAAGTCAAAGTCTAAGATAAATTAAATTTGCATAAAATCTTATATGATTGAGTGCACTGAAAATAATATATGGTATAAGAAAAAGCACTGTAAAATAACAATCAAACAGTGCTTTAAGTCGTTAATTATATTTTCAATAATTATAGGTCTATTTACATATTATCGAACTGTTACATGTAAATGCGTGTTTAATATTTGTCACGATTACGTTTACTCATATTGCACTGAAGCTGTAAATTTAGCAATATTAGAAAGTTTAGAAGACGAATTGTTATATAGCGACGTGATAAATATTGAAAAAAACAACGATGGTGAAATAATTTTATTAAATGCAAATGCAATAAAAATTAATTCAATTAATAAAAATATTGCAACTGCCACAACGACAATATTAAAAAACAAATTATCAAATGGCGTGCCAATTCCGTTATTAGCGTTTTCTGGAGTTAATATATTAAGTGGATACGGCAGTATAATACACTTAAAAACGTTAAGCATTTCCAGTGTTTCGTGCGAATTTGATTCAAAATTTTCGGCGGTTGGAGTAAACCAAACTTTACATTCAATATATATTATTGTAAATGCTAAAGTTGATTTGAATATGCCGTTATATAATGAAGCCGTGCATTTTTCAACGCCAATTTTAATTAGTGAAGCAGTGCTCGTTGGCAAAGTTCCAAATTTCCACTTTAACGGTTCTCTTTTTAAGTGAATTATGCTAATAGTCTATCAAATCGTTGACATTTTAATTAAAAATTTATATAATTAATAAAAACGATGAAAAAGACAGACGTGCAATAAGCTTTTTTAGAGAAAAAAACTCGCAGGCTGAAAGGTTTTTTATTTGCTTAGTGCGTTATTCACTTTGGAGTTGCGCCCCGAACTAACAGTAGGCAGCGTCGGATAATTCCCGTTATAGAATTTTAAGGTTCGCTTATGCGAATGAATTAGGTGGTACCGCGTTTTAAACGCCCTATTTTTAGGGCGTTTTTAATTTTTTTGGAGGATTATATGCAAGAAAAATTCAATCAGATTAAATTGAGTGCAAAAACTGACCTTGAAGCAATAGTTTCAAGCAAAGAACTTAGCGACTTAAAGGCAAAATACGTTGGCAAAAACGGCGAAGTTACGTCACTTCTTCGCGGGATGAAAGACGTTGCGCCCGAAAATCGCGCCGCTTTTGGTAAAATGGTTAACGACTTAAAAGACGAAGTTTCCGAAATGTTCTCCGCAAAGGAAATAGAGTTGAAAAGTGCAGAACAAAAGTTAAAGTTTCAAAAAGAAGCAATCGACGTTACGCTTCCAGGCAAAATCAACGGAAACGGAAGTTTGCACCCATTAAATATAGTAAAAAACAAAATCATTAACGCGTTTTGCGGTATGGGCTTTGAAGTGTTTGAAGGCCCTGAAATCGACACTGACTATTATTGCTTCCAAGCATTAAACATTCCTGCCGACCACCCCGCACGCGATATGCAAGATACCTTTTACATCACGGACAATATTCTTCTTCGTCCACACACTTCTCCTGGACAAGTTAGAACAATGGAAAACAAGAAGCCTCCAATCAAGATTTTAAGCCCCGGCAGAGTATATAGGGCAGACGACGACGCTTCTCACTCTCCGATGTTCCATCAAATTGAAGGATTGGTTGTAGATAAAGGCGTTTCTCTTTGCGATTTACAAGGTTTGCTTGACGAATTTGTTAAAATAATGTTTGATAGCGACACAAAAACGCGTTTTAGACCTTCGTATTTCCCTTTTACTGAACCAAGTGTTGAAGTTGACGTTACTTGTTGCAAATGCCACGGAAAAGGCTGTAGTTTGTGTAAGGGAACAGGCTGGATAGAAATTCTTGGCGCGGGAATCGTTAACAAAAAGGTGCTTGAAATGAGCGGAATTGATTCTAACGTTTATTCTGGCTTAGCTTTTGGTTTAGGTATCGAAAGAATTACCATGATTAAATACGGCATTTCGGACATAAGAACACTTTTTGAAAACAACTTAAAGTTCTTAAAACAATTCGATAGGAGATAGGAATATGAAAGCACCACTTTCTTGGTTAAAAGATTACGTTGATATCGACTGTTCGCCTGAACAGTTAAAAGATAAATTGTTTTCATGCGGTTTTGAAGTTGAAGAAATGGTTTACGTTGCTAAACACATTGACCGCATAGTTACTTGCAAAATTTTAAGCATAGATAAACACCCCGATGCTGATAAACTTTCTGTTACACAAGTCGACGCAGGCGAACACGGCACGTTACAAATTATAACCGCTGCAACCAACATTTCTGTTGGTGACATCGTTCCGGTTGCACTTGATAATTCAACGCTTGCAAATGGTGAAAAAATTAAAAATGGCAAACTTCGTGGACTTCCGTCTTATGGAATGTTCTGCAGTGGGGAAGAATTAGGAATAAACGACGACTGGTATGAAGGCGCATCAGTTAACGGAATTTTAATTTTCAAAGAAGATTATCATTTAGGCGCAAGCGTTAAAGAACTTCTACAATTAGAAGATGTTATGTTTGACATAAACGTAACCGCAAACCGCCCTGATTGCCAATCAATATTGGGTTTAGCAAGAGAAGTTGCTGCAATATTAAATAAACCATTAAAAATGCCCGACTTATCGTTTGAAGCAAGCAATGAATCCACCCAAAGCACCATAAACGTAACAAACAAAGCATACGATTTGTGTCCCAGATATATGGCACATTACGTTAGCGACGTTAAAATAGAAAAATCACCTTTGTGGTTAAAGAGAAGGCTTGCAAGCATGGGCTTACGCTCTATTAACAATATTGTTGATATAACTAATTTTGTTTTACTGGAAATAGGACAACCTATGCATGCCTTTGATTTAAGCGACCTTAACGGAAACGAAATAATTATTCGCAGAGCAAACAATGGCGAAAAGATAACTACGCTCGATGAAAAAGAACACAACCTTACAAGCGAAAATCTCGTAATATGTGATTGCAATAAACCCGTTGCAATTGCTGGGGTAATGGGCGGACTAAACAGCGGAATTAAAAACGATACCAAAAACATTGTTTTTGAATCGGCAAAATTTGCACGCGACAACGTTAGAAAGACTTCGAGAACTTTAGGTCAAAGAACTGACGCTTCTTCAAGATACGAAAAAGGTGTTGACTTATATTCTGTTGAAACTGGTCTTAAGCGCGCCCTAAATCTTATACACAAAAACGGCTGGGGTAAAATTGCGTGCGATAATTACGATTTACATGAATGCAATATCATTGAAAAACAAATTTCAACCACGATATCAAAGGTTAACTCTGTTTTAGGCATCGAAATAAGCCCGAATGAAATTGAAAATATTTTAACAAGGCTCAATTTTGGCGTTCAAATTAGTGGTGATGACCTTGTTGTTACCGTTCCGTTATATCGTGAAGACATGGAAAGCTATCCCGATATCGCTGAAGAACTTATTAGGGAATATGGTTACGAGCATATTACACCGACACTTCTTAAAAGTTCAGCAATAACTAACGGCGGATTAAACGACCAACAATCAGATATAGAAAACTTAAAACAATTACTCGTTGGCTACGGTTTTAACGAAATGATTAACTATTCTTTCGTTTCGGAAAAAGAATATGAATTGTTTGGAATTGATAAAACCGACGCTAAATATAAGTTTATAAAGCTTCTCAATCCTCTCGGCGAAGACCTTGCCGTTATGAGAACCAGTCTTCTTCCTTCAGCTGTTAGATGCGCTTGCTATAACGTGAACAGAAAGAATTTTGACGGCAGAATGTTTGAACTTGCAAAAGTATATAATCCTATTGAACTTCCGTTAAAAGAACTTCCGTCTGAACAGTTGGTTCTTTCCGCTACCGTATTCGGAAATGGCGAAGATTTCTTCACGTTAAAAGGTGTTGTTGAAGGAATTATAAACAACTACTGCAACGGTGCAATCGTTGAATTTAAGCCCGCGGATAGAGCCTGCATGCACCCAACTCGCAATGCAGACATATTCGTTAACGGAAGCTGTGTTGGTTATTTAGGTCAAATTCACCCTGAAATAATTGAAAGTTTAGACGTTGACAAGCCCATTTATGCTTGTGAAATTTATTATGATCAATTAAAAGCCCACTTCAACGATAAAATCGTGTTTAAGCCTATTTCAAAATTCCCAATCGTTGAAAGAGACCTTGCAATCTTAGTTGATAAAGGAATTTCTTGCGCCCAAATCATGAACGCCATAAAAGAAAAAGGTGGAAAGAACTTAGAAAGCGTTTCACTTTTCGACGTATATGAAGGCGCACAAGTTGAACAGGGCAAAAAAAGCATGGCATTTAATCTTATTTTCGTTGCGCCGGACAGAACGTTAAACGTTGAAGAAGTTGACGGAGCAATAGCAAAAATATTAAAGCACTTAAATCAAACTATCGGAGCACAAATCAGATAAAATGATTTCTAACAAAACGTTAAAGGCAATAGAATACGATAAAATTATGGCAGACGTTGCTAACTTTGCCGTACTCGAAAAAACGAAAGAAGAACTCTGTTCTTTCGTGCCTTTAACCGCGCCCAGTGACGTTGAAATTTTGCTTAACAAAACGGCAGAATCATTCAAGTATTTATACACATATAGCACTGGGGGTATATACTATTTTGACGATGTTGAAGAACAGTTAAAGCGCGTTGACATAGGCGGAACTCTTACCATTTCAGAAATATTAAAAGTTACCGCAAACTTAAAGAGTGCGCGAATAATAAAAAGCGCAATAGCATCGGTTTCAGACCAAAACTTAACGTTAATCAAACAAATTACCGACAGATTATACGTTAACCAAGTTTTTGAAAAAGAAGTTTCCGACAAAATCATATCCGAAGACCAACTAAGCGACAACGCTTCGCCAAGGCTTTATTCAATAAGAAAAAGCATCGCACAAATTAATGCTAAAATTCGTGCCGAACTCAATTCGTATATGCGCGGTGGAAATAACAAATATCTTCAAGACAGCGTTGTTACGATGCGCCAAGATAGATACGTTATTCCAGTTAAAAGCGAATATAGAAGTTTTGTTAAGGGATTTATTCACGACCAATCGTCATCAGGTGCAACAGTGTTTATTGAACCTGAACACGTTATGGAGCTTAACAACGACCTTAAACGCGCCATGTTTGATGAAGCAGAAGAAATTCACAGAATATTAAGCGAACTTTGCGAAAAAATTAGCAATATGTCTGACGCAATTAGATATAATGCAGAAAATCTTATTGAACTTGACGGCTTTTTTGCGCGCGCAGAATATGCTTTTAAAAATAAATGCACTCGTCCTGAACTTAACACTGATGGTATAATTAATATAAAAAGGGGAAGACACCCGCTTATTCATAAAAACAAGGTTATTCCAGTATCCGTTGCGTTAGGCAAGGATTATAATTTCTTACTAATAACTGGTCCTAATACGGGCGGTAAAACGGTAACGCTTAAGCTTACTGGGCTTCTCGTAGCAATGACCATGAGTGGTCTCTTTATTCCCGCTGAAGACGAAAGTAAAATTTCTGTTTTTAATAATATTTATTGTGATATTGGCGACGAACAGAGCATTGAACAAAACTTGTCTACCTTTTCTTCTCACATAAAAAATATTATTAACATTATAAATAATGTTGATGATAAAAGTTTAGTATTAATTGACGAAATAGGTGCGGGCACTGACCCTGAAGAAGGAAGCGCGTTAGCACTTGCAATTATACAAAAATTATTAGACTGTAACTGCTATGGCATTATTACCACACACTATTCAAAGCTAAAAGAGTTTGCCGTAACCAATAATAAAATAGAAAATGCCTCGATGGAGTTTAACACAAAAACACTCCGTCCTATGTATAAACTTAATATTGGAATACCGGGAAGTTCTAACGCAATTGACATTGCAAAAACACTCGGTATTGACAAAACTATTATTTCTAACGCACTTTCACATCTATCAAGCGATAAAATCAGTTTTGAAAATATAATAAAAAAAGCTGAGGATAGCAGAAGAAATGCAGAAATTCTTGCTGACCAATTAGAGCGCATTAAAGAAGAAAAAGAAAAAGAACTTTCCTTAATCCAACAAGAAAAAGAAAAAATTATAAAAGAGCGCGAAAAGATTTATACTAACGCAAAACACGAAACCAAAAGAATTGTTGCAGACAAACTTTCCGAAGCCGAAGAAATTATTGACGAACTTAAAAAAATATTAAAAACGGTTGGTTTAGAAAGCAGAGAAGTAATTCGCGCAAGCGAACTTAAAAACAGGCTAAAAAACAGCAGATATTTAGATGCCGACATCGACGATAACCCTATAGAACTTAAAAAAGCACAACCGTTTGAGCTAAAAATCGGAAACCGAGTTTTCGTTAAATCAATTGGCTCTTATGCGAAAATCTTGAACGTAAGAAACAACAAAAAAGAAGCTGAAGTTGCTATTGGTGATATTAAAACCGTAGTTAAAATTAGCGATTTATATAATTCTGAAGAACAAAGCAAGCAACAGAACAACGTGAAAATTTATAAAAGTTCACACGCTCACTTGCCAGTTACCGAAATTAACGTTGTAGGAAAAACTTCTTTAGAAGCATTGTCAGACGTTCAAAACTTTATTGACCAAGCAATCGTTCATAGCTTGGAAGAAATTAAAGTTATTCATGGCGTAGGTGAAGGAATATTATTAAAAACCATTAGAGATTACCTTAAAACCGATAAAAACGTGCTTGAATTTAGACGCGGAAAATACGGTGAGGGCGAAAATGGCGTTACAATAATCAAACTTAAATAATTTTGGAGAATTAAATGGAATTATTATACGAAGAATGCGCAAGAACAATAGACGACGTGTCTGCTAAAAGAAAATTCAACACGTTTAAAGCATTTTCTATACTATCTTATGTAATCGCGTCAATTTGGTTTTTAGCCGTTTGGTTTTTCTTCAACTGGAATTCTGGCGGTGGAATTGTTTTTAACATAATTATTGCATTTTTTCCATTAGCACTTTTTGTTGTTGGTGGAATAATGTTTGGAAAATATAAAAACAAGTTTTACGTCGATTACGACTATATTTTTATAAGCGGAACAATCCAAATAGCAAAAATATTTAACCAAGCCAAAAGAAAAGAAGTTTTATCGTTTGAAACCCGTGATATTGAAAAAATAGGTATGTACAAAAGCAAAACTTATGATCAATATGAAAAACACGTTGGCATTATAAACAGCATTTTAACTTCTAACTCAACACCCGACGCAAAAAAAGACTTTTATTATATGGTTGTTAATTGTCAAAGCAATAAATATTTGTTAGTGTTTGAATGCACTGAAACCTTTATAATTAACGTATTAAAATTTACTACTAAAAAAGTTTTAGAACAGGAACTCATTAAATAAATGATATATTTAGATAACGCAGCAACGACCGCGCCATCACAATCCGCGCTTAGTCAAGCTGAAAAATTTAATAATGAACAGTTTTTTAATCCGTCTGCACTATATTCAGGCGGACTTAGTTGTGCACGCGAAATTAAAAACGCAAAGCAAACCATATTAAAATACATAGGCGGACTAAACCACGAAGTTATATTTACGTCATGTGGGTCAGAAAGCGACAATATGGCAATCTTTTGCTCAGTAAAACGCGGAACTTTTATAACTGATAAAGGCGAACATTCTGCCGTTTATAAAAGTTTTTTAGAACTTAAAAACCGCGGTCATAAAGTAGAGTTTACAAACCTAAATAGCGACGGTTCGATAAACGAGCATGATTTATTACAAAAAGTAAAAGAAACCAACGCTGATTTCGTTTCTATCGTTCACGTTAATAACGAAACTGGTGCTATTAACGACGTTAACGACCTTGCAAAAAATATTAAATCTATAAATAAAAAGGCAATTGTTCACGTTGACGGGGTGCAAGCTTACGGCAAAATTAACTATAAATTATCAAACGATATTGATCTTTATTCAATAAGCGCGCATAAAATTAACGCACTAAAAGGTGTTGGTGCATTAATAAGAAAAAAAGGCGTTAATTTAACACCGCTAATTTTTGGTGGCGGGCAAGAAGCTGGACTTCGTAGTGGAACGGAAAACGTTTTTGGAATTAAAGTGTTTGAATATGCTTCTATCGAAAAATATTTGAACCTAAAAACCAATTACGAACACGTTAAATCGTTAAAAAACATCTTTCTTGATAAGTTAAACAAACAATTATTTACAATTATTTCAGGCGAAAACGCTTCGCCATATATTTTAACCATATCAGCAACTGGACTTCGTGGCGAAGTAATAATGCATGCTTTAGAACAAAAGGGCATAATAATAGGGAACGGCTCTGCTTGTTCTTCAAAAAATAGATTTAGCAGGGTTATAGAAGCCTGTGGCTATTCTAACGACGTTTTAGACGGTGTTATAAGAATCAGTTTTTGCCCGCATACAACAACTGAAGAATGCATCGTTGCCGTAACAGAAATAAATAAAACCGTAGAAAAATTAAAAGGAATTTTAAGCTAATGAAAAACGCAATAATTATTAGATACTGCGAAATTCACCTTAAGGGAAAAAACCGTGGTTTCTTTGAAAAGCTTTTAAAGGACAACATTAAGCGCACGCTTAAGGACGTTGAGTGTACTTTTACACCAATGCACAGCAGATATTTAATTGAAGACTTCGACCAATCTGACTATGATATTATTTGTGAAAAGCTTAAAAAAATAGCAGGAATTCACACATACAGCAAAGCTTTAGTAGTTGATAGTGAGTTTGAAAAGATTTTTGAAGCAGCAAAAATCTTATGTCAGGATAAAGAAGGAACGTTTAAGGTTGCTACTAACAGAGCAGATAAAACGTTTTCACCAAGTTCAATGGAAACATCTATGTTAATGGGTGGAAGATTGCTCGAGATTTATCACAACAAACTCAAAGTCGACGTTAAGAACCCAGATTTCACCGTTAATATAGACATTCGTGAAGATGGCAAAACCTTCGTTTATACAGACGTTGTTCATTGCTTGAGTGGAATGCCGGTTGGATCTGCGGGAAAGGGCTTGTTGCTTATTTCCGGCGGTATAGACAGTCCCGTTGCAGGTTATATGACTGCAAAACGTGGAATGAAATTAAACTGCTTGCACTTCCACAGCTTCCCATATACTGGAGAAGCAGCTAAAGAAAAAGTTATAGAGTTAACAAAAAAGGTGGGTGAATATAATGGGGGAATTAACCTTTTCGTCGTTTCATTTACTCATATCCAAGAAGCAATTCACAAACATTGCCCTGAAGAATTTATGATAACTCTTATGCGTAGATTTATGATGCGAATTGCCGAACGCCTTGCTATTCAACAAGGTGACCAAGCAATTATCACCGGCGAAAGCTTAGGTCAAGTTGCAAGCCAAACGATAGAAAGCATAACTTCTTCAAACTCAGTTGTAACAATGCCTGTTTTGCGCCCCTTGATAGCTTTTGATAAAATAGACATAATTGAAATTTCAAGAAAAATCGGCACTTATGAAACTTCAATTTTGCCTTACGAAGATTGTTGCACGGTATTCTTACCAAAATATCCAGCCATAAAACCCAACTTGGAACGCGTTAAGAAAGCTGAAAGCAAACTCGACGTTGAAGGTCTTATTGAAGAAGCATTTAAGAACGTTGAAAAATATACCTTTTAATTAACGTTATTGTTTATCTCATCACCACGCCACCAATCGTCGCAACCAACAAAATCTATTTTTACTTCGTTTAATTTAATTTCGTTTCCAACAAACTTTTTGTCGCCGTTAACAAAATAGGGAACGATAGAATAGCAATAACTTTTACCCAGCAAGGCTGAATAATCATTAAATTCAGCCTTGCTTTTGTTTTTTGTATCATAAACTATTTCTTTTCTTACTCCATCATCGCGATATATAATAGCATCAAGATATTCTGCCACACATAATCGTATTTTAATTATATTGTTTTTTACTGATATTTCCGCATTGTCTATAACAGGGCAAGTAAATCTTGTTGACTTGGTTTTTGGCAGGTTGCTTTTTTTGAATAAAGCTTTAATTGAATACCTTTTTGGACTATTATCATCCGCCAGAACTACTTGATTATCTAATTCGTAACTGATTTTATCAATATATTTTTCAACTATGTCGTCGTTATAAATTTTTGATGGTTGAGTTTTATTTTTATAAAACGCACTCCAAATTTCACGACTACATATCGTAGGGTAGCTTCCACCTGTAATTGAGTTAGACATCAATTCATTTTCCTTAGCCCCATACCAAACACCAAGAATATAATCTTTATTATAAGAAATGGAATAAGCGTCACTATTGCCTTTTTCGTTGCCAACTGTTCCGGTTTTTGCGTATAAATTCATATTTGAAAATGAAAGTTTTTTTGCCGTACCGTCTGAAACGCAATATGAATTCATATCGTTTACGACACCAATCGTATCACTATTAAAAACTTTAGTTTTTTGCATAAGATTTTGATATATTATATTTCCATAATCATCAACGATTTTTTCAATAAAACTCGGTTTAATATAACACCCGTCGTTATTAAACACGCTATAAGCTCCTACAATCTGTGTAAGCGTTGCGCCTTTTTTAGTCGCACCCAAAGCCAAACATAAAGAATCGTCTTCTTTAGTCAAGGGAATATCCGTTTTACTAACGTAGCTAATAGCCTTATTTACGCCAGTATAATTTAGCAATTTTACTGCACAAACGTTCAAACTTTTTGCAAGCGATTCTTTAACTGAAACGTAGCCATAATATTTTTCGTTATAGTTTTTAGGAGCATATCCGTTAAAATCACATCTTTCGTCATAAATTTTACTCATTGAATAAACAACGTTGTTTTCAATAGCAGGAGCGTAAACCATTATTGGTTTAAACACCGAGCCCATTTGTCTAATAGCATTTCCACATGTAGAGTAATATGCACAAACTTTTCCGTCTTTTGTTATCGCGACGCCACTTTTATTAACGTTCAAATCATCTTGGTTTAATAAATTCTCAGTTAACGCTTTTTGCTTTTCCTTATCATAGTTGGTATATACTTTCAAATTTGAAACACCATAAAACGCTCTGTTTATAAGCTCGTTTAATTGCTTATTTGCCATATATAAATAACCGTAACCAAAGTTGTTATCTTCCTTTGTAAAAACAAGTATTTCATTAATGTTTTCATGATATTCTTTAGCCGTTATATATCCTTGCTCATGCATGTTTTTAAGCACTAAATTTTTTCTTTTAATACTTTTATCGTAGTTATTATAAGGCGAATACACAGACGGTGCTTTTATAACACCAGCAAGGAACGCGCTTTCATTGATTGAAAGTTTATCTGGGCTTTTGTTAAAATAATGGTTAGCGGCACTGTTTATACCGTAACAATTATCACCAAAATATATCGTGTTAAGATATTTTTCCAAAATCTGACGTTTTGAATATTTCTTTTCAAGCAAATAAGAAAGTTTAATTTCAGTGAGCTTTCTTTTTATCGTTTTTTCGCTTGAAAGGTGAGTGTTTTTTATTAATTGTTGACTAATTGTTGACGCACCTTCTTTAAACGACGCACTTTTAACGTTGTTTACACCTGCTCTTATCAAACCCTTTATATCTATTCCGTTATGAGAAAAAAATCTTTTGTCTTCAATTGCAATAAACGCGTTTAGAGTATGCTCTGGAATATTATCTATATCACAAATTGACCTGCCGTTTACTTGCTCAGCAAAAACGTTGCCGTTAACATCGTAATAGGTGATAGTTCTTTCTAAGTCGATTAGCTTTTTATCATCAAGTTTTATTCCTGCGGTGGTAACAAAAAACACAGTAATCAGCCCAATAATTGCAATAAAAACAAAACAAATAACAAATAAAAATATTTTCAAAACTTTTTTCATCGGTTTTAGTATGTAAAAGTTGGGTTTTATTATACAAATAAAGCGTTTATAAATTGACAAAATACAAGTTTTAATATATTATATATATTATGGAAAATTTAACGAAAAAATATTTAATCTACACTTACGGATGCCAGATGAATCTTCACGAATCAGAAAAACTGGCAGGAATATTAACCAAACTCGGTTATTCAGCCACTGAAATTGAAGATGAAGCGGATATTATTATTTTTAACACCTGTTGCATCAGAGAAAATGCAGAAGAACGTGCCGGCGGAAACATTGGCGCGTTAAAGCAACTTAAAAAGAAAAATAAAAATTTAATCATTGCAGTTGGCGGATGCATGACTCAGCAAGCAGGTTTTGCCCAAAAGCTTCACGAAAAATTTCCGTTTATTGACATAGTATTCGGCACGCATAACCTTGAAAATTTTGAGCAATTACTCACAAAAAAGCTTTCTCAAAAGAAATCGGTTATTTCCGTTCTTGAAAAGGAAGGTGCAATCATAGAAGGCACTCCAAAAACAAGAACGAGTTTCCCAAATGCTTGGGTTAATATTACATACGGTTGCAATAATTTCTGCACATATTGTATCGTGCCTTACGTTCGCGGTAGAGAACGTAGCCGTAAACTTGAAGATATTGTTAACGAATGCAAAGAATTAATTACTCAAGGCTATAAAGAAATTACCTTGTTAGGACAAAACGTTAATAGCTACGGAAATGATTTAGGTAACGTGGACTTTGCCACGCTTATCGACGAAATTTCAAAAATCGAAGGGGATTTCCGTTTAAGATTCATGACAAACCACCCCAAAGATTTAACTGAGAAATTAGTTTTAGCTATAAAAAACAGCACTAAAACGGTAAAATCTATTCATTTACCCGTGCAAGCAGGCTCAAGTCGCATATTAAAGCTTATGAATAGAAAATATACGCGAGAAGATTATCTTGCAAAAGTTAACCTTCTTCGCGATCACATTCCCGATATAGCAATTACAACCGACATTATGGTTGGCTTTCCAACAGAAACACACGAAGACTTTTTAGACACGCTTGACCTTGTTAAACAAGTTCGCTTTGCTGGCTCTTTCACCTTTATTTATTCAAAAAGAAAGGGGACTCCGGCAGAAAAAATGGACGGACAAATTGACGAAGCGACTTCAAAAGCACGCATAATGCAACTTATCGACACTCAAAACGCCATTAATAGAGAATATTCAGCCGAATATTTAAATAAAACTGTCACCATTCTTTGTGAAGGATACGATAAAAAGAAAGACATGTATTTAGGAAGGGACACCTATAACCGCATGGTTTATTTTAATGGCTCGTGCGAACACGTTGGCAAATTTGTTCAAGTGAAAATAATCAAAACGGGCGGAATATCTCTTATAGGTCAACTCTTAGATTAAAATAGAAGGTAAAACAATGGCACTTTCACCAATGATGCAACATTATTTGCAAACTAAAGAAAAACATAAAGATTGTATTGTTTTTTACAGGCTCGGCGATTTTTACGAGATGTTTTTTGATGATGCTATAAAAGCTTCAGCATTACTCGATTTAACGCTAACAGGAAGAGATTGTGGCTTAGAAACCCGCGCACCAATGTGCGGAATTCCTTTCCACGCCGCCGATTTATATATTTCCAAACTTGTGGCTTTAGGAGAAAAAGTTGCAATATGCGAACAGTTAACAGAAGCACAGGGCGGGAAAGAACTGGTTAAGCGTGACGTTATTAAAATCGTTACAGCCGGCACCGTTACAAATAATGAATTGATTGATGAAAAAACAAATAACTTTCTCGCTTCAGTATACATTGACGACGGTAAATTTTCAATTTCATGGGCAGATATAACCACAGGTGAATTTTTCACTAAAAGCATTTCTGGCGAAAATGCAATGTGCCAGCTTATGGACACGCTTGTAAGAATTAATCCTGCTGAAATTATTTCCACGCAAACTGCAAGCGACACCTTTAATCAATCACCACTGACAATTCACGGTGTTTTACCTAAGTTTTATGCTTTTACACAAAGTGAATACAACCTTAATAACGCGACTCAAACTTTAAAAGAACAATTTAACGTCTTAACCCTTGAAGCGTTTGGCATTCAAAACCTGCCAGAATGTATATGTGCTTCGGGCGCATTAATTTCATATTTACACGAAACACAAAAGCACGCACTTATTAACATAAATAAAATCGTTTGTGAAAACGATATGACAATGATGTCGTTAGACGTGAACGCTATCCGAAACCTTGAATTAGTTAAAACATTAAGGGACGGCAAGCGTTACGGCTCACTGTTATGGCTTTTAGATAAAACAAAAACGAGCATGGGCGCAAGAAAGCTTCAAAACCTTATATTGTCGCCCTATAACGACGTTGATAGCATTAATTATCGTCTTGATGGTGTAGAATGCTTGTTCAAGAACACACTCGTTCGACAAGGGCTTTTTAACTTACTTAACGCCGTTAAAGATATCGGGAGAATTACCGGCAAAGTTTCCAACGGCAATTTGATGCCCAAAGACTGTATTGCATTGCGCGACTCTTTAGAAGTTCTTCCAAATATCGTTTTCCAACTTTCAGGATTAAATTCTAAATTTATAAGTGATATAAGTAACTCGATTTTTGACTTCAATCAAATCGTTTGCTTGCTAAAACGCGCTATTAGTGACGATCCACCCGCAAACTTAAAAGATGGTGGATATATTAAAGAAGGATATAACGAAGAATTAGATGAGCTTAGAAAAATCGGCAAAAACAGCAAAACAACAATTGCCGAGCTTGAAAATAGGGAGCGTGAAAAAACGGGAATTCGCACGCTTAGAATTGGCTTTAATCGCGTTTTCGGATACTATATCGAAGTTACTAACTCTTTCAAGGATAAAGTTCCATTTGATTATATTCGCCGTCAAACACTTGCAAACGCAGAACGCTATATTACTGAAGAATTAAAAGAGTTAGAAGAAAAAATATTGTCAAGTGACGAGCGCGCGCTACAATTAGAAAACACTATATATTCACAAATAAAAGACAGTTTATCATCGGTAATTCATCAATTGCAATCAACTTCTAACGCCATTGCTGACTTAGACGTAATATTATCGTTAGCAACCGTTGCGAAAGACAACGGCTACGTTAGACCATCAATTTTATCTTCTAAACAAAGATTAAATATCGTTGACGGCAGACACCCAGTTGTTGAATCAATCTCTAAGCAACGTTTTATTCCAAACGATTGCATACTCGATAACGACGAAAATAGAACAATGATAATTACTGGACCGAATATGGCAGGTAAGAGTACTTACATGAGACAAGTTGCTCTCATTGCACTCATGGCACATATCGGAAGCTTTGTTCCAGCTAAAACGGCAGAAATACCTATCATTGACAAGATATTCACTCGTATTGGAGCAAGCGACAATCTTATTTCAGACCAAAGCACGTTTATGGTAGAAATGACTGAAATGGCAAACATCTTAAATAACGCAACCCAAAACAGTTTGCTTATTTTAGACGAAATTGGTCGTGGTACAAGTAATTTTGACGGTTTAAGTATTGCTTGGGCTGTTGTTGAACACATAACTAAAACACTTAAATCTAAAACGCTTTTTGCAACGCACTATCATGAACTCACCGAACTTGAAGGCAAACTCGAAGGAATAAAAAATTATAAGGTTACCGTTAAAGAATTGCAAGGGACTATTGTCTTTATGCGCAAGATTATGCGTGGCGGTGCAAACAAGAGCTTTGGTATAGAAGTTGCAGAACTTGCCGGCATAGAAAAAAATATTACGGACAGGGCAAAAAGTATTCTTAAAAAATTAGAAGCACACGCACCTTCAAAACCAGCAAATCGCACCGATGATATCCCAGTTGCTAAATCTTTATCCGAAACTGAAAGCATTATTAAAGACATTAACGTTGATAATTTGTCACCAATGCAAGCTTTCAATATTTTAATTGACCTTCACGAAAAATTAAAGGAAAATTAATATGAAAATCAACCTTTTAAGCAGTAAAATTTATAACAGAATAGCGGCAGGGGAAGTCGTTGAACGCCCTGCATCCGTAGTAAAAGAGTTGGTTGAAAACTCAATTGATGCTGGTGCCACGAGTATTATTATTCAAATAGAGAATGGTGGCATTTCGTCAATAGAGATTACCGATAATGGACACGGAATAGAGAGATCTGAGCTTAAAAAAGCTTTTCTACCACACGCAACCAGTAAAATTGCCACCCTTAAAGACCTTGACAATATTGCATCATTAGGATTTAGAGGCGAAGCTCTTGCAAGTATTGCTTCAGTTTCTAAAGCAACTATTGTTTCTAAACCTAAAGAACAAGAAATTGGTGCGCAAATATCTTCAATTGGTGGCGATTTATCTGAAATAACCGATTGTTCTACTGTAGACGGAACGGTTATATCAGTAAAAAACTTGTTTTTTAACACTCCCGTACGCGAAAAGTTTTTACGCTCGGAAAAAAGCGAAGAAAATGAAATCACTGCAACCGTTGAACGTTTTATTTTAGGAAACAACAACATTTCATTTAAATACGTTGTAAATGGCAAAACCGTATACAATTCCTACGGCGAAGGTTTCGCATCTTCTATGGCTTGCATATACGGGGTAGACGTTATTAACAATTGTTTTTATATAGACACGGTTAAAAACGGAATTAAAATTAATGGTTATATTGGTAAACACCACTTTACAAAAGGCAATAGAAGTTATCAAACTTGTTTCGTTAACGACAGATTTGTTCAAAACCAAACCATTTCTTCGGCAATTGCTAATGCATACGCTTCTTATTTAATGAAACGCCAATATCCGTTTTACGTTATTAACCTTTCTATACCAACAGAGATAGTAGACGTTAACGTTCATCCAAACAAATTAGATATTCGCTTTGCAAATAATCAAGTTGTTTACGGCAGTGTTTATTCGGTAATTTCTAAAATATTAGACGGTAGTAGTGAAGCGATTTCAATCATCAATTCAAATATCGAAAAACCCCAACAATCTACTAATAATTCGACCAATCATTCTGTTGCACAAAATGAAATGCAAAACCAAAATAAATTCGGTTACGTTTCATTTAACGATAGTTTTACGCCAAAGGCAAAAAGTCTAACAATAGATGAAGAACTTTTTGATAATAAACCCAACAAGAATAATGGTCCAGTTGTAAATATTTTTGCTGAAAATAAAGCATTTTTAGAATCTCTTGCAAAAAAGCAACAAGAAGATCGCGAACAACCCCAAATTGAATCAGTTAAAAAACTGGTTAATTTCAACTATATTGGACAAGCACTTAATACATTTTTAATCTTTGACGACGGCGATGATCTATATTTAGCAGACCAACACGCTGCACACGAACGAATTTTATTTGATAAGCTTAACGACGCATTGAGCCAATCTAATGTTGTTTCACAACCTTTGCTTTTGCCTTATATATTAAACGTTAGCAACGAAGAATATGATTTTTTAACGCAAAAAGCACAATCACTTAAAAAACTTGGAATAGAATTGTCTGAATTTGGCAGAAACGCCTTTAAGGTTGAATCCATTCCTTCTTTTTTAACCGATATGAATTTGCAAAAATTCTTTAACGACGTTTTGAGCGATCTTAACGTCCTGAAGTCATTAACGGTAAACGATATGTTAATGAATAGATTAGCACAAAAGGCTTGTAAGTCCGCAATCAAATCAGGGGATAAATTAACACAACCCGAGATTGACGTTTTAATGCAAAAATTAAAAGAAAATATCGGATTAAAATGCCCACACGGAAGACCCGTTGCAATAAAAATTACCAGAACGGAAATTGATAAATGGTTCAAAAGAATAGTTTAAAAAATAAAATAATAATTATTTGCGGGCCAACAGCATCAGGAAAAACTGCTCTCGCTGTTGAAGTAGCAAAATTGTTAAATTCAGAGGTTATTTCTGCCGACTCTATGTATATTTATAAAGACTTACAAGTCGGCACTGCAAAACCCACGATAAGCGAAATGCAGGGCGTTAAACATCACCTGATTGACATAATCACGCCATTTGACAGCTTTTCAGTAAGTGATTATAAACAATGCGCGCAACCAATTTTGCAAGATTTAATTAGCAAAAATAAAATACCAGTAATATGTGGTGGCACTGGATTTTATATAAACTCGCTTTTATACGATTTGTCTTATGGAAACTCACAAGCAAACCTTGTTGCAAGAGAAAAGTATAATCAATTGGCTAATGAGCACGGCAATGAATACGTTTACGATATATTAAAGAAAGTTGACCCAAGTACCGCAGAAAAGTTACATTATAACGACTTAAAAAGGGTAATAAGGGCATTAGAAATTTATGAAAACGGATGTAAAAAATCCGACATTTGCGACAACATTGTTGCAAAATATGATTATCGCGCATTTTCTATTGATCACCCAAGACAAGCTTTATACGAAAGAATTAATGCTCGTGTAGACGCTATGGTAAACGATGGGCTCATTGACGAGATTAAGACGCTCATTAGTAAGGGTGTTAACAAAGAGCACCAATGTATGCAAGCGATTGGATATAAAGAGTTTTTCGACTATTTTGAAGGTATAACGTCTTTAGATCAAACAATTGAACTAATTAAACTAAATACAAGGCATTACGCTAAGCGACAAATTACATTCTTTAAAAAGCTTAACGCTACATTACTCCCGCCAAGCGATATTAAACATTTAGCAAAAACTATTGTTGAAGGAATATAATATGGAACAATATATTAAACTTTGTGAAAACGAATTACAAGAAAAATTTAGTGCTTTAGAAGATATTGCGCTCTTTAACCAAGAAAAAGTCCTTGATGCTTTCAAAAAAAATCGCCTTGCGCTAAGACATTTTGCCGGAACTACAGGCTACGGATACGGAGATGAGGGTAGAGATACGTTAAACCAAGTTTTTGCAGACGTTTTCAAGTGCGAACAGGCCATTTGTTCTCCCAACATCGTATCGGGCACACACGCGCTTTCATTGTGCTTGTTCGGAGTTTTAATGCCAAATGATAGAGCTCTTTGTATTACTGGCACGCCTTACGACACACTTGGTGACGTGATTAACGGGCAAAATATCGGCTCATTAAAAGATTACGGCGTTAAATTTGATTATATTCAACTAAAAGACGATCAAATCGACTTTGACAGTATAAAAGTATACTTTAAAAAATTCGGTGCGCCAAAAATGATTTATATGCAACGCTCAAGAGGGTATGAGTGGAGAAATGCATTCTCGGTAGCCCAAATTGAACAGGCGGTTAAACAAGTTAAATCGTTAGGTTTTGACGGATGTATTATGCTCGACAACTGTTACGGTGAGTTCGTTGAAAAATTAGAACCTACCGAAGTTGGAGTAAACTTAATGGCGGGCTCTATGATAAAAAATCCCGGCGGTGGAATCGCTCCTACGGGCGGATATATAGCTGGCGATAAAAAATACGTCAACATGGTCCAAAATAGGCTTACAGCCCCTTCCATAGGCGGAGAAGTTGGCTCTTACGCGTTCGGTTATCAGCAATTTTATCAGGGGTTATTTGTTGCACCACACACGGTATTACAGGCATTAAAAGGCTCTTTACTTTTTGGTGCGGTATTAAGCAAACTTGGATATGAAACTTCTCCATCATTAGATAAACTCCCTGGTGATATTATCAGAGCGATAAAATTCGGAAACAGCGATGATTTAATTTCTTTCATTCAAAGCATACAAAAAAATTCGCCAATAGACAGCCACGTTGACGCTTTACCATGGGAAATGCCCGGTTATGAAAACGAAGTAATAATGGCTGCAGGTTGCTTTGTTCAAGGTGCTTCTATTGAGTTATCGGCAGATGCGCCCATTAAACCGCCATATATTGCTTATTTACAAGGTGGGCTTACTTACGAACACTGCAAAATCGCACTTAAAAACCTTAAAATTAACAAAAAATAAGCACCCTTATAATTAAGAGTGCTAAAATTTACAGTTTTCTCATAAGCCCAGTCACCACACCAAGAACGGCGACGTTGTCAAATATCATATCTTCCATTGCGTCGTTTTCAGGGTGGAGAATAACCTTTCCGTCTCTACGATAAATTCTTTTAACGGTGGCACTATCATCAACTAACGCAACGACTATTTGTCCGTTTTGTGCATCGTTTTGTTGATGAACAATAATAACGTCTTTATCATAAATCCCCGCGTTTATCATGCTATCGCCTTTAACTTTTAGTGCAAAGCAGTTATCTCCCGCGCCAAAATCGTCTGGAATAGGGTAATATCCTTCAAGATTTTCAACAGCATAGATTGGCTGACCAGCACTTATCGTCCCAATAAGCGGAACAGTTTTGAAATCACAACGCTTAGAATTTCCAGCCAATGATATTGCTCGTTTTTTTAGCGGAGACTTTTCTAATAGCCCGCGTTCTTTTAATTTTTCAAGATATGAATAAGCCGTTGCGGTGGATTTAATATTTAGTTTTTCGCAAATTTCCCTTATTGATGGCGGAAAACCGTTTTGCTCAATATATTCAGCTGTAAAATTATAAACGACGTTTATTTTTTGCTCAATCTTTTTCATTATTCGACCTTTTTCGACATTATTTTACTTTATTTTACACGAATAACTACAAAAAGTCAAACGTTTGTTTGTTTTTTATAAAAAATACAAAGGAAAAAAAGTTCTATGGATAAAAAATGTGAATTGTATGAAAGAGATTGCATTGGTTGCGGAGAGTGCGACAGGTGCGACCTCGATTCAAATAAAACGTGCGACAGTTGTGGAAAGTGTTTAGAGCTGGACGTTAGCACTAAAATTATTAAAATTACTAAAATTATAAAATAAAAATCGGCAGGGAAAGTGCCGATTTTAGCGCATTAAATTTATATAATTATATGCAAAAACCGATTTTAATCGGTTTTTTTCGTTATATTAAGGTTTAATCCCGCTTGTTTTCTTATATCTTCGGTAATAGCCGCGTAGTGTTTTTTTGTGGTGTTAACGTCTTTATGTCCTAAACAATCAGCAACGACGTAAATATCGCCAGTTTGTTTATATAGGTTTGTGCCAAAAGTGCTTCTAAGCTTGTGCGGAGTGATTTTTTTAAGCGGGGAAATGATTCTTGCATACTTTTTAACTAAATCTTGAATAGTTCTCGTGGAAATTCGACGGTTTTGAAGCGATAAAAATAGGGCAGTTTCATCTTCAGGAAGGTGTTCTGGACGCGACTCAATATATAATCTCAACGCTGTAGAAACTTGCTCGTTAAAATATAAAACAGCACGATTTCCGCCTTTTCTAGTAACTACAAAACTATTGGTCTTTAAGTCAACGTCATCTAAGTTTAACCCAACAAGCTCACTAATACGAATGCCTGTACCTAAAAATAGGGTAACAATGGCAGAATCCCTTAATTTTGTTGCGTTATGAAACGCTAATTGCCTTTTTGTAAGCCCGTTTCCCGTGTCAACAACATAAAGCATATCGCCAATTTCATCAACCTTATCGTTAGAATCTAGCCTAATAATCTCTTTTTCATGAATCTTTGGCATAGTAACTTTTGCAGGTGTATTTGCAGGCAATTTGTTTCTATTGAAGAAAAATTTGTAAAAAGCACGCAGGGTGGAAAGCTTTCTTGCTTTTCCTGATTCAGTGCAACGCTCTTGCTTTCCATTTATTTCGTAATGACTTAAATAACTTAAGAAAAATTCTATATCAGATGCTTCAAGCTTGGCAAGATCGTTGAGTTCAATGCTTTCCATTTTTTTGTTTCTAAAAATTTTTTTGGATAAAAAATCAAAAAACACTCTTAAATCATATCCGTAATTAAGTCTGCTAAGCGCAGAAGTTTGCAATTCAACTCCAACAAAAAAATCTTGAACGTAATAAGGCAGGGTATCAATTATAGCGTTTAAACGTTCTATGCACGAAATTTCTCTCGATTCGTAATATGTTTTTTGCTTCATATTTTCTCCTTGAACAAAAAAATGTAAATAGGGAACTAATATTTTGCCCTAAATTATACTAAACTCACACACATATATCTATGCGCAAAACGCGACTTTTGCGCATAGATATGTATAATTATAACATTAAAACAACGTTATGTCAATATTTTTTTCAAATTTCATTATCTATTAATAATTTTTTATTTTAATCAAAATCTTTAAGTCTTTTCAAATGTTTTTAAATTATTTTATATTTAATTTTTATTTTAATTTTTTTTGGTAAAAAATTTTACAAAAATCTGTTTTTTATGATTAGCAATTTCACTTGTATTTAGTTAACTTTTTTTAATAAAATTTTATCTGACAAAATATTTATTTTACAAATACTCTTGACTAAATTCTATTTAAATTGTATACTATTATTAGAAAATTTAGGAGTTTATTATGGAGCCAAAAGCAATTAGCAGTGATTTAATACGCGGTCACATTGACACTATAATTTTACACACTCTGATTGATGGTGACAAACACGCGCAACTTATCAGCGACTCTATTAAAGAAAAAAGTCAAAATCAATACGAAATTAACCAAGCAACACTATATAGTTCGTTAAAGCGTTTAGAAAGCTTAAAACACGTTACTTCCTATTGGAACGACACCATTGATAGTGGCCGAAGAAAATTCTTCAAACTTTCTGAATTAGGCAAAAAAACAGTTGACGAAAACTTATCGAGTTGGTCTTATTCTCGCTCAGTTATTGACAGACTTATGGATTGCCAACCACAAGGCGAAGTTAAAGTTGTAGAAAAAGTCGTTGAAAAAGTAGTTGAAAAAGTGGTTGAAAAGCCTGTTTATATTGAAAACAAAACATCCAACGAGCCAATTCCCCAACAAAATTCTACTGCTAAAACGTTTAATTTCTTCTCAAACACGCAAAAAACCGAAGTTGTTAACATTAAGCATTCTGACATTACTAATACTGAAAGTGAAAACTTGAATGAAATTAACTTTAGGAATATTTTACAAGGCTTAATTAAGGTTTCAAGACCTTCAACCGTTGTTGAAAAGCAACAAACGGATAATACTGTCCCCGTAGCCCTTGACCCTATTTCAATTTCTCATGAAAAAGCTAAATTAAATAAAACGCTTAACGAAATTGATTATCATGCGCATAGATCTAATAACGGAAAATTAGACTTTGGCGATTTAATGCTAAAAGCAAAAAAAGAAGGCTATAAAATTAATATTTCTTCAAAAGACTCGGCAAGACCTTCCGGAACGCTTTTAATCAACAAATTAAATCTATATACGACGTTATCTATATATATAATAATGTTATTAGAAATGTTAATCATAGTGTTTGCTCACGGAAAAACGTTAAACCCGTCTGCACCTATAACACTTTTTGTTTTAGGCTTGATTTCGGTGTTGCCACTTATCAATATTGCTCGTTACCTTAAATCACCAGACCGTTGCACAATAAATAAAGTTACTTCAAGCAGTATTTCAACGGCAGCTATCGTTGTATTTAACCTTTTACTCGTAACGTTTGCAATAGCAATTTTATCTAATATTGATTTTTACGATACTTATAGCGTTTTAACGCATATCGTAATTCCGATTATACTTTTGTTAGATTTCTTATTTTATTATATCATTAAGTATATTTTTTCTAAACAAAAGATTTTTAATTCAAAATACGTTAAATTCAAAAATAAACCTAACAAAAAAACCGCTTAGCGCGGTTTTTTTATTTTATATATTTAACAAATAATCTATCTCGTAACGGTTTAATTGCCTAACTTCACCACGGTCTAATCCGCTTAGGGTTAAATCGCCAACCTTAATACGCTTTAAGAAGTCAACGCTGTTATTAACGGCTTCAAACATTTTTCTAACTTGGCGGTTTCTTCCTTCGGTTATAGTTATATGTAACTTAGAACCAGTTTTAGTATTTTCTATCAGTCTTACGTTACATTTTTTTGTTTTCACACCGTCAATATAAACGCCTGCGCGAAGCTTTACAAGATCATCGTCGGAAACGGGTTTTTCTGTTTTAACTAAATATGTTTTAGGCACTTCGTTTTTTGGGTGCGTTAACTTAAACGCTAAATCACCGTCATTCGTAAAAAGAAGCAAACCTTCGGTGTCATAGTCAAGTCGCCCGATGGGAAATAACCTTTTAGAGTTTTGCGGTAACAAATCCATAACGGTTTTTCTACCTTTATCGTCTTTAACCGTGCAAACGTATCCTTTAGGTTTATTCATTATATAATAATCAAACTTTTTAACCGTGCTAATTAGTTTACCATTAACGGTAACGCTGTCAGAGCCAACGTTAACGTCGTCTCCCATAGAACAAATTTTTCCGTTAATTTTAACTGCCCCGTCTTGAACTAATTGATCTGCGCCTCGCCTTGACGCAACGCCACTCATGGCTAAATATTTATTTATTCTCATAAGATTATCCTTTTGTTTATTTCACATCTACTATTGTATAGATTTTTTGTTTAAAAATCAATGAATTTTTATAGTAAATTTTAACTAACCCAATTTCCGTTTGTTTTTTTATTGGTTTTGATAAAGTTTTTGGATATTCATATTCTATATTTAAGTTTTCTTTTTCATCGCGCGTTAATGTAAGTGTTAAATCTTCAGTTAAACCAATCGGGCAAGTTTCATTTGAGTTTTCAACTTTAATAAAATCTAAAATATGATCGCTTTCTATAATTTTATAATTTTTATACTCACCAAAAAAATTGGTAATTAAATTTTTTGATCTTTCAAACATTGGCGGACAATCTAAAACAACGCAAATCAACTCCATACCGTCGCGCTCGCAACTTGAAACTAAACATCTTCCAGCCTTTTTAGTATATCCTGTTTTAATTCCATTTGCACCATCTAATTGATATAATAATTTATTTTTATTTACTAAATATCTATCATAGTTTTGCGTTGTAAATGGAATTTTCACTGACTTAGTCGATACGATTTCTTTGAAATCTTTGTTTTTCATCGCATAACACGATATTAAAGCTAAATCGTAAGCAGTTGTATAATGATTATCGTCATGTAGACCATGTGGATTTACAAAGTTACTGTTATTCGCACCAATATTTTGCGCAGTGTTGTTCATAAGTTTTGCAAACGCTTCAATACTTCCGCTACAGTGCACGGCTAAAGTCACGGCACAATCGTTCCCAGAACGCAACATAAGCCCATAAAGAAGCTGTTTTACCGTCAATTTTTCTCCGTTTTCTAAATATATACTTGAACCTTCAATTCCAATAGTTTTTTCAGTTACCGTAACTATATCGTCCAAATTGCAATTTTCAATAATACAAATTGCCGTTAAAATTTTAGTAGTGCTAGCCATGTATTTTTTATCGAATGCATTCACTTGATGGATTATTCTTCCAGTGTTTGATTCCATTACAATTTCTGCAGTTTTTCCGATAGCATAAACGCTAATACTATCGCTTTTATGATTAAATTGACAAAATAATATTGCAAAAAACAATAATATAGTGATAGCAATAACTTTAATTTTCTTTTTCATTTTTTAAGTCCACAATAAAATCACTTGCCTTTTCTAAAATCTTTTCATAAGAATTAGTCGCAACGTTAATTATTTTATATTTGTTTTGTTCTTTTACCAAAAACCCACACGGTTTAATACTAATTATTGCGCCGTTTCCAGCAGAAAACGGCAGATCTTCACCACTTTTAAAAATTGAAATCTTACCATATTCGCCACCACCAGTCAAAACGCCAACAGTAACTTTAGAAACAGGAACGACGTAGTCACCGTCTTGTGTTTTTATTGGACTACCAACAACGGTGTTTACGTCAACTATTTCACTCAAGTTCTTAAGCAAAGCGTTCATTGTTTGGCTTATTTTGTTGTTTTCTTGTGATCGCATAAACAATTTTCTCCACTAAAATTTTTATAACACTAATAATTACCATAAGTAAATTAAAAACCACTGTTCCGTTAAAAAAATAATCTACAAAAGTTTTATTATCATATATATTAATTGAATTCTTAAGTCTTAAATACGGTTTTTTGTGATAATAAAACCATTTTACGTTTTGAAAAACGTAATTGTATAAAAATGAAATTTCTAAACTTTTAATTAAATCCTGTTTGCTTCCAAGTTCCAAGCGCGAATAAAAACTAATTAAATGATAGTCTTTTAATGGCTTAAACTTTTTTCTAAAATTAACAAGGTTTTTGTAAAGAATTTTTTTGTTACTTTTATTTATTTTTAATATAATTCCTGTAGTAGAAATTTTTGCAAAGCCATTAATTATTTTTATTAAATTATATATGCTAACGGAAAAGTTGGCTTTTTTTTCGTTAAACGATATTTTGCCACTAACGTTAACGAATATAGGAAATATTAAAGTTAAATAAATAACTGATACAGCAATTAGCACTAATTTTAATATTTGCAATATGATTTTTAATATTCAATAAAAAGAAAAAGCGTTGAATTTTCAACGCTTTTAATAATGATACGATATTAAATTAAAATTTTTCAATATCTTCGCCTTGTAAAAACTCTGGAATTTCTTCTTCATCTATGTCAGGCAAATCAAAATCTTCCGTAGTTGTAACAGCCACGTTTTGTTCACCACTATGTGTGACATAATCGTTTGGATTGGGCTCAGTTTCTTCTTGATAAACGTCTTTACGATACAAATAACCGTCATCATTGACGTTACCACGAATTAAGCTAATTTTATTAATCAATTCATCGTAATCAGGCAATTCGTCAAGCGAAGAAATTTGAAATCTCTTCAAGAACTTATCGGTAGTTCCGAATAAAACGGGTTTGCCAACCGCGTCCTTTCTGCCCACCGGCTCAATAACGCCAAGTTCTAAAAGCTTTTGAACGGCATATTCACTATTTCCCCTAATCTCTTCTAAATCAATTCTTGTAACAGGCTGTTTATACGCGATTATAGCCGCAACTTCCAACATGCTTTTAGAAAGCTCACGTTCTTTTATCGGGTTCAAAACGGAAGAAACTTCTTCTGCGTATTTGGGGTTAGAACAAAACTGAAGCTTCTTATTGAAAGTTAGCAATTGAACGCCACTATCCCCCGAATACTTTTCTTTTAACACGTCAACAGCTTTAAGAATTTGTTTTTCGGCAACTTCAAGTTTTTCAGCAATGTCCGCAATAGAAACTTGCGTGCCCGAAACAAATAATATTGATTCAATTATATTCGTCAATTTCTCCAAGTTCTTCATTTCTATCTTCCCTTAATGTTATCGTTATGTCGTCAAAAACGCCGTTTTGTTCTACTGTTATATATTGAAGTTTTAACAGCTCCAACATGGCTTGAAAAGTTGTTATAAGTTCATTTTTTGTATAATAGCTTGAAAACATTTCAAAAAAACTTGCTTCTTTTTTATCGAGCAAAACCGTTCTTATATGTTCAACCTTATCCTTAACCGTGAAAACTTCTTTTGGAATTTCTTTTAATACGTTTTCTTGGCGTTTTTTGTCGTCAACGCGCATCAACAACTTTGAAAACGCTGCAATAAGCCCATCAAGGTTAAAATCTGTATAAACAACTTTTACGTCGCCAACAGATTTATCCGGCTCTTTATAAAAACGCAAAACGTTTTCTTGGTCTTTTAACTTTTCGCTTGCTTCTTTAAATAGCTTATATTCTTCTAATTGCCTTATAAGTGCGCTTTCAGGATCTTCCAAGTCGTCAAGATATTCTTCAATCTTAGGCAATATCGACTTCGACTTAATTTCAAGCAAGGTTGCTGCCATATTGAGATATTCACTTGCCTTATCCACGTCCAACGCACCAACGCCGTTTATATACGCTAAAAACTGCTCGGTTACCTGAGAAACAAAAACGTCTTTTATCTCGATTTTTGCTTCTTTTATTAAATGCAACAATAAGTCAAGTGGCCCTTCAAAGTTTTCAAGTTTTGTGGAATAATCTACAATAGATTCAAATTCAGCCATTAGAATATTAACCCCCAAAACAATTGTATAGGAACTTTAATAAGGTTAACTAAATAACCTAACACATTCCCTAATATGTCCAAATAAAATAATCCAGTAAAGTCTGCAAAAATACTTAAGAAAAATAATCCATAAAGTATATACATGCCGTAGTTTCTTAAAAACCAATAAACTTTTCCGCGCTTTTTGTTAAACACGTCTATTACTCTAAACCCGTCAAGCGGATAAATTGGCAGTAAATTAAACACGAAAAAAGACAAGCTCATTGAGTAAATATAAAACAACGTTAAACACAACACGTCTGTAAATTTACCAAAAGTCGGAACATAGTTAATTGCTAAAATTAAAAGCGGGAAACAAACGAACGCCAACAAATAATTTGCAACCACACCCGCAACAGACACAAAAAAGCACCCGCGTTTATATTTTCTAAAATTATAAGGATTAACCGGAACAGGCTTTGCCCAACCGAAACCAGCAAACATAAAACACAATAGCCCTATTAAATCAAAGTGGGCTAACGGATTAAGCGTATATCTGCCGTTAAACTTAGGAGTGGGATCACCGCTTTTAACAGCCGCAAAACCGTGCGCGAACTCGTGCAAAGTAAGAACAACCATTAAAGCTAAAAATTTAGATATATAATCAATAAGTTGAGTCATTTTTCACCCTAAACATACGATTTTATTATATTATATAATAAAAATTATAAAATTGCAAGAAAAAACGCTTAATTCAGATTAAGCGTTTTTTATAATTACACGTCGTTTCTAACCACGTCTTCAAGTGTTTGTGGTTTTACGATATATCTGCTTTCCGCATCTTTAACCATAACTACGGGCGGAACAAGATTTCTATTATAGTTACTTGACATAGAGTAATTGTAAGCACCAGTTGAAAGTACAGCAATTATATCCCCTTCTTCAACCTTTGCAAGCTTAACGTCTTCAGCGATAAGATCACCACTTTCACAACATTTTCCTGCGATTGAATAAGTTTCGGTTGGTTGCTCATTCATTTTTCCAGCGTTAACCACCGAATATTTTGCTTGATATAAAGCAAATCTCGGATTGTCAAACATTCCACCGTCAATTGCTACATAGTTTTTAACGTCTTTTATTTCTTTAATTCGTCCAGCCGTGTAAAGCGTTATCCCCGCTTCTCCAACGATTGAACGCCCCGGTTCTAAAATTAGATAGGGTTTTTTTATGCCCTTTTCTTTAATACACGCATTAAGTTGACTACAAATATTTTTGATGTAATCCGCGTATTCATCGCAAGACTTTTTACTATCACCTTCCGCATAATAAATACCGAACCCACCGCCAAGATTAAGAACGTCAAACTCAATAGAATATTTATCTTTAAGCAATTTATAGAAATCGGTCATTTTTTCAACGGCTAAAGAAAACGACTTGTTTTCAAATATTTGCGAGCCAATATGACAATGCAATCCGCTTAAAATCAAGTTTTGCTTTTCACTAACGTGCACAACCATTTGTTCGGCTTCGCCTGTAGCAATTGAAAACCCAAATTTTGAATCAACCTTAGCCGTTTGAATGAAGTGGTGCGTGTGCGCTTCAACCCCAGGATTAACTCTGATTAAAACCTTTTGCTTTACGTTTAAGTTGTTACAAATTTCGTTCAATTCGTCAGCTTCGCCATAAGAATCTACAACGATAAACCCAACGCCGTTTTGTACAGCGAATTCGAGCTCGGATTTTAATTTATTGTTTCCGTGAAAACATATCTTTTCCATTGGAAAATCAACTGATTTTGCAGTATATAACTCACCTAACGAAACAGAATCTGCTCCGATACCCATTCTGTTAACAAGCCTATAAATTTCTTTACAACTAAACGCCTTTGAAGCGTAACAAATTAACCCTTCACCATATTCACTCTTAATCGTGCGATCATAAACGGCGCACATATTCTCAATGTAGCGTTCATCCATAATGTATAAAGGTGTTCCGTATTTTTTTGCCAATTGAACAGTGTCTGCTCCACCTATTTCCAAGTGACCATGTTGATTAACTTTTAGCGTTTCTCTTTGGTTCATTTTTTATCCCCAATCTTTTTTTATAATTTTATCAAAGGTTGTAAAAAATGTCAATAATAAC
The DNA here is from genome assembly GCA_045637285.1 of Christensenellaceae bacterium. Taxonomy (GTDB): domain Bacteria; phylum Bacillota; class Clostridia; order Christensenellales; family Borkfalkiaceae; genus UBA1259. Next base: position 16,774 of record JAZTZE010000007.1, on the reverse strand, counting down.
GCTTTAAGTTTTGTTTATTGTTACACTAATTATCCCTTATAGTTACTTATTATATTACCGCCCAGTCTTTTGCAACGTCTTTTATATAGTCAAAATAAGTTTTTTTCTCAACGTTTTCGTTTGCTATTACGTTAACCGAACCAATTAGAACGCCCTTTTCAAATATTTTAATTTTTCCTACCGTTTCTCCAATCTTTATTGGTGCTTTAATAGAAATTATAGGTTCAAAATCCATTTCAACACTTCTTTTTTCATCTCTCTTTGATAATATAGCAAATTGTTTCTCTGCAACAACTTCTATTTTATCTTTTTTAGCATTTGATACTTTCACGTCAATATTTAACGGAGCATTTTTATCAACCAATACCTTATTCACATAATTTGCAAAGCCGTAATTAAACAATGAAGAAACTTCTTTAAATCTAACCTTACTATCAGGTGCTTTTATTACAACTGAAATTAAACGCATATCGTTTCTTAATGCAGAAGCAACTAAGCAATGTCCCGCTTCACTCGTATAACCCGTTTTCCCACTATCACAGCCATTATAAAATCTTATAAGTTTATTAGTGTTTGATATCTCAGTTACTCGATCGTTGGGGTGATTAACAACGTCAGTCCATATCTTAGAAAATCTATAATATTCATCGTTATTTAATAGACAACTAAACATTTTTGAAACGTCTCTTGCCGATGAATATTGCCCATATTCAGGAAGCCCCGTACAATTAACAAAACAGGTATTTTCCATATTAAGCTGACGTGCTTTTTCGTTCATTTTATCAACGAAAACGCTTTCACTACCGTATAATTTTTCAGCCATAGCTACACACGCATCGTTTGCAGAAGCAACGACAATGCTTTTAATTAAAGTTCCAACAGAATATTCGGCGTTAGCTTCAATAAAAACTTGTGAACCACCCATACCAGACGCGTTTTCACTTACAGTAACAACGTCGTCCAATTTAATATTACCTTCTCTTATGTTATCAAAACACAAAACCAACGTCATAACTTTACACATGCTTGCAATTGGCAATCTTTCATCCGCGTTTTTTTCGTAAAGTGTAGTTCCACTATTATAGTCAATTAAAATAGCACTTTTGCTACTAATTAACATCGCGTCTTTTTGTTCTGCATATACTTTTTGTTTATTAACAGTGCTAAATATATTAAATGCAACAATCGTTGCAAGTAAAATAAAAATTACAGAAAACTTTCTTTTCATAACTACCTCCGTTATAGAAATATTTTCTGTAATTTATTGATTTATATTCATTATGCCACACATAATATGTTTAATTTTATCATTATATTACTAATTATTTATCATATTTTCAATACTTACCCCAAAACCACGGGTTGGGTCATTTAGAAAAACGTGTGTAACAGCTCCAACAAGCTTTCCATTTTGCAAAATTGGGCTACCACTCATACCCTGCACTATTCCACCAGTAGTGTCTAACAGTTTTTTATCGTTAACCTTAATTACATAATTTTTTGTTTTTTGAGTTTCATCAACTTTAATAATTGACACGTCGTAACGTTGAGCATTTTCTCCGTTAATAGTTGAAACTATTTGCGCATCACCAGGAACAGCATGTCCAATCTCAACTTCTTGCAAATTATTATGTTTGCAAATAATTTGTCCATAAACTCCGCAATCTAAGTTTTTTTCAATTTTATATAATGGATTAGAACGCAAGAAAACACCATTTAATTGCCCTGCTTTACCCCTTTCACCTTTTATATAACCAGTTATTTTACATGAATACACACTACCGCCAGTCGTTTCAATTATATTTCCATGCTCGTTAACTATTGGATGCCCTAAAGAAGCAAATCGGTTCCCTTTTATATAAGTAATAGTTCCAATCCCACTTACGCTGTCCTTTATAAACACCCCAAGTCTATTTTTCCCACTCGTATCCTTTACGATTTTAATAATTTTAATTAATTCATCGCCACGCCTATCAATCAACAAAACGGCAGATTTTACCTTTGAAATAGCCCTTTCTACGTCTGTCACGCTATTAGTTTCCACATTATCAATCTTAATAATAACGTCACCAACTTCAACGCCGGCATCCTTTGCCGGACAAACAACACCGTCGTTAGTAATTATCTCGCCAATTCCTACAACTTCTACACCTTTTGTCGAAAGCACGAACCCCGCAGGCATCCCGCCTAAGTATATTTTTTCTTCGGCATAAGCAACGTTAAAACCAAAACAACAAAATAAGATCGAACAAATTATCACACAAATAAATGAGAATCTTTTTTTATTCATAACACCTCGTCCATTTTATCGTGTGCAACTATTAATTAATTATTCTAAAAAATAAAAAAGCACTTAACAAACGTTAAATGCTTTTTAATTCATGCTTATAAATTTTTGCGTTTTCTATTAGTTCTTTAGCGTGAGCAACGGCATTCTCACTGCCAGCGTTGCCACCCACAAGCCTAACTACTTCATTTACCTTTTGTTCATCGTCAAGTGCCGTAACGCGCGTAAGTGTCTTGTTCTCGCCTTCAGTTTTAGCAATTAGCAAGTTGTTGTCAGCCATAGCCGATATTTGCGGTAAATGTGATATTGCTATAATCTGTTTGTTAAGTGATATTTTAGCAAACTTTTTCGCCACCACACTTGCCACGTTACCACTAATACCCGCGTCAATTTCGTCAAATATAAAGGTCGAAATATCGTTATATTTTGCCGTCTGAGCTTTAATGGCAAGCATAAACCTACTCATTTCACCACCACTTATTACTTGCGACATTGATTTAAGCGGTTCACCATTATTTGCAGAAAACATAAATTCAATTTGATCTACACCCAAGGCACTGTTAAAAACGCAATCTGAGCGGTCTGGAAACTGAGAAAATTCTACTGTAAAATTAGCTTTTGCCATTCCAAGTTCATTTAATTCACTTAAAACGTTTTCGGCAAACTCTTTTGCACACGACTTTCTTTTGTTACTTAACTTTTCATATAAGTCGTAGATTTTATTTTGCAACTCAACCTTTTGAGCAAGCAATACTTGCGCATTTTCAGCAAAGTTATCATATTTTTCCTTTTCTTGCTTAGCATTTTGCAAAAACGTCATTATTTCATAATAATCGTTGCCATATTTATTCTTTAACGACTTAATTTTGTCTAAGCGAGATTCTATCTCGTCTGCATTTAATTCAAATGAATCTATATCGTCAAGAAGTGAAGTTGCAACTGAAGAAATATCGTCAATTTCAGAAAATACTGCATCTAATCTGTCGCTTATATCCAAATATTCTTTCCCTAAAGAACAAACACTCGACATTGAGCGACTAACGTTAGTTAATATATCAGCAACTCCGCCATCGTCACTTATTGCACTTTTAACAACCGTCAACGCCGTAACGATCTTTTGTTGATAGCGTAGCTTATCTCTATTTGCTATTAGCGTTTCTTCTTCGTTTTCGCCGAGATTGACATTTTCAATTTCATTTATTTGATAATTTAGTATATCAGTTTTAATTAGCCTTTCACTTTCACTACCACCAAGCTCGTCTAATTGAACGACCACGCTTTTATATTGAGAAAATTGGTTGTTTAATTCTGATTTAAAATCAGCAATAGTATGACCACCAAAACTATCTATTAAATCCAACTGATTTGTAGTTTTAAGCAAGCTAAAGTGCTCGCTTTGACCATGCACGTCCACTAAAAGCGCAGTGAACTTTTTAAGCATCCCAACCGTCGCACTATTGCCGTTAATTTTTATAGAACTCTTTCCGTCTGCCGTAAACTTTCTTGAAACGATAAGAATATCTTCCTTATCAAAATCAAACTCGTCGTAAAGTTCAAAAAGTGCACTATTTTCGTCTAATTCAAACTCGGCTTTAACAAAACATTCACTTTCGCCACTTCTAATAAGCGTTTTATCAGCTTTTGCGCCCAAAACAAAATTGAGCGACTCGATAATCACGGATTTGCCCGCGCCCGTTTCGCCCGATAAGACGTTAAGACCGTCTGTAAAACTTATTTCCACGCTGTCAATCAGCGCGACGTTTTTTATTAGAAGTTTTTTTAGCATTTATAAAGTCCTTAAACTTTTTAACACAACGTCGGCATCAGCATTGCTTTTCGTTACGATTAAAACCGTATCATCACCAGCAATCGTGCCCATAATTTGCGGAAACTGCATTTGGTCTATCGCCATACCTGCAGCACCAGCGTTACCACCCATAGTTTTTATAACGATTAAGTTGTTAGCAACTTCAATAGAAGTGACAATTTGCTTAAAAAGACTAACGATTTGTGGAGATACGCCACCGTTACTTTGGATTGACTTCGCATATTTATATCCGCCATATCCGTCTTCAATTTTTATTAGATTTAACTCTTTAATATCTCTTGAAACGGTAGCTTGCGAAACGGGAACGTTTAACGACAAAAGCTTTTCCGTCAATTCTTCTTGCGTGCCAATATTGTAATTTTCTATGGTTTGAACGATAATTTTAAGCCTTTCTTTTCTATTCATTAAAATCACCGTAATCCTTTTTAGTTAGTTTTTCAGTAAGTTTTTCAAAGAAGTTATATCCTTCTCTACGCAAGAAAACAACGGGCTTTTCAGCACAGGACAATTCAATAAAATCATCTTTATTCAACTGTTCTATAAATGCGCCGTCAACGAATGCACTAACTGGTGCTTTACCAATAACTCTAATTTTACAAGTTGACCCCGCAGGATAAACTATTGCTCTTTGATTAAACGAATGCGCTGCAACTGGAGTTACCACAAAGGCAGCAGCGTGTGGTGAAAGCAAAGGTCCGCCTAATGAGAAAGAGTATGCCGTAGAGCCTGTGGGCGTGCTGATAATCGCACCGTCTCCGTTAAACTTAGAAACAATCGACCCATCAATTTCCACGCAAATTTGAGCAACCATATTGCCTTTATTTATATCGTATGCACGTTGAACGTAAATATCGTTAAGCGCGTAATGAACCTTACCGTTAATGGTTGCCTTTAAAAGAAGTCTTTTATCTTTTATAAGTTTATTGTTAATAAGCGCCTCAACTGATTCTTTAACACTGCTCTTTTCAAACTCGCACAAAAAGCCAAGGTTTCCAGCATTTATTCCAACGATTGGAATATCATTTCTTTTTGAATATTCCGCCAAGAACAAAATAGTACCGTCACCGCCTATAGCAAATAACGCATCAGCCTTTTCGTCAAAAGGCAACATTTCGTCAGAAAGAATCTTATGCTCAATCCCCTTTTCGTCCAACAACGCTATTAATGCTTTAAGACATGCTTTTCCAATATCTTTTTCTTTATTGTCATATATTAAAACTTTCATTTCCATCTCCACGTTAAGAATATCATAAAACGCGAATAAATTCAATTATTATTCAGAAAAATATGAATATTTATAAATTTTCAATAAAATTTAAGTCTAATTTTACTGGCGCAGACTTTTTTAGCCAAATAAGAAACTCTTTGTTTTTGCCTTCAACGATTGGCGCGGTTGTTATCGCCTGTGGAGACAACCCCATATCAAAAGCCAATTTATAAACGTTCTCACAAACTTGTTTATGAATTTTTCCGTCTTTAATTATGCCGTTTTTATGCTTTTCTTTTTTCCCAGTTTCAAACTGCGGTTTTATTAAGATTATTACGTCTTTTTGTTCTTTAATCAACTGATAAAACACACCGAGAACGTGTGAAACCGAAATAAAACTTAAGTCGGCAACGATAAGATCTATCTCGTCATCAAAATCTAACAAAGACAAATCCTTTGCATTTTTAACAATGAGCTTAACTTTGTCATTGGCTTTTAAACTTTCGTGCAATAAATCATCGCGAAGATCAACCGAATAAACCTTTTTTGCACCGCTTTTAATTAAACAGTCTGTAAAACCGCCCGTACTTGCTCCAACGTCAGCAACAGTCATTGCGTTAACGTTAAAGTTAAAATCTCTTAGAGCTTTTTCCAGCTTAAACCCGCCCAATGAAACGTATTCACTTGGACTAATGCGCTCAATTACAACGCCGTCTTCCACGGCAAATGAAACTTTTTCAACCAGTTTTGAATTAACGTATATTTCTCCGCGTTCAATTGCCTGTTGCGCCTTAGTTCGTGTTGAAAAGTACCCTTTTTCCACCAAAAACAAATCTAATCTCATATTATTTGTTGCGAGAATATATAGCGTCGGTAAACGAAATCAAAAATTCATTATTATTTATTCCACTAAGCGCGCATTTACATTTATTATAGTGTTCAGTTTTCTTGGCTTTTGCGCCGTCAAGCCCAAAGACTTTAATAGCGGTAAGCTTTCCGCTTTGTTCGTCCTTATTTGGTGTTTTTCCTAACGTATTAATATCACCTTCAACGTCTAAAATATCGTCGGCAATTTGGAACATTACCCCTAAATTATAAGCAAAATCGTAAAGTTTATCATATTCTTTATTCCCAGATAATATAGAAGCAATAATTATAGGCGCGATAATAAGCTTAGCTGTTTTATTTTCATAAATTGAATAAAGAACTTGCTCAGAAACTAAGTTTGCTTTTTCGTTTTCAAGGTCAAGAACCTGCCCTGCAATCATTCCGAGTGAACCCGAACAATTAGCAAGATAAGAAAGTGCTTTTGCATCAAGCTCCCCAAAAGAATTTTTACAAAGCACGTATTCAAAAGCAAAGTTTAATAGCGCATCTCCAGCTAATATTCCGAACGCTTCCCCAAATTTTTTATGAGTAGAAAATTTTCCGCGACGATAATCGTCGTTATCCATAGCTGGCAAATCGTCGTGAACTAACGAATAAGAGTGAATGCATTCTATAGCAACGGCAAATTCTTTAACTGCATTAAACTCAACACCGAGCATATCTGCAGTTGCCATTAACAAAACAGGGCGAATTCTCTTCCCCCCGTCCAAAACTGCATATTCCATTGCATTTTTAAGTAATTCAGGGGCGTTTGAGAAACTCTTAACCGCACAGTCTAATTGCATATTGAATTTTTCAAGATATTTTTCATACCTATCTTTATAGTTCAACACCTAATCTCCTTGAAGCACATAAATACGTATTTTCTAATAGCATTGCAATCGTCATGGGTCCAACACCACCTGGAACAGGCGTAATATACGATGCAACTTTTTCAACAGCATCAAAATCAACGTCACCAACTAATCCGTTTTCCGTTCTATTAATGCCAACGTCAATAACCACCGCACCATCTTTAACCATGTCAGCAGTAACAAATTGTGGTTTTCCTATTGCTGCAACCAAAATATCGGCATTTTTACAAATGTCTTTTAAGTTTTGTGTTTTGCTGTGACAAATAGTCACCGTGCAATTTTCCTTTAACAATAGCATCGCCATAGGCTTACCGACAATATTACTTCTGCCGAGAACTACTGCATTTTTTCCGCTTAGTTCAATATTTTCGCTTTGAAGCATTTTGAGAACGCCAAAAGGTGTGCAAGCAACGGTTGTTGGTAATCCAAGAACTAATCTACCAACGTTTTCCGCCAAGAACCCGTCAACGTCTTTTTCCGCAGGAATTAATGATAAGATTTTATTTTCATCAAGGTGTTTAGGAAGCGGAAGTTGAACCAAAATACCATCAACACCGTTATCTTCGGCAAGACCTTTCACCGTTTCAGACACTTCTTCAAAAGTCGAATTTTCAGGCAAGTGAAAAGACAAAGATTTCATACCAACGTATTCCGTTGCGATAATCTTATTTTTAACGTAAACTTGTGAAGCAGGATTTTCACCAACCAAAATAACCGCCAAAGTAATTTGATGCCCAGTTTTTTGATAAAATTCTTGCACTTTTAATTTTAATGCTTCTTTTACTTGAGAAGAAACGACCTTGCCACTAATAATTTTTGCCATAACAACTATTTCCCCTTTAAATATTCCGCCAACACACCGTTAACAAAATTCGTGCTGTTTTCGGTAGAATACTTTGCTACTAAAGTAACAGCTTCGTCAATAACAACGGGAACGGGCGTGTTAGAAAAGTTATCCAGTTCTGCCATACCCAATAACAAAACACACTTATCTACCGCGTGAATTCTTTCGAGCTTATAGCCAATAACCAACTGCTCGATTTTATCCAAATATTTTTGTTGGTTGTTTTCTACCGCCTGCAATAATTGGCTTGCAAAATCCTTATCATCTTTAGATAAATCCTTGCATAGAACAACAAAAAGCCCTTCATCACCCGGATTGAAGAGCTTTGAATATATATATCTTAAAACACATTCTCTTGCTTGACTTCTCATTTGTTAACCTTCTTGATTGTTTGCACTATATACGTTGTGAATTTCTTCCGTTTTGTCTTCAAAAGTAACACCAGAAATAGTTACGTTTACGTTAGCAACGCGATTTTCCGTCATGTTTTCAATTGAATGGCGAATTGATTCCTGAATCTTAAAAGCAGTGTCCGTTACCGATTGAGAAAAATGAATTTTAACTACAACGTTAACGTGAATTCCGTCTTTTTCCTTTTTAACCGTAATAGCCTTAGAGCGCGCTTGATTGCGTGAGCAGTCTTCTAATACAACGTTAGGAATTTCTTTAACCGCACAAACGACGATATTGTCGATAACTTCGTCAGAATAAAACAGTCTTCCTTCTTGAACTTGCGGTATTTTTTTAAAACGTGCCATAAATATCCCCTGATAAATAAATTCGTTGTATTTATTGTACCACAAAATATTTATTTTGCATAGTATTTTTTATGAAATAGGAATAATTTTTACGTTTTCAGGAGAAACAAACGCTTCTTCTGCAACGATCGTATAAATTAATATAGCATCATCCGTGCTTAACTCTGTTGATTTTGCTATAACGTTAACGTTTTCCGACTCTAAACCAATAACAACTACCGCATCTTCAAAACCATAAGCTTTTATCAGACTTTCAAGAAGCAGTTCTTTTTCTGTTAACGCCGTCAATTGTATTTTCATTGATAACGCTTCAGCTCTTTCCGCACTGCTTTCGTGCGCACTCTCGATTATATTGTCAAGTTGAAGAAGTTCTTCATTTCTTCTCGTAATTCTTTCGCTTCTATATTGCGAAAAATAATTTGCTGAGCTAACTATTACACTGTGATCGTCAATAGGAGCAGTTGTTAAAACGAAGTTAAAAACCGCTGTTACGGCAAGCAGTGCAATCATGCAAGATAATACGATAATTTTTCTTTTTTTGTTCATGTTTTTCTCCTTTATTTCATTGATAAAATTTCAATTTGATTTAATTTTATATTCAATAATGAAACAGTGGCTTGTTGAAGCCTTGACATTACCGATATATTCCCCGCGCCCTCCGCAACAATTAGCACGCCAATTATCTCCGGATATTTTTCTTTCACGACCACAGGTTTCCCATTAACCAAGATTGGCGTAGTTTCTTTTTCTACACCGTTAACCGTTTGTTTTTCAGTTGATTTCATTGCAAGCACCGTTTCCATCCCAGACTCTACCGTTATCACAACCGAAACATTACCCGCACCGTTAACTTTGCTTAACACGTTAGAAAGCCTATTTTCAAGCGAACTAACGTAGGATGAAATTTCATCTTGAGAAACTTTTTCGGCTTTTTCTGGAAGATATGTAAAAATCAATGCAAAAACCGCAATGACAACAATTATAATTACAATCAAATATTGAGTTGTTTTATTTGTTTTTATCTTGCTCAACAGTTTGTTGAACAAGCTTTTTTCAACTAACGACATTTACGGTTACCACATTCTTATCTATCATTAATTTGTTTGCAATTTCATTTATCACGCAATCAATTTTATTGTCTAATTGAACGTTATCAAATTCTTGTTTTTCTGCAATAAAAATATTAACTTTAGCAATTTGAAAAACGTTGTTTTCATTCACGATATATTCTATTCGTGTTTGACCTCCCTTTATTCCACAATTATTTGCAATTTCATCACATAAATTTTGGTAATTTGTTACTTTTTGACTAAAAATATAGTCTAAATATTGTATTTGCGATTGATTAAAAAAATCTCCCGATTGATAATAAAATTCCAAGCTAATTTTGTCAACGTTTAATATAGGCTTAATCATAATTAAAATAATCACAAAAGATAAAAAACCTTTAACCGTTTTCCCTAACTTACCTTCTGGCAAAATTATCGTTAAAACAGTAACTACAAATATAACGATTGCTAAACTTAAAGCCCACTCATTCATAACCTAAACAAACGCATTTGCACTTAAAATCATTAGTAAAACAATAATAAAAAACAAAATTCCAACCATAAAAAGACAAACGTTAAGAAAACTAATCCCTTTTGTTACCCCTGTGCAAAAACAAACAATCCTATCGTCAGTAATTGGCTCGATTATAGCAGTAACTGCTTTAATAACCAACGAGAATGTTGCGATACTTATAATCGGCGATAATAATAAATAAAACATGCCCACAACACAGACCACGCCAACTGCATTTTTAATAAGAACACTTCCTACAACCACAATATCAAACCCATCTCGTAAAAAACCGCCTACGAGCGGAATAGAATTAGATATCGCATATTTTGCAGCCTTAATTGAAAGCCCGTCAAACGAAGCACTCGTTAACCCTTGTATTGTTAAAAATATTCCAAATATAGTTACACTAAAACCTATTATCCACTTAATAACCGAAGAAAATAAATCTATAAATTTATTAAGCTTAACGTTATTTGATAAACTGTTTATAAGCGAAAAAATTATAATTAACCCAACTAGTGGCAACACAAACGTTAGTATTGCCGTTATAATACCCGTAGAAAAAAAGACAATACTGGGCGTATAGACACTTGCTGATACCGTTGCGCCTGAAGCTATCATTAACGCGCTTATTATGGGTGACATAATCTCAGTTAAAATTGCTATATTTTTTATAGTGTTTTCAGTGTAATGAAACATCGAAAACAAATGCGTGCTTATAAACATAATAACACATATTAGACATGCGAAAACAACAACACTATTTACCCCGTCGGATGAAATTGACGGGTTGATATTTTTTATCACCCCACAAATAATTGCAACAATCAACAGCCCTATAAACGCTGGAATGAATTTTTTTAACTCTGAGCCGAGAATGGTAAAAATATATTCAAACACGTTATTAAAGTTAAAATCATATTGCCCGTTTAGGATTTTGTTTACTTGTTCAATAAAGCCAAACTCATTTGGAAGGGTTACGCTTCCAGTAAAAAAATCTTCCAACTCGCTAAAGTCAATATTTTCCATTTGTTCGTTAATATTATCGCTAAGCTCATCTGCATATACTATTTGTCCACCGTCAATTAATATAATTGAAAATAATAACAGTATAACTAAACATATAATACTTACTTTGTTTTTCATTGCAACATTCCAATTAATAAGTTAAAAATGCTATAAATTATTGGCATAGCCGTTATAAATATTATAATTTTCCCTGCAAACACAAGCTTGTCCGCAATGCTTTTTAACCCCATATCAATTAACGTATCCGCACCAAACTCAACTAAATATGCAATAGCAGTAATTTTAAATATAATTTTAAAAATTTGCGAATCGACCCCGCTTACATCAATTAAATAACTAAAAAAATCTATCGCCTGAATCAAATAATCCAACAAGAAAAATGAAATTATAATTCCTGAACCAATTATTGCAAGCAACGTTAGCTCGCTATTAACACTTTTTAAATATATAATAATAACGCCACATATAATTGCTACGGCTATAATTTTTATCATAACTAATAAAAATTAAAAATATTTTTAATTGTTTCAAAAAGTTCACTTATCATACCAATAACAAGCGTTAAAACAATTATTAGTCCTGCAAGCGAAACAAGCGTTGCAATATCATCTCTATCACTCTTTTTAAGCACTTGAGTTATAACCGCAATTAATATTCCAATTGCCGCAATTTTAAAAATCACGTCTACGTTCACGATAGTTTTATAACAGCACCACAAAAGCAATCAACCCAATTAATAAACTTATTTTTAAGTATAATGGCCGATATTTTTTAAGGCTTGTTTCCGCTCCTTTTTTGATTGAATCTATATTTAACCTTACTCTTTGCAAATATTCTATTTGAGTATCACGGTCACTTTTCCCAACGTTAATTAAATAATTATTAAGATATTCATTTTCTTCAGCGGTCAAAAAATCAACTTGAGCTATTTTTTTCTTTTCAAAATAACTTTTTATTACACGCGAAAAGTCGCTTTCTGGCAAACAATTTATTATTGAATTTAAGGTTTTTTGAAAATATAAAACTTCGTTTATAACTTTTTCATTAAACTGATAAAAATCATCGTAAAACTTATATTTTAAAAGATACTTCGAACTAAAAATATGCCCTAAAATAACGCTAAGCAACAAAAACAATGCAGAAGGAATCACGTTCACAATATCTTATTTAACCCCTTATCAAAAACCCCCTGAACAATACCCGGTTCTGAACAACTTCTTAAAACAATATAACGTTCAAATACATTTTTTTTGAATTCTTGCTTGCTAATCACTTCGTCTATACTCTCGGCGTGGCAACTCGCAAAAATTTTCACACCTGAATTAACAGCTTTTTTAGCATAAAGCCAATCGTTTTCATCGGAAAGTTCATCTGTCACCACAACATGTGGAGCCATTGACCTTAATGCGACGTCAAAAGCATAAGATTTGTTTGAATATAAAATCGTGTCAATGTTCTCACCTTTAACATTGCAAAATTCCCCGCGCTCATCAATGATTAATATATTCTTATCGTATTCGTCGTTGATTTTTCTTATTAAATCTTTAAGAAATGTCGTTTTTCCATACCCCGCCGAAGAAATTACTAACGTATTATACACTGTATTTGACAAAAAAACGTGCTCGTAAATTTTTTTTGCACAACCATTAATTTCGTGTGGAATTCTAATATTTATAGATGAAATGTTTTTTACAGCAATAATCTTGTCCTTACAAAAAACACACTCACCAACAACGCCGACTCTAATCCCGTCACGCGTCGTTATATAACCTTGGTTAATTCTATCATTAAACGCATATAGTGAATTTTCCGTAATATATTCAATAACGCTATCTATATCATGCTGTGAACACGTTATAAGTGCGCAATTGATTATGTGCTTGTCCTTTAATACGATTTTTATTGGATAACCAACGCGCATTCTTATTTCACACACGTCTTTTATGTCGTATTTTTCAAGCGCAAGCAATATTGCTTTTGGCAAAAAATATAAGTTCATTTGTTTAAATCTATGCCTAATAACCTAAATATATTACTAAAATGCTTTAAAAAGAAAAATCACGCTAATTTAGCGTGATTTAAACTTTAACAAAAAAAGCAGACCTATTGGTCTGCTTTAATTTAACAATTATTCAATGTTTCCAAGCATTTCAGCTATTGAAGCACCGCCGTTATCATCGTCCTTCCATTCGCGAAGTTCAGGTTCTTCGGGTTGTTCATTAGCATCTTTCTTGTCTTTAACATCTTCCTTTGCAGGCTTTTCTACTTCAGGAAGCAAAGCCTTAATTGAAAGAGTCATTTTTTCTTTTTCGGTGTTGATGTCTAAAATCTTAGCATCAACTTCTTGACCAACTTGCAATGCAGTTACAGGATTTTCAAGCCATTCGTTAGAAATTTGTGAAACGTGAACTAAGCCGTCAATTCCTTTTTCAACTTCAACGAACGCGCCAAAGTTTACGAGTCTAACTACGCGACCTTTAATTACGTCGCCAACGTTGTACTTGTCAAGAACGAGATCCCAAGGTTTAGGTTGTAATTGCTTGTAACCAATAGAAACTCTCTTGTTTTCTACGTCTATTTTTAAGATAATAAATTCATATTGCTTGCCGAGTTCTAAAACTTCCGCACAATCTTTACATCCAGTCCAAGAAAGATCTGAAATGTGAGCTAAGCAGTCAAAGTTGTTAACGTCAACAAAAGCACCAAAAGCAGCAAATCTAACGGGAGTTCCTAAAACAACATCGCCTTCTTGAATGCTTGCAAAGAATTCAGCTTCTTTTTGAGCCTTAATTGCATCGCGTTCAGCTTTTTCGCTTTCCAAGATAACTCTTTGTGAGCCAACAATTTGTCTACGTGCGCCTCTTGATTCAACTTTTTCAGCCTTAAGTCTTAAAGTTTTGCCAACGTATTTTTCAAGATCTTTAACAAAACCCAACTTAATTTGTGAAGAAGGAACGAAAACTTGATAAGAACCGCATTTACCAATTAAACCACCCTTGTTGGTTGCGGTGATAACTGCTTCAAAAATCTTACCGTTTTTGATTTCTTCGATTTCAGCTTCTTCTTTTAATACTTTTTCCATCGCCTTTTCAGAGAAAACGATAGGATTCTTAGCAATAACCATAACGCGAATCTTTTCGCCAACCTTTGATTGGTAAGCTTCTTTGCTGTATTCGCCCATTACTTCATCCTTAGGAAGAGATAAATCGTCTCTCTTTGCGTCTCTAATAGACAAGGTTAAACCATCATCTTTAGCAGAAGTGATTGTTGCGGAAACTATTTGTCCGATTCTTAAATCTTTGCCGGGTCTGATATTGTCAAGTGCTTTTTCAAATTCAGACTTTTCGATGCTTGCCGTAGCTTTTTCTACGGGTGCGTTTTGTTGAACTTCACATTCAACGGTTTCCGTGGTAATGATTTCTTCTGTAATGTTCTGCATATGCGAGACTACCTCCTGGAACTGTGCGTTAGGAGTAGATGCTCCCATGACAATTCCTACCTTATTAAAACTTTTTATTTTATTATAATCGAACTCCGCTGGCTCAACAATTCTAAACGTGTTGTTGCAGTTAGCTTTACAAACGTCAAACAGTTTATTCGTATTGTTACTGTTTGCACCGCCCAAAACAAGCACCGCATCGCTTATTTTAGATATTATATCCGCCTCGCGTTGTCGTTCTGTTGTAGTATAGCAAATTGTTTTGAAAATATCAACTGTTTTGACCTTACTACGATCAAAATTTTTTATAATTTTATCAAATTTTTTTTCCGAGTAGGTCGTTTGCACCACAACACATAACTTTTCAGCACATATCAAGTTTAATTCTTCACTATCTTCAGTGATAACCGCACTGTTGTTGCACCATCCGTTTATGCCTATTATCTCGGGATGATCTTTGTTTCCTATTATGGCAATCTTATACCCTTTTTCGTAATGCTTATTAACGATTTTTTGAATTTCTTTAACAAACGGACACGTACAGTCAATAACGTTAAGATTTAATTGTTTTGCTTTATCAAAAGTTTGTTTCGATTGACCGTGTGTTCTTATTAGCAGTGTATCGTTCTCATTAAAACTAACGTCGTCTAAAGAGTTTATCGTGCAAACTCCATTAGCTTTTAACATTTCAATAACGCTTTCGTTATGTATAATTTCGCCAAGAACGTAATTTCCACTCCCCGAAAGTTTTTCTGCTTGCTTTATCGCCCGACTGACACCAAAGCAAAAACCGCCGTGCTTACATTTTATTACTTGCATTTTTTCTTGCTCTTTTTGCTATTAATTATTTCAATAAGTCTATTTTGTTCTTCAATTAGTTTGTTTTTTACAATTTCATTCATTTTACCAAACTGTTCGTCGTCCAACTTTTTATCATAAAACTCTTCGAGCGTGAAAGGTTTTCCAATAATCAATCTTTCCGTCTTAAAAATTTTACCTTTTTCCAAAAACATCAACGGAACGATCGGGCAACGAGATTTTACAGCAAAAACCATTGCTCCGCCTTTAATTTCTTGAAGTTGATTAGTTCCAGTTTTGTTTCTCGTGCCTTCAACGAATATACAAAGTTTATTTCCTTTTTTAATCGTTTTTATTGCTTGCAAAAGCGATTTCATATCAGGATTATCTCTATCTATTGGAATAGCACCGTAAGCGCGCAAAATTTTGCTGTATAGTTTATTAGAAAAAAGCTCGTTTTTTGCCAAAAAATTAACGTTTTTATCGTATGCTCTCACGATATAACCACAGTCAATCGCCCTAAAGTGATTGGAAGCAAAAATAGCACCGCCTTCCGGCACGTTTTCTTTTCCATAAACCTTAAGCGGATACAACAATGAAAAAAAGAAAATGGGAATTTTTTTAATAAAGTTCATATTAACCTTCAATATAAGACGTAACTTTTCTTACGACCTGTTCAATCGTCATAAACGACGTGTCGATTTCAATCGCGTCGTCAGCTTTCGTTAACGGCGCAAAATCACGAGTTTTATCATTGTAGTCACGTTGTTCAATCTCTTTTTTTAGCTCATTAAAGTCCACTTTGTGACCTTTTAAAATTAACTCCTTATAACGTCTATCAGCCCTTACGTCAACACTTGCAGTAACGTAGAACTTATAATCGGCGTTAGGAAGAACGTAAGAACCAATATCTCTACCGTCTAAAACACACGACATTTGGCTAGCAATTTTTCTTTGCATTTCAACCATTTTCAACCTAACACACTTTAAGCTTGAAATATTTGAAGCAGCCATCGAAACGTGTGGTTCACGAATTTTATCAGAAACGTCATCCCCATCAAGAAAGGTATGTTGAGTGCCGTCTATGTATTTAATTTCAAGATTAATGTCGTCAATAAACGTCTTAACACCTTCAGCATCAAACGTATCAATATTAAGCGATAACGCTTTAAGCGCGGTTGCTCTATACATTGCCCCTGTGTCAAGATACAAAATGTTTAACTTTGAAGAAAGCTTTTTTGCAATCGTACTTTTGCCACTAAGTCGGAGGCCAAGCGGT
>JAZTZE010000006.1:0-1764 GCA_045637285.1 Christensenellaceae bacterium | reverse complement strand
GACACCGCGAACGTTAAGTTTGCGGTGTTTTTTATAAAGAGGTTATAAGAGAAAGTTGTTGCCGTCAATCATTTTTTGATATTATAGTTTTTAGGCGTTGCCATGATATAATTTAGTAGTAAAAAAGAAGGAGCGGGCCGTGGGTATTTTAACTAACGCCGTTGCTATAATTCTCGGCGTCATGGTGGGGCGGATAGCAAAAAAAGGCATTTCTGTAAAAAAATTTGCAATATTTGGCATAAGCGTAAGCATAATTTCTTTAGTTAGTTTTATAGAAAACGTTTTTCAAGTAAACGATAAAACGCTAAAGGGCGAGCATTTATACGTTTTAATTTTTTCTCTTGTGGTTGGGTATTTTATCGGCGACGCGCTAAAGCTTGATAAAAAAGTAAACGGAAACCCGCTTAAACAGAAAAGAAATTTGGCGTTTAGTGAAGCAAGTATATTTTTCGTAGTTGGCGGACTGGAAATTAGCGGGCCTATTCTTTTAGGTGTTAGCGGGGATAGCTCTCTATTATACTTAAAAAGCGCAATAGATTTTCCGTTTGCGGTTATGTTCGGTGCGCTGTATGGAAAAAGCTCTGCGCTATCAGCCATTCCCGTTGCGCTAATTCAAGTGATTATTGCGATAATAGCATACTTTTCTGGTCAAATTATAAGCGCGCAAATGCTGGCACAACTTTGCTCAATCGGTTATATTATATTGTTTTTTAGTGGAATGAATATGATTACGGATGAAAGTAGAAAAATAAGCACGGTAAACATGTTGCCGTCAATACCCATAATAATAATTGCAAATATAGTTTTAACGTTAATCAAGGCGTAAAAGGAAAAAGGAGAAGGGAAATGACAATTCAACAGTGTAGATACGTTTTAGAAATAGCAAAGTTAGGCTCTTTTAACGAAGCGAGCAAACAACTTTTTGTTGCGCAATCGGGATTATCAAACAGTGTAAAGCAGTTGGAAAAGGAGTTGGGAATAAAAATATTCGAGCGCTCTAAAAACGGTGTGTGTCTATCAACCGACGGCGCAGAATTCATTAGATATGCAGAACAACTTGTGAGCAGAAGCGAATTTATTCAGGATAGATACGGTAAAGTAGGTGACTGCAAAAAACTTCACGTAGCAACCCAGCATTACGATTTTGTTGCCGACGTGTTCTGTAAGTTTTTAAGGAAAAGACAAGAGAACAAATACGACTTTTCAATAAAAGAAATGCAAACGCATCAAGTTATTATAGAGGTGGAGCGCGCATTTTGCGACGTGGGCGTTCTTGCTATAAAGAACAACGATTATGACGTAATGACAAGATATTTAAGCAAAAAAGGATTGGTGTTTAAGGAGTTTTTACAAGCCCCTCCACACGTTTACGTTAGAAAGGCGCACACGCTTGCCCAAAAGGAAAGCGTAAGCTTTGACGAGCTTGCCGAATATCCTTATCTTTCTTATGAACAGGGTTCTCACAATTCTTCTTTTTTTACGGAAGAATTGGCGGGAGACTTCAAGGGCGACAAACACATTACTATAAGCGATAGGGCAACGCTTATGAACGTTTTGCTAACAACGGACAGCTACACGGTAGGGACGGGCGTAATGCCGTCGGCATTGAATAACGGCAAAATAGTGGGGCTGAAAATAAAAACGCAGTCGTTTTATAGGATAGGTTATATTTTAAGAAAGGGCGCACAAAGGAGCGAATTAACAAGTGAGTTTATATCATACCTTGAACAGATAGCAAAGTAAAAAATTGCGCACAAAATTAGC
>JAZTZE010000005.1:0-5140 GCA_045637285.1 Christensenellaceae bacterium | reverse complement strand
CCTTAAAAACAGTTGCATTTAATTTCTAAATTTGGTATTATATATCAGCAATGACGAACACGGGAGCATAGCTCAGCTGGGAGAGCATCTGCCTTACAAGCAGAGGGTCATAGGTTCGAGCCCTATTGTTCCCACCAAATTCGTCATTGCACCATCATGGTGCGGGAATGGCTCAGTGGTAGAGCGTCGCCTTGCCAAGGCGAATGTCGCGAGTTCGAATCTCGTTTCCCGCTCCATTTTTTTATTTTAGGAGTTTTATCCTATTCGGCGCCATCGCCAAGTGGTAAGGCCCGGGTCTGCAAAACCCTTACCCCCAGTTCGAATCTGGGTGGCGCCTCCAAAAAACTCCTCGCTTTTTATAAGCGCGGAGTTTCATTTTAATAATGCGTCGCCGCTGTGGCGGAATAGGCAGACGCAAGGGACTTAAAATCCCTCGGAGTAACATCCGTGCCGGTTCAAGTCCGGCCAGCGGCACCAAAAGAGTTCGAATCTAACCGATAGGTTTAATACGAACTCTTTTTTGTTACTAAAATTTATTAATCGACTTAATTTATCACAAAAATCACCTGCAATTTCATCTTAAGAATAAATCTAAGCACATAATGTCATTCTTCTATTTAACATAATAAGAGCCTATTTTGCAAACAAAAAATCGTTAGGAATCCTAACGATTTTTATTTTTCATTTAAGATTATCTCTTATTTCAAAATTTTTCTTATAACCCAAAACTGAAAACGCCTTGGCATTAAATTCAACAAGAGCAATAACGGATTTCTATTTATTTTATAAGCGAACTTTGCATGTTTTTTGTTCATTATTTTAAGCACTTTTTTAGCAATTTTTTGTGGTGAAATTCGCCTTGCTTCCACTCTATCGACAATCTTCTTAAACCTTTTGGCGTTACATGAATATACCTTCGTGTTGTTGCAAAAATTATCAAGTGCAGTAGTAGAAGCTCCAATCATATCCGTATCCACCGCCCCTGCACGCAAAACAGACACGCTTATATCTAAAAGTTGCAATTCCATTCTCAATGAATAAGCATATTTATCAAGCGCGCTTTTAGTAACGCCGTACAGCCCTGTAAACGGCAACGGATCAAGTGGAGCAAGTTCACTTGTTGTAATTATTATTTTACCACCTTTATTTAATAACGAAATAAAAGTTTTATTAACTAAAAACACTCCGCCAACATTGCATTTGAATATCCGTTCAAATTTTTCGTGTGAAATTTCTACCAAAGAATCCAACATGTAAATTCCAGCGAAATGCACGATTGCATAAAGCGATTTTGTTATTTTATTAACCTTTTCGTAAGCGCATTTAACACTGTTTTCATCTGTTAAGTCTATTTGAATAGGATAAACGTTTTCTTCGCTTTCACCCACGTTTAAATCAAGTGCAATTACACTATATCCTTCTTTAACGAGCTGGGTTACGAAGCGTTTGCCCATTCCCCCGTAAGCCCCCGTTACTAATACGTATTTCATTCATTTTATCCTTATATTTGTTTATATTTATTATATAATATTTAAGCAAAACAATCAATAGTAATTTTGATAAAATTCAACAGTTTTGATATGATTTAACGATAACGAAAAAGCTACTCGCATAGAGTAGCTTTTTTCTTATAATATTTAATCTCTAAAATACAAATCACGAGTATAAAGTTTATCCAAAACGTCATTTAATTCGTCATTATATCTATTTGCAATTATAACGTCTGACATATCCTTAAATTGTTTTAAGTCGCGTATTACTTTGCTGTTGAAAAATACATTATCGCGCATAGTTGGTTCATAGACTACAACTTCTATACCCTTTGCCTTAATTCGCTTCATTACACCTTGAACACTGCTTTGTCTAAAATTGTCGCTCCCTTCTTTCATCGTAAGCCTATAAATCCCAACAATTTTAGGTTTTTTTGCTATAATCTGATCGGCAATAAAGTCTTTTCTCGTTCCGTTAGCCGAAACGATAGCAGAAATTATATTTTGCGGAACGTTATTATAGTTAGCAAGCAATTGTTTCGTATCTTTCGGTAAACAATATCCGCCGTAGCCAAAAGAAGGATTGTTATAATAATTGCCAATCCTAGAATCTAAACCAACGCCTTCTATAATAGATTTCGTATCCAACTCTCTTATGGCTGCGTAAGTGTCTAATTCGTTGAAAAATGCTACTCTTAGTGCAAGATAGGTGTTTGCAAAAAGTTTAACTGCTTCAGCCTCGGTAGTATTCATATACCTTACTTCAATTTCTTTTTTTATTGCACCTTGTTTTAAAAGCTCCACAAATCTTTGTGCAATACTTTTAAGTCGAGCGTTTTTTACAGGCACACCAACGATAATTCTGCTTGGATACAAATTGTCGTATAACGCCTTTCCTTCCCTTAAAAATTCTGGACTAAATAAAATATTGTCACAACAAAGTTCTTGCCTAATTTTCTCAGTAAATCCCACAGGAACAGTGCTTTTAATTATCATTACCGCATGTGGGTTGGCATCAATAACTTGCTTAATTACACCTTCTACGGTAGAAGTGTCAAAATAGTTTTTATTTTCATCGTAGTTTGTTGGTGTAGCTATAACGACAAGGTCGGCATTCTTATAAGTATTTAATGCATCGGTTGTTGCCTTAAGCCTTAATTCTTTATCTTTTAAATATTCTTTAATTTCCTTGTCGTCAATTGGCGACTGCCTTTTGTTGATTAATTCTACTTTTTGCGGAACGATGTCGACAGCGGTTACATCGTTGTTTTGTGCTAATAAAATAGCCATAGATAGACCCACGTATCCCGTTCCAGCAACTGCAATTTTCATAGTATTTCTCCTTATTAGATAATATGTCAAAAAAGAATTTTTCTTCCGTCTCCGTAAAAAATTTTTCTTTGCGAAAATACAGCTTTGCTCCGTCCCTATGGTGTCTCCTATGGCAACGCAACCAAGTTGTTATTAAATTATTTACACTTTATAAAACTCTTTATACCACTCGGCAAATTTTCTCAACCCCGTTCTTAATGGCGTTGAAGGTTTAAACCCAAAATCACGTTCTAAAGCACTTGTATCAGCATAAGTAATAGGCACGTCTCCTGGTTGCATGGGTACAAGTTCTTTATGCGCTTCAAAGTCATAATCTTTGGGCAACACTTCTGCTCGAACCAGTTCTTGTTGCAATATATCAACAAACTCAAGTAGGTTTTCAGGGCTATTGTTGCCAATATTATATACTTTATAAGGCGGAATAGGCAACCCATCTTCACCAGCTTGCTTTTCAGGAGCATGCTCCATAACTATTTTAACACCTTGAACTATGTCGTCAACAAAAGTAAAATCACGTTTACACTTGCCGTAATTAAATATTTGTATTTTTTCACCCTTTATAAGCTTATTCGTAAATCCAAAGTAAGCCATATCTGGTCTTCCAGCAGGACCATAAACGGTAAAAAATCTAAGCCCAGTTGTCGGAATATTATAAATCTTTGAATAAGCATGAGCCATAAGCTCGTTTGACTTTTTCGTTGCTGCGTATAATGAAACTGGATTATCAACCTTATCGTCTGTGGAGTATGGAACTTTTTTATTAGAACCGTAAACGGACGAACTTGAAGCATAAACAAGGTGTTCAACGATATTGTTTCTACATGCCTCGAGTATGTTAAAAAAGCCAACGATATTACTTTCAATGTATGCATTTGGATTAGTTATGGAATATCTTACTCCCGCTTGGGCTGCAAGATTTACTACAATTTTAGGTTTATATTGCTCAAAAACCTTGTCAATTAAAGCTTTATCCGCAAGATTACCTTTTATAAACGTCCATTTTTTATTGTTTTCACTTGCCTTTTTCTCTATTGTTTTTAATCTATATTCTTTTAACGCTACGTCGTAATAATCATTAACGCTATCAAACCCTACAACGTGAACGTTTTCATAAGAATCAAACAATTCATGTACCAAGTTAGCTCCAACAAATCCAGCTGCACCCGTAACTAAAACCGTTTTATTACATATATTAACGTTTTGTTTTAGCATGCTCTTAATTCTCCTTGTATTTGTAGATTGTAATTAGGCTACAAACTACCGTACAGTAAGTGTACCGTAATTATATTTAATATCGTAATTAGCACTACAATCTTGTCCGTCCGAATTTTTAACAATAACCTTTTGAACGTTTTGAACTTGCCCCACGTTAGTAATCTTAGTATAGTTAACCACTTCAACTTCGTGACCTCTTACCAACGCAAAAACCATATTGTCAACGTCGTAATGTTCTTTGCCGTCGTGAGTCCAACTCGCACTTGCAGTTTCAACTAAAATCTCACGTTTTTCTATCTTAAGCTTGCCAGCGACAACGTTAATATTGTAGTTCTCCGTAAAGTCTTGTTGATCTTCGCCAAATATGCGATAACTGATTACGTTGTCAATTTCGCCGTCAGAAACGTTCGTAATACTTGTAAATTCGTTTGCAACCAACACTTGCCCATCAATAAGATTATCAACACTTTCTGGGATTGTAGCCGTGTGTGAACGCCCGTCGTATACCCAAGCCTTTGATGCGGTAGTTATGGTTATTTCTCTTTGGATAATTTTAAACTCATAAGTCTGCCCGTATTGTATATTTCCTGTCAAGCCATAGGCAACAGCACGGATTTTATATTCTCCCACTCTATCAGGCTTTTTCGCAGACCAATCGTTTGACCCCACAGCACAATACTCATACGAAACCGTTGCAAACCTTGCGCTCGCTTCATATCCAATTTCTTCACCGTAAACCACTTCCGTTGGGCAATATCCATTGTCAGATATTTCACCGGTAGTAAATGCCACACCAACCCCAATCAATATCACAATTGCGGCAAGAACGGATGCGATTACGAAACGAAAACGCTTAATACCGTTTAATATTGAAGATATCCGCTCCATTGAGCGTTGATATTTTTCGTATAACATTTTTTTCCTTTCTTTCTATATGTTTTAAATCTTGCCAATATAGTTATGTTTAAGCATTTTTCTCCAAACGATGAATTACTGCTTTACATAACTTCATTTTGTCTTGTCCGAATAATTCGTCTAACTTGTTACAGAATCCTTCCGCTGCATTCCTTACGTATACTGGGTTTTGCATCTCAAGCTTTCTC
>JAZTZE010000004.1:0-9787 GCA_045637285.1 Christensenellaceae bacterium | reverse complement strand
AGTTCAACAGAGAAGGCTTCCCCATCGTTGACCACTACACCTACGCTCTTTGCGGTGACGGTTGTATGCAAGAAGGTATTGAAAACGAAGCTGCATCACTTGCAGGTTCACTCAAGCTCGGCAAACTTATCGTATTATACGACGATAACGATATAACCATCGAAGGCGACACCAACATTACCTTTAACGAAAACGTTGGCAAGCGTCACGAAGCTCTCGGCTGGCAAGTTATTAACGTTAAGGACGCTAACGATTTAGGCGCACTTAACCGTGCCATCAAAAAGGCTAAAGCTGAAAAAGAAAAGCCTTCACTCATCATCATTAAATCACAAATCGGTTACGGCTCACATCTCGTTGGCAAGGCAAGCTGTCACGGTGCTCCGCTCGGCGAAGAAGGCGTTGCAACCTTAAAGCAAAATCTCGGTTGGACGAGTGCTCCGTTTGAAGTTCCCGAAGAAGTATTTACCCACTGCAAGAAGTTTGGCAGAAAGGGCAGAAAAGCTCAAAGAGCTTGGAAAGAAATGTTCAAAGCTTACGCTGAACAATACCCCGAACTCGCTAAAGAATATATTGCTTGGAAGAAGAAAGAACTTCCCGATCTTAAGGCTATTGAAGAATTGTGGCAATTTGAAAAGGACGATGCTTCAAGAGGTTACAGCCACACCGTATTGAACAAGCTCGCTAAATATATCCCCCAACTTATCGGTGGTTCTGCTGACCTTGGTCCTGCAAACAAATCTAACATGAAGTCACGCGGAGATTATCTCCCCACTGACAAAACCGGTTCTAACATGCACTTCGGTATCCGTGAACACGCTATGGCGGCTATCGTTAACGGTATGTATTTACACGGCGGACTTATTCCTTACTGCGCAACCTTTGCCGTATTCAGCGACTATATGAAGAACGCAATGCGTATGTCTGCAATAATGGAACTCCCCGTTATCTATATCTTATCGCACGACTCTATCGGCGTTGGTGAAGACGGTCCTACCCACCAACCTATCGAACACTTGGCTGGTTTACGCGCTATGCCCCACATGAACGTTTATCGTCCTTGTGACGGAAGAGAAACTGCTGCCGCTTGGATTAGCGCAGTTACAGGCAAAGATCCTTCTTGTATCGTAGTTTCTCGTCAAACCCTTCCCCAACTCGAAGGAACTGGCGAAAAGGCGTTCAAGGGTGGATACGTTCTCGCAGACAGCGACAAGAAGACCCCCGACCTTATCTTTATCGCAACGGGTAGTGAAGTAACTCTCGCAGTTGAAGCTAAGAAAGCGTTGAAAGAACAAGGCATTGATGCAAGAGTAGTTTCTATGCCTTGCGTTGAAGACTTTGAAAAGCAAAGTGAAAAATATAAAGAAAGCGTTCTTCCTAAGGCAGTTCGTGCAAGAGTTGCCATCGAAGCAGGCTCACCCATGTGTTGGTATAAATACGTTGGTATGGACGGAAAAATCATCGGCATGGAAACGTTCGGTGAATCTGCACCCGCTAAGAAGTTGTTTGAAAAATACGGCTTCACGGTTGAAAACGTTGTTAACACCGCTTTAGAACTCTTCAAATAATATATTGAATAACACAAAAACCGTTACTGAAATCAGTAACGGTTTTTATTTTATAAAAATTATTAAGAGCAAGTTTCAATAAACGCAAAAGTCCTGCAACCAAGTAAATAATATGCGTTTTATAAAAATTGTTAGTTGCGAGTTGCAGTAGGCTCGACTGCCTAAAAGGATGAAATTGACCTTTTGGTCATTGAAGTCTTTTAGGCAAGGCAAAAACGACCTGCAACGAAGTAAATAAATGCGTTTTATAAAAATTGTTAGTTGCGAGTTGCAATAGGCTCGACTGCCTAAAAGGATGAAATTGACCTTTTGGTCATTGAAGTCTTTTAGGCAAGGCAAAAACGACCTGCAACGAAGTAAATAACAATTTTTAAGCGAGTTGCTCTTCAGCTTTCTTAAGGTTCAGTTCGTTCAATTGCTTTAATTGATAGAATTTTCCTTGTTTTGCCATGAGCTCGTCGTAAGTTCCCATTTCTATTGCAACGCCGTCTTCTAAAACGACAATTCTATCCGCATCACGAATGGTTGACAATCGGTGCGCTACTATAAAGGTGGTTCTTCCTTTAATAGAAGAAGCTATTGCTTTTTGAACGTGATATTCGGAAATATTGTCAAGCGCGCTGGTAGCTTCGTCAAGAATAAGAATTTTGGGGTTTCTTATCAAGGCGCGCGCAATAGTGATTCTTTGTTTTTGTCCGCCAGAAAGCTTATCGCCGTGTTCGCCAATAACGGTATCTAATCCGTTGGGCAAGTCTTTAACAAATTCGTTGAGATTTGCCATTTCAACAACGCGCTCTAAATCTTTTTCTTTATAGCACGGCAAACCGTAGGTAATATTCTCGCGGATAGTGCCAGAAAACAAAATGCTGTTTTGCGGTACGACAGATATGTGATGACGATATTCGGCAAGATTTAATTGATCAATGCTCTTTCCGTCTATGTAAAGCGTGCCTTCCACGGGCTTTAACAAACCGATTATCATATTCATCATAGTCGATTTGCCTGAGCCAGATGCTCCCACAACGGCAATACACTCGCCTGCCTTTACGTCCAAATTAAGTCGGTCTATAACGTTTTGTTCGGTGTCGGGATATTTATAGCATACGTTATGGAACTTAACGTCGCCTTTTATAGCGGGAATGTTTGATTTTCCAATGCTCGTTTCAACGTCAGTAACATTCATAATTTCAGACACTGATGAAAGAGCTTCTAACCCTGAACCAAACGCAGGAATAAGATTAACAAGTGCAGAAACAGAGTTGGATATCTGACTAAACATTGATTGATAAAGCACTATGTCCCCTACACCAATCATACCGTTTAATGCAAATATTGCACAAGCAACCAAGCAAACGCCACTCATAAACGAATGAACAACCCAGCTCATTGCACCAAAGTTGGCAACCGTTCTATCCACCTTGAGTCCTGCTTTTGCAAGCCCGCCAATGGTCTTTTTAAACGAGCTTATTTCTTGGGCTTCCAAACCGTGCGCTTTAGTTACGGGGACCATTTCAAGCATGGTCGACATCTTCGCGCCCATTTCTTCAGATTGCAAACGATATTCGTGATAACACTTCCTAAGACGCTTGTTGAAAAATCTAACCAAAATTACATCCATAGGAATAATTATAAGGAAAAACAGTGCAACCAGCGCATTGGTGTAAAAGGATATTGCAATCGCGATTATAACCGTAAACACGCAAGGAATAAGAGAATGGATTATATTTGAAAACAACCCTTGCACCGCTTCGGTATCCTTTAAGAACTTGGCGTGAATTTTACCGGACTGCACGTCTTTATGATAGGTTATAGAAAGGCTTTGAAGCTTTCTAACCACGGCACTTTTTATGCCCGCATCCGTGCGACGAGTCATTCGACTGGTAACGTGCCAACGCCAAATAGTCGTGGGAACGTTTTGCGCCAACAGTAATAGCAACACGCCAGCGTTTAGGAAAACGGTGTTCCACGTTTGAGTCGTTATCCCTGTGGGAGATGATAACGCTTGGGTAACCACGTTGATTATGTTTGCCGTGATAACTGGTGTTAACCATTGCGGTGAATATTGGATTAAAAAAATTAAAGTAGAGCCGATTAAAGCTTTTAAGTTGAGTTTAATTAGTTTAGAAAAAAACCCTTTTTTCCGTTTACCTTTTTTGTTAACCGTTTGGTCGAACAAATAGTCGTAATCAGGAACAATGTTGTCACTTCTTCTTAATTTGCTTTGGTTCGGTTTATCTTCCTGCATCATTACCGTCTCCATGCCACAATATAATTTTTAAGGCTTTAACTTACCTACAAGTTAAAGCCTTTAGTCGCGTTAAATATAGCATATAAAAAATACATTGTCAACAGTTTTTTTGAAAATTATTTTTAAATTTTTTTGTTTGCTTTTAAGAAGTTGAAAAAAGCGTTTACGCCTTTTATCACATCTTTTTCCGTTGCCGAAAAATCTCCCGTCCACCACGGGTCTGCAACTTCACGGTGTTCGCCCGCATAATCTAATAAAAGCGAAATTTTTCCGTCTGGGTCTGCCCCGAAAATGCGTGCCATATTCTTTAAGTTTGCCATGTCCATGCCGATAAAATAATCGTAATCGTCATAATCGCTTTTTTCTAAGTGCACGGCATATTTGCCTTTATAAGAAATACCGTATTTGTCTAAAACGGCGCGCGTTCCGCGATGTACGGGGTTGCCTATTTCTTCAAAACTTGTGGCAGAAGATTGAACCACGAACTTGTCACTAAGTCCGTTCTTTTCAATTAAGTCTTTAAACATAAACTCTGCCATAGGGCTACGACAAATGTTGCCGTGGCACACGAACATTACTTTTATCATTTGTTTTTATATTCCTTTACAACTTTTGAAATTTTAAGATAATCGTTTGTCAAAATGGTATCAATGCCCATATCTAAATATTCAAGAGCTTCTTTTTCATCATCGGCATAAAACACGTTACAAACAATTCCATGTTCTTTTGCCATTTTTACCGTTTGTTCGTTAAAATACGGCTTATATAATTGAATCTTTTGCGCAGATAATTTAATAGCACGCTCTACCATTGAAAGTGGGTTTTTGTCACCATCCCAACCGATGCAAATTCGCATCTCGGGGGCATATTCTTTTACTTTAACGGCAATATCATCATTGCAACACGTTAAGTAAACGTGTTGTTCGCAATCGTACTTTTTAATCAAACCTATAATTTGTTCAATCATTGTGTTGGGTGCATTATGCTCCCACAATTTAACGTGAATATTCATTATGGTTTGGCAAGCGAACTTTTTAAGAATTTCTTCAAACGTGATAATTTTTAAGCCTTTAAAGCCGTCTAAACACTTAACGCCAAAATCAAAGTTTAACAATTCTTTATAAGTATAGTCGCTTATTTTACCAACGCCGTCACTAATTCTATCTATCTTTTCGTCGTGGCAAGAAACAAGCACACCGTCTTTAGTTGTCCAAAGGTCAAACTCTATCTCATCTGCACCGAGAGCAACCGCCGCCCCAAACGCAGGCATGCTGTTCTCAGGCGCAACAGTGTTAAACCCACGGTGAGCGCACACTCTAGGATACTTCATGAACTTGTCTTGAGCAACCATTGCGCTACCACCCGGTCTATAAAGCCAAGGGCGACGACCGTCATCAAGATATTTATAGTGTGGCATTAACGTTGTGCCGTGGAAGCCTTTCTTTTTATAATATTTTTTAGTCGGGTCAAACTCAACGGTTAAAATCCCCACTTTGCTATACATGTTGCCTATCATAGTTCCGTCAGGACCAACCGCCATACTGCAACCGCAGATAGGGCTATTTTCACCTAACGTTATTGACGAGCGGAGAAGGTATGCGTTGGTATTGTAGCACAAAAATTTGCCTATAATTTCTAACGCTTGGTGGGTGTCTGAACGCTGATGCGAACAGCCGATTATTACGTCTACTCCCTTTCTTGCAAGCGGTGGAAAGTTTTCATACATATAAAAATCGTAACAAGTCATAAACCCGTAACGCACTCCGTCAATTTCAACAACGTAAGGCTCGTCGTAACGATAGCTATAATCGTTGTTCATAAACTCATCGTCTATTTCGCTGGGTGCGGGGTGCGCTTTGAAGTATTTAGCAACCACTGTGCCAGTTTTGTCAACACCGTAAGTTACGTTTGCGTATTTTCCGTCTTCATGGCGATACCCGTAATTAGCAAAAACAAGTGCTTTGCAACGTTTTGCTGTTTCTATTACCTTTTGATGAAAAACTTGGTTATATTTTTCTTTTGTTTGATACGAAAGCTCGTTTGAGCCCATAAAAGATTGGCAATGGCAAGCTTCAGGAAGCACGATAATATCCGCACTATCGTCACATTCGTCCATAAGTGCAATCTGACCGTTAAAGCACTTTTCTATATCTTCTTTTCCGTTAAGCGAATAGTACGGCTGAACAATATAAGCCTTCATCTTTTTCTCCAAACATTTTTATAACATTATAATACAACTCTTTGATAAAGTCAATATATAATTAGAGCCACGCTTATTTAACGTGGCTTTGTTTTTACAGTTTAATTTTTGCAAGACCTGCTTATGCTGTTTCTCGGTAAGATGAAGATAAGTCATGCCCTGTTTCTTTCATTGCTTGAACCACGCGGTCAAACGAAATCTTTCTCGTGTCCCACAAAAAGCTCGCAAGGTTAAGCTCTCAGCTTGAATATTCATACTTTTAACCACGTTTTAATTTATACTCTTATTGTACTTGAATTTTTATCAACTATAAAACAGTTTTTAAATTTATTTACGCAAAATATCAAACACAGGTTGAGTTATATGATAAAAAAACTAAACCTTCCGTTGAGGTAGGTTTTAATCGTTATTTATTCTTCCTTGCCTTTTCTATTTCTTTAACGCTTTTCCATATTGCAAGGCTCTCTTCGGGAGTTGTAGGTTTTTTCACATCCCCGAAAACGTGTGGATGACGGCGAATTAACTTTTCACACAAAACTTGAACAACGTCGTTAATATTAAATAGCCCTTGTTCTCTTGCAATCTCACAATTCATAACAACTTGCAACAAAACGTCGCCAAGTTCTTCTTTTAAATTTTCATAGTCTTTGTTGTCGATAGCATCCAAAACTTCTTGAGTTTCGTCCGTCAAACACTTTTTCATTGAATTAAAGTCTTGCGCCCTATCCCATTCACACCCGTCAGGGCTACGCAAAATACTAACAATTTCAACAAGTTCTGCAATATCGTGTTTTTCACTCTCTATATATGTTTTTCCGTTATATTCTCTCATTTTACTACCTATTAAAGTCCAGCCTCATTTTCTGCCTGCGCAATTAATTTTTCTTGTGCAACGGCATCTAACCGTATAAACGCTTTCAACAATCTTTGCTCCTTTTCGGTAAAGACTTTATCTTTATCAAAAGTAGCCAAGTCATCTCCAACTCTACCTATAAGATAATCTACGCTAACATCAAAAAAATCTGCCAATAATCTCAACTGAGTGATTGACGGAGAAGAGCCTCTATTTATATAATTACTCAATGTTGTAACTGGTATACCCGTTTGTTGCGCCACCGCATTATATTTTATTTGTCTTTCTTCTAACAATTCTTTAAGTATTTTTTGGAACATAATTTTCACCACCTTTACTCATTATAGTAAAAAATGTTAAAAATTACTTGACAATACTCAATCGAGTAATATATAATAGCCTTAATTGAGTATGCATCTCTCCGATTGTCGCCACACAAACGCACAGTTGCGAAACAAAAAAAGGAAAACGCTCTTTTTAATAAGAGCGTTTTCCTTTATGTATTTTTTCAATATACTTTATGTCACACTTGATTTTATAAATTATTTAACTTATAACTTACTCTTGAACATTTCTATTCTTTGTTTTGCCAAAAGCAAATATTCGTCAAAAGACATACTCTTATATTTTTCTGCAAGGTGAGATTTAATAATCTTTAATTCAAAAGTAAGTTCGTTTTGCATGTTTGCTTGTTTTACTATTCTTGCCACCCTGTCAAAATCAACGTTTCCGTCAAAAGGCAATAAATGCAAATCGTCGTCACCGCTAAGTGTTTTATCTTGGTTTCTTATGCCCATATTATCGTGAATATGAAGCGCAATAATTTTATCCGTATGCTTATTAACAACGTCAAAGGTGTTGTAACAATTTTCATGCCCCGTGTCGTAACACATTTTTGCATACTTGCAGTTTGAATATTCGTTTAACACTGCGTCAACGTATTCAGGACCTTGTAAATTTTCAAAACATAATTTAACGTCGTATTTTTCAGCAACTTCTAATAACTCGCCCACTCTGTTTAAGCCTATTTGAGTAATGGCTCTATTATCAAAATAGTTATAAATATGCAAAATAACCCTGTCGACATCGACTTGGCTTGCACATTTTATGGTTTCTTTAACGCTTTTCATTATATCTTGAACGTTTTCTCCACCATGCCATAATTCAGACGTTTCAAGGTATTTTGCATGTATAGACTGAAAAAACATATTTTTCTTTTGCGCAAAGTCCGCAAGCTCATAAGTTTGCTTATCGCTTGTATATAACGCAAAAAAACCGTCAAAACCATGATTATTAAATTTTTCTATCTGCTCTTTTTCTGGCAAGTCAAACGTTGAACTTAACGCCAAGCAAATTCTTGTTTTTTTATCCATTTTTCTTACTTAAATCTGCCAAAAACTTCGTTTACTTTAGAAAAGCTTGCAAAAACTCCCGGATAATTTTTAATTATTTTCATCATTTCGCCAATTTGTTTTTTCCTAATAATGCATACCACCATGTATTTTTCAACGTGAGAAAACATGCCTTGCGCTCTAATTTCGGTAACGCCGTGTCCAAGTTTTTCAATCAATTCTTTTGAAAGTTCTTCTGGTTTATCGGTAATAAGTTCAAATTTATAACCGTTTTTTACACCCGCAAGGAGTGAATCTACCACAACACTCGCAATGAACAAGTTGATAAGAGTACAAATAACAGGCGTGATTTTCATTCCATAAACGAAAAACGATATCGCAACTACACTCGAATCTAAAACAAACGCCACGTATGCAATATTTTTTTCGGGTCTTGCCTTTTTTATTAGTGCAGAAATCGCATAAGTTCCGCCACTCGCGCCAAAACGACGCAACATCACAGAAAAGCCTATGCCTGAAATAACACCGGTGGCTATGCATGCGAAAGTGATTTCAAAGTCTGCGCCGTTGTTAATAAAACTGTATTCTTTCCACCCCAACGCGCTAAAAAGCTCTGTGGATAACGATTGCGCTAACATATATATGATTAGAATAACACCCAATCGTTTATTAACGAATACGCTTACTAAAATAAATATAGGAATATTGAATGCAAGCATTAAAACAGCCCAAGAGACTTTGTAATCCAACAAAAAGTAGGTCATCGTTGCTAACCCGCCAACGCCACCCGGAGCAAACCCATTTGCGTTTTGAAAGAAGTAATAAGCGAGACCAACGATTATCCCTGCCATTACTGCAACGAAAATGTCCGTTATCCATTGTTTAATTTTCACGACAAACTCCTCCGTTCTTTCGTTTAAAACTGCTCGCCAGCAAATACATTTAAATAATATTACATTAAAATAAAAAAAGCAAGTTTTTATTAAAACTTAATGTAATAAATTAATAAAAAAGAACTGCTCTTTTGAACAGTTCTTTTTGTTTGGATGCAGCAACAACCTATCTTCCCGGACCGTCTCCAGTCAAGTATTGTCGGCGCTAGTGAGCTTAACTACTGTGTTCGGTATGAGAACAGGTGGGACCTCACCGCTAACGTCACCGCAATGGTATATATACGAGCTTTTGCTCGAACATATCGTTTTTTAAGTGTATATTTAGTATACACTCTTTTTCGTCTCCCGTCAATTTCTTTACACGGTAGATTCACAACTGCATAGATGTTTTTTTAGTTTTCTTAAGCCCTTGGCTGATTGTAAAGTTCTTGTGTTCTGTAATTAATTCGTCTTTATCTCAATTTCTTGAGATCAAGCCCTCGACCTATTAGTATCGGTTAGCTCAATACATTGCTGTACTTACACCCCCGACCTATCAAACTCATAGTCTTTGAGTGGTCTTACTACCTTACGATATGGGATATCTTATCTTGAGGTTAGTTTCACGCTTAGATGCTTTCAGCGTTTATCTAATCCGCACTTCGCTATCCTGCCATGCCGCTGGCGCGACAACAGG
>JAZTZE010000003.1:0-20081 GCA_045637285.1 Christensenellaceae bacterium | reverse complement strand
GTTTATATTCGTTTACTTGCATATTGCGTCAACCTCCGCCATAATTTGTTTGCTTGCAAATCCTTTAAGATCCATTGCACCTGACGGACAAGCAACCGTACAAGCACCGCAACCTTGACAGATTGCTTCGTTAACAGATGCGACTCTTCTAATAAGCGTAGTTCTGTTTGGACCTCTGAATTCTTTGTCTTGATAGCTGATTGCGCCGTAAGGACAAACTCTTTCACAAGAAGAACAACCGTTACACATCATTTCGTCTGAATGCGCCACGCACGGGTTACCCGTAAGCTTGTCTTTTGCCAAAAGTCCGATAACCTTAGCAGCCGCAGCACCCGCTTGAGAAACCGTTTCGGGAATATCCTTCGGGCCTTGGCACGCGCCTGAAAGGAACACGCCAGCCGTGGGGCTTTCTACCGGACGGAGCTTGGGGTGAGCTTCGGTAAAGAAGTCGTTAGTATCCATACTTGCAGTGAGCATAGTCGCAAGCGGTCTTGCAGACTTGTCGGGCTCGATTGCAGCAGCTAAAACTACTAAGTCGGCTTCTATTTTTAATTGTTTATTTGCAATAAGGTCAGAACCTTGAACGATAAGCTTATCGCCTTCGGGTGAAACCTTACCTACCATACCTTTTATATAATGTACGTTATATTCTTCAACGGCACGGCGATAGAACTCGTCGAAGTTCTTGCCCGGTGTTCTTACGTCGATATAGAAAACCGAAACGTCCGTATCAGGATATTTGTCGCGAATAAGCATCGCCTGTTTTGCCGTGTACATACAACAAATCTTTGAGCAATATTCCTTGCCCTTTTCCGCACAAGAAGAACAACGTGAGCCAACGCATTGAACGAACACTATCTTTTCAGGGTGCTTGCCGTCTGAAGGACGAACGAGTTTACCTGCGGTAGGTCCTGCTGCGTTCATAAGACGTTCAAGTTCGAGCGAAGTTATAACGTCTTTACTTTGGCTGTAAGCAAATTCGTCAAATTTATCCATGCTGATGGGATTGAAACCGGTTGCAACAACGATTGCGCCGTATTTTTCTTCAACGAATTCGTCCTTTTGCGTATAGTCGATTGCCTTTGCCGTACATACCTTAGAGCAAACGCCACACTTGCCTGTTTTAAGCATAGTGCAGTAATCTGCGTCGATAGTTGCAATCTTGGGAACTGCTTGCGCAAACGGTATATATATCGCGCGCTTATTGTCCATGCCCAAGTTAAAGTCGTTGGGAACTTTCTTTTGCGGGCACTTTTCAGTACAAAGTCCGCAACCAGTACAAAGTTCTTCCTTAACGAAACGTGCTTTTTTCTTAATCTTAACGTTGAAATTGCCAACAAAACCCTTAACTTCTTCTACTTCACTGTAAGAGAAAATTCTGATTTTTTCGTGTTGAGCAACGTCCACCATCTTAGGCGTTAAAATACAAGCCGCACAGTCAAGCGTTGGGAACGTTTTATCTATTTGAGCCATTTTACCGCCGATAGTCGGCTTTTTCTCAACGATATCAACTTCAAAACCAGCGTCCGCAATGTCGAGCGCGGTTTGAATACCAGCAATACCGCCACCAATAACGAGTGCGCGCTTGGTAACTGGGCTTTCACCTGGTTTAAGCGGTGCGTTAAGGTTAACCTTTGCGATTGCTGTTCTACCTAAAACGATAGCTTTTTCCGTGCCTTCTTCCATATCCTTGTGAATCCACGAACATTGTTCACGAATGTTTGCGATTTCTACCATATAAGGATTGATGCCTGCGGCAGCGGCTGTTTTTCTAAAAGTAGCTTCGTGCATTCTGGGCGAGCAAGAACATACTACTAAGCCTGTAAGATTATGTTCTTTTATGGCTTGTTTAATAAGCTCTTGACCTGCTTGCGAACACATATATTGATAGTTAGCAGAGTGAACTACGCCCGGTTCATTCTTAAGTGCTTCCGCAACCTTAACAACGTCAACCGTGCCGGCGATGTTACTACCGCACCAACATACGAATACTCCTATTCTTTGCATTTGTTGTTCTCTCCTTTTACTTGCTGTATTTTCTCAATGCGCTTACGATTGCTTGTTGGGGCATGTCGTCGTCAAGTAGCGCAGGTATATCGTCTGCAGTTAAGTGGTTTGCACCTTGCTCACGGATTACCGCAAGGCGAACGCCTTCGATAAGTTTTGCAGGTTCAACGCCTCTCGGACATCTGTCAACACAAGCAAAACAAGTTAAGCAACGGTAAATTGATTTTGACTTCAAAAGCGGTTCTATATCACCCGTTTCAACCATGTAAACGAATTGATGTGGATGATATTCCATTTCATCGTAAGCTGGGCAAGTCCCTGAACATTTTCCGCACTTCATGCACTTTAAGGGATTAACACCACTGTTACGGATGATTTCTTCTCGTAAGTTGTTCTTGGAATTTTCCATTTGTTACTCCTTTATACCGAGTGCTTCTGCAAGCAATTCGGTAAAATATACTACGGGAACTTGCGTTCCGTTCTTTATAAGATTGTATTTGCAAAGCGGGCAAGCCGTTACGATAAGTTCTGCACCCTTTTCCTTTGCATTGTCGCTAACGCGGTTGCTCTTTTTCTTAGCAAGCTCTGCGCTTTCTAACGCTACGTAACCGCCACAGCATTCGTTGCGGTAAGCGTAAATAACAGGTTCTGCACCGATTGCACGGATAAAATCTTCTATTATAGTGGGGTTTTCCACGTCGTCCATCGCCATAACCTTGCCCGGACGGAGAAGTAAACAACCGTAATACGCTGCAATTTTTTTGCCTGTTAATGGTTTAACAACTTTTTCTTTAATTTTGTCAAACCCGATTTTGTCACGCAAAAGTTCAAGATAGTGAATAACTTCGGTTTGACCGTTATATTCGTTGCCTTCGCCAAGGTTTGCTTTGTTATAGCAATTAACCTTCATAGCGAAGTTAGCATCAGTTTTAATTGCGTGATTGGTTTGTTTAATAACGTTGTGGCAAGCAGAGCATACGCTAACCAAAGGTTGACCCTTTTTATCAGCTTCGATAAGTGCTCTAACTGACGATAACTTTGTTGCAATTTCGTCTGCCGAGTTGGTGAACACGCCACCACAGCATTGCCAATCTTCTATCTCTTCAAGCGTAACGCCTAAAGCTAAAGCACTCTTTCTTGCATATTCGTCAAGGTCTTTTGCTTTATTCTTAAGCGTACAACCAGGAAAATAACTTACCTTCATTTATCTATCGCTCCTTAAACCATTTTTTCGGGGTGGAATACTTCGTCAAATTTTTCTTCAGTCAAGAAACCGAGTTCAACACACGCTTGTTTTAACGAAACACCATCTTTATAAGCCTTCTTAGCCGTCTTTGCAGCGTTTTCGTAACCAATATACGGGTTGAGCGCAGTTACTAACATAAGTGAGTTGTGGAGATTGTGGTCCATCTTTTCACGGTTAGCCTTAATGCCTACCGCACAGTTGTCGTTAAACGAAACGATTGCTTCAGCTAAAAGTCTTGCAGATTGCAAGAAGTTGTAAATGCAAACGGGCATAAATACGTTGAGTTCAAAGTTGCCTTGTGAAGCAGCCATGCCAACAGCAACGTCGTTACCCATAACTTGAACGGCAACCATAGTAA
Source organism: Christensenellaceae bacterium (assembly GCA_045637285.1). GTDB lineage: Bacteria > Bacillota > Clostridia > Christensenellales > Borkfalkiaceae > UBA1259. The sequence goes on along the minus strand of JAZTZE010000003.1, from coordinate 16,470 downwards.
CCGCTTCGCATTGGGTGGGGTTAACTTTACCTGGCATAATTGATGAACCTGGTTCGTTTTCGGGAATAAAGATTTCACCTAAGCCGTCTCTTGGACCTGATGCCAACCAACGAACGTCGTTTGCTATTTTCATCATATCCGCAGCAAGTGCTTTAATTGCGCCGTGCGCGAACACGATTTCGTCCTTAGAAGTAAGTGCGTGGAATTTATTTGACGCGGTTACGAATTTTTTGCCCGTGATTTCACTAACCTTTTCAGCAACAAGAGTATCGAAGCCTTTGGGTGCGTTAAGTCCCGTGCCTACAGCAGTTCCGCCGAGCGCGAGTTCAGCAAGCGGTTTAATCGAAAGCTTCAAAAGTTCAACGTCGCGTTCTAAGCTACTTCTCCAACCACTGATTTCTTGGCTGAAAGTGATTGGCGTTGCGTCTTGAAGGTGAGTTCTTCCGCACTTAACTACCCCTTCGTGTTCTTTTTCTAAACGAACGAAGGTTTCAATGAGTTTTTCTACCGCAGGGATAAGCTTGTCTTCAATAGCCATAACAGCCGAGATGTGCATAGCCGTGGGGAAAGTGTCGTTTGAAGATTGGCTCATGTTAATGTCGTCGTTGGGGTGAAGAAGCTTCTTGCCAGCGATTTCGTTACCGCGATTAGCAATAACTTCGTTTGCATTCATGTTAGATTGAGTGCCAGAGCCAGTTTGCCATACAACGAGCGGGAAATGGTCGTTTAAGCTTCCGCTAATAACTTCGTCACAAGCCTTTTGGATTGCTTGAAGTTTTTCATCCGTCATCTTTTCAGGACGGAGAGTGTTATTAGCGAGCGCGGCAGCCTTTTTAAGTACGCCGAACGCCTTGGTTATTTCTCTTGGCATAATTTCAATGCCAACGCCAATTCTAAAGTTTTCACTCGAACGTTGGGTTTGCGCAGCCCAATAACGGTCTGCGGGAACTTGCATTTCACCCATTGAGTCGTGTTCAATACGATATTTCATAATTCACTCCTTTTAGCTTTAATCGCTACACTTTTCACATTTTTTGTTAAAAATTAACAAAAGACTTATACGTTTAATTATTATTTTAGGTATATATTATATCAAAACATCTACCGATTGTAAATAAATTACATTGTAATTTTAGCGGTTTTAGAATATTTTTTTTTAATAAACCCATAACAAAAGTGTTATACAGACGTAGTTATAGTGCGCATTTTACTGTTTACGCCCCCACTTTCAACCAGTTTTAGAGTGTCTTTTTCTTTACATGAATTAAGTTTTGTGATAGAATATGCGTGTTAATTTAAGGAGCGGTTACAAATGAAAGGAGCAAACGCACAATTCAAAAACGGGCTTAAAAACGGCTTGCCAATTGGGCTTGGATATCTTTCGGTGTCCTTTGCTTTCGGCGCGCAAGCGACTATCGCAGGCGTTCCACTTTTTATGTCAGTTTTTATTTCTATGACAAACCTTACGAGCGCAGGTCAGCTCGCAGGGCTTACCATCATTGCTTCTTTGGGCACTATAATAGAAATGATTTTAACCCAACTGGTTATAAACGCACGCTACTTTTTAATGAGCATAACACTTTCGCAAAAACTTGACGACAGTTTTACGTTAAGGCACAGACTTTTATGCTCCGCATTCGTTACGGACGAGATTTTTGCAGTAGCTTCTTCCCGCCCCAAAACCTTCGGTCGCCCCTTCTTTTACGGGCTAGTTATTTTGCCATACGTTGGCTGGGTAAGCGGAACGCTTCTCGGCGGTGTTGCGGCAGGCCTTTTGCCCACCCAAGTAACCAACGCGCTTGGGCTTGCTTTATACGCTATGTTTATAGCAATAATTATTCCGCCTACTACTAAGTCAAAGGGCGTGTTCTTTGCAGTCGCACTCGCAACCGCCATAAGTTGCATTCTTTATTACACTCCAGTTATAAACACCCTTTCCGAAGGGCTAAAGTATATAATCAGCGCGCTCGTTTCAGCGTGCGTAACCGCGCTCGTTTTCCCTGCGCCCGTTAACGACGAAAAGGGGGTGGCGTAAATGGATTTAGGCGTTATGACAATAATGATTTTAGCAATGGCACTAACCACATACCTTATCCGAATGATTCCTTTCGTGCTATTCCGCAAAAAAATAAAGTCTAAATATGTTTTGAGTTTACTTTACTATATCCCCTACGCTGTTTTGGCTGCAATGACTTTTCCTTATGTGTTTTATGCAACGGGAAACACCTTAACTGCATTAATAGGAACAGCGGTTGCAATAATAGCTTCGCTATGCAAACGCTCGCTAATAGTGGTCGCGCTTCTTTCGTGCCTTGCGGTGCTCGTTTTTGGATTTATAATTTAATCGATTTTTAGCAAAAAAAACGCGAAGTTATCTTCGCGTTTTTTGTTTTATTTAAGCAAAGCTTAATTAATTAATTCTAACAAGTCTTTTGGTTGTTCAGCAAACACTTTTGCACCATAGCTTGCCAAAAACTCTCTATCTCTATTCCCCCACAAAACTGCAACGCAATTAACTCCAGCGTTTATCGCCGTCATAACGTCCGTTTCTCCGTCTCCAACAAAGTATGTAGTTTGTTTGCTTGCACCAAACTCGTTGATAAGCGACAGCGCGCCAGATGGGTTGGGTTTAGGAACGACGCTTTCGCTCAATCCCACAATCTTATCAAAGCCTAAAGGAACAAGCAACCTATCGCGTATTGGCTCAATTTCCACTTGCGGTTTGTTTGAAAGTGCCGTTATTTTGTAACCACGCTTTTTTAATGCAAAAACAACTTCTTTTATTCCATCAAACGGCTTGGTTTTTGGACTTCTTCCGCCGATATATCGTTTTACGAAATATTCCGTGCATTCATCAAGTAATTGCTCGGATATTTTTTCGCCAATACAAAGCCTTACTATTTCCTTAGTCGCACCGCCAATACTCTCGCTCATTTGCTTTACGTTAATCTTGCTAAAATTGTACTTTTCAAGCATTACATTCATAGAATCGCATAGGTCTTCAACAGTGTCTATAACCGTTCCGTCTAAGTCAAAAATAACAAGCTTGTTCATTTTTTACCTCATGCAAAGAACATAATTATTCCGAACACCCAGAAAACGATAAGCAATATCGGTAACACGTATTTAAAATACCATCTCAAACGTTTTGGCATTTTTAAGCCACTTCCTTGATTAGCTTCGAGCAAGAAATTATCATAACCCCACGCGCCCTTATCAAACGTGCAGAAAAGAACGTAAACGAGTGAGCCTAACGGCAATATGTTGTTGCTAACCAAGAAGTCTTCAAGGTCCATTATAACCGTGCCTTCGCCAAGCGGATGGAAGCCTGATAATACTGTAAATCCTAAAATACAGAACTGTGCTAAAACAGCCAAAGAGCCGAGCGTGATAAGACAAGATTTCTTTCTTGACCATCCCCACTTGTCCATGCCGAAAGATATAATGTTTTCAAACACTGCGGTTACGGTTGACATGGCTGCAAAAATCATAAACAAGAAGAAAAGCGGGCCTAAAATGTTGCCTAAAGGCATATTATTGAAGATATTAGGAAGCGTTTGGAATATCAATCCCGGCCCACCGATAACGCCACCTTCAACAGGGTAAGCAAACGCTGCGGGGATAATTATTAAGCCTGCAACAAAAGCCACCGCCGTGTCAAGCGAAGCAATGATAACTGATTCGCCAAAAAGGCTTCTGTCCTTTTTAATGTAACTGCCAAACACCGCCATTGAACCCATGCCGATAGACAACGTAAAGAACGCTTGCCCCATCGCCGCAAAAATTGTTTCGCCTAAAATAAAGTTGCCTTGTGCATCGTAAACAAGATTGTATAAATTTGGAACGAGATAGAATTCCAGCCCTTCGCCCGCGCCTGGAAGAGTGCAAACGTAAATGGCTAAGAACACGATGATTACAAGAAGGCAAATCATCATTATTTTATTAACTTTTTCAACGCCCTTTTTCAAGCCTAACGAGCAGATAAAAACACCCAATACTATAACTAAAAGCGTAACTAAAACCTGAAGCCATAAGTCAGATTGCATTGCGCCGAATTGGTTTGAAACGTCACTCGTAGAAAGCCCGCTAAAATCGCCCGCAACGCTCTTATAAAAGTATATGAACATCCAAGCGGTAACAACGGTGTAGAACATCATTAAAAGATAGTTGCCAACTAATCCTACCCAACTAAATAAGTGCCATTTCGTCCCCTTAGGCTGTAACGCGCCGAACGAGCTTGCAATACTTTTTTGACTAGCTCTGCCCACCGAAAATTCCATAGTCATAATTGGAAGCCCGAAAATAACCAAGAATAAAAGGTAAAGCAAAATAAACGCAGCACCGCCGTATGAACTTACGATATACGGGAAACGCCAAACGTTTCCAAGACCTATTGCACACCCTGCAGAGATAAGAACGAAGCCCAGTCTTGAGCCAAACTTTTCTCTTTCTGCCGTAGCAGTTAAACTTTTGTTACTCATTTTCTTTTCCTTCTTTTTTGTTTTTATTTAATAATTTTTTTACGTCTATTTTAACTTCGCTTGACAAAATTGCAACGAATATGGTCACGAACCCTATAATAATCATAAGCGTAAGTTTTTCGCTTGCAAAAATAACTGAGAACAACACGCCGAAAACGGCTTCTAAACTGAGAATGATTGCAGATTGGTTTGCCGTGGTGAATTTTTGCCCTATTATTTGAGCGAACTGAGCAAAAAGCGTGCAGGCAACTGCAAGATAACCTATTTTTAATATTTGATCTGCATTCAAAGAATACGCATGAGCACTTGCTGATGGAAGCTCGAAAATAATTGTTGAAAGCCCACATAAAACGCCCACCGTTAAAAGCTCAAAAATAAGCAACAACATAGAGTCCGCGCCACTTTTTTGGAACTTATCTATGGCAATGATTTGAAGCGAGAAAAACACTGCACCGACAAGCGTTAATCCATCGCCCAAAAGCACGTTGTTTCCCACTCCGCTATCGCCAGAAAGCGCAACTAATCCCACGCCCAATATACATAAAAGCGCGGAAATAACGTTTTGAAAAGTAGGTTTAACCTTGAATAAAACCAAGAGTAAAAAGGGGCACATTACGCAGTAAGAAGAAGTTAAAAAAGCGTTTCTTCCCGGCGTAGTATGTTTTAAGCCCTCGGTTTGCGTAGCGTATGCCAAGTATACTAAAACGCCCAAAATAACACCCTTTAAAAAAGTAGATTTATTTAGGGTTTTAAGTCTTTTATAAAATATTAAGCAAAACATTACGCCTGCAAACAAAAACCTTAGCGCAAGCACGAAAAAAGCGGGCGTTTTTTCTATGGTGTCCTTCAATATAAAAAATGAAGTGCCCCACGCAAGCGTTGCCAAAAACAACAACGATTGACCTATTAAGTTAAGCCTGTTCTGCTTTTTTATCATAACTGCACCTAAAATTTAAATTAACTTTTATATTTTAACACAAACGACTAAAAATGTGCAAACGTATTACGCGTTAATTGCAAATAAAACGGTAATATGCTTATAGATTATACACAAAATAAGAATTTTTAATGTTTAACCTGTAATTTTTTGCATAAAAGAACTTGTCTTTTTTATAAAAATTGGTGTATAATTAAACTATATTTCATTTGGAGAATTTTTATGGATAACAAAAGACCAGAAAATATGAAGCGTATTACGAATATAGAACTTGCAAACGCGTTTATCGACGAACAAGTTAAACTCGTTCGCGAGCAAGTTGGCGACAAAAAAGTTTTACTCGCGCTCTCTGGCGGGGTTGACAGTTCTGTCGTAGCCGCTCTTTTAATAAAAGCTATCGGCAAACAACTCGTTTGTGTGCACGTTAACCACGGACTTATGAGAAAGGGCGAAAGCGAACAAGTTATCGAGGTTTTCGGCAAAGAGCTTGACACTAACCTTATTTACGTTGATGCTACCGATAGATTTTTAAACCTTCTTGACGGCGTTGTTGCGCCCGAAAAGAAAAGAAAAATTATCGGCGGTGAATTCATAAAGGTATTTGATGAAGAAGCAAGCAAGCTTAAAGGAATTTCTTTCTTAGCTCAAGGAACGATTTATCCTGACATCATAGAAAGTGACGGTGTTAAGGCGCACCACAACGTTGGCGGGCTTCCCGAAGATATGCAGTTTGAACTCGTTGAACCCGTTCGCCTTTTATATAAAGACGAAGTAAGAGTGGTGGGTGACGCGTTGGGTTTACCTGCTAATATGGTTTATCGTCAACCCTTCCCCGGCCCTGGTCTTGGCGTAAGATGCTTGGGCGCAATCACCCGTGACAGACTTCACGCTCTCCGCGAAGCAGACGCTATACTTCGCGAAGAATTTGAAATTTGCGGTCTTGCAGGAAAGGTTTGGCAATATTTCATCGCCGTGCCCGACATGAAAAGCGTAGGCGTTAAAGACGGAAAGAGATATGAAGGTTGGCCCGCAATCATTCGTGCGGTTAACACGGTTGACGCTATGACGGCGACTATTGAAGAAATCCCCTATGCAGTTCTCCATAAAATTACTGATAGAATTACCAAAGAAGTCGAAGGCATTAACAGAGTGCTTCTTGACTTGACACCAAAGCCCATCGGCACAATCGAATGGGAATAAAAAATAAAATTAAAGCCACGACTTTAAGCCGTGGCTTTTCTTTTTGCTAAAGTTACTTTTTTATTGGTAAAAGCATTCGCGTGTGTGATTTATATTCATCAAAGCCCTGTTTTTTTGATTGTCTTCGGTCTGCCATAGGAATGCTTACGACTAAGAACATAACGGTGTTAAGCAATGCCCCGAACGCTAAATACCACATAGGCCGAACGGTCAAAACAAACGCGAGAGCCATACCCCACCACATTAAAATCTCACCCAAATAGTTGGGGTGACGAGAATATTTCCACAATCCAACTGAAATAAAGGGCTCTGTTTTGCTTTTTCTATATGATTGCATTTGAAAATCGCTAACCGTTTGCAATGCAATTGCCGAAACTGAAATTAAACACCCTAAAATTCCAAGAGCGGTGGTGGGAATGCCCAACACTATGGCATAAACAACGGGCAAAACGCAAGTGTAAACAACTATAGTTGGAAATAAATGTATACCCAAAAAGTTAATCAACGGATAAAACGCACCCGTTTTTTCTTTTAGCATTGTATAACGCCAATCTTGGTGGTTTAAGCCGTGAAAAGTATACGCCCAGTTTGCCGTTAGCCTTACTCCCCACGCACACACGCACGCTACCATTATTATAGCCATTAAAGACGTGCCCGAAAGCAACAATCCCACGCATATAACCAAAGGTTGAACGCTCCAATACGGGTCGTAAACCGAAGCATTAGTAAAAATTAAGCTGAAAACGAACGTTATAATGGTTGCACATACGTCTGCTATGAGCAAGTTTAACCATAAATCATAATTAAGTGCGTTAAAAATAAACACACCTATAACGCTTGCTAATACGTAAACTATAAAAACTATAACAAAGCTTGCTTTTTTGTTATTTTTAATGCTCATTTTTTCTCTCTCGTAAAAATTATGGTTTAATTATAGCATACTAAAAAAACGGTGTCAAACGCGTTATACCAAAAAGGACTGCAAAACGCAGTCCTTTTTGGTTGTTATAAATCCTTAATTATTTCTTCTTGGGTTCGTAATGAGTGTGCAACAATTCGTGTGCTTTGTGTCCACCAACTTCACCGAAGAAATTATCGTAAAGTGCTTTAATAGAAGCGTTTTCGTGGCTCTTTCTATTTTCCATGCCAGCATCGTCTGAGTAAAGTCCTTTAGCTCTCAAACCCTTATAGTCGATGTCTGAACGGGTAAACGCGTCCACGAACGGTTGACCGCCGCCGTTTACACAACCGCCAGGGCAACCCATAATTTCAATAAATTGATAATCTGCTTGGCCGGCTCTTACCTTGTCGCAAAGCACGCGCGCGTTCTTGAGTCCGCTTGCAACGGCAACCTTAACTTTAAGACCCTTAACGTCGTATTCAGCTTCCTTAATGCCTTCCATACCGCGAACTTCTTTGAATTCAACGTTTCCGAGAGTTTCACCGGTAATCTTTTCAACTGCCGTACGGAGTGCTGCTTCCATAACACCACCGGTTGCACCGAATATAACGCCTGCACCGGTATATTCTTCAAACGGGTTATCAGGAAGAGTATCAGCTAAATACTTAAAGTGGATGCCGTGTTCTCTAATCATACGAACAACTTCTTGAGTAGAGAGAACGAAATCAACGTCTCCGTTAAACTTTTCACGCTTAGCTTCGTCCTTCTTAGCAGAACAAGGCATAATCGCAACGTGAACGTGTTTCTTTTCGCCTTTATACATAGCCTTAACGGTTGCAGCGAGCATTTGCATCGGGCTCTTACAAGTTGAAATGTTATCTAATAAGTCGGGATATTTGTCTTCCGCAAATCTAATCCATGCAGGACAGCAAGAAGTAAACATCGGGAGCTTGCCACCGTTTTGAACTCTATTGATAAGCTCGTTTGCTTCTTCCATGATGGTAAGGTCAGCAGAAATATTGGTGTCGTAAACCTTGTCAAAGCCCATTTCCTTTAATGCGGTTACGAGCTTACCCATAACGTTTGCGCCTTCTTCAAAGCCGAATTCCGTGCCGAGCGCAACACGAACAGCAGGAGCAATTTGAACTGAAACTTCAATTTCAGGATCACCAATTGCTTTCCAAACCTTATCCGCACAGTCACGGATAACGATTGCACCAGTAGGACAAACCGCAGCACATTGACCACAGCCAACGCAAGGTGAATTAGCAATATCACCGTCGAATGCGGTAGCTATTTTCATTTTTGAACCACGGAAAGCGTAGTCAATTGCGCCAACCGATTGAACTTCGTTACACATTCTTACACACTTACCGCAAAGAATACATTTTCCAGGTTCTCTAACGATACTGTAAGAAGAACCGTCAGGGCTAAGTGAACAAGCGTTGTTGGGGAAACGAACGTTTTCAATGTTAAACTTGTAAGCAAACTCTTGAAGTCTACACTTTCCGCTCATGTGGCAGGTAGTGCAGTCTCTGCAGTGGTTAGCGAGCAAGAGTTCCAAAATCATCTTTCTATATTGGCGAAGCTTTGCGGTGTTGGTCTTAATAACCATACCGTCTCTGGGCTTACTTGAACAAGCCGCGTCGAGCCTGCCCCTTTCGTCTTCAAACATACACATTCTGCATGCGCCGTAAATAGAAAGTTCACTATCGTAACAGAAAGCGGGAATTTCAATACCTGCCTTTCTTGCAACTTCTAATATATTTTTTTCGCCTTCAATTTGTACTTTAATACCGTCAATAGTCATAAATGCGCTCATAATTAAACCTCCTTGATTGCCTTGAATACACAGCTTGAAAGGCACGCACCGCACTTGATACACTTGGTTTGATCAATAACGAACGGCTTTTTGATTTCACCGCTGATTGCATTTACAGGACAATTTCTTGCACACTTAGAGCAACCCTTACAAAGTTCGGGGTCAATCATAATAGTTTTAAGTTTTTGGCAAGCTCCTGCGGGGCATTTCTTGTCATAAATGTGCGCTCTATATTCGTCTTCAAAATATTTGATAGTAGAAAGAACAGGACCTGCCGCCGTTTTACCAAGCCCGCAAAGTGCAGTTTTTGAAATGGTTTCGCCAAGTTCTTTTAGCATTTCAATATCGCCGTCACGACCTTGTCCGTCAACTATTCTATTAAGGATTTCAAGCATACGCTTCGTTCCTTCACGACAAGGCACGCACTTTCCACAAGATTCTTTTTGCGTAAAGTCCATAAAGAAACGTGCAACTTCAACCATACAAGTCTTTTTGTCCATAACAACAAGACCGCCAGAGCCGATAATTGCGCCAACTTTAGAAAGCGAGTCAAAGTCAAGCGGTAAATCAAAATGTTCTTCGGTTAAGCATCCGCCTGACGGACCACCGATTTGAACGGCCTTAAATTCGCCGTCTTCACGCATTCCACCACCGATATCGAAAATTACTTCTCTTAATGTTGTTCCCATTGGAACTTCAATTAAACCTGCATTTTTGATATTACCGGTAAGAGCAAAGGTTTTTGTTCCCGTGCTGTTTTCCGTGCCGATTTTCTTAAACCATTCTGCACCGTTGTTTATAATTAACGCTACGTTTGCATACGTTTCAACGTTATTGAGAACGGTAGGCTTATCAAAAAGACCGTTTTCAACAGTTCTCGGCGGTTTGGTTCTGGGCATACCACGCTTGCCTTCGATTGAAGCAGTAAGCGCAGAGCCTTCACCACAAACGAACGCGCCTGCACCACGGTTGATGTGCATGTTAAACTTAAAGCCCGTTCCTAAAATATCGTCACCTAAAAGACCAAGCTCCGTTGCTTGTTCAATTGCGAGTTGCAACCTTGCAACTGCCTTAGGATATTCTGCACGAACGTAGATATAGCCGTCGTTTGCGCCAGTTGCAATACCCGCTATAATCATACCTTCTAAAAGTCTGTGCGGGTCATCTTCCATAACAGACCTATCCATGAACGCACCGGGGTCACCTTCGTCACCGTTACATACTACGTATTTGGGGAAATTCTTTTGACTAGCAACTTGCGTCCACTTTCTACCAGCAGGGAATCCACCGCCGCCACGGCCACGGAGACCTGATTCAGAAACTTCGTTAATAACTTGTTCGCCAGTCATATCGAAAAGAACTTTTTCAAGCGCGGTATAACCGCCCGTTGCAAGATATTCTTCTACTGAAGTCGCGTCAATCTTATCGCAGTTGTCTAAAATAAGTCTGGTTTGCTTTTTGTAGAACGGAATTTCTTTTTGTTCTATATAAACTTTGCCGTCTTGAGTATAAGCAAGGCGTTCTACACATTCGCCGTTAACGATAGTTTTTGTAATTATTTCTTCAACGTCTTCAACCTTAACTTGAACGTAAAGCCAGCCTTGCGGTTCAATTCTAACCAACGGCCCTATTTCACAAAATCCGTGACAACCGCTTTGTTTAAGTCTAACGCCTGCGCTATGCGGTTCTTTAGCAAGCTCCAAAGAAAAGTCGATATTTTGTTCTTTCATAATTTGAGCAAACTTATCGTATATTTTAAGCGCACCCTTAGAGACACAGCCTGCGCCAGCGCAAATTATAATCCTTTTCTTTTCAGCATTCATTCTTTCAATCGCACTATTGCGGAACGCGATCAATTCTTGTCTTGATTTAAGCATTATAAACCCTCCTTTTCTTTGATAGTGTTTACCAAAGCCACTGCCGATTCAGGCGTCATGGTAGGATATATTTCGTTGTTAAGAGTAATAGCAGGTGCTGATGAGCATGCACCGAGACAAGCAACAGTTTCTACCGTAAACATAAGGTCGTCCGTCGTTTTCTTTTCTTCAGAAAGGCCGAGTTCTTTTCTCAAAGCTTCCAAGATAGGAACTGAGTGGCGAACGTGACAAGCAGTTCCGTCACAAACTTTTATAACGTATTTGCCTTTTTGTTCTAAAGAAAAATTTTCATAAAAAGTTGCAACGCCGAAAATTTTTGCTTCACTTACGCCAAGTTTTTCCGAAAGATAAGGGAATATTTCTTTGGGTAAGTATCTGTAATGTTCTTGTGCTTCTTGCAAAACGGCAATGAGCGACTTTTCTTCTCTGCCGAATTTCTCCATTGCTTTGTCAAGCACGGTGTAATCAAAATTTGACATATTTCCTCCAAAATAAGTGTTTTATAAAAGCACTAAAACCGCCCGATAAAATTCGGGCAGTTTTTAGTTAATTAACCTTGTAATTTTTCGTCGATAGCCTTAGCTGCAGTTTTGCCTGCACCCATAGCCAAAATAACGGTTGCAGCACCAGTAACCGCATCGCCACCAGCGTAAACGTATTCAACTGAAGTTGCACCGTTTTCATCAGTAATAATACCGCCGTGCTTATTAACTTCTAACCCTTCGGTAGTAGCTTTGATAAGCGGGTTCGGAGAAGTTCCGAGAGCCATGATAACAACGTCCGCTTCAATATCAAAATCGCTACCTTCAACGGCAACTGGGCGACGACGACCAGAAGCATCTGGTTCACCGAGTTCCATCTTGATACAAGTTACTGAACTTACCCAACCGTTTTCGTTTCCGTTAATTTTGCTGGGATTGGTTAAAAGATCGAAGATAATACCTTCTTCCATAGCGTGTTCAACTTCTTCCTTTCTTGCAGGAAGTTCGTCGAGCGTTCTTCTGTAAACGATATGAACGTCACCACCCAAACGCTTAGCACATCTTGCCGCGTCCATAGCAACGTTACCACCACCTACTACGACAACTTTTTTGCCGTGAATAATAGGCGTGCTTGAATCGTCTTTATAAGCTTTCATAAGATTGATTCTGGTTAAGAATTCGTTTGCTGAATATACGCCGATTAAGTTTTCGCCAGGGATATTCATAAACTTGGGCAAGCCTGCACCTGAACCAACGAAAACAGCCTTAAAACCGTATTCAGCGACAAGTTCTTGAATAGAGATAACTTTGCCGATAACCATGTTGGTTTCTATCTTAACCCCTAAATCCTTAAGCGTGTCAATTTCCTTTTGCACGATTGATTTAGGAAGTCTGAATTCAGGAATGCCGTAAACCAAAACGCCACCTGCTAAGTGGAATGCTTCAAAAACAGTGACTTCATAGCCCTTTCTTGCAAGGTCGCCTGCACAAGTAAGACCCGAAGGACCTGAACCAACTACTGCAACTTTAATACCGTTTGACTCGGGTTTAACCGGTTTATCTTTACAGTTTGCATTGTGATAGTCTGCAACGAATCTTTCCAATCTACCAATAGCAACGGGTTCGCCTTTAATACCGCGGATACAATACTTTTCGCATTGTGATTCTTGCGGGCAAACTCTTCCGCAAACTGCGGGGAGTGAAGAAGATTGAGCGATAATTTGATATGCTCCTTCAAAATCTTTTTCACGGATTTTAGCTATAAACTCAGGAATATGCACCATAACGGGACAACCGTTAACGCAAGGTTTGTTTTTGCAGTTCAAACATCTTTCCGCTTCGTCAACAGCCTGTTCGGGAGTGTATCCCAAAGCAACTTCATCAAAATTTTTATTTCTAACATCTGCCTCTTGATGTGGCATAGGGTTTTTCTTTAACGACATATTAGGCATAATTATTTAATCTCCTTTTTGAAAAGATTGCAAGTTTCTTCGTATTTGTGTCTTTCCCATTCCTTGTAACTTGCTCCGCGCTTCATAGCTTCGTCGAAGTCAACTTGGTGTCCGTCAAACTCCGGCCCGTCAACACACGCAAACTTTGTTTCTCCACCAACTGTAAGACGGCAACCGCCACACATACCCGTTCCGTCTATCATAACGGGGTTCATACTAACAACCGTTTTAACTCCGTATTCTTTGGTGAGCTTGCAAACGAATTTCATCATTATAACAGGTCCGATTGCAATAACTTCGTCGTAATTTTCACCGCTTTCAATCAATTGTTTAAGCGCGTCGGTAACAAGCCCTTTAGTTCCTGCCGTTCCGTCGTCACTCATCAAAACGTACTTATCGCTGACTGCTTTAAATTCGTCTTCCAAAATAACCAAATCCTTACATCTAAAACCAACGATAGAGTGAACTTCCGTTCCTTGTTCGTGGAATTTCTTAGCAACGGGATATGCGATTGCGCAACCTACGCCACCACCTACAACGGCAACCTTTTTCTTGCCTTCGGTTTTAGTTGCGTTACCGAGTGGACCAACGAAGTCTGCAACGCTATCACCAATCTCTAACTGATTAAGCGTGTAAGTAGTTGCACCAACGATTTGGAAAATAACGGCAACAGTGCCCTTTTCCCTATCATAATCAGCAACGGTTAAAGGAATTCTTTCTCCGTCTTCAGTAGCCCTAATGATTACGAATTGACCTGCCTCCGCTTTTTTAGCAACGAAAGGTGCGTAAACGTCGATTCTAGTAACCGTAGGATTAAGCACTTTTTTGTCAACAATTTTGTACATATAATCTCCTTTTGCGTCATAATAGGCGTGCCGTGATAAAACTTAAAACGACTTGCCTATGTCAAAAAATTTTTTAGCAAAAATATTTTAGCACATTTATGTTTTCTTTTCAACCATTTTCACGCCTTTATTATAAAATATATTTTAAAACTAAATACTCGCGCCTGCCTTGCGCAAGCGCGAGTGTTTTGTTGGTCAGTGTCGATTAATATTTTACCGAATATAAAATGTCTTCATAAGTCGGGAAATTGATAAATTCTTTCCCCGTTAGAAGTTCCATTTCATCAGCGTATTTCCTAACTTCTTCCATGTCTTTTATAAGCGCGTTTTTGCAAAATCTCGCTTTGGTTAAGTTGTCCCAACCCCTTTTATATTTTGCAACGTCGTCAACCAATTTTTCAAGCGCGCAATCAAACTTTTCAGACAGTGCCGAAAGCTTATTAAGCACCCTTTCTTCAAGCGAACGCGCACAGTTTAAGCAAACTTCTTTTTTAAGCTTGATTTCTTTAAGAAGGAAAGCTTGATACCCTATTACCGCAGGCACGATGTATTTTCTTGCAACGTCTATTGCTGTAAGTGCTTCTATGTGCACGATGTTGGAATAGTTCTCCAACAAAATCTCCATACGTGAGTGGATTTCACTGCCCGAAAGCACTCTGTGCCTTTCAAACAGTTGAATGTTTTTTTGTTGCGGATATAAGGGCAACGCATCAACCGTGGTTCTTAAATTAAGCAGACCGCGAGCCTTTGCTTCCTTTTGCCATTCCTTTGAATAGTTGTTCCCGCTGAACAATATACGCTTGTGTTCTTTTATTGTTCTTTTGATTAAATCGTTGAGTGCCAAGTTAAAATCGTTTGCCTTTTCCAATATGTCGGCAAAGCCTTTAAGCTCGTCTGCAACGATGGTGTTAATGATAAAGTTCGGACAGGCAATATTGGTTGAAGAACCAACCATACGGAACTCAAATTTATTACCCGTAAATGCAAATGGGGAAGTTCTGTTTCTATCAGTAGAATCCTTAGGAATTGGCGGAAGAACTGAAACGCCTATTTTAAGCTCGGTTTTCTTTTTTGCGCTAAACTTTTCACCACTTTCTAAGGACGATAAAATAGCTTCTAACTCTTCGCCAAGATAGATAGAAATAATCGCAGGCGGGGCTTCGTCTGCACCCAAACGGTGGTCGTTTCCGGCAGAAGCAACGCTTATTCTCAAAAGGTCTTGATGCTCGTCAACCGCCTTGATAACGGCGAGCAAGAAGATTAAAAATTGTGCATTGTCAATGGGCGTTGCGCCAGGATCTAAAAGATTTTCTCCCGTATCCGTGCTTATAGCCCAGTTATCGTGTTTACCACTTCCGTTAACCGATGCAAAAGGCTTCTCGTGAAGCAAGCATACTAAGCCGTGGCGGTTTGCAACGCTTTTCATAAGCTCCATCGTGAGTTGGTTTTGGTCAGTGGCAATATTGACCGAAGTGTAAACGGGCGCAAGCTCGTGTTGGGCAGGCGCAACTTCGTTATGTTTGGTTTTTGAGTAAACTCCAAGCTTCCAAAGCTCTTCGTCAAGCTCTTTCATGTATGCGGAAACTCTTGATTTTATCGCACCGTAATAGTGATCTTCAAGTTCTTGACCTTTTGACGGGCGCGCACCAAAAAGCGTTCTCCCACAGTGAACTAAGTCTATGCGTTTTTCATAAACGCTTTTATCTATTAGGAAATATTCTTGCTCTGCTCCGCAAGTAGGCGTAACTTTTTTAACCTTATCGTTGCCAAACAAGCGCAAAATTCTTAAAGCTTGCTTATTAAAAGCTTCCATTGAACGTAGCAACGGCGTTTTTTTATCTAACGCTTCCCCACCGTAAGAACAGAATGCAGTTGGAACGTATAAACTACCGTCCTTAACGAACGCGTAAGACGTGGGGTCCCAAGCGGTGTATCCACGCGCTTCAAAGGTCGCCCTGAGCCCGCCTGACGGAAAACTCGAAGCATCCGATTCACCTTTAACGAGCGACTTTTCCGAAAACTTCATAATTACGTCACCGTTTCCAAACGGTTCAATAAAACTGTCGTGCTTTTCCGCAGTAATACCAGTCATAGGCTGGAACCAGTGAGTAAAGTGCGTTGCGCCTTTTTCTATAGCCCAATCTTTCATAACGCTGGCAACGCTTTTTGCCGCTTCGTGTGATAACGGAGTGCCGTCTTCAATAGCACGGCGAACCGCGTCGTAAGCGTACTCCGGCAAACGTTCTTTCATAACCTTATCGTTAAACACCATTGAACCGAAAATTTCGGGGATATTTTTTGCGTTCATTTTTGCTCCTAAATCGTGTTTTTTGTTGTTTTTATGTATGAAGAAATTTTAACACTTTATTATTAGCTTTGTCAATTATTTTAAGCGGACATATTAAACAAAATATAAAAACCCCCCAGCCCAAAGTATATTTTAACGAATTTTTTTAGTTTTTTTGCCTTACACC
>JAZTZE010000002.1:0-40956 GCA_045637285.1 Christensenellaceae bacterium | reverse complement strand
GGACTATTTTTTCGCCTGTCGGCGAACACGCAATCTAAAGATTGCTCGCTCCTAATTCAAATCCCCTTTCTTTTTTCGCAACAAAAAAGACCATCGACTGATGGTCTCATTTTGTTGGCGGAGAAAGAGGGATTTGAACCCTCGCTACGCTTATCACGTACTACTCCCTTAGCAGGGGAGCCCCTTCGGCCTCTTGGGTATTTCTCCGTATCGCCGAATTTACTTTGCGCGCTGCGCTTAGTTGTTAATGCTAAACTATGTTATCATAAAAATTACCTTTTGTCAAAGTTTTTTTTATGGTTTGAAAAATTTTCTTTTAAGTTATTGGCTTTTTTGCCTTTTTATTTTTAATTTTCTATTGGCAGTCTTTCTTTATCCTGTTCAAAATCAGGCATTTCAATACGATCTGCATTGCCGTAAACGATAACCGCTCCCACTGCATTATATTTATCTGTTCGGATTTTTTTTACGCTTGTTTTTTCGTTTTTTATTATCTCTAAATACCCTTCGCTTTTATACCCTTCTTTTGCGTAACGCAAATACATTTTTTCGCCTTTATAAAGTTCAGGGTATTCCCCTTTTTCATCGCAAACGATTTGTTCTTTAGGTGGCAAAATAATTTGGGTTACTTTACTAACCCTTTTTATTTTATAATCCATTGGCTCGCCGTAAATACTAATTTTAACCGTATTATCGTCTGCAACAGCTTTTATATATACCGGATTTTTGGTGTTATTTTTAAACTTTAAGTCCGCCGACCCCGAATTAACCATTGCATCAAACGACGGAGCAACGTACCCAACGGGCAAGCTGTGCGGATGGCATTCTAAAATTTCTAAACCTGCAAGAAGCACTGCGTTATATAGCGTTGTTGAAACTTGGCACACTCCACCGCCAACACCATCAACGAACTCGCCACCAACGATAATTTTAGCATTTTTATATCCCCTTTTTTCCGTACGCTCACCGACAACCTTATTAAAAGAAAACTCTCCATCAACGTCTATCATTACGTTGTTTAAGCTATTTGTCGAAAGGCGAATATTGCTTTTTCTTTCAGCAGTTGACGAACCGAACGAAGTATAAAAACTTGCACGCAAAACTAAATGCTTTGGTTGCAAATCATAAAATGGCATTGCAAAAGCATTTTCAGCGCACAAAAAAACCGATATACACACGACGCAAAAACACAAAGTCACACATAAAAACGCAAACCGTTTTATTTTTTTGCTTACATTGGTAGGCTTAAACATATTTAATTAAAGTATACGCAAATTAAAGCAAAAAATGTAAAGCAACGCGGGCTTTAATATAGTAAAGAAAACGCAAGGAAGAAAACTTCCTTGCGTTTTGTTGTATTTATTATTTACAAATTACTTTGCGAATTCCGTTGCGCGCCACTCTCTAATTACGTTAACCTTGATTTGACCAGGATATTCCATTTCCTGTTCAATCTTCTTTGCAATGTCTTTTGCAAGGAATAAGGTTTGCGCGTCGTTAACTTGTTCGGGTTTAACCATTACGCGCACTTCTCTACCCGCTTGGATAGCATAACACTTTTCAACGCCCTTAAAGCTACTTGAAATTTCTTCGAGCTTTTGGAGTCTTTTAATGTAGTTAGTGGTAGTTTCACGTCTTGCACCCGGTCTTGCACCAGAAATAGCATCTGCTGCTTGAACGATAACCGCTTCAAGAGTTTTGGGCTCAACGTCTCCGTGGTGAGCGAGAATTGCGTTAACAACGTTGTGGTTTTCCCTATACTTTTTAGCAAGGTCACCACCGATTTGCATGTGCGTTCCTTCAACTTCAAAGTCAACCGCTTTGCCCAAGTCGTGCAATAAGCCTGCACGCTTTGCCATAGCCGCGTCTATACCGAGTTCGGTTGCCATAACGCCTGCTAAGTGAGAAACTTCGATTGAGTGCTTCAACACGTTTTGACCGTAACTGGTACGGAACTTAAGTCTTCCTAAAAGCTTAACAATTTCAGGGTGAAGCCCAAAGATTCCACACTCGAACATTGCGCTTTCGCCTGCTTCTTTAATTTGTTGATCGAGTTCTTTCTTAACCTTTTCAACCGTTTCTTCTATTCTTGCGGGGTGAATTCTGCCGTCTTGAATAAGTTTTTCAAGTGCAATTCTTGCAACTTCACGTCTAACTGGGTCAAAGCCCGAAACGATAACTACTTCGGGAGTATCGTCGATAATAAGTTCGATGCCAGTTGCGTTTTCAAGCGTTCTAATGTTTCTGCCTTCACGACCGATAATTCTTGCTTTCATATCGTCGCTGGGAAGTGGAACTACTGAAACGGTAATTTCAGTTGCTTGTTCGGTGCTACACTTTTGAATTGCAAGAGAAACGATTTCTTTTGCTTTTCTTTCGCCGTTTTCTTTAGCTTCAGCTTCAATGTTTCTAACTAATCCCGCCGCGTCACGCTTGGCTTCGTCAGTTATAGCGTCGATAAGCTGTTGCTTAGCTTCTTCCTTGCTCATTTGGGCAATTTTTTCAAATTCTTTAATCATGTCGTTTTGCTTTTCGTTAAGCTCGTCCATCTTTTTATCGAATTCGATTTCTTTTGCCTTTAAAGCGTTTTGTTGTTTGGTTGTTTCTTCGTTGCGTTTTGCAAGACTTTCTTCTTTCTTGTCAAGCGTCTCTTCCTTTTGATTGAGCCTGTTTTCCAATCTTTGAAGTTCAGAGCGTTTTTCTTTTGCTTCACGCTCAAAGTCGTTGCGAAGTTTGATTTCCTGTTCTTTTGCTTCTAAAATAGCTTCTTTCTTAATAGCCCTGCTTTCTTCCCTAACGTCGTCAAGCATTCTGTTGCGTTGAGCTTCTATGTCGCCTTGCTCCTTTTTAATCTTTTCCAAAACGGATTTGGCACTCATTTTCCAGCTCACTAAAAACGCGGCTATTGCTAATATCACTAAAATTGCTATGACAACGATGAACAATATCGTGTTATCAGTTGCCAAGAACAGGGAGCCGTAAGTAAAATTCTGCATATTAATATGCCCTCCTGTTTTTATTTTTAACGCTTGTGTTTAACAAACGTTTATCTCTACTATATATTGTATTACAATTTTATATAAAAGTCAATAAGATTAATCATTTTTTGCCTTATTATAGAAAGCATCTAAAATTTTATTTTTAATCTCTTCAGCTACTTGCGCGTTGTTTTCTAAGTAATCAACCGCTTTTTCTCTACCTTGAGCAATCTTTTCGCCCATATAACTGAACCAAGACCCACTCTTTTGTAACACGTCAAATTGAAGCCCTAAGTCGATTAAACAGCTTCCTTTTGAAATACCTTTACCAAAAATAATATCGAACTCTGCCGTTTTAAATGGCGGAGCAACCTTATTTTTAACCACCTTTGCTTTGGTGTGATTGCCGTAAGCACCTTGACTATCTTTAAGTGCGTCACTCTTTCTTACGTCGATACGAACGCTTGCGTAGAATTTCAATGCTTTACCACCTGCGGTAACTTCAGGGTTGCCAAACATAACGCCCACTTTTTCGCGAAGTTGGTTAATAAAAATTATACACGTTTTTGATTTATTTGTAATTGCGGTAAGCTTTCTTAAAGCTTGGCTCATAAGCCTTGCTTGCAAACCCACGTGTGAATCGCCCATATCCCCTTCGATTTCCGCCTTTGGAGTAAGAGCTGCAACAGAGTCGACAACTATAATATCAACAGCTTTACTGTTTACTAAAGACGCGGTGATGTCGAGTGCTTGTTCACCAGTGTCAGGTTGAGAAACGTAAAGTTCGTCCAAATTAACGCCCAATGCCTTTGCGTAAACGGGATCTAACGCGTGTTCGGCGTCAACAAACGCTGCAATTCCGCCTGCCTTTTGCGTTTCTGCTATACAATGGAGCGCAACCGTAGTTTTACCCGAAGATTCAGGTCCGTAAATTTCGATTATTCTGCCACGTGGAAGACCGCCAACGCCTATTGCAAGGTCTAACGACAAGCAGCCGGTGGGAAGAACTTCTATATTAGTATCCCCTGCTTCTTGACCTAAGCGCATTATCGCGCCCTTGCCGTATTGTTTTTCAATTTGTGCCATAACGCCGTCAAGCGCTTTTATTTTTGCTTCATCCATAATTGTTTTTCCTTATATGTTTTTTAATTTTTTTATCGCCAAAAACAGCGCGGTGTTCTTTGCCGTTTCGGTTATTTTCTCTCTTGATCCGCTGAAATTGAACTTATAGGTATGAACGCCTTCTCTCGTCCCCACGGCTATATAACTAAGTCCAACGGGTTTTTTTGTGTCGTCACTTTTAGGCCCTGCAATTCCAGTTGTCGCTATCGCAACGTCTGCGCCATTCCTAATAAGCCCGACTGCCATTTGATACGCCACCACTGAACTAACCGCTCCGTGAAGCGCAATGTCTTTTTCCTTTACCCCTAACCTTGTAATCTTGCTTTGGTTAGAGTAAGTAACCACACCTTCGTCAACCACTTCGCTTGCTCCGGACGTGGAAATTACTGCTGAAACAACTCTGCCAGCTGTAAACGATTCTGCAACTGCGAGCTTCATTTTTTTAAGCTTTAACACGTCTAACAGTCTTTCACCCAAAGTCGTTTCGGTTTCGGCGTAAATTTTCTCTTTTTGATTTGAAATTAAATATCTTATTATTTGAGCGCGAACTTCGTCTAAAGTGTCTGCGCCAAACAAAAGGTCAATAGTAACGTCGCCGTCCTTTTCAGTTAACGCGTAACTAAACGCATCGTCGCCAATATTTTTTGCTTCTTCGAGCGTGCGAGCAACGTCTTCCACTTGTCCAAAGTATTTCAACACCAGTCTTTTACGCTTAACTCCAAGTTTGTTTTCAAAATACGGTAAAACGTATTTATCAAGCATTACTTTAACTTGTTTTGCATTTTCAGGCAACACGGCAAGCGTTAGCTGATTACTGTCTAATATAAATCCTTGAAACCCGCCGTGAATGTTGGGAACAACACTCGCTTCAATGGGTAAAAGCGCATAGCTTTCAGGATAGTCTAAGCCGTCGTTTTTACTAACGGCGGTTAAAAAGGTCTTTGCGTTTTCGTTTTCCACGAGCGCAGTGTCAAGTGCCGAGCAAATTATTCCTTTAACGTCAAAACTAACTGCATCGCCACCGATTATAACAACGTTGTCGGCAACGTCTCTAAACTCGTCGAAACGGCGTTTAAAGGCTATGTCGTCCGTTTTAGAAAGCACTTCCACCGTGCTAACTTCAAACCCAGCGTCGCTAAACGCGCTTACAACGCTTTGAAAATATTCTCCGTCAAACCTGCTTGAAACAGAACGGAAAAAAATTAAAGCCGTTTTCATTTGGTAACTAAAACCTTTCTATTTTTAACAACGCATTCTATGCCAGAGTAAACGGTGAGTATGGTGGCAATGCCCAAAAGCACCAAGCCAACCAAGTTTACCGTAGTAAATAAACCTTGCGCAACGTCTGCACCGACGAGTAAAACCACGATTGCAACGTCTGTTACGAACGTTTTAATCTTGCCTGACCAGTCAGCTGCGAGCACTGCGCCTTTTGAAGCGGCAACCATTCTAAACCCGCTAACGATAAGCTCTCTTGCTAAAATAAGTGCAATTGCGATTGCCGAATATTCGGGCAAGATTGCAAGTTCACCCACAGCCGGCATAAGCATTATTATGAGCGCGGTGGAAACGAGCACCTTATCTGCAATCGGGTCTAAAAACTTACCCAAATCGGTAACTAAATTATATTTTCTTGCAATATGTCCGTCTAAAAAATCAGTGAACGCGGCAAGCGCGAAAATGCCAGCTGATATTAGGTAATTATACGGTATTGCAGGGATATAAAACACTGCTACGAAAACGGGAATTAAAATTATTCTGATTATAGTTAATTTGTTTGGTAAATTCATATTCTCTCTCCTATAAGGTCGTAACCAACGGCTTTTGTAATTTTAACTTTATAATACTCTCCGTTTATAACTTCGTCGCCCGAAAAGAACAACACCTTTCCGTCAATGTCAGGCGCATTAAAATACGCTCTGCCGTAATATATAAGTTGATTAAAGTCAAACCCTTCACCCTTTACCCAAACCGTTTTTCCAACGAATTTTGAATTGTTTTCTTTTACCACCTTTTTTTGCGTAGAATAAAGTTTTCTTAATCTTTTTGCTTTTACGTCTGCCTTTATTTGCTCGTCAAGCTTATACGCGGGCGTTCCTTGCTCTCTGCTATATTTAAAAAATCCTGCGTTGAAAAGCTTTGCCTTTTGCAAGAACTCAACTAAATTATCAAACGCTTGCTCGCTCTCGCCGGGAAATCCCGTAATAAAGGTCGAGCGTATGGCAATGCCTTTAACTTGCTTTTTAAGAGTTTTAACAAGCTGTAAATAGCTTTTGCCCGTGCCCTTTCTGTTCATGCGCTTTAACACTCTGTCGTCTGCATGCTGGAAAGGTACGTCTATGTATTTTATGAGTTTATCGTTGTTTTTAAGCCTGTCTATTAGTTCGTCCGTTATATTTTCTGGGTAGCAATATAACAGCCTAATCTTTTTAACGTTTTGGAGCGCGCTCAACTGGTCGATAAGCTGTGCGAGTGTGGTTTTTGGGGTTAAATCTTGCCCGTATTTAGCTACGTCTTGCGCGACCAAAATAAGCTCGTCCGTCTCGCCTAATCCGCGAACTTCTTCAATAAGCTCACAAATAGGAACTGAACGGAACTTTCCACGAATAGACGGAATAAGGCAATAGGTGCAGTGGTTGGAACAACCGTCCGCAATCTTAAGGTAAGCGTAATTATCGGTGGTTAACACTCTTTTTTTAGTGCACTCCCCACGCGGAACGCCCACTTGAATTACCCGTTCTCCGTTACATATTCTATCAATAACGTCGTTAATAAAACCATAGTCGCTAACGCCCATAAACGCATCGACTTCGGGTAGATCGTTTTTAATTTGATCTAGAAATCTTTGCGGTAAGCACCCTGTAACTATTAATTTTAAGTCAGGGTTTGCTTGCTTTTGTTGCCCACAAAGTATTATTTCTTCTATGGCTTCCTTTCTCGAACTTTCTAAAAACGAACACGTGTTAATTATAACTACGTCCGCTTGAGCAACGTCTGCTACCACTTGATGCTTCTCGCTTACAAAGGCAAGCATTTTCTCCGTGTCCACACGGTTTTTATCACAGCCGAGCGAAATCACGCCCACTTTCTTCTGTTTTGTCATAGTTTACTAATCCGCCTCGTCTACCGGACCAAATCTGCTTAAAAATTCTTCCTTAGATAATAACACTCGGCGCGCTTTACTACCTTCGTTGCCCGAAACGAAACCCATTTGCTCCATTTTGTCCACGAGTCCGCCCGCGCGTGCGTAGCCTATCTGGAATCTACGTTGAAGCGAAGATATTGAAACGGACTGGGTGTTTACCGCAAGCCATAACGCCTTTAAGAGTAAATCGTTCATTTCGCCCGAATCATCTCCGCCACCGTCAGACGTGCTATCTTCTTGCTTAGGCTTAGTTTCCTTATCCAAGAATTCTTGAACGCCGTCGTCAAAATACGCTTTATTGTGTTCTTTGATATAATTTACGATGTTGGTTACTTCTCTACCGCTGATATACGCGCCTTGATAACGCTCGTAATCACCCATAGAAGAATCCTTATACAGCATGTCGCCGTTGCCCAAAAGTTTTTCTGCACCTGCACCGCCCAAAATGGTTTGAGAGTCGGCAAAGTTCATAACCTTCAAGGCTATTCTCGACGGCAAGTTTGCTTTAATCGTTCCCGTAATAACGTCAACTGACGGACGCTGGGTTGCAAGCACTAAGTGAATGCCCGCAGAACGCGATTTTGCGGCAATTCTTCTTATCTTTTCTTCTAAGTCCTTTTTGCACGCTTCCATAAGGTCAGCAAGTTCGTCTATAACGAAAACTATTCTTGGAAGTTTTGCTATCTTGTCGTTTGCAATTTGAGTGTTATAATCGTCGATATTGCTTATCATGCCACCGCACTCGGTAAACATTTCGTTACGGCGGTTAGTTTCATCATACGCCCATTGTAAAAGCGTTAACGCGCGCTTGGGCTCGGTTATAATTTCGTCAACGAGCAAGTGTGGAATGTGTTCGTATTTTCTAAACTCAACGCTCTTTGGGTCAACGAGAACGAGTTTTAATTCTTCTGGGCTATAACGCATGAGCATGCTCACTATCATAACGTGAAGCGCAACGCTCTTGCCCGACCCTGTTGCACCTGCTATCAAATAGTGCGGACCTTTAGCTAAGTCGTAACTGATAGAGTTGCCCACTATGTCCTTACCTATAGCGAACATGAGCGCGGTCGGCTTTGCGTTTTTGCCAGAAAGCCCTTCCATAACTTCTTTTAATCCTACGGTAACCTTTACGCTGTTTGCAACTTCTATGCCAACTAAGTTCTTGCCCGGAATAGGTGCTTCAATTCTAACGCCGTCTTTTGCTGCTAAACGCATCTTAAGGTCGTCGTCATAAGCCAGAACCTTCCTTACCGATATGCCTGCGGGCATCATTATTTCGTAACGGGTAACGGACGGACCTTGGATATAGCTTTGCGGAACTGCGTTGATATGAAATTCTTCTAACGTCCTTTGAATAATTTCCATACGTTCGTGATGGTTTTCTTGCACGGCGTTGATGGGCTGTGAATAAGTTTCCAATAAGTCGAACGGCGGACGGTAATATTTTCTATTGATGGGCGGAGCAGGTTTTTCTTCCTTCTTTTCTACTGGCTCAGGTTGTTCTTTTTTCATTTCAAAGCCAACGTTTCTTCTTGCGCCCAAATTGTTGTCTGGAACGACTCTGCTCGTAAAGGCAGGTTTTTCTTCTTCAACGGGTTGGTCTTCCGCCTTGTCGTCCATAAAAATTTCGCGAAGCCTTCTTGAACTTCCAAGCGTCGTGGGCGGAAGTTCTTCTTGTTCTTCCGCTTGTTCAAGCTCTTCCACTTCTTGTTCTACATGCTCTGAATATAGTTCTTGTTCGTAAGAAGTCTCTTGAGCGATTTCTTCTTGCTGTTCTATTTGCTCTATCTTTTCTTCGTATTCCGATTGTTCTTCAACAACGTCGCTTTCGTCGATAAACGGAATTTCAAAATCGCGTTTTTCTTGCACTGGCGTTGCTGGTTGAACAACGTCTTCTACCACATCTACAACTGGACGGAAAACTTCACTGTCTTCAACGATGGGGTTTTCTATCTCAACGTCATTAACTTCAGCGTAAATATTCTCAAAGCGCGAAGCTCTTGCTTGAACGCTGTCTTCTTCAGATGGCTCTATCTTGGGCGCAACTGGTTGTTCGTGACTGATAAAAGGAATATCGTTTTGAACGGGTTGTTTTTTAATTTCTGCCGTTCTTGATACATATCCTGAAACGGACGTGCCAAAAGGCGTTGCGCTTTGGTTAGTTATTTTAGTAACGTCTATCGAAGCGGGCGTTTTAATATAGTCAAGCTTTTGCTTAAAGTCGTTAGTCGTTGGAGCGGTTTTTTGAGTAGCATTGCTCTCAACTACGCCCAAACCGCCGTTAGAAAAGCTTATTTTCATACCCGCAACGGGCTTTTGTTGTTCTTTAGTGATTTCGCGTTTGTTTTTTACCGCAAAGGTATCAGGGTTGTTTATAAATAATTTTTGCTTACCCGAAACGGTTGAAAAATCCACACCGTCAACGGGATAATCTTTTGCACCTGCAATATCAACGCCTAAAACGTTTTGTTCTTCAACGAACGAACTTCTGAATTTCTTGCTCGAACCAGTTTTTACGATGGGTTGCTTTAAGTACGTCATAGTAATTGAATAGCACAAAGCAACGAGCACTATGCCCAAAACGACGAAACTGCCCACGGGAGTTAAAAGCGTTTGGAAAAAATAAGCTACGAGCGCGGTAATAACCCCACTTGCACTTGAGGTTGCAATTCCACCTTCACCCATTTGATAACACGCCGATAAATATTCAGCGTATTCAAGTTGTCCTACGGGTGCGGTAGCTATTTGCGCGATAATGGCAACAACGATAAACGCAACGGTAACGAGAGCGCGCATGCGAACGCTTGCGCCAAGCTTTTTGTCGCAAACGAGTAAAACGCCCAAAATTATAAGCGCAAAAATAACCGCGTAACTAAAAAAGCCAAACGTTCCCAACAAAAAGGCGTTAACCGCCTGACCTATCACCGAAAACACCGTTTCACGCGTAATTAAACACACGAGCATCAGCGTGGAAAATAGAATTAACACCACACCCAAAGTTTCGCGCGTGAAAATAAGATTTTTATTTTCGTTTTCGTCTTTTTTTCTACCTAAACCGTTCAAAAGTCCACCTCAAAATAATCGTCATTTTTATTGTACCAAAAACCGCGTTTTTTTACAATGCTTTGAGAGAATTTTTTTGTGTTTTTAAAATAATATTTTAAATTTTTTTCGTCAGCCCCTTCTTTACGGCAAAAACCAACTTTTTTCTTGCTTTATTTCATAGGCTATGAAAAGTTAAGCCTTTCCTCCGCCAATTAAACGTGCCCAAATCAGACTTTAATATCCTTTACCGAATACAAAAAATAGAACTATCAAAGCTAATTAGCGAAACAACTTTCCTTGCGAGTAAAAATAAACGGCGTAGCAGGTTGCTACGCCGTAATCTTATCATCTAACTTATAAAAATTTTTTAGCTTTTTGCCATATAGAGCATTCTTCCACATTGGTCACAATCTATAACTTGCCCGTTCTTTAGTTTGTTCATATCAAGCATAGAAAGTTCCATTCTGCACGCACCGCAAATGCCACCCTTAACTTCGTATAGAACGGGATAGATTTTGTTCGCACGCTTTTTAAGATATCTTTCCATAAGCATAGGATCAACGTCCTTTTTCAACGCTTCAAGTTGTGCTTCCACACTTGATTTTTTATCTTTAACAGAATCCTTTAATTCGTTGTATTTTGCTGCGTTTTCTTTGTATTGAGTTTGCGCTACTTGAGTAGTTTTTTTGATAGAAGAATATTCTTTTAAAACGGCTTGAATTTCTTCTGAAACCTTGCTCGCTTTTGCGCCTAACGACTTGATTTTTGAAATAAGTTCTTCTACTTTTTTAATTAAATATCCTGCTTCTTTTTCGTCTTCAACCGTCTTTAACGCTTCGGTTATTTCCGCTTGTTGTTCTTTGAACTTAATTTGTTCTTTGGTTAAATTTTCATAAAGAGAAATGAGTTCTGCCGCCTTTAAGTCGAGCTTGTTAACGTTTTCTTCTACGCCTTCAAGATACTTTTTCGCGTTCATAGCCTTTTTCTTTTCTTCGCTTCCTGCGAGCATCTTTTCAATTTCTTTGAGATTAGCGTCTGCGGCTTGATAAGCCAACAATTTTTCAATCATAATAAATCTCCTTTACATAAATCTTTTATCTTCAAAATAAAAAGCTTGTATCTTGCCGTTAAGCGTTTTTTCGACAAGATTACTAAACTTGTTAAATCCATAATTTTCGCTGACGTAATGCGGGATAATTATAACCTTTTTACCCCTTTCAATCAGCTCTTTCAAAACGTGGTGAGCCACGTCAGAGCTTACCACCGTGTCCACTTCTAAACCGCAAAACACTGCACTTAAAGCACTGTCTCCACCGCTTCCGCAAAAGCTTGCTACCTTTTCAACCTTACCTTGTCCGTAATAAATTATTTTATCACTTGAAAACTCTTTTTTTACGCTTTCAACGTAATCTCTAATTTCAACTCCGTCAACAAAAAAAGCTCTGCCGTAACCTTCTTTTTCGGTAACGTTTTCTATAATTTTACTTTGTTTTGCGCCCAAGCCTTGACTTAAACACTCGTCAATTCCGCAACTCGAAATATCCAAATTTAAGTGCATTGACACCACGTTTATTCCAGCTTTTATTGCAGTTATAAGCGGTTTCGTAACACCGTTTTCACTAAGATTTTTAACGGGCGTATAAATAGCGGGGTGATGCGTTACTATTGTGTCACAACCGAGAGATTTTGCCTTTTCGACCGCCAACAAGCTTAAGTCGAGCGCAAACAAAACCTTTTTTACAGGCGTGCCGTTATCCACTATAATACCGCTATTATCGTAGCAACCCCTATCTATCATCTTTTGGCTTAAGGACAAGGGTGCGAGTTTTTCCAACTCGACCATAAAGTCGTTTAAACTATACATACTTAAGTAATTTCTCCAACTCGTTTAGCATTTGCTTTCTAACACCGTCGCTCAAACGGTCGTTTTGCAAGTGGTTTTTTATTTTTTGAACTTCAATATTAAGCTTTTCCTTAAAGTCAGCGTTGTCGCCATTTACGTTGTCGCGACCAAACTCGATTTCTTGGACGGTCAACTTGTCTTCACCCTTAACTAAAACAATAAGGTCGTAAAACTTGCCCGCACTCTTAAATAGGCGGTCACTTTGGATTTTATATCCTAACTCCAAGGCTTTTACTCTTACCTTGTCGCAATTTTTCATTGGTTGCAAAACTAATGCGTTAGGAAGATTTTTTGCCTTGCTTAATATAGAGCAAATTTCTTCTCCACCCATGCCTGCAACGAGCGCAACGTCACAATAAGAAATATTATCAAACCCGTCCGAAACAACGCTTTCAACCACGCCTTTTTCAATAAATCTTGCCAACAGCGAGCGCGCTTTGTCCAAACATTTTTCACTTATGTCTGATACAACGGCTTTTTTGCACTTTCCTGAAGTAAGCATATTAAGTGCAATATACCCGTGGTCACACCCCACGTCTGCAAAAACTTCGCACGAAGGAATTCGTTCAAATATTTTAGTTAGTCTTTCAGTCATTATCTTTTATCAATATACTCTTTAAGTCTTTTTGAACGACTGGGATGACGTAATTTGCGGAGTGCCTTTGCTTCTATTTGACGAATACGTTCTCTGGTTACGTTAAATTCTTTACCAACTTCTTCTAACGTTCTGGGCTTGCCGTCGTCTAAACCGTAACGCAAACGCAAAACTTTTTCTTCACGCGGAGTAAGCGTATCAAGTATTCCGATAAGCTGTTCTTTTAACATATTGTAAGACACCGCGTCGGTAGGAGCAGTGCTCTTTTCGTCTTCAATAAAGTCTGAAAGATGGCTGTCTTCTTCTTCACCGATAGGCGTTTCCAATGATACAGGGTCTTGAGCTATCTTTTGGATTTCCCTAACTCTTTCTTCGGTTATGCCCATTCTTACTGCAATTTCTTCAGGCAACGGTTCACGGCCTAATTCTTGCAAAAGCCTGCGTGATTCTCTTATGAGTTTATTGATGGTTTCAACCATGTGAACGGGAATACGAATAGTTCTCGCTTGGTCTGCAATAGCACGGGTAATAGCTTGTCTTATCCACCACGTTGCGTAAGTAGAAAACTTAAAGCCCTTCTGATAGTCGAACTTTTCAACCGCTTTCATAAGACCTAAATTACCTTCTTGAATAAGATCCAAAAACTGCATTCCGCGTCCCATATAACGCTTTGCTATAGAAACGACCAAACGCAAGTTGGCTTCCGATAAAAGCCTTTTTGCAAGCTCGTCCCCTTCCATCATTCGTTTTGCCAACTCGGTTTCTTCGTCGGGTTGAAGAAGCGGAACTTTACCTATGTCCTTAAGATACATCTTAACAGGGTCGTCCATGCTCACTTCTTTTAAGAGCTGGTCGAATAAATCTTTGTCACGTTCGTATTCGTCTACTACTTGCACGCCTTGATTGTCGAACATCTTATAGATTTCTTCAAGTTGAGCGGGCGTTGTTTCAAACTTTTCTAACCTGTCGAAAAGTTGACCCATTTTTATGCTTCCGCTCTTTTTGAATTCTAAAATAATGTCAGCAACCGCAACCAACAATTCGGGCGACAAAATATCTAAGCCTAATTGGTCTTGTTGTGCGTTCTCTTCAACTTTCTTTTTGGTAGTCTTTTTTTCTTCCATTATGGTCCTCCTAAAAAAACCGCTTTTGTTAATTTAACTTGTTTTTAACGGCAATAAGCTTTGCCATTTCTTTCGTATATACTTTTCTTTGTTCGTTATCCGTTTCGCTCTTAAAAAGCGTAGTAAGTCTGTCAATTTCTCTATTTATCTTATCAAGTTTTAGCGTGCGCACACAGTCGAAAAAATAAACCGTTTGATCAAAGTTTTTATTTTCTTCCGTTTCAAGCCCCGCAATGATTGCAAGTTCGCCTTGGTATTCTTCTGACAAAATCTCATAAAGGTCTGAAAATCGGTTCTTTTTGTTTTTTTCTTGATTTTCAAGTATAAATTGCTTTATTTCTTCGTGAACGGGCAAGGTGAATTCCACCGTGTTAATATCCGTTTCGTCCGCATAAGGCTTATTGAATAAATACGCAGATAAAACGAATCGTGCCGCTATTGCATTTTTGTCGCCTGCATTATCTGCAAACTGAACGGTTGACTCAACCGTTTCTTTCTTAGGCTCGCTTTCACTGTAAAGTTCACGTTTTAACGCTTCAAAGGTAATTGAACTTACACGGCTGACTTCGCGTAGCAATTCTTCCTGCTCGGCAGGCGACTTGCTTTCCCTTATTACCGAAACCGCCTTCTGAACGTATCTGCGTTTTCCGTCAACCGAGTTTAAGTCGTAAGCCTTTTTTGTTAAATCGAGCTTAAAGTCAATGAGTGGTTTAGCCTTTAACATAAGCTCTTTATATCCGTCCACCCCAAACTTTTTAACCACGTCGTCAGGGTCCATTCCATCCGGAATATCAATAACCTTAACGTCAAGCCCTTCTTCGCTCAATATATCTAAGCCTCTTAGCGTTGCGTTTTGCCCAGCAGAATCGCCGTCGTAGCTAATGTAAACCTTTTCAGTGTAACGCTTGATTATACGCGCCTGGTCTTTGGTAAGTGCCGTGCCCATGCTCGCTACCACGTTTTGAATACCTGCTTGCGACAGCGAAATAACGTCTAAGTGCCCTTCGACCAAAATAACGCTATCCAATCCTTGCGCGTTCTTTAACTTTTTAAGATTGTTTAAGTTAAAAAAGGTTTTCCCTTTTGAAAAGATGGGGGTTTCTCTGGTGTTTACGTACTTTCTTTCCTTTCCACCGTCAATTCTTCTTCCCACCATGGCGATAACGTTGCCAAATTGGTCGATATGCGGAACTATAAGCCGTTCTGCAAGCCAATCGAAAACGTAATCGTCCTTTCTTCCGCACACGCCCGATAAAACCATTTCTTCGTCCGTATAGCCCCTTTTCCTTAAATAGTTAGGTAGCGAAGTAAAGTCGAAAGAAGCACCTAAACCGAATGAGATTATCGTTTGGTCTGTAAACCGCCTTGACAGCGCGTATTCATAATGTATTGCGCCCTTTTCAGAGCGAATGTTGTGTGCATAATAGAGCGCGGTTTCACGCAAAACAGAAAGCAACCGCTCTTTTTGCCTTCTTTGCTGTTTAACCTTTTCGTCGTCGTATTTAACTTCGGGAAGGGGCATTTTAACGCGCTCTGCTAAAAACTTAACGGCGTCGTTAAAGTCGAGCGACTCAATTTCCATAATAAAGTTAATCACGTCGCCACTCTTATGACAGCCAAAGCAATAATAAAAGTTGCCGTCGGTATTTACTGCGAACGAAGCCGTTTTTTCGTGATGAAACGGGCATTTGCCCCAGAAACTCCCACCGCGTTGCACGAGCTGAACGTATCTTCCGACAACATCTACTATATCGTTTTTAGTTTTAAGTTCTTCTATGAACTTTGCGTCAAATCCTCTCATTTATAACTTCCAACTTTTCGGAACGAAAATTTCATTAAAAATCTTTATCGCATAAAGGTCGCTCATACCCGAAAGATAATCACATAATACCGTGTGAATGTCGTCTTGGTCTAACCTTTTTATATAAAACTCCGGCAAAGCGTTTTGATTAGAAAAATAATACTCATAAAGCGCGCTTATCATCTTTTTTGCACGCCCTTCTTCTTCCTTGAACGCCTTCGCCGTGTAAACGCGCTCAAACATAAAGTCGCGCAGTTCGTTCATTATGGCAAAAACTTCTTCTTGCATCTTAACGTAATTTTTACCTTCACTTTCAACGTATATCGCCTTTAACATTGCATTAATGCGATCGCGCGAAGTGTCGCCAAGATGCTCTCTGGTCGCCTTAGGCAAGTCTTCAACGGTGATAAAACCGCCCTGAACTGCATCGTCTATATCGTGATTTATGTATGCTATTCTATCGGCAATGCTAACCACCTTTCCTTCCAACGTGCTCGCGTCAGTCTTGGACGTGTGATTAATTATACCGTCAACCACTTCTCTCGTAAGGTTTAAGCCTTTTCCATCGTTTTCTAAAAAGTCCACAACTCTGCCCGATTGCTCGTTATGCTTAAAGCCGTTGGGGTTAAGGCTTGCCAAAATGCGCTCGCCTGCATGCCCGAATGGAGTGTGCCCTAAGTCGTGCCCCAAGGCAATTGCTTCGGTCAGGTCTTCGTTGAGCGAAAGCGAACGGGAAATTGCCCTTGCTACTTGCGAAACGGCAAGCGTGTGCGTTAAGCGTGTTCTATAATGATCGC
Source organism: Christensenellaceae bacterium (assembly GCA_045637285.1). Lineage (GTDB taxonomy): Bacteria > Bacillota > Clostridia > Christensenellales > Borkfalkiaceae > UBA1259. The sequence continues at coordinate 24,446 of JAZTZE010000002.1, read as the reverse complement.
CTTCGGGCGAAAAAAACACTTGCGTTTTGTTTTTCAAACGTCTAAACGCCTTGCAGTGAACTATTCTGTCTCTATCACGCTGAAAATCCGTGCGCATAGGACAAGGACTTTCTTCCCTTAATCTGCCCTTAGTATCGCGCGATTTCACCGCAAAAGGCGACAAAAACAACTTTTCCATTTTAAAGGTCTTTTCTTTCATTTTTCCCACCTGAAAAATTTCAACGTATAATAATACTACTTAAAATCTCAATTCCCTTTTTATTATTTAAAATATTATATAATAAAATAAAAAAATAAAACGCCGACTCTCTGGTCGGCGTTTTTTGTTAACTTATTATTTGCTTTCAGGGTTAATGGGCAACTTGCCTTTTTTCCTGTTTGCGTGTTCTTTTACTTCCTTTACAACCACGTTAGAAAGCGCGAGAAGCGCGAATACGTTGGGAATAACCATTAAATAGTTAAAGAAGTCGTTAAAGTTCCAAACTAAATCACTACTCAAGAAAGAACCCAAGAAAACGAACAATACTGAAATAACCGAATATACGACTGAAGCTTTTTTACCGAACAAATATTCAAAGTTGATTTTGCCGAACAAGTTCCAGCTTATTATTGTTGAAAAAGCAAAGAAAGTTAAGCAAACTGCAACGAATATTCCACCGATTAAAGCACCTGTCTGCGCGTTTGCGAACAACGTCGTAATTGACATTTGAACCATGGTGTTTTTATCAGCAACTTCAATGAGTGCGGGGTTATTAACGTAAAGACAAGTGATAACGATAAGCGCGGTCATAGTTAAAACTACGAATGTATCAAAAAATACGCCAACCATAGCGGTAGTTCCTTGTTCGTGTGCAGTTTTAACGTTAGCTTGAGCGTGCGCGTGCGGAGTTGAACCCATGCCTGCTTCGTTTGAGAAAAGCCCACGCTTTGCACCCATGCTTATTGCCTTTTTAATAGCTTCACCAACCGCTCCGCCGATAATTGCTTGCGGAACGAATGCATACTTAATAATATACCAAAATGCCATTGGAAGTGCGGTTATATTGATTAAAAGAATTATAAGACCACCCAAGAGATAAATAACAGCCATAATGGGCACAATCTTTTCGGTAACCGAAGCAATTCTCTTTGCTCCACCAATGAAAATAAGCACCGATATAATTGCAATTATTAAACCAACAATCCAACCCCAAACGTTGTAATCGTAACCGCCAACGCTTGAAACTGCACTGCTTATAGCGTTAGATTGAACCATTGCACCGATAAATCCTAAACAAATTATTGCAGCAACCGAAAAGAAGCCCGCCAAGAACTTGCCGAATTTACCCTTAAACGCCTTGCGAATATAATAAACTGGACCACCTGAAACGCTTCCGTCTTCTTCTACAACCTTAGTTTTTTGAGCAAGCACTGCTTCAGAATAAATGGTTGCCATACCCAAGAACGCAATTATCCACATCCAGAAAATCGCACCGGGGCCACCAACCAAAATAGCACCGCAAGCACCAACGATATTGCCCGTTCCCACTTGTGCAGCAACTGCAGTGGTGAACGCTTGGAATGAACTCATTCCGCTTTTTTGCTTGCCACCTTTAAGTTTAAGCCCACCAAAAACCTTCTTAAAGCCTTGACCTAAGCAACGCACTTGCACGAACTTGGTTCTGATGGTGAAGAACAAGCCTACGCCGATAAGCAAAATTACGAGCACGTAATCTGCAAGATAGTTGTTAACGGTTGCGGTGGCGTTTTCTAGCCAAATTAAAAAATCACCCATGTTTCTCCTTTACGCATGAACATATTAAACTCTTGCGCATTTATTATTAAATGTGTTTACGCAACGTATGCCCACTCGTTATAAAATTTAAAAATAAAAAAATTTCCTTACAATGCAATAAGGAAATTCCGTTAGATTGAACTAAAAACAACATATTTGTTTATGTTCCGTCCTTTTGCCTGAGAGATTCGGGGATAATTCCCCTTGCACCTTCGGCACTCTTAAAAAAAGAGATTCTCCGGAATTTCTCCGCTATCGGTTGACATTGCTTCCGACAGCATCATCGTAATTTAGATAGATTTTAGCACTTTTATATTGTAATGTCAAACCTTTTATACGGGTTAAATTAAATATTTGTGCATATATAAACAAAAGCCGAGTTCTTGCTCGGCTTTTGTTAACGTTATTTGTTTAGTTTAATTACTTAGACTCTTGTCTTTTCGCCCTGCGTTTTTCGCGCGCGATTTGCTTTTTGAGTTCTTTTTCAGCTTCTATTTGTTTTACAACTATATCAATGGTATCTTTAATAACTTGAACGGAATCATCGTCTGAAACCTTAATAACGGTTGCCGATTGCTTAGCCGAAATTTTGTTTTCCATAACGTACGACTTAAAACTTTGGTTTTGCATCATAAATTCACACACGATAATGCCACGCTTAATAAGCATGCGCACGATGCGCAATGAGCCCACTTTATATTCTTCGTAACGCAAGTTTTTAAAGCGTTTGCCACCTTCTACCTTAGAAGCGTAGTTAGCGATTTCGTCGTAACGCTTTTTGGTTGCCTTGTCTAATGCGGAATACTTATCGTCTAAGGTTAAGCCCTTGTCGGCAGAGAAAGAAACGGCATCGTCTGCAGACACTGCAACGGCAACTTCTTCTTTAGGTTGAACGACGGGAGCTTGAATTGTAGGCGCAGTTTGACCTTTAAGGAACTTTTTAACCTTTTTGTTAACCTTTGAAACGCAAATCAAGGTTATGATAACGAAAAGGAAACTTAAAAAAGCAAAGCCACAAGCACCCAACACAACGTAATCAAAATATCCTTCCGGAATTACCATAAATTCACCTCGTTATCTTTTTTTGACTACATTATAAATGCATTTATTAATTATGTCAAGTGGAAATTTAATTTTTTATATATACAATATATAAAATTGTGCAAATTTACCAAAAAACGTACCATTCCCGTGCACAAAATTGTAAACACGGTTTGTTTTTTTTGTTACACGATAAAACCCCGCCTTTATAAAAAGCGGGGTTAATTTTAATAAAAATAAAACCTTATTCTCCGTCAAACAACGGCGTAGAGAAATATCTTTCAGCAGTGTCCGGAAGAACGGTCACAACCGTCTTTCCTTCGCCCAATTCTTTGGCAAGTCGCTTTGCAGCGGCAACGTTAGTTCCTGATGAAATTCCGCACATAATGCCTTCGTATTTAGCAAGGTCACGAGAAGTTGAAAGAGCTTCTTCATCTGAGATAATGCAAATTTTTTCGTAAATATTGCAGTTCAAAACGGGTGGGATAAGCCCGTCGCCTATGCCCATTTGAATATGCGAGCCGATAGTTCCGCCCGCTAAGATTGCCGCGTTTTCAGGTTCAACAGCCCATATTTTTATATCTGGGTTTTGCGCCTTTAACACTTCGCCAATCCCCGTTATCGTTCCGCCCGTACCAATCCCAGAACAAAAGCCGTGGATAGGACCTGCAACCTGTTCTAATATCTCTAAGCCAGTGTGGTGGCGGTGCACCGTGGGGTTTGCGGGGTTTTCAAACTGTTGCGGAACGTATACGTTGGGGTTTTCCTTTGCCATTTGAAGTGCTTTTTTTAAGCATCTATCTATGCAATCGCCAATGTTCCCATCGTCGTGCATTAAAATAACTTCCGCGCCGTAATGACGAACGAGCTTTCTTCTTTCTTCGCTAACCGAATCGGGCATGATTATAACCACTTTATAACCCTTAACTGCCCCGACGAGCGCAAGACCTATACCTTGGTTACCACTTGTGGGCTCAACTATAATAGTGTCTTTATTTATAAGCCCTTGCTTTTCCGCTTGTGTTATCATATTATAAGCCGTGCGCGTTTTTATTGAACCGCCAACGTTAAGACCTTCTATCTTAACAAGTATTTCAGCACTGCCCTTTTCTACTATTTTATTAAGTTTTACTATGGGCGTGTGCCCAATTGCTTCTAAAACGTTTCTATATACCATATATTAACACTTCTTTAAGTACATTTAAATCTATAAATAAGATACTACAAATTTAAAATTAAATCAAGTAATTTATGTTGCTCTTATAATTTTATCAACTATCGGTTAACTAAAATTTTTAAAAAACTATTGCAAAATCCTGCGCAAACAATATATAATAATTATATGAACAAAATTTTTAATAAGACCAATTATTTAAGCGATGAAAAAATTTACAAGGTTATTATCGACACCGACCCCGGCGTTGACGACGTTGCCTGCCTTATTTACGCTTTTTTCGACGAATATATCGACATTAAGCTTCTAACAACCGTTGCCGGCAATATTTCGCTCGAAAAAACCACACGCAATCTTTTGCATCTTTTAGACCTTTTTGACCTTAATATCCCCGTAGCTAAAGGGGCTGTTAAGCCCATGCAAAGAGAAAGCATCAATGCAGAGTTTATTCACCAAGCAGAAGGGCTGGGCGGTTACACGCCTAAAACAAGCTCGAGAAAGCTTTTGGATAAACACGCAGTTGACGCTATGTATGATGTTATTATGCAAGGCGACGGCGATATTATCCCTATCGTTTTAGGCCCTCAAACCAATATGGGTTACCTAATACAAAAATATCCAGACGTGGTTAAGAAAATTCCTAAAATTGTTTTTATGGGCGGTTCTCCTTTCGGTCACCCCGATTACCCTGACCATATATCGTTTAACATTTCTTCAGACCCAGAAGCATTTAAAATCGTTCTCGACAGCGGTATTCCACTCGTTATGGTGCCTTCTGACGTTGGAAGAAGGAAAGCTCATCTCTCAGAAGACTTCGTTACCATGCTCGGAAAGATGAACGCCGCAGGTAAGCTTCTTGCCGATATGTATTCAAAATATTGGGAGCCTGGTTACCCCGATAAGCGCGTAGCAACGAACGATTCTCTGGCACTGTTCGTTTTGGTTTACCCAAAAATGTTTACGTTAAAAAGAGTGTGCGTTAACGTTGAATTAGAAAACGCGCCCGGCAAAACTTTAGTCGACTTTACCGAGTGCGGTAATATTGAAATGATAACCGACGTTGATAGAGACGCTTTTTTAATGCTGTTGGTTAGCGACTTGGAAAAATTAAACGGAAGAGCCTTAAAAGACGTATAACACGATTAAATCGTGCTAAATCTAACCTTTGTTTTATTAGCGTTTCGTTATGTTTTACTACTAAAATCGTATATGCTTAAGCAACAAAAAAGTCCGCGAAATTTCGCGGACTTTTTATTTTTAATTTGAATTATTCTGCAACGTAGTCGTAAATTATTTCAGCGTCAGTTTTACTGTTCCAACCGCTGCCCCAGTTGCTCACGTCTTCTTCACTTGCTTCGCAGTAAATGGTTTTTAATTCAGGACAGAGCGAGAACGCTTCCATTCCCATTTGCTCAACACTTTCCGGAATGATAATACTTTCAAGTGAATAACAAACTGCAAAAGCTCTGTCGCCAATAGTTTTAAGGTTTGCGTTTAACACTACTTCTGAAAGCATATCACAATCTTCAAACGCGCTGATACCGATATAACTTACGTTTGCACCAAGCACGATGCTTTCGAGTGAGTTGCATTCAAAGAACGCACATTCACCAATGCTAGTTACACTCTTAGACACGTTTACCGTAACGACGCTTTGGTTGTTGTAGAATGCATACGCACCGATTTGAGTGATTCCATTTGGAATAGTCAATTCGGTTTCAGTGCCCTGATAACCAACGAGAATCTTTTCGGTTTTGCTTGCCGAGTAAATAATGAAATCGTTGTCGTAAGAAAGTTTAGACCCGTTTTCTTTGGTGTAAATGTTCAACACGTTTACAAAGAACGTTTGACCGATATTTAAGGTTGATTTGTTGTAAACTTCAACGAGTTTATAACAATCGTAGAACGCTTTTTCCGTTACGCTTTCAACTGCGCTACCAATAGTCAACGTGGTGAGCGAATTACAGTTGTAGAACGCGTAATCTTCGATAACCGTAACGCTGTCTGAAATTACAACGTTAGTTAACATCGAACAATCTGCGAACGCCATTTGAGCAATGGTTTCAACGCCTTCGGGAACAACGTAGCTAAAGCCTTCTTTTGCAGGTGCATATTGAATTAACTTAGTTCCGTCTGCAGTAAACAACACACCGTCAACAGAAGTGTATGCTTGGTTTTTAGCGTCTACTTCGATGTTTTTAAGTGCCTTACAGTGATAGAACACGTTAGAACCCATACTTTGTAACGCACTGTCAATAAATACTTCTTCAAGAGAAGTACATCTTTCAAACACGCTGTCACCTAAAGTCTTAACACTGTCGGGAATTTCGATATTTATAATCGAATTACAAGCGTAAAACGCTTTATTTCCAATATGCTCGATGCTGTTAGGAATGGTAACACTATTAAGCATCGTGCAAGAAGCGAACGCTCCGTCTGCTATAGCAATAACCTTTTTACCTTCAAATACTGAAGGAATAACGATGTCCGCATCAGCACATTCACCCACACCAGTAACTTCATAGAAGCCGTCTGGGCGGAGACTATATTCAAGTCCTTCTGAAGCAGTGTGTCCCCAAATTACAGGACAATCAAAAGCATTCCAATCGTCATCCCAACTATCGGGCATTTCTTCAGCTTCGCAGAAAATAGTAAGCGAAGTGCACGCGTCGAACGCGTTTGCACCGATAACTTCTAACTGTTCGGGAATAATTATCTTTTTAAGCGACTCACAAGAAGCGAATGCGTTTGCTCCTATATTTTTAACACTGCCAGGGATAACTACGTTTTTAAGAAGTTCACAACCAAAGAAAGCGTTAAAGCTAATTTCAGTTACGCTATCTGGTATAACTACGCTAACTAAGTTATTGCTCTTTGCAAACGCATAGTTGCTTATAGTTTGAACGTCATTAGGAATAACGAAAGAATCGGCTTGTTTACCGCAAGCGTATTGGAGTAAAACCTTGTCGTCCTTAGTATATAAACTACCATTCTTTGAATGATAGAATTTATTTGAACCACTAACCAAAATAGTTTCGAGCGAAGTGCAGAATCTGAACCAACCGTCGTCAGCACTTGCAACACCACTACCTATCGTAACGTTTTTAAGAGCCGTGTTCCATGCGAATACGCAACCACCAAGGTTAGTAACACTGTCGGGAATAACAATGCTTTCAAGCGCACTACAAGCATAGAACGCGTCGTGACCAATAGTTTTAACGTTTCTGCCGATGTTTACGCTTTGAAGCGACGAACAATATGAGAACGAATAGTTGCCTATATCGGTAACGTTCTCAAGGAAAGTTACGTTACTAACAGTTTTGCAACCCCAAAAAGCATACGGTCCTATTTTTTCAACTTCAGTTAAAATAACTACTTCAGCTTGTTCTTTACCAATAGCGTATTGAACGAGAGTCTTTCCGTCAATAGTATATAAATTGCCGTCGCCACTCATATAAGCAGTGTTTTCTTCCGCAACCGTTATTTCATTGAGAAGTTGGCAGTTATAAAACGCTCTATCGCCGATACTGGTAACGCCAGCGTGAATTTTAACGCTTTCGATAACTTCTGAATTAGCAAACGCTTTGTCTGCAATTTTAGTAACGGAAATTCCGAGATATTGTTCTTCAATAACTATCTTACTTTCGGTTTCCGTACTTCCAACAGCAATTGCATAGGTTAAATCATCGCTTAATTCGTAATAAACGCCGTTTCTACTGGTTGTCACGTTATTACACTTAGAACACAACCCTTCTTCGTTTAAATTGTGTTTAGCGTAATCTTTCTTTTCGTCACATCCGCAAGTTGATGCTTTCCAGTGATAATCTCCAAGTGACGTCCACTCAGACGAAAAGGTGTGTTCGTGCGCTTCTTCATTAGGATCACACGCCGTTGCTACGCTAAGCGCGATACACAACGAAAAAACGAGCATTAACACTTTAATAAGTTTGTTTTTCATACTTTTCTCCTTTAGTTTCTATTTCTACGCATTTTTGAAAAGATTTAACACGTCCGCATTTAAGACGAACGAACAAAATTTTTTGTCTCTATTTTTTTCTATTATAGCATATATTATTGTATTAATCAAGCGTGCAAGCAAACATGCACAAACACCCAACAATATTCCTGCAAAAACGTCGGTTAGATAATGCACGATTAAGTATATTCTTGAAAAAGCCATTATTAAAACGAATATACCCCCTAACCAGCTCCATTTTTTATTGCAAGTTAAAAAAATCGCCGTCATGGCAGCCGTTGTCACCGTTGCGTGCCCTGAAGGAAAGGAATATTCTCCTTCAACGTGTGAGCCAACGAACGCCCAAAAATCTTTTAATTCACTAACAGTGTAAGGTCGCTCTCTATGAACGGCATTCTTTATAATAACGTTTGTTAAAATTCCGCCGATAGCTATAGCAAAGAGCATACATAAGCCCGTTTTTCTCGTCCTTTTAAAAAGTAAAAAAATAACGGACAAAACAACAAAAAAAATACCACTTTTGCCTAAAATCGCCATTAGTTCGCAAATGGGGCGCAAAACTCCGTCCGCCACTTGAGCTAAAGCGTTAACGGCGTTAAAAGCACCAAAATCTATTGAATAAAACGCCGAATTAAGCCAATTATCCATATTACTTAGTCATTTTTTCCTGTTTAACTTTATGATCAATAACGTGGCGAGAAGCAAGTTCGCGATGAATATCTTCTAAAGAAATCCCCATTTGAACCATCAAAACGAGCGTATGGTAAGCAAGGTCTGCTATTTCATAAACGGTTTCTTTTTTATCGTCCGCTTTGCCCGCAATGATAACTTCAGTGCATTCTTCGCCCACTTTCTTTAAAATTTTATCTATGCCTTTTTCAAAAAGATACGTGGTGTAAGAGCCTTCCTTTTTCTCAGCCTTTCTTCCTTGCAAAAGTTTATATAAGCCTTGCAAAGAAAATTCTTTTAAATCTTCGCTTTCCCACAAGTTATTGTTAAAACAGCTGTCCGTGCCCAAGTGGCAAGCAGGTCCGTCCTTTTCAACCATAACCACGAGCGCGTCGTTATCGCAATCGGCAGTAATAGAAACGACGTGTTGATAGTTACCACTCGTTTCGCCCTTTAACCAAAGCTCGTTTCTTGACCTACTCCAAAAACAAGTTAAGCCCTTTTCCATAGTAATTTTAAGGCTTTCCTTATTCATATAGGCAAGCGTTAAAACGTCTTTAGTAATTGCATCAACAACTATTGCAGGGATAAGCCCCTTTTCATCAAATTTAAGATTTTCAACGTTAATCATATTTTATCCTCTCGTTCTTACCGGTATACCGTTTTTATTTAATACATTTTTAAGGTCGTTAATTTTCACTTGACCGAAGTGGAAAATAGATGCGGCAAGCCCCGCGTCCACCTTGGGAATTTTGTTAAATAAGTCTACGAAATGTTGTTCGCAACCTGCCCCACCCGAAGCGATTACGGGAACGGAAACTATATCGCAAACGGCTTGTAGCATCTCTAAGTCGAAACCGCCCTTAACCCCATCCGTATCTATAGAGTTAAGAACTATTTCTCCTGCGCCGTTATCAACGCCCCGTTTAATCCATTCCAGTGCGTCCATGCCAGTGTTTTCTCTTCCACCTTTAGCAAATACGGTAAACTTTCCATCCACGCGCTTAGCGTCAACAGACAAAACTACGCATTGGTCGCCGTATCGCTTTGCCGCTTGATATATTAGGTCAGGATTTTTTATCGCGCCCGAGTTAACGCTAACCTTGTCTGCCCCGCACTTTAACACGCGGTCAAAATCGTCAACCGTATTTATTCCACCGCCTACGGTAAGCGGAATAAATATAGTGCTTGCAACTTCTCTTAGAATATCGGTAAATAATTTTCTCCCTTCGCTTGACGCAGTTATGTCGTAAAAAACTAATTCGTCCGCACCGTTATCGCTATAATATTTACCCAATTCTATCGGAGAAGAAACGTCTGAAAGACCTTGAAAGTTAACGCCCTTCACCACGCGCCCGTCTTTTACGTCAAGACAGGGAATTATTCTTTTAGTAATCATCTTGCCACCTTAATAGCTTGGTCTATCTTTATCGCGCCGGTATAATACGCCTTACCGACTATCGCGCCGTAAACACCTTGCTCTTTCAGCCTTTTAATATCTTCTATCGTGCTAACGCCACCACTTGCTATTATATCAATATCAAGCTTTTCTGAAAGCGTTTTATAAAGTTCGTGGTTAGTGCCTTGCATTGCTCCGTCACGACTAATGTCCGTGCAAATTATAGTTTTAACGCCTATTTCCTGCATTTGTGCACAAAAATCAAGCCCACTGTATTGGGACTTTTCCGTCCAACCTTTTATTGCAACGAATCCGTCTTTAATATCCACGCCAACGGCTATTTTGTCGCCGAATTGTTTAACTGCATCGACTAAAAACGCTCTGTCGTTAACCGCCGCCGTTCCGAGAATAACTCTCTTAACGCCTGCTTGTAAATATTTTTCTATAACGGCTTTGCTCCTTATTCCACCACCAACTTCAACCAACCCGTTAAACGTTTGAACGATTGATTTAATCGTTTCTATGTTAGGTGTTTCGCCGGTTTTTGCACCTTCTAAATCCACAACGTGCATGCACCTTGCACCAGACTTAAAAAAATCTTGGGCAATTTCTTCTGGATGGTCGCTATAAACGGTCATTTGGTTATAGTCACCCTTGAAAAGTCTAACCGCCTTGCCGTTATATAAATCTATTGCTGGAAATATTTTCATAATCAGTCCTTATAACTCACAAAAAGCTTTTAGAATGCTTAATCCTACGTCACCGCTCTTTTCGGGGTGAAATTGACAACCGTAAACGTTATCCTTTTGCACGGCGGCGGTAAGGTTTGCGCCGTATTCTGCCGTTGCAATAACGTTTTCATCGCAATTCGCACCGTAGAACGAGTGAACGAAATACACAAAGTCTCCATCTTTCAAATATTTGAAAATCGGGCTTTTTTCGCCCTTGAATTTAAGCGCGTTCCAGCCTATGTGTGGAATTTTATAATCACTTGGAATAACGTCACTTATAGGGCGTATTTCGCCTTTTATAAGCCCTAAGCCCTTGTGTTCACCGTATTCAAAGCTTTTTTCTAAAAGCAACTGCATGCCAAGGCAAATGCCCATAACAGGCTTACCTTTTTTAGCTTGCTCTACTACTACGTCTGCTAAGCCTGAATTAAATAGCTTATCTGATGCATCTCCAAACGCACCCACGCCCGGCAATATAATTTTATCGGCGCACTCTATCACTTTTTTGTCACTCGTTGCCACTGCTTGAACGCCAATAGCCTTAAACGAACTCGTAAGCGAAAAGAGATTTCCCACACCGTAGTCAACTATTGCGACCATTAAAGAACTCCTTTAGTTGACGGAATTTCTTCCTTATTAGCTTGATCGATGGCGACAGCCTTTCTAAGCACCCTTGCAAGTGCCTTGAAAGTGCCTTCAATAATGTGGTGAGCGTTAGAGCCTGCAAGTTGGCGAACGTGCAACGTTACGTTTGCGTTAGACGCAAAAGCGATTAAGAACTCGTCTAAAAGTTCGGTATCGAAATCTCCAACCTTGGTTGCCTTAATGTTAAATTCCTTAACCAAAAAGCTTCTGCCTGAAAGGTCGATTGCACATAAGATAAGTGCTTCGTCCATAGGCAAAATTATATCTGCGTAACGAGTTATACCCTTTTTATCGCCGAGTGCCGTTTGGAATGCTTGACCTAAACAAATTGCAATGTCTTCGGTAGAGTGGTGAAAATCCACTTCTTTATCGCCCGAGCAAACTACATCTAAGTCAAACTTGCCGTGCTTTGCAAAAAGAGTGAGCATGTGGTCTAAAAACCCACAACCCGTATCAATTTTCGATTGACCGCTTCCATCTAAATTGATTTTAAGCGATATATTTGTTTCGTTAGTTTTTCTGTTAATCTCTGCAGTTCTCATACTACATTCTCTCCAGTATTTGTTTTACACAATTTATAAATTGTTGCATTTGCTCTTTGCTTCCGATAGTAACGCGAATATAATCGCATATTCTTTTACCATCAAAATGCCTTACGAGCACGCCTTTATCCTTCAAAGCAGTATAAAGTTCTTTCCCGCCAATCTTGTCGCTCTTTGCAAACACGAAATTGGTTAGTGACGGGGTTAAACAAAATCCTAAATCGCTTAGCTCTTTAACAACGTATTCACGGTTGGCAATAATTTTAGCGCAATTTTGGTTAAAATACTCCTTATCCATTATAGCTCCAACGCCTGCACCCGCAGTCATTCGATTTACGTTATAAGGATTGGTGGAATATTTTATCCTGTTAAGGTCAGAAATTATTTTTTCGTTGGCAACGGCAAAGCCCAATCTTGCCCCAGCCATTGAACGCGACTTAGAAAAGGTTTGAGTTACGATTAAGTTATCGTATTTATCAATAAGCTTAACCGCACTTTGTCCGCCAAAGTCAATATACGCTTCGTCAACTACGACTATTCTATCCTTATCCGAGCACAAAATGCTTTCTATCTCGCTAAGCGGTAAATAAATTCCAGTAGGCGCGTTGGGGTTAGCTATAAATATCGTTCCCTTTTCTTTTATAAGCCCATCAACGTCCACCGAAAAATCGTGTTTTAAGGGAATTTCTTTATATTTAAGCGCATTAACGTCTGCAAACACCTTATAGAACCCGTATGTTATATCGGGAAAAATCGCGGGGCGCGCATGGTCACAATACGCCATAAATGCAAAGTTCAAAGCTTCGTCTGACCCATTTGTCATTATAACGTTACTTGCCTTTACCCCCAAACTGTCTGCAACAGCGTTTGTTAAGTCCTTAACGTCTGGATCGGGATAAAGAAAAAGCTTATTAGCTTGAACGCAAGCGAGCTCTATCGCCTTTTTTGAAGGCGGAAATGGCGACTCGTTAGTGTTCAGCTTTATATACTCGCGTTCTTTGGGTTGTTCTCCTGGAACGTAAGGCTTTAATTTATTTATTTTTTCACTTAAAAATCTACTCATCGTCCGTAAACCTTATAACCGCACTCTTTGCGTGCGCGCCTAAGCCTTCCTTTTTAGCAAAATACTCAACGTCTGAACAAACTTCTTTAAGTGCTTGTTCGGTATAGTAAGCATATTGCGTTTTCTTTATAAAATCATCTACTGAAAGCGCAGAAGAAAACCTTGCCGTTCCGCTGGTGGGAAGAGTGTGGTTCATGCCTGCGTAATAGTCGCCGATTGCTTCGGGGCAAAATCTGCCCATAAACACAGACCCCGCGTTTTCAATCTTGTCAAGATAATCAAAGGGGTTATCCAAACAAAGTTCCAAGTGTTCGGGCGCGATTGCATTTGCTATTTCAATAGCAACGTCTATATTGTCGGCAATGATTATCTTGCCGTTATCGTCAATGGAAGCTCTTGCAATTTCACTTCTTTCAAGCATTGGAATTTGCTTTTCAAGTTCGGCTGAAACTTCGTTTGCAAACTGCTCTGAGTTTGTAACGAGAACGGCTGAAGCCATTTTATCGTGCTCAGCTTGTGAAAGCATGTCCGCCGCAACGTGCTTAGCGTTACTTTTTTCGTCAGCAACAACGAGTATCTCACTCGGCCCTGCAATCATATCTATAGAAACAGTTCCAAAAACTTGCTTTTTTGCTTCCGCAACGAAAGCGTTGCCCGGACCAACGATTTTATCAACTTTATCAATAGACTCAGTTCCGAAAGCAAGTGCCGCTATAGCTTGTGCACCGCCAACCTTGTAAATTTTGTCAACGCCTGCAACGAACGCACTTGCAAGTATAACCGGATTAACGTTTCCGTTTTTATCAGGTGGCGTAACCATAGCAAGTTGTTTAACGCCCGCTATCTTTGCAGGAATAGCGTCCATTAACACGGTTGAAGGATAAGCTGCCGTGCCCCCAGGAACGTAAAGCCCAGCCTTTTCTATAGGGATTATCTTTTGACCTAAAATAACGCCGTTTTGCCTTTTTATTTCAAAACCTTGTCTTTTTTGATTAGAGTGGTATTCCCTAATATTTTGAGCGGCAGTTTTTAATATTTGCAAAAACTCGGGCTCAACAGAGTTAACAGCACTTTCTATTTCTTCCTTACTAACTAAAAGACTGTTTAACTTTACTTTGTCAAACTTTTCAGCGTAAGCATAAAGAGCTTTGTCCCCGTCTTTTTTAACCCTTTCAATAATTTCGCTAACTATCCCGCTAACGTCAACCCTTTTTTCGGTAGCCGAGAATATTTGCTCTCTCGTATTCAGCCCGTCCTTAAAAATTTTAATCATTTTTACTCTCCATTTGAGCTGAAATTTCTTTTACTATTTTTTCTACAGTTTCGCCCTTAAACTTAAAGCTTGCCTTATTTGCGATAAGCCTTGCCGATATAGGAACGATTTTTTCCACTACTTCTAACTTGTTTTCTCTTAGCGTTGCACCCGTTTCCACTATATCAACAATAACGTCAGATAAGCCCAAGATAGGTGCAAGCTCTATAGAGCCGTTAAGGTGAATTATATCTATATCGCGCCCTAAGGACGAATAATATTGTTTTGCGATGTTTTGAAATTTTGTTGCAACGGTTAAAGTTTTCTTTCTATCGTCAACGAAGTCTGATTTAGCTGCAACAGCCATGTCGCATTTACCCACGTTTAAGTCCAAAAGTTCATAAACATCGGGTGTATATTCTAAAAGAATATCTTTTCCCGCAACGCCAACGTCAGCCGCGCCACGCTCAACGTAAATCGCAACGTCAGAAGGTTTAACCCAAAAATACCTAACGCCAACGCTTTCGTTTTCAAAGATAAGTTTTCTGTTCGCTTCTTTTATAGAAGGGCAAGGAAAGCCTGCCTTTTCAAACATAGCGTAAACCTTTTCGCCCAATCTGCCTTTGGGAAGGGCAACGTTTAACATGTTTTTCATTAGTCTTTCTCCCCGTCTAAATCTATAAGTTGTTCATATTTGAGTTTATCGGGCACTTTTTTAAGTGCGAGAACGCTTTTGCCCTGTGCAGTAAGTTGTTCCACCAACGCGTTTACTTTAGCCAAAGGCGCGTTTTTATATTGAATAGCCACTTGCACGTCATATTGTTCGCCACAAGCTATTTTATTAAGCTCGTCAAGATAAACGGCAAAGCCGATTGCTTTGGATTTTCTGCCCATCTTAACCATAAGGTTATCGTATTGCCCACCCGACAATATGCCCGTGGGAATTCCACTAATAAAGCCCTTGAACACAATGCCGTTGTAGTAGTTTAGGCTGTTTACAACCGAAAAATCTATTCTTATTTTATCTTTTCCAAAGCTTTCGGTAAGCGTTGAAACTAATCCGCAAAGCTTATCCACGGCAAGTTGAATTTCCTTGCTAACGCTATACGCGCTAAATAACTCCTTAATTTTGTCGGGCGTGCCGTAAACGTTTGCAAGCTTAACGATAATTTCACATAAATCACCCGTTTTTCCGCTTGCTTCCAAAACGCTTTTAACACCCTTGGCGTTCTTTTCAGAAAGAAAATTTACTATTTGCTTTTTTTCACTTTCGTCAAGCAAAAGTTCTTGCATAACTTCGCCAATAACGTCTAAACTCGAAACGTCTAACACGAAATTATCAGAAATGCTTTGTAAACTTTTTACTGCAAGCGTTAAAACTTCAAAAACGGCGTAATCATCCACGTCGCCTATACACTCCAACCCCGCTTGCATAATTTCTTTAAAACTTTTCGTCCCTTTAGATACTCTATAAACGTTTTCGTCGTAAAAAACCTTTTGAATACCGTCCGTATCCTTGCCGTTTTTTATAATAGAAAGCGTAACGTCCGGCTTTAACGCCATAAGCTTGCCGTCGGTATCCGTAAATGTAATAACGTTTTCAGAAACTAAATAGTCTTTGTTTCTAACGTAAAGGTCATATTCTTCAAACTTGCTCATTTTGTATTGAGCATAGCCGTATTTTCCATATAGCGAACGAAGAGCGAAAACCGCCTTCTCGTCTTGCCTTAATACTAAATCGTAGCTCATATTATTCACCTTTTTTTCCAAGAACTACGTTATATCCGCCACTGCCGTAGTTTAAGCACTTGTTAACTCTGCTTATCGTTGCAGTGCTCGCGCCCGTTTCTTTAGAAACTTCTTGATAATTCTTTTTTTGCATTAAAAGTTCGGCAACCTGCAAGCGTTGCGTAATATCTTGCAACTCTTTTATGGTGCAAACGTCTTCAAAAAACTTTCTGCAATCTTCTTTCGTCTTTAATTTTAATACCGCGTCAAATAATTGATCAAACGTCTTAATGTCAAAATTTTGCATATTCTCACATCCTTGTTTAGTTGTTTATCATTTTAGCACGGTAAAGTGATAAAGTCAATCGTTTTTGTGCTGTATTTTTTATTTTTTTAATTATCGGTATAAAAACTCGGCTAACGGAGCTGAATTTTCAAGAATTTCTTGCCCGTTACTGCGCTCTCTTACGGTTGCCATAACGTTATTCATTATTTTTGCTGAGCAAATTTGAACGTTTGCATTGCCCAGCTTCGCGTCTTCTATCCCACCGTTATAACGAAAAGCTGGTTCGTATTTTGGAAAGTTAATAGAAACGTCGCAAACTTCTTCGGTCATAAAATGGAACTCTCGATAAGATATTTTTCCTTCTAAGTTCTTTATTGCCATTTTTACAGGGCTTGCCGACAAGCGTTTAGGAACGTCTAAAATTTCTTCAACGGCGTGCAAAAGTGTGTTTTTTTCTTGTCCCACGCCAATCAAAACAACGTAGCCGTCGTCTTTTATTATCTTTCCGTAACATCCGTCGATTGCGCAAGGCGTTAACACGTTATCGTCTAAACTCGCAAACTCTTTTGCTTTTTCGCCAAACGCAACTATCGAGTGAGTTGGGTTCTTAGAGCGGTGTGCGCGCCGATCAACCAAAGCAACGTCTGACAACGCTCCCGTGCAAGTTTTATTTTGAGTGTAATCTAAGGTTATATCCTTTTTATCTTCAAAATTAGCCCAAGTGTGCGTGGGAACGCACAAAATCCCACCGTCTAAAGTAAACCGCTGTATAAGTGCATCAAGCAACGTTTGTGCCCCGCCTTCAACCTTTCCCACCGCTCGCATAGAACAATGAACGATAACAGGTTTTCCCTTAGGGATATTGAATTGGCTTAACTGTGCTAATAGTTGAATTTTAGTTATCATTTTATATTCCGAGAGCCGTTAGTTGTTTTATAAGGTTTTGCGCATATTGGTCAAAACCCTTGTCGTTGGGGTGCAAACAGTCTTGGATAAAATTGCTGAGCTCAGCGTCAACCAGTTTGCTTCCATCAATTACGCTAATATTAAACTTCTTACAAACGTTTTCTATTAACTCGCCAACTTTATTAAACGGCATCGTTGCAGTCGCTCCACGAACACCTACGTCCCCGCGCCAAATAGGCGTTATGCACACCACTCTTGCGTTGGGAAACAACTTAACGAGTTTTGCAAAATATTCGGTTGCGTTTTTTTCTAATTCATAGCCGTGCGCCCAGTCGTTAGTGCCGTAAGCAACGAAAACGGTCGTCGGGTTATAGTTAATTTCACTTAAGTCGGGCGCGTGAAAATATGCCCCGCCTATAGCTTGGTTTACAACGTCTGCATCAAACGCCCTTACAACTTGGTTGGCATAAGTTCGCGAAGGATATTCGGCAACGTAGCCTTGCGTAATAGAATCACCCAAAAACAAAAATTTTTTGTCGCTATATAAAGCTTCAACACTCGCGTTATCGTCAATCGACAAACTTTCAATTTGACCATCGGATAAAGTGGGCAAAAATATCGTTATTCGTTTTTTGCCGTTTTTTAATTGCAGGTTTACGGTTATCGCACCTTCTTCAATTTGCGCGTAACCACAGTGCGCAACAAGTTCGTTATCGCAATAAACATCTAAAAAACAAGGTCTTCTAGTACTATCACCAAAAGTTTTTACACTCAACTCTATTTTCTGGGTATTTGTAACCATATCCAGCAACATAGATGCACTTGCTTTTGCCTTTAAGGGCTTGTTTACATAGTTAAGCGTTTCATCAAAAAACACTTCCTGCTTTTGAGTAAATCTTCTTAAAACCAGTCTATTTTCTTTCTCTAAAAACCTTAAAGCCCCTTTAACGAGGCTTTTAAGTGTTTCATTATCAACTTTTTTCATAATTATTTCACGAGTTTTTCAAATACAATTTTAATGTTTTCAAACGTTTGTTTCGCATTTTGTTCGTTATCACTCTTAATCGAATAATAAATCTTCAACTTGGGCTCTGTTCCACTCGGTCTTATACAAATAAAGCTACCGCCTTCAAGTTCGTAATAAACGGCGTTTGTTTTAGCACTGTCAATTTGTTCGACCGTTCCGTCCGCGAGCGTTCTTTTCGCACTTGAATAGTCTCTCGTTGCAATAACTTTAACGCCTGCAACGTCCTTAATGCTAACCGTTTTCATTTTATCTACAACGGCGTTCATTTCCTTCATCGCATTGAGCCCAGAGTATTGAATGCTAACGTTTGTATCAAAAACGTAACCGTATTTTGCATATAATTCTTGCAATCTTTGGTAAACGCCAACTTCTTTATAAGTATAATAGCAAACCATTTCGGCAAATAGCATGCTTGCAACGACAGCGTCCTTATCCCTACAGTGCGTTCCACGAAGATAACCGCAACTTTCTTCAAAGCCGAAAATATATTCGCGTTTACCACTATCATCCCATTGGTGAATTTTTTCGCCAATGAATTTAAATCCAACGGGCACTTCCATAAGTTCAACGCCATAATCGTCGGCAACGAGTTTTGCCATGCTGGTTGTAACGAAACTCTTAACAACGAATCCTTTTTTGTCGAGTTTGCCAGCTTCTTTTAAGCGAGTTAAAATATAATCAAGCAACAAAATACCTGCTTGGTTGCCTGAAAGAGTAACGAATTCGCCTTTATCGTTGCGGATTGCAACACCAAGTCTATCACAATCGGGGTCAGTGCCAAAAACTACGTCCGCTTCCTTAAAATCTGCCATCTTTATACCGAGCGTAAGCGTTTCGCTTAGTTCGGGATTGGGAACTTTAACAGTTGAAAACTCGGTGTCCTTTGCAACTTGTTCGGGAACTAACGTTGCGTTAATGCCCAACTTTTTTAGTATGGTTGTAACTGGGACGTATCCACTGCCGTGAACGGGAGTGTAAACGAGTTTTATGGTTTTTCCAACCTTTTTAACCGCTTCTTTTGAAAGGCAAAGCTTTTTGATGGTTTTATAATATTTTTTATCTACTTTTTTAGGAACAATTTTAACCTTGTTTTCAAATTCTTCTTTATAAAGAATGTTTTCAGAGAAAACGCTGTCTATATCGTTTATGTATTTAACTACTACTGCGGTTGCTTCGGGGGACATTTGCGCACCGTCTTCCCCATAAACCTTATAGCCGTTATATTCTTTAGGATTGTGGCTTGCCGTTATCATTATGCCGGCAATGGTGTTTAATTCTCTAACCGCGTAAGAAAGCATGGGCACGGGATGAACGTCGTTAAAAATATACGTTTTAATTCCGTTAGATGCCAAAACTATTGCCGCAGAATATGCAAACTCATAAGACATTCTTCTCGTATCGTAAGAAATAACCACACCGCGATCCATTGCTTTTTGCCCGAGCGACTTAACGTATTCTGAAAGACCTTGCGTTGCACGACGAACAACGTAAACGTTCATCATGTTCGTTCCCATTCCGATAAGCCCGCGCATTCCCGCAGTGCCGAATTCAAGTTCCTTTCCGAATCTATATTCTATTTCTTTTTCTTGGTCGCTAATAACATTTAGTTCGTTAATTTCTTTTTCGGATAAAACGCCACTATTAAGCCAAGTATTATATTCTTTTTTATACATAAATTTACTCCCATTAGGTAAAGGCAAGATTTTTTATTCTTTTTACCTATATCTCGCCATTATAATATAATATTATTATACATACAAATGTATGTATTGTCAAAGGAAATTCTTTTTTTAAGACGACGGTTTGCGCCAAAAAGAAGAACATTTTTATTTTATTCAAAAATTTTAAAAAACATTTGGCAAACAGTTGACATTGAGTTTTTATTTTGGTAAAATTTATTAGCGTTATCTGCGGATAGTAAACGCGGGTGTAATTCAATGGTAGAATTCCAGCCTTCCAAGCTGGCAGCGTGGGTCCGATTCCCATCACCCGCTCCAAACATTGACAGGACGCGAGAAAATGCACCTGTAGCTCAGTTGGATAGAGCATCGGCCTTCTAAGCCGAGGGTCAGGGGTTCGAATCCCTTCAGGCGCACCAAAAATGGCGGATGTAGCTCAGTTGGTTAGAGCGCAAGATTGTGGTCCTTGAGGTCGTGGGTTCGATTCCCATCATCCGCCCCATTAAATAAAAAAGACACAGGGGTGTCGCCAAGCGGTAAGGCACTGGATTTTGATTCCAGCATTCGTAGGTTCAAATCCTGCCACCCCTGCCAAACACAATCTTTCATTGTGTTTACCATAAATCCCAATTTTGGGAAATGTACCTTTAGCTCAGTTGGTAGAGCAACTGACTCTTAATCAGTGGGTCCAGGGTTCGAGTCCCTGAAGGTGCACCAATAAATGATTCATTAGCTCAGCCGGTAGAGCACGTGACTTTTAATCACGGTGTCCGGGGTTCGATTCCCCGATGGATCACCAGAAACCCTTAAATCCTTTGTGGATTTAAGGGTTTTTGTCATTCATTGTGGCACAAGCGAACCCCGTGGTTCGGGCGCCTTTGATGGACTATCCTTGACGGACATAGTCCTGCGTAGCGTAAGCGTAGCAGTCTCCCCGATGGATAAGTTTTGCCAGTTTTGTCGCATAATTTGTCGCAAGATTTTCGCATATTTTTACCGATTTTTTTAGTATTTACTTTGTCTTTTTTAAAATTGTTAAGTGCAATTTATTCAATATTTTTTACCAGTCTAGTTTCTCGGCTTCTTTTAACAAATATTCATCCGATAAATCTCTATAAGCATCAGTCAGCGCACCGCCACTATGCCCTACAAATTCATCCCTTGCCGCCGTCGAAACTCCACACTCATCACACCTTGTATAAAAGGTTCTTCGCAAATCGTAAAGTATATGCTTGGGCAAAATTGAATTAAACTTATCACGCACGTTGCAAATATTTGGAATATCAAATTCCGTCACGCCTTCAAGATACGGCTTAAACTTCTTTATTATCGGAATTTTCTTATACTCAATCTTTCCGCCCTTGCGTTTTGAGTTCTTTGCAACGATAAAATCGCCCTCAATTCTTGCCGTATAATACTCGTTTGGTCTTAATCCCGTATACAATGCAAGCGCAAACGCAACTTCGTATCTCGTCCCCTTAACGCCGTCAAGAAGCGTTTTTTCTTCTTGCTTGGTCAGCGCTTTGCCGTGCGTACTCTTATGTTTTTCCACAATAACTATTGCCATAGGATTGCGTTTAATTACGCCGTGTGCCAAAGCGTTTTTCATAATATTGTTTAATATAGAGTGAATTTCGTTGTTAGTCTTTCCTAATCCACGTTCTTGCAAGTCGTCAAGCAATTCTTGACACATATCAGGTCGAATAGCCTTTAATCGCATATCACCAAAATACGGTTTTAAGTGCTTGTTATACCTATACATATCGTTGGTATAAGTCAGTTCGGACACCTTGCGCTTTCTGTATTTCTCAAAATAATACATAGCGAACTTATGGAAAGTTTCAGGAACGCCAAAATCTTCTTCGTCATCGTAATAGTCGTCCCACCTATCGTAATCGTAAGTTCTTCTGCGCCTTGCCCTTGCCATTGCAGGAAATCTCGCATCTCGCCTTGCGTCCGCACTCCACAACTGTTCAATAAATTTGCGTTTGGCTTCTTCTAAATCATTACTGCTGGCGTAAATATTGTAGCCGTTTTTGCGGTAACGTATTTCGTAATTGACAGTTTTCTCACTGCATTGTCTTCTGTAACATCTTACAAGTTTATCTCTTATGTAAAATTCTCTTCTAAATCTCATGGGTAATTCTTTAATCTCCTTTGTAGTTAATTTAAGATATAACCCATCTCCGTCTTTTTCAATCAGTCCTTTTTGTTTATAACTCGCGGCGGGTTTTTCTTGTTCAACACTTTTATTAGCAAGAACAAGTTTTAACATTTTATCTCTATCGCCGTCGGGCAACTTTTCTAAAATATCAATCGTTTCTTTTAATTCCTTATAATCCAAATCTCCTTATTTTTTATCGTGTGGACGAATTCTTTCGTTTGAACGTGTTTTTACACAACCACCCTGCCCCTATTTTTATTTCCGTAAGTGGAGGGGCTCGGCTCGTCTAAATCTTCTGGCACGTCGGCACCATCTTACGGAGTTAATCTACGTACACTATTTCATTTAAAATTTCTTCTTCTATTATTCTTTGCTTTTCAGTTTCAACTTGCAAGTCGTGTACGTACTCGCCAGTCTTACTAAACTTTGGGCTATTTGATAATTTCTCATACATCTTCATATATAGCCTATCTGCTTGCTTGTCCACGTTATGTAAATACTCAGGTAAACTTCCTGCCAATGCCCAATACTTTCCTACGTTATGTTCTTTTAAGTATTCAAGAGCCAAATTTCCATACTTACCATAAACGTGTTTTACTGGTTTAACAATCTTTTGGTATTCGATTATTTCCTCAACCGTTAACCCTTCGTTCGCCCTGACTTTTTTCAATAGTTCTCTTTTGTTCATAGCTAACCTCCATTTTTGTGTTAACACGAACAATACAAAATTAGCATTAAAAAGTCAAGCGTTTTCATAAAATTTTTAACCAATTTTATGCGACAAAAAAAGTGGGTTTCCCACTTCTTTTATTTTCTCAAAAGTGCCATTTGTTGCACTTTTCTTATCCTGCTTACCAAAATCAAAAATTCGCAACAAAAAGTAGTACCCACTCCTTGCCTCATTTTCCCTAAAAATTTATCATTTTCAGTCGCAATATTTAGTTGATTTTTCCCCTAATTTCACACCTCCTTTTTTCTTATTATATCAGCCAAACTTGAACCCTAATTTCAGGTTTGAAAAAATTTTTATAATTATTTTTTATTATTATATCTTTCAAACAACCAGCCAACTGACTCACTCTGCCTTTCTTTGCCAATTTTCTTTTAAACCATTAACAATAAAAATCTTAAATTTAACCTTTATCTTTCTTGTTACAGATCTTTATCAATTATTTGTTTTAATTAAAGCTTTCACTTCATGCTCGTATTTGCTGATTAATTTTGTTATGTTTTCTATAGAATAATTATTTTCCCTATAGCGCTCTTTTTCTACATTTTGATATTTCAAATACAAATCGTAATCATAAGAAAAATTATTGTAAAAAGGAACATAATCTTGTGTTTTCTTATTTATAAAAATTGCTTTTAAATCAAAACATTTTTTCACCTCGAAAAAATCTTTATCGAACGAATAAAAATAAGGAATAAAATAATCAGCCCCATCCTCAATTATAGAGCATTGTCTTTCTAAAACATGCATATGCACTATATCCCACGTCATATTTTTTAATGTTTTAATTATGTCTTTGCAACCTTTTTGTACCCCGTGAAAAAAATGATACTCAGATTTCTTTTTGAAAAAATTACATGCAATCTCCACCATAGGATGAGAAAATGAATAAAGTTCACTATGATAAATATTACAAAGCTCTTCAACTTTTTTGATTATAGTTTTTCTTTTATTTTTAAATTCCACATAAATAATAATTAACAAGTAACAGTAATACAAATTATATATTTCTACGAAGTACTCTTTCCATCCATCTGGAAAAGCTGTATGTATCTTTATTGTTTCTCTACACCACGCCTCTGTTTGATTCTCATAAAAAAATTTTTCAACTAAAAGTAATGTGTCTTCAACCTTTATATTTTCTTCATCCACAAAAACATTGTTTTCAAAATAATACGGTGAAAAATCAAATCCTACACCAAGCCTAAAAAGTTGTTTTAACTTATCTATTGATTTTTGCGCTTTAGTACTTAATTTTTCAGGTGCCTTCATAGACGTCCTTATATAAGAAACACTATTCGTATCAAGAACAATACATCTACGTGATAATGTAAGTCTATATGCCCTTTGAAACACCATTGCAGAAAGACAATTTACTTCTCCACCATAAAATGGTGTATATAAATTTTCTTTCACTTCTTTTATAGAATCAAAAGTATCATATAATTTTATATTTTTCGTTCGTTCATCTATACCTGAATTTATTTTTATCAAACAAATATCTTTTAAGAGATACAAATTGTCATAAAATGTTTTCCAAGCATTTTCAAAATTATCTTCATTAGCAATTTCACTTAGCAATTCATAAATAGGAGAAGTTTTTTTACACTCAATCTTTGGTAAAACTTTATCTAACATTTCTTCATGTTGATTATTTTCA
>JAZTZE010000001.1:0-35463 GCA_045637285.1 Christensenellaceae bacterium | reverse complement strand
TTCTTCGTCTATCTTGGTAAGCATGTAGAATCTTGTCTTCTTTTCGTTTGTGTCTTCGTCGATTATTTCTTCTTCTTGCTTCCCTTCGCTTACCATTTCCATGTGAATGGCTTCTGGTTCTTTTTGTTCTATTTCCTTTTGCGCCAAAAGTTTTGCTTTAGCCTTTTTCTTTCTTTTAATAGACGAGCTACCAGCAATACCGATTACAATAATGAGAAAAATTATCGCGTAAATAATATAGGCGTAAATAGAAGTGAAAAAATCAAAAAAGTTAGGCTCAACAATAATGCCCCCGTTAATACCTGATGCTCCCATTATTCTTGCTCTCCTTTATCTTCAGAGATTACTTCGTCTGTAATTTGTTCTGCATCTGCTTGTTCAACAAGTTGCACTTCTTCTACTATTTCTTCTTCCTTCGGTTGTTCAGCTTCTACGGGACGAGCTTTGTTGCCTGGCGCTATTCCGTCAGAAGAATCTAACCCTGAGAAACTAATAACCGCACTACATGAATCTGCATTGTCTTCACCGAAAATGTTTTCAAGAACGTGAATAAATTGTTCGTCGCCTTCCTTTCTCTTAATTGAAAGTATGTGAATCATTGCAGGCAATACTTTGGTAGTAAGTGCTCCGCCCAATGCTTCGTCAGAACTACCGCCCAATCCAATGTAAACAGAAACAAATCTTTCAAGTTTTTGCCAAAGTTTATTAGAAATGCGATATTTTGCTCTGTAAGCAACGTATTCTTCAAGCTTATCGAGTTTTCTCCAATAAGATTCGTTAAGTTCGAAGTTGTTTTTCATTTTTTCGCCAAGCTCGATAAATTGTGCAACGCTTTCTATAACGGCTTCAGATTTTTCTTGCGCCGGTTGAGTGGTTGCAAAATTCAAGCATATAACTGCAGAAGTTTCTGCAATATACGGCGGAACGTTTTCTAATTGTTCGTAATCTTCGATGGCAGACATAAACCAAATATTAGAATTTACAGGATATTCTCTATCTGATATACTCTTGTCTTTAAGTCCGATACTAAACGTGATAGACGGCTTTATAAGATATCTCATAAATCCCGCAAAATAATTGCCGAGATTTTCAAGTTTAACGTTGGTTAATTGGCAAACGGTAATAGCTTCTTGATCGCTATTTGCGCGGTCAAGTGCCTTTAATAAATTGGTTGAAACGTAACCACTTTCTTGGCTACCGTTAAACAATAAATTATCTTGCGAAACGTAATCCACCGTGTCATCAACATAATTCGGGCAACCGAAGAATTCGCTAAGCATTGACATAAAGCCAGTTGTGTCTAAAGTGCCGTTAGTTTTGAACAAAAGCATTCTTGAAACACTCATAGCTGAAAGAACTTCCCTTGCGGTTCTTAAATCAATGATAAAGCCACGTTCTAATGCAAATGCAATGAGTTTTTCTTGTAAAGTTTCAAGCTTTAAGCCTGCTTTATAGTGGTCGTCAACTTCTTCTTCAATAATGAAATTGTCTTCTGCTTCGCTTTCTTCTTCATCTTCTTCGTCTTGTTCTTCAAGCTTGTCAAACTCTTCGATGAAGAGCAATTCATAGCCAACGGGTTCGTGAACTTCTTCGTCACTTGCGTGTTGAGCTAATCTATCTTTTATAAATTTCTTTATAAACTTACGCTTGCGAACTGACGAAACGATTATTGCTATTATACCAATAATCATTAAAACGTTTATCACAAACGTTATGCCTAACGTTATCGTCCAAATTAACGGGCTTTCAAATATCGGGAAATATTTCGTGCCAAACATTACGAATAAATTGCATAATAACGCGATTATAATTGTTGCTATCCCAAACCTCTTTCCAGTTGCTTTATATTTGGGTTTTTCAATTTTCGTTTCCATGTAATACCCTCCTGCGACAACGTTTGATTGACTTTGCAAATAATCAACGATGTCTTGTTTGTTTTCCTTAAATTTTTCTCCTTTAACCAACATCACGCCTTTAAGCTTCACTTCAGTTATCGAGCCACCAATGCTAAACGAATATTTACCATCTTCAACGTGCCACTTTCTGTCTGATGGGTTGAAGATTGCTAATTCTTTTTGATTTATCCTCTTTCTTATCGTTTTGCGTTGGCCAGCTTTTAACCATACTTTTTCGTATCCGCATAATTGCTTTTTCGGCCTAATTGTTTTTGAATCTAATACTTCATAATATATTTGTACGATTTCAGAACAATCATATTTACCAGTGTTCTTTACCGTGAAGATGAGTTCATCACCTTTTAGCATTAATCCACTATATTGGAAAGAAGTATAACTTAAACCAAATCCAAAAGGATATCTTATAAATTCATTATCCGTAATATAACGTCTATAGCCAACGAAACTGCCGACCATATTATAGCCGTTATCTTTATAATATTTGTCTTTTGCAAAACGGCTGTCAGCATCTTCGTATAACGTGAATGGTAATTTACCTGACGGACTTGCCTTACCCAATACGATATTAGCAAGACCTTCTGCGCTATACAAGCCAGCATTCGGAGCATACATTATACCGTCAACGTACTTACCAAAGCCTACGTCTACCCTACCACTTCCAGTTATTATTGCCACAACTCTTTTGCCACGGGCTTTAAGCTTGCTTATTAAGTCCATTTGGCTTGCAGGGAGTTCTATGCTCTTCACTTGGTTAAGCGTTTTTTCTTTGTCTTGACTAAAACCAACGAATAATAACACTACGTCCGCTTTTTCCGTTAGTTTAAGTGCTTCGTTTAACGCCTTTTCGTCTTTCTTGCCGTCAATATCGTAAGCAGGATGATAACCAAGATAGGTCATCTTGCACGATTTCATTCTGTTAGAAATTTCAGCTTTAATGTCCCCACCAATATTTTGCGATGCTGAACCTAAAACAGCTATCTTTGAATGCTTGGCTATCGGCAGTATTCTTTCTTTATTTTTAATAAGAACTACCGTTTCTTGAGCAAGTTTAACGCCTTCTTTTTTACTATCAAATGCACTTGGAGCTTCTTTAACAGGTATGTCTGAGCATTCCTTTAAGAACTCTATAACATTGTCAACCGCTTCGTCAACCGTTTCCATGGGAAGAGCGTAACCTTCTCTTAACGCTTCGTCCATTTCATCAGCAGAAGATATGCCGAGCTCAACGGATTCTTTTAATTCTTCATGACGTTTTACGGCTTCTTTTAATATCTTAGCACGTCCTTTTAAGGTTAAATATTCTCCATCGCTAATACTTTGAACTGCATGCTCAGAAGTAACGTTTTCGCACACTAAGAATTTTGGACCCACTTGTTGTCCTATATAACCTTTTATAAGTTCAACGTTTATCTTTTTGTAATTGTCTGACAAATAAGTATATGTGGTAGTTGCTGCTGCGGACGGACACTTTTCTATAGCCACCTTAAACGGCTTTACGAAATATTCCATAATCGCCTTCGCGTCAGGCTCAACGTCCATATAATTAATATCTTGCTTGCTAATTGCGCAAGTAGTTAACACGGGCTCTACACCTTGATCGTGAACTGCGTTTGCAACCGCACCAAAATATTCACCACACAATAGCGGATCTTCTGAAACACCGTCAGAATACACGTCACTGCGCACGTTTGCTTTAGGAAGCAATAACGCGTTTACTTCTTGTTTCTTAGACAATGCACCGATTTGAGAATAAACTTTTTTGAAGTTTTGCAAGTCCCAAGTATTCGCAAGAGCGTGCAACGACGGAAGGTTATCTAATTGTTCTTTTGAAACCACTTCATCAACATATTTAATAATTAATGAAGGAAGCCCAATATCTACGTCGTGTTTAGCTGACAAATATCGTCCGTTTGCTAATATTTCAAGCTTTTGGTCAAGTGTTAATTTTTCTATCAATTCAAAATTTTTCAACATAATTCACCCTCCTACTCTTCTACAAATTCAACTATGGATATTTGTTCCACCGATACGCTACACGCATCACCATAATAAAACGTGCGCGCAAGGCTTATGCTTAAAAAATCGGCACGGTTTAGGGTTAAATTATAAATAGGATAAATTGATGAAGAATCAATCACGCCGTCTACTTCTTCATTATTAAGTAAAACGGACACTCTTTCATTTTCGCCAATATTTGATACTAACTTGAAAGTAATATTTACTTTCGTTTTAGCTATAATATTCAACGTTGAATCAAATCTACCAAACTCTGAATTTTGTTCACAATAAACTCTTCCATCACTGTCGATTTTAAAATCTGAATCTGTAGAATTTAACTCAACGTGTTCGCCGAGACTGCTTTCTATCAAAATTCGTCTATTGCAAACTTCGCAAACTCCTTGTTCGTTAAACGGAGTATCGTTAATAGTTGGCTGACTATTAGCATCAAAAGTCCAAACCATCGTATCGCCCAATTCGCTGTGAATACAAGGAGCATAGAAATATGGATTTAAGCCTTTTTGTAATACTGACATTGCTTGCCAATCATCTTGGTTACCTGCATAATAAATTATGGGCAAACTGATTGAATTTGAAGGTTTAACAAACGCGCCGTCGACTATTCCAACTACTGACTTTGGAACTACAACATAATTACCAGCAAAACCATTAACGTTGGACAAAACACCTGAATTATTTACCTTAGAGTGAGCGAACAATATGTATTGTTCAATTTTAGTTCCATTAACGTCAAACGATTCGGGTAATATTACTTTTTTTGTGCTCTTTATGCCAGCATACAAATACCACTTCCCTTCTAAGTTAAAGAGTTTATAGCCGTTGCTTTCTACGAATGTAATGTTTTCATTAACAGCAAGCGCATATCTTGCAACCGAACCACAACCTGAACTTCCAACAGTTATATTGTAATTAGCATTAAGGTCCTGAACGTCCCACAAGTTATAACAACCACTAAACGCCGTGCTGTGAACTTTGTTATTAGCTAAATTATAATTTACAATAACTTTTCTAAGGTTAACGCAATTACTAAAAGCGTTTTGCCCGATTTCACTAACAGCACCAGTATCAAGAGTATTTAAGTAGATATTTCCTTGGAAAACGCCCTTTCTTACATAGAAACTTGCATAAACCTTTCCGCCCAAATCAATCTCGCTTAAACTTACGTTAGCAAGATTACCTTCGTAACTATATAAACAGCAAACGTCTGGCGCATAATAGAAAGTGAACACACCTGCCGTTCCGGTATTAGTGTTAAATAATGTAACTATTTCCTTATTAATAAATGCATCGCTTAACGAATCGTGAACTACTACGGCATTTAGTGCAACGCCACCGTTTGAATACGAATCTCTTTCGATGTTCATAGACGACGGGTTAAATACTTCTAATAAGCTATCGCAAGAATCAAACGCGCTTGCTTCAATAACTTTCAATTCGTTAGAAAGCTTTATCCAAGCCAAGTTATAACAATGAGCGAATGCATCACTTTTTATGATGGTAACGAGATTAGGAATAGTGAAAGAAGTTATGTTTTGGCAAGCATAGAAAGCACTGTTGCCAATCTCTCTTAAATTGTTTAATGATAAATCTATTTGAGATAAATTAGAGCAATTACTGAACGTTCCCGTAATAACTTCCAACTGTGGAGCGGTAATAGTAGCGGATTCAAGTTTATCGCATTCAGAGAACAAATACTCACCCAACGAAGTTATATTGTTAGCAATAATAGTTGCCGTAGCAAGCTTAGCGCAACGACCGAATGCGTAGTCACCGATATATGACAAAACTTCACTATCAACGTCTACTATGGTAAGACCGTTGCTACTATAGAACGCGCGGTCACCTATGCTGTATAAATCACCTTTAAATATAAAAGTTGATATGTTTGAATACGCAAATGCTTCGTTACCAATGGTCGTTAATTCTTGTGGAAGAGTTAATTCAGTAAGTTTCAAAGTGTAATAGAACGCTCTGTCACCTATAATTTCAGTTGACAAGCCCAATCTAATCTTTGACAATCTACGGCAATTTTCAAACGCGCCAGAACCGATACTTACGATTGAACTACCATACAAGTTTGCTTGTGAAACGTTACTTGAATTAAAGCAGTTTGATGGAACTTCGGTAATATTTTTGCACGCACTAAAATCAACGTTTGTTAATTTCTTACAACCGCTGAATGCCCAATCACCAAGAGAGATTAAATTTTTGGTCAACTTAACGCTTGTTATAGCCGTATTACTGAACGCAGAGTGTCCAATTTTCTGCAATGAAGAATGAAGGTCTGCATCGTAATTATTACAATCATAGAATGCGCGCGCGCCAATTTCAACAACTGACTTAGGAATTACAAAATCCGTCAATTCATAGCATCCTTCAAACGCGCTTTCGCCTATCGTTTCTATGCCGTTAGCAACGCTAACCTTACGCAATCCGCTAAAGCCACTGAACGCATAGTTACCAATATTTTGCGCATTGGTAACCGTCACTTCTTCAAGAACGTTATTATAGTTATAACCGTATACGTATGAAAGAGAAGTGTTGTGATCAAAAGTATTTCCAACGAAAGGAACGGTTAACGTTTTAAGGTTGTTACAATTTGCCAATGCACCGTATCCAACGTTGGTAACGTTTTCGGGAATAATTAAACTGTTAAGATTTGTGCTACTAAACGCAAATTCCCCAATTGTTTCAAGCACGTTTGGCAACTCAACGTCAGTTATTGCGGTGCTTGAGAAAGCATGTTTTTCTATATTTTTAATATTATCGCTTAATTCAACGGTTTTGAGATTTACAGAGTTGCTGAAAGTATATTGCTTAATAACGTCTATTTGGCAATTCTTAGCAAAAGAAACTTTAGCAAGGTTAGCACAGCCTTCAAAAGCATGCTCACCAATTGACTTAACGGCTACGGAAATTGCAACACTTTCAACGTCGCTTCTTTCCATAAACAAATACGGTAAAATATTATATTCACGGATAATAGTGCCTGTGGGAGATGCAAATGATACGGGAGTTACCCAATCAGCTGAATCGCCAACGTAATCTATGATATACCAAGCGTCGTTTGCCTTAGCAATTTCAAAGTCATTTACATAAGCTCTTTGCGCTTGTTGGTCATTTGAATCGTAAACAGCTATTGCGTATTTTGCAATGCTACCCCAAGAATCGCTACCGCAAGTAATGGTTAAATTAGATTCGTTGCGAATTTCAAATAAGCGGTAACAATTTTCAAACGCACCGTCTTCTATATCAATAATGTTTGAAGGAACGTTTATTTGTCTAATATTTTTACAGCCGTAGAAAGCGTTAACGCCAATATATTTAGCGTCTAACGGAATCTCAACTTCTTTTAATTGTGATAAACCGTAGAATGCATATTCTCCAATGCTACCCTTAAGAACTTTCACCGAAGTTAACGTTTGCGGAACTACGGAAGCACTGTTTGAGCCGGTTACACTAAACATGTAGGAAAGTTGACTCGGTTGATTTAATGAACGCCCAACAAACGGAATCGTAATTTCTTTAACGTTTACGCAATCTGCAAATGCACCAGTGCCAATAATCTTAACTGTGTCGTGCATAATAATACTTTCAAAAGCTTCACAGCCTTGGAAAGCTCGTTCACCGATCGTTTCTAACTCTATACAAAAATTAAAATCGGGTAATTGTCTACAGTCCTTAAAAGCGCAAGCTCCAATAGTTTTTAAGTGTTGAGGAGCGTCAAAAAATTGCAAGTTAAAGCAATCTTCAAAAGCACTTTCTCCTATTTTTTGCAATGCGGAATATTCACCAATATTGAACGAATTTAACGCAAAACATTGATAAAATGCAAAGTCGCCAATTTCCATGGTAACGTCTGAAATAGCGAATGAACTAAGAGCTAAACATTCACGAAATGCGCCTTTACCTATCTTGGTTAAGTTTGAATCAATTGAAAGACCAACGTCTAATAATTGCGCGTTATAAGCAAACGCATAGTCACCAATAGTGTTAACTCTTGATAAATCAAATTCAACAATCTTAGTAGCCGATAAAGCGTATTCACCAATTTCTGTAAATTTAACGTTTTCGCCTTGATTATCAAAAAGATTAAGCTGACTTAAATTATAACACCCTTTAAACGCGTTGTCGCTTAAAACAGTGTTAGTTATTCCTTTTATGGTTACACTTTCAAGTGCAGTC
The DNA here is from genome assembly GCA_045637285.1 of Christensenellaceae bacterium. Lineage (GTDB taxonomy): Bacteria > Bacillota > Clostridia > Christensenellales > Borkfalkiaceae > UBA1259. Next base: position 27,343 of record JAZTZE010000001.1, on the reverse strand, counting down.
ATTCCGTGGCAGAAACCATCCGGAATAGCTTCCATTTCTTCAATTATAATCGTTTCAAGATTATAAAAGTAAGGAACGTAATCAAACATTGAAGCAATCGTTCTATTAGTGAAATTCTTCAAATGAAGTGACTTAATAGACTCTCCGCATGAAAAATATTCTACGCCGTTATTATAAGAAACGTATTGTTCAATCGTTATATCTTCTATTGCTGCGCAAGAATTAAACGCGCCATCTCCGATATCTAAATGGTTGCCTTGGTCGGCTGTTATAGTCAAGCTTGTCAAGTTATGGCAAGAGTTAAATGCGCCTGCGCCTATTCTCGTTACGTTATGAGCCTTAAACGACTGCAATTGACCACAATACTTAAACGCATCGTTGCCAATATTGGTGGGCCCGTTAAGTTCAACGGATTTCAAATTCCAGCATTGTGCAAAAGCTTCGCTTGGAATATCAATGTTGGCTTCAATCGTAACGCTAAATATGGTTGAACTGTAAGCAAACGCTCTTTCCTTTATTCCAACAACTTTATAACCTTCTATCTCTTTAGGAATAACGACGTTGCCGGTTATACCCGCATTAGAAACTGCTATAACGCCCGCTTCTGGATCTCTGTCGGGATCAACAAACTCATAATAAACGTCTGACCATAAAAATCTTTCGCCTTCCACCGTAAATTTGCCCATTTGGAAATAAGCAAGAACGACCGAAACCGCAACAAGCAATACGGCAATAATGGTTAAAATTTTTGGAACAGCAAAAAACCTATCCTTAGTTACAACGGTTTTATTTCCGTCAATTAACTTAGAATAGTCTTTATTGTCCACTTCGCGCTCTTTATATTTAATTACTAACTCGTTGCTTTTTACGGTGTATTCGTATTTCCCGTAACTTGCGCCAACGAGATTTATGGTAACTTCTATACAAGCTTCTTTTAACGGGATTTTTTCACCCAAAACGAAACTTGTTCCTGCTTTACCATTAACGTTGTCAATAGTGATGTGGTCCGAAGATATTACTTCACCACCAACGTCAATTTGCTCAACGTGAAGTTTTATTCCAGTAACGTCTGATTTCGCTTCGTTGGTAAGCTTAAGCAACAAATATTTCCTGCCGTTTTCTCTTACCAACAGGTATTGCCTTACTGAAACGAAGTCGTTAAAACGGAAAGTTGAAAAACTCCCTTTCGATAAAACACTGCAGTCTTGCATCATAACTCTCCTCTCTTAGACTTTTTCTTTCTCTTAGTTCTTGCAGTTATGCAAAGAATACAAATAGTTTGAACGATTAGTGCAATACCAGCAAACGTTGCAGTTATCAAAAGGCTGTTAGGTTCTAACAAGAAACTATACTTAAACACTCCTCCTATAGCAAACGCATAGCATACCTTTGCCACCAAAATCATCAATATCGTCGTCAACGCGCTTAAGAAAACGTAACTTGCGATTTTACCGCTAGGTATTGCATCTAACAGTTGAACGTTAAACTTAACATCGTTACACTCGTTTATAACCAAGCAAACGTAAGCCACGTCTTCAGGCAAATCAATTTCTTCTAAGTATTTGCCCTTTACAAGTTGCTTAACGTTCTTTGCTGCAAAAGGCTTCTTTTGCCCGTTAAACATCAAAACGTCAAAATCAACGTATTTTACGTTATCTGCAACCATGCATATAATCTTCTTCTGCCCATCGCGCTCAGAAAGTATGTATTGCGGGATATACTTTCTATTGCGTATAGACGGTTGATAAACTATACTTCTACCGTTAGTTTCCTTAACCATCTTAACGCCTCTGTCTGCAGTGGCTGTTATTGCATATCCGCGCTTTAAAAATCTGCGTGGAAAAACGCGCCCCATTAATAGCCCGTAAACGACTAAGGACGCTATCAATAACGCAATCCATAATACTGTCATACTTTTTACTCCTTATTCCTTCTACAAAATCCGTTTTTGCAATTGTTATTTTAGAAAAAATCTAAACGAAAAATATTCACACTGCTTTAAAAAAAGGAATTGTATGTACATTTTACCATATATAGCATAATAAAGTCAAGTGGTTCCCTAATAATTATACTCTTTTCCCACCACTATATTTTTATTATAATTCGACGTGTAAAAAATGCAAGTTTTTGTTTGTTTTTGGCAAAATATGCCACGAAATCCGCCTTGTAAAAACAACAAAATTGAGTCCGCTTTATAAACGAACTCAATTTTTGAAAATTATTTTTATTATTTTAGCTTTTCTCCGTCCTTGAAAGCTTGCCCTACTTTTGCGCCAAACTCATAATAGCCGTGTGTTCCGCAATCGTAGCAAATTGGCTTAAATTTCGTTAAATCAATTTTCCCTTTTTCGCTTAATACACCTTGATCAACTGAAACGTTAACCACTTCTCCTACACAAATTTCACTCTGTTCGTCGTAGCTAACAAGTTCACATTCCAACGCCAGCGGAAGCTCGTTAAAAATAGGCGCATAGGTCTTTTCGCCTTTAACGGTTGTCCAACCCGCTTTTTCTATTTTGTTAGGCAAATCGTTGCCAGAAACGATTCCCACGAAGTCTGCGGGAACAACGTTTTTAACGTCCGCAATAGATACGGTAAATTGTTTGGTTCTTAAAATATTTTTAGTGGTCTTATGATTAAAATCTAAACAAATGGAAACGCGTTTAAGGTCACATACAGTACCCCATGCCGCATTCATCGCGTTCGGCGTTCCATCTTCATTATACGTGCCGACAATAAGCACTGGAAGCGGATAGATATAAGCTTGTGGTTTTAAGTTTTTTCTCATGATAATTCTCCTTTTGTTTTATTATAACGCATATTTAATCAATTTGCAATAGTAAACGAAAAAAGAGTGGTAACTTACCACTCTTTTGGTGCGGATAACAGGATTTGAACCTGCACGGTCTCCCATTAGAACCTGAATCTAACGCGTCTGCCAGTTTCGCCATATCCGCTTATAGGCGCAAAAAAATAACAGCAATGTATTCGCGCCGATTATAATTGAGTTTTTGCAACTTTAAATTTCGTAGTCAATCGCAACGCTTGCTTCTCTTACTGCATGCATGTGCTTTTTTACCACACTGCAATGATACGCGTCTTCTTGATAAGCTAAAAGTGCATTCATATCATCGAGAAGAACGGTTAACATAACGTCGTAAGAGCGTTCTGAATGCAAACAATCCACGCCAACTTCAATACCCCTAATCATAGGAACGTTGCCATCCATAGAAAGCAAAACTTCTTTTGCTTTTTCCGCACTCTCGCCTTGTTTTAATTTAAAACATACAACATGTTTAATCATAATTTTTTCTCCTTTTAATCAAGCGAAATTACCGCGCTTGCATTCAGTGTTAAATCTGCAAAATTACCTTTTAAATACTGAAGATATCCTTCCGCACCAATCATTGCACCGTTGTCGGTACAATAACGTTTTTCAGGAATAACGAGTTTAATATTCTTGCCTTGCACGGCATTAGCTAAAGCTGTGCGCAAATAACCGTTCGCCCCCACGCCACCAGACACAGCAATCGTCGTATATCCCGTTTGTTCCACGGCTTTTAACGCCTTTTCAATAAGGACGTCAATAGCGGCACATTGAAAGCTACATGCAACGTCTGCACGGTTGATTTCATTCCCTTTAGCACTTTCGTTATGCACATGATTTATGACTGCGGTTTTTAACCCGCTATAAGAAAAATCGTATTGACCGCCATCATAATTCTTCAACATTTTGGGCAAAGGAATGACGTTGTTTCCTTGGCTTGCAAGGCGTTCAACGTTAGGTCCACCTGGGTATGACAACCCAAGAACTCTTGCCACCTTGTCAAACGCTTCGCCCACCGCATCGTCAAGCGTGCTTCCAAGCACTTTTATCGTGTAATAATCTTCTACCGCAACGATTGCCGTGTGCCCACCGCTTGCAAGTATGGTAATAAAGGGCGGTTCAAGCGATAAATCGGCAAGATAAGCCGCGCTAATGTGCCCCCTAATATGACTGACTGGAACAAGCGGTTTGTTCGTTGAAAACGCCAATGATTTCGCAAACGAAACGCCAACCAAAAGCGCACCGAGCAAGCCTGCCCCTTCGGTAACGGCAAACGCATCTATATCGTCAAGCGAAAGCCCCGCACTTTTCAATGCGTTTTTGGTTGCAGTCAATATAGCACTCGTGTGCGTTCTCGAAGCAATTTCCGGAACGACACCGCCAAAGCGCGCGTGTTCGGTTGCCGAGCTTATTATTTCATCAGCAAGAATTTGCCTGCCGTTTTTGATTATTGCAACTGCCGTTTCATCACAAGACGTTTCTATCCCCATGATGATTGCGTCTTTTTTTATAGCAGTCGATTTTATCCCTTCAAAATAACTCATTGTGATTTCTTTAAGTAATCGTTAATAAACCCTTGAATGTTTCCGTTCATAACCGAATCAACGTCGGTAATTTCAAAGCCCGTTCTATGATCTTTAACAAGAGTATAAGGACAGAAAACGTAACTTCTTATTTGACTTCCCCATTCAATTTTCTTTATTTCGCCTTTAATTTCTTGGTCCTGTTCCATACGTTCAGCTTCGCGCTTTTCGATGAGTTTACTTATAAGCATTTTCATCGCCATTTCACGGTTTTGCGTTTGGCTACGTTCGTTTTGACAAGCCACGATGATACCTGTCGGTAAGTGCGTTATTCTAATAGCTGACTCAGTTTTGTTAACGTGCTGACCGCCCGCACCGCTTGCACGATAGGTGTCAACCTTCAATTCGTCAGGACTAATCTTAATTTCTTCGTCGTCTTCAATTTCAGGCATGACTTCAAGCGATGCAAATGACGTATGTCTCCTTTTGTTTGCATCAAACGGAGAGATTCTAACCAATCTATGCACGCCTTTTTCGGCTTTTAGATAACCGTAAGCACAGTCGCCTTCAATCTTAAACGAAATAGATTTTATGCCGGCTTCATCGCCTACTAAACGGTCAAGTTCAGTGAGTGTATAGCCGTTCTTTTCGGCGTAATACATATACATGCGATAGAGCATTTCAGTCCAATCACAAGCTTCAGTTCCGCCAGCCCCTGCGTGCAAGGTTAAAAGAGCGTTAAGCCTATCGTATTTGCCACGCAAAAGTGCGGAAAGACGCATGTCTTCTATGACCTTTTCCACACTTAAGAGCTCAGCACTTAATTCATCTAAAACACTTTGGTCGTTTTCCAGTTCGGCAAGTTCCAATAACTCTTCCGCGTCATACACCGTCTTTTCCGCCTTACTAAAGGTGTTAACTCTATTCGTAAGAAAGGAAATTTCTTTAGATATTTGTTGAGATTTTGCAAGGTCTGTATAAACTTCAGGTTTTTCCGAAAGTTCTATCTTTTCTTGCAATTCTTTGCGCAAATTATCTATGTCAAAGAGAGTGTCCCGTCTCCAAAAGGATACCTTTTAATTCTTTTATTTTGAGCAAAAATTCTTCGTTTTTAATCATTATTCACCCTATTTGCCTACGCCACAACAGTTTTTATACTTCTTTCCACTACCGCAAGGACACGGGTCGTTTCTACCTATTTCCTTTTTCGCTTTCTTAGGCATAACTGGACCTTGCGTTTGATTGGTTTGTAAGTTTTCGTTCTTTTTCTCATTCACTACGGGAACTCTTTGTAGTTCTGCCTTTAATAGCAAGGTAATCGTATCGTCTTGTATTGACATAGTAAGGTCTTCAAACATTTCAAAGCCTTCTTTTTTATATTCAACGACGGGGTCAACTTGACCGTATTGCCTTAAACTAATCCCCTTGCGGAGTTGGTCCATAGAGTCAATATGGTCAATCCACTTGGTGTCAATGTTGCGAAGGAATACCATTCTTTCAATTTCCTTAAAGTCGATATTCATTTCGGCATATCTTTCTATCTTGCGTTCGTATTCCGCTATGGTTTCTTCATCAAGTTTTTCTAAAAGATATTCATAATCCCAGTTGTCTGCGCGTTCTTTGGTTACAAACTCGCTTCCCTTTGGTAAGAGCTTCATTTCGATGGCAGAATTAAGCGCAGCCAAATCCCACGTGTCGGGTTTATTTTCGTTGTCAATTGCTGAGCTTACTACATAACGAACGAAGTCAGGAATAAGTTTTACAATGTCTGCATGAACGTTTTCAGCCTTAATAACCTTCATTCTTTCTGCATACATAACTTCACGTTGTTTATTCATAACGTCGTCATATTCTAAAACGTGCTTTCTTATTCCGAAGTTCTTACCTTCGATGGTGCGTTGCGCGTTTTCAACGCTTCTTGAAAGCATTTTAGATTGCAAGGGTTGATCTTCTTCAACCTTGAAAAATTCATATACCCTTTGCATTCTGTCCCCACCAAAGCGTTTTGCTAAATCGTCTTCAAGAGAAATAAAGAATACTGATGAACCAGCGTCACCTTGACGACCGCTTCGACCACGGAGCTGGTTGTCAATACGGCGTGATTCGTGACGTTCGGTACCTAATATATGCAAACCGCCAGCTTCAACAACTTTTTCTTTTTCAGCGTCAGTTTGTTGTTTGAATTTTTCATAAATTTCTCTATAGTGATTTCTCACTTCTTTAGCTTCATCTGGAATATCTGCAATGAAAGAAGTTGCAAGTTCAATAGTCTCGTCAGCAACGCCTTCTTCGCGCAACTTTCTCTTTGCCAAAAACTCAGGGTTACCACCTAAAAGTATGTCCGTACCACGACCTGCCATATTGGTTGCAATGGTAACAGCACCATATCTACCTGCTTGTGCAACAATGTCTGCTTCGCGAGCGTGATTCTTAGCGTTCAAAACATTGTGTTTTACGCCTGCACGGATTAATAACTTGCTTATTTCTTCTGATTTTTCAACGGTAACCGTACCTACGAGCACTGGTTGACCTTTTTTGTGGCGTTCAACTATCTCAGCAACGATTGCCTTGTTTTTACCAGCCACGGTTTTATAGATAATGTCGGGCATATCTATTCTTGCAACGGGTTTGTTCGTAGGAATTTCCAAAACGTCTAACCCGTAAATCGAACGGAATTCTTCTTCTTCAGATTTCGCCGTACCAGTCATACCCGAAAGCTTTTTGTAAAGACGGAAATAGTTTTGGAAAGTGATTGTAGCAAACGTTTTATTTTCGTTTCTAATTTGAACGCTTTCCTTAGCTTCTATGGCTTGGTGAAGCCCGTCTGAATAACGTCTACCAATCATAAGACGACCAGTAAATTCGTCAACGATAATAACTTCACCGTCGTTAACCACATAGTCGTTGTCGCGCTTAAAGATATAGTTTGCTTTGAGTGCTTGTTGGATGTGATGTGAAAGACTTGCGTTTTCAATATCTGCAAAATTTTCCAACCCAAAGAAACTTTCCGCTTTCTTTGCGCCAAGTTCGGTTATTTGAACAGTCTTTTCCTTGATGTCTATGGTAAAGTCTTTATCAAGCACCAAGGTTTTAACAAACTTGTTTGCCGTTACGTACTTTTCACTTGATTCTTTGCCCTTTCCTGAAATAATAAGCGGAGTTCTCGCTTCGTCGATTAAGATAGAGTCCACTTCGTCCACGATAGCAAACGACAAAGGACGTTGAACCATTTGTTCAAGTTTAGTTTTAAGATTGTCTCTCAAATAGTCGAAGCCCATTTCGTTGTTCGTGCCGTAAGTAATGTCGCAAGCGTAAGCTTTTTGCTTGTCTTCATCTTCCATTCCAGTTATAGCAACGCCAACGGTTAACCCTAAAAATTTATAAACCTTGCCCATCCACTCTGCGTCACGCGAAGCAAGATAATCGTTCACTGTAACGATGTGAACGCCTTCGCCAGCAAGCGCGTTGAGATATGCTGGAAGGGTTGCAACCAATGTTTTACCTTCACCAGTTTTCATTTCGGCAACTCTGCCTTGGTGCAAACAAATACCACCGATTATTTGCACCTTATAGTGCTTCATGTTAAGAACACGCCACGCAGCTTCTCTAACCACTGCAAACGCATCGCATAAAATATCATCGAGAGTTTCTCCCGCTTTTAATCTGCCACGCAAAAAATCCGTTTGTTCACGGAGTTCTTCGTCGGTGAACTTTGCATATTTGGGTTCAAGCGCAATTACATCGTCTGCAAGTTTGTTTATTCTTTTTAAGTTACGACGGCTTTCTCCGCCTAAAAGATATCTGAATAATCCCATTTTGCCCTATATCTCCTAAAATTTGCTTAATATTTTTCTATAGGTGGCGTGCTTGCCACCGTTATTAAATACACTTTTGTCGCCCCTGCGCGCTTTAATTTACTCGCTATCGCCTGAGCCGTTGCTCCCGTAGTTGAAACGTCGTCCACTATCACGAGCGTTTTATCTTTGACAACTTTTCTGTCCTTAACCCTAAACGCACTGTCAAGATTTTTTAACCTTTCTGCTCTCGTTAAAGTTGCTTGACGTTTAGTGTCCTTCACCTTTTCCAAACAGTCGAGCACGGGAACGTTTGTCCGTTCACTCACTTTTCGAGCCAAAAGTTCGGATTGATTAAAGCCCCTTTTGTTAAACGCTTTCTTAGTCATAGGGACAAAAACAAACCCGTCTGCATTAAAATAGTTCTTTAGATAAAGTAGCGATAACCTTTCAGAAAGATAATCTATCAAATAGCGTTTATTGTGATATTTCACATCCTTTATCAGCTTGTCTATCGGCTTTTGATAATTAAAACAGCTTCTACAAGCGTCCAGTGAAACCAATACGCCTTTGCACGTAGAGCAATAAGGTTCACTCGCTATTACTTTTCTTCCACAATGCTCGCAAATCGCCCCTTCGTTGAAAGGCAAAGTGCTTTCACAGTTTTCGCAAAATCTTTTACTTTCGTCAAAAATTTCGTCGCCACACAGTAAACATTTCCATTTGCTGTTGAAAAACGCCTTTTCAATAAGTAAATGTATGCGCTCAATCAAGTTCATTTTACAAATACTTTTTCAAATCCTGAACTCTATCCGTTTTTTCCCAAGCAAACTGCTCTTTGCCAAAATGCCCGTAACTTGCAGTATGCTTATACACCGGCTTATAAAGCTCGAGTTTTTCAATTATTGCAGACGGGCGCAAATCAAATTCTTTTTGAACGATTTGAGCTATTTGTTCATCGCAAAGTTTTCCCGTGCCAAACGTGTTAACGAGCACTGAAACGGGCTTTGCAACACCGATTGCATACGCCAATTGAATTTGGCACTCTTCCGCCAAGCCCGATGCGACAACGTTCTTACAGATATATCTTGCCATATAAGTAGCAGAACGATCCACCTTTGTCGGATCTTTACCACTGAACGCGCCACCGCCGTGCGGGCATTTGCCACCGTAAGTGTCAACTATTATTTTTCTACCCGTAAGCCCAGAGTCTCCGTTAGGCCCACCGATTTCAAACCTACCCGTCGGGTTTATAAAATATTCAGTATTTTCGTCAAGATATTCAGCAGGAATAATTTTTTCTATAACGCAACACTTCAAATCCTTGCGGAGCTGTTCTGTCGTAACACTTTCGTCGTGCTGTGACGACAAAACAACCGTCTTAACGCGAAGAGGTTTTCCGTCTTGGTATTCAACGGTTACTTGACCTTTACCGTCTGGTCGCAAGTATTTAAGCTCGCCAGTTTTTCTCACCTGCTCCAATTTTTCGCAAAGTTTATGCGAAAGCATTATTGGAAGTGGCATATATTCTTCGGTTTCCTTACAAGCGTAACCAAACATAATACCTTGATCACCCGCGCCAATTTTATCGTAAACGTCTCCACCGGCACTTTCAACCGAGTTGTCAACACCAAGCGCGATATCTGCACTTTGTTTTTTAATTTTAACGATTATTTCAACGTCGTCAGCACAAAATCCCACGTTTTTGTCGGTGTATCCTATCTTAGAAATAACGTCTCTTGCCACACTTTCCACGTCTACGGTTGCAGTAGAAGTTATTTCCCCCATAACCAATAAGAAGTCGGTAGTAACCGAGCACTCGCATGCAACGCGAGCATGGGGGTCTTTTTCAAGATAAGCGTCTAAAACGGCATCTGAAATATTGTCGCAAACTTTATCGGGGTGACCACTAGTCACGCTTTCACTCGTAAAATAGTATTTCATAAGTTCCTCGTACGTATTTTAAAATTAACTTGATATATTATACACTAATAACCCGCTTGTGTCAATTGACTTTGGGTTTATTATAAATTTTTATCAAAAAAAATTGTAAAATTTTAGCAACTTCAATCCTTTAATAGCGATTAAATTTTGCACTCAAAAAATATATTGACTTTCGTGTCAATAAATATTACTTTTTACCAATAAATTACTTTACAAATTTCACATTTGCATATATAATAATTGTGTACACATTTTACCTGATAAAAAAGGAATATTATGGCAACGAAAAACGAAGTGATAAACTCTATTAATCGTGATAGAAAAAATCAAATAACTCTTGCTGCGTTAAAGGTGTTTTGCGAAAAAGGCTACGGCGGTGCAACCGTTAACGATATAGTTAAAAAAGCAAAGTGTAGTCACGGTCTTTTTTATCATTATTTTACGTCAAAAAAGCAAATTTTTGAAGCCGTTACAGAAATACGTGGCAAACATATAATGGCTTTTTTAGATCAAGTTTTATTAGAGCAAACGCCTTTCATCGAAAAGCTTTATAAACTGACTGAATATACTTTTCAAAATATTAAAAACGACGAAATTTTTGCATATCGCTATTACTTTTTCCTTTCAACGATATTCAATAAAGCAGAATCTGGCGAGCTTCCGCCAAAAGACAAAATATCCCCTCACCAGCGAATGACGGCATTCTTTGAAGAAGGCATTAACCGAAAGGAATTCAGCGACAAATATCCCGCCGCCGAATGTGCAAAACTTTACAACAGCATCATACAAGGCACAACGTTAAGTTTTATTTTGTGCCCAAAAGAATTTAAACGTAATTTCAAGTTTCCTATGATAGAATTTATAGTAGACGTTTTTAAGAAGGAGAACTCCTAATGACCAAAACTAAACGCGAAAATAACGGTGGTTTTTTACCTGCCGTTAAAACACTTACAAAATCCATAAGAGAATATCGAAAGCCATCTCTTCTCGCGCCCCTTTTCGTTGCACTTGAAGTGGTTTTAGAATGCCTTATTCCTTTCGTTATGACCTTGCTTTTAGGTGCAATTGATTTTATTACTAACAACCCGCAAAACCCTAACCCCATATCCGTCGATATAGTTAAGTTAATATTTGGTCAAAGCCAGCCCGTGCTTCTCACCACTATTTTGTGGTTCGGCTTAGCTTTGTTGCTACTCGCAGGCTTATCTTTAACGTGCGGTGCTCTTTCGGGCAGATTTTGCGCCGTTGCTTCAAGCGGATTTGCAAAAAACCTTAGAAAAGATATGTATTATAAGGTTCAAGATTTCTCTTTCGCAAATATAGACCGTTTTTCTTCTTCAAGTTTAATCACAAGACTTACAACCGACGTTATGCACGTTGAAATGAGTTATATGATGATAATTAGAACGGCTGTGCGTTCACCTTTCATGCTCATCTTCTCTTTGGTAATGTCGTTCACCATCAATTCTAATATGGCGTTGATTTTCTTATGCACTACTCCCATTCTCGCATGCGGGCTTATTTTAATAATGATAAAAGCCGTGCCATTCTTCCACAGAATATTCAAAAAATACGACAAAATGAACGAATCTGTAGAAGAAAACATCAGCGGTATGCGCGTGGTAAAATCTTACGTTAGAGAAGATTACGAAAAAGAAAAATTCGGTAAAGCGTCTTCCAACGTTAAAAACGATTTCATTAAAGCAGAAAAACTAATAGCGTTTAACGGACCATTGATGAATTTTTGTATATATTCAGGTCTAATACTCATTTACATAATCGGGTCTTCTTTAATTATCAACTCAAAAGAATCATTGCTTAAAATGACCGAATTGCAAAGTTTTATGACTTATTCTTTCCAAATGCTTATGAGTTTAATGATGCTCTCTATGATAATGGTTCAGTTAATCATGTCTACGGCAAGCATAAAGAGAATTGCCGAAGTTATCAACGAGAAGCCCACTATCGTTACACCCGAAAATGCAATTAAAGAAGTTAAGAACGGCTCTATCGAGTTCGTTAACGTAAGCTTCAAGTATTCCCAAAACGCAAAGAGATTTGCCCTTTCTAACGTCAACCTAAAAATCGAAAGCGGTCAAACGATTGGCATTATAGGTAGCACAGGCTCAAGCAAATCGACACTTGTTCAGCTTATCCCCCGACTTTATGATACCACCAATGGCATAGTAAAAGTTGGCGACGTTGACGTTAAAAATTACGATTTAGACGTTTTAAGAAACTCCGTTGCAATGGTATTACAAAAGAACGTTCTGTTCTCCGGCACTGTAAGAGAAAATATGCAATGGGGAAACAAAAACGCTACCGACGAGCAAATACAACACGCCTTAGACCTTGCACAAATCGGAAGCATGGAACTTGACAAGTTTATTGAACAAGGTGGCGTTAACGTTTCTGGTGGACAAAAGCAAAGACTTTGTATTGCAAGAGCATTACTAAAAAATCCAAAAATTATTATTTTTGACGACTCTACTAGCGCAGTCGACACTAAAACCGACGCACACATAAGAAAATCGTTAAAAGAGTATATCCCCCAAACCACTAAGATTATAATCGCACAAAGAATTGCTTCAGTGCAAGAAGCAGATTTTATAATCATAATGGACGGCGGAAGCATTTCTGCACTCGGAACACACGAACAATTACTTGAAAACAACGAAATTTATCAACAACTTTATCACTCTCAAAACAACGCGTCTAACGAAAATGGAGGTGATATTAATGGCTAGAGCAATGAATATGCGTGGCGGTAAACCCGCAATGAAAGGCGGGCCACGCCCAAAAGCAAAAAAAGGTACGCTTAAAAGAGTTTTAGGATTATTGTTCAAAAACAACAAAAAACACATGGCAGTAGTTTTTATCTGCATTACCATAAGTGCAATCACTGGCGTTACGTCTTCAATTTTCCTAAAAGAATTGTTAAAACTTATTTCCATTGGTATACAAAGCGACTACGCAACCGTCGCTTCGTCTCTCGTTACGCTTTTCGTAATCATGGGTGCAGTATACCTTTCTTCTATACTCTGCAACTTTATTCAATCACGCACCATGGCAACTGTAACGCAAAACTTCTTACATAAGCTTAGGACGGACGTTTTTAATAAAATGCAGTCTCTCCCTATCAGATACTTTGACACTCATTTAACAGGCGATATAATGAGCTCTTACACCAACGACACTGATGCGACTAGACAATTAGTATCACAAAGCATTCCCAGCCTTTATTCGTCATTAATTAGCATAACCACTTTGCTTGGCATTATGTTAACTTCTAGTATTTGGCTGTCGTTAGTAATATTCCTTGGCGTTGTCGCAATGTTCTTCGTGACTAAAATAGTTGGCGGAAACAGTGCAAAGTTCTTCGTTAAACAACAAATCTCTTTGGGTGCGGAAGAAGGCTATATTCAAGAAATGATTCAAGGTCAAAAGGTAGTCAAGGTTTTCTGTCACGAAAATGAAAGCAAAGAAAAGTTCAACCAAAAGAACGACCAACTTTGCGCAGACGCAACAAGCGCACACACTTTTGCAAATATTTTGATGCCCATAATGGGTAATTTAGGCAATATTTTATACGTTTTACTCGCCTTTATCGGTGGACTTTTGGTCGCAAGCGGAATTAGCAACGTAACGATTTTAGGTGTAGTTGAAGCTCCTTCAACTTTCCTAATAACGATTATCGCTTTCTTGCCCATAAGCAAGCAGTTTACAGGTCAAGTTGCCCAATCTTCACAACAAATCAACTCTATAGTAATGGGACTTGCAGGCGCATCAAGATTGTTCGACCTTCTTGACCAAGAGCCCGAAGCTGACCAAGGCTACGTAACGCTCGTTCGTTGCAATATTGCAGAAGACGGAACTATTACTGAAACCCAAGAGCGCACTGGTCACTGGGCGTGGAAACACCCACACAAAGCCGACGGCACTATTACCTACACCGAACTTAAGGGCGATATTCAGATGTTTGACGTGGATTTTGGATACGTTCCCGATAAAATCGTTCTTCACGACGTTTCACTATACGCTAAACCTGGTCAAAAAATAGCTTTCGTTGGTGCAACAGGCGCAGGAAAAACCACCATAACCAACCTTATTAACCGTTTTTACGACATCGCAGACGGCAAAATTCGTTACGACGGAATAAACATCAACAAGATTAAGAAAGCCGATTTAAGACGTTCTCTCGGCATTGTATTACAAGACACTAACTTGTTTACCGGAACGATTATGGAAAACATTCGTTACGGCAGACTTTCCGCAACTGACGAAGATTGCATCCAAGCGGCAAAGCTTGCTTATGCGCACGACTTCATAACAAGGCTGCCCGACGGATATAACACCATGCTAACGGCAGACGGTGCAAACCTTTCTCAAGGACAAAGACAGCTTTTATCTATCGCGAGAGCCGCCGTTAAAGATGCGCCCGTTATGATTTTGGACGAAGCAACTTCTTCTATAGATACGAGAACTGAAGCACTCGTTCAAAAAGGAACGGATAGACTTATGCAAGGAAGAACAGTTTTCGTTATCGCACACAGACTTTCAACTGTTCAAAATTCAGACGTGATTATGGTGCTTGAACAAGGTCGAATCATCGAGCGCGGTTCACACCAAGAACTTATTGAAAAGCAAGGAAAATATTATCAACTTTATACTGGAGCGTTTGAACTTGAATAATATATGCAACCTTTGCCCTAACGCCTGCAAAATCGACAAGAGTTTAGAAAAAGGTTTTTGTGGCACGGGCGACGATATATACATAGCAAAATATTACTTACATCCGTTTGAAGAACCCATAATCAGTGGCAACAACGGCTCTGGCACAGTGTTTTTTTGCGGGTGTTCACTAAAGTGCGTTTTTTGCCAAAATTACGAACTTTCCCGCTCTATGCGCGGTAAAGTGATAAGCGTTAACGAACTGGCTGATATTTTCAAGTTTTTAGAAGACAGTGGCGCACACAATATCAACTTAGTTAGCCCCACCCACTACTCTAACAAAATAATAAAAGCACTGGAAATTTATAAGCCGAAAGTGCCCGTGATTTACAACACTCACGGATATGAAAACGTTAGCGTTTTACAAGAATTAAACGAATACGTTGACGTTTATCTTCCCGACTTAAAATTTCACTCTCAAGCAGTATCAAAAAAATACTGCGGAAAGGAAAATTACTTTGAAACCGCAAGCCGTGCAGTTGAGTTTATGATTAAGTCAAAACCACTCGTTTTTGGCGATGACGGTCTTATTAAAAGTGGCGTTGTGGTTAGGCACTTAGTTTTACCGCAAAACGTGAACGATTCCAAAAAAATTCTCGATTGGTTTAGTTCTTTTAAGGAGCAAGCGTATATTAACGTGATGAGCCAATACACCCCGTTTGGAGAAATTGAAGCCTTCCCCGAATTGCAACGAAAAATCACTAAACGCGAATACGAAAGCATTATAGATTATGCAATATCACTCGGCATAGAAAATATGTATTATCAAGAACGAGTTAGCGCAGATAAAACGTATATTCCCGTGTGGGAGTTTTAGTCACACAACAATTATAAAGAATAAATATATTTGCTTTTTTATGATTTAAAAAACAAAACCGCTTGACGAAAGTCAAACGGTTTTTTGTTTTATATAAATAATAAGTAAAATTACTTTTCAGGAACAATGTCGCCAACGTCGTTGAGAACGTATTTAGGCGCGTAAGGAAAGTTTGGCAAATCTTCTTTATTAGTAACGCCAGTTAAAACTAAAACGGTGTCTAATTCGCTTTCAATTCCCGCAATAATATCAGTGTCCATTCTATCTCCAATTATTGCAGCATCTATCCTATGACAATCCAGCTTTTTAAGCGCGTGGCGCATCATTAACGGATTGGGTTTTCCAACGTAATACGCACTTTTACCAGTAGTTAATTCTATGGGCGAAATAAGTGCACGGCACGCGGGAATAATTCCGCTTTCTACCTTAGCAGTAAGGTCAGTGTTAGTTCCTATGAGTTTAGCACCGTTCATAACCAACTTAACAGCTTTTTCTATCTTTTCGTAGTTAAGTGAACGCGTTTCTCCAAATACGACGTAGTCTGGATTTATGTCGTTCATAGAAAAACCTGCTTCGTAAAGCGCGTTAGTAAGCCCTGGTTCACCTATAACGTAAACCGAACCATTCGGACATTGACTTTTTAAGTAAGAAGCCGTTGCAAGTGCACTCGTATAAAAATGTTCTTCACCAACAGTCAACCCCATTCTTGCGAGTTTTTCTTTTAATTCTCTTGGAGAACGCTCTGAACTGTTTGTTAAAAACAAATAATTCTTTCCCGTTTGTTCCAACCATTCAACAAACTCTTTAACTCTGGGAATAAGGCGGTTTCCATGATAGATTACACCATCCATATCACATATAAAACACTTTTTGTTTCTAAGATTGTTCATAAATACCTCTATTTATTTTAATTGTTCTTTTTTAATGATTTTTAATCCTTTTCTTTCGGCGTAAGTCGTTTTTCTTTCGGGAAGTTTTAAGAACTTGAATTTATCCTTATTTCTACCCAAAACGATAAGCACGCCTAAAAGAACTATCACGACGAAAAATAAAATTATCAACCAAGTTGGGAAAGTTTCACCTTTAACACCTTCCCACATCTCATTAACTGAAAGTAACGTATCATTGTCAAAATAACTCATAACGGCGCATCTGTTAACGAGCTTTTCTTCGGGATATTGCGCAATAAGTCTGCCATAACTTTCTTCCGAAACAATAATGGTGTAGTCGTTAGTGTCGCCTTCCGTGCGGAAGAAATACGATAAATCTACTTTAACCGTACCTTCTTCAATCTCGGTATATTCTTCGTCAAACCAACCGATAACTACTTCGTTAAACAAATCCGTGACGTACGTTTGGTCGGTTTCTTCGTCGTATACTTCAAATTCTCCGCCCGCAACCATACTGGTGTAACCCGTATAGTTCATGTTGCGATAAACGCTTGATGGACGAGAAATAAACTCTAAAAATTTATAAACAGCTTTATCATTCGTGCTACCAGAAGGCATAACAAACCCGTCAAACCAAATATTGCTTCCTTCTTCGGGAATGTAATAACTTAACGTTCTTACGTCGTCACCTTCAAGCATGTTTCCTTCTTCATCTTCAGCGTCGCCTGCCGCAACGTCTATCGCGTAAGCAGCGTCACCGCTCCAAGCAACGTAAGCATCTATATTGCCTAAAATTATATCGTTCTTTCCGCTATCAACTTCAAAGCCGTATAAGTAAGGTTTTAACGCCGAAAGCATTTGTCCAACAGCATCTATATCCTTTTGTCCGGTTCTATTTAGTATTTCTGATATTTTAGCGTTGTCGTTAAGCGCAACCGCTTCAATGAGTTCTTGCTCGTAAGTCATTGCAAGTCCGACGATATAAGAATCTCTAACTGCGTCTTTTATAGTAATTTTTTTGCTGAGAGCTTCGTTTTCAAACGGACTATGCCAAGAATTAACGTCTTCTTCACTAACGGTTTCGGTATTGTATACCCAACCCATCGTGCCCCACATATATCCAACCATATAATCGGAAAGTTTGCTTCCGTCAGACAAAGTTATGCCATCAAGCCTATTTTTAATAAACGGTGATAGGTTTTGCTCGTAATCAGCAAGCTTAGAAAAATCTAACTTTTTGATTCTGCCTTCAACGGCAAGCTTTTCTATCATGTATTCAGATGGAACTACTAAATCGTAACTATTGGGGTTAATTACGAGTTCATTATACAAGTTTTCATTGGTGCCATAAGTTGAATATATAACTTTGATACCCGTTTCATTTTCAAAGTCTTCAAGCAACGTTTCGTCGATATAATCTTCACAGTTACAAACTCTTATAACTGCTTGTTCTTGCGTTTGTCCAGCACAACCAACTGCAAAAAGAGTGGGAAACGCCATAAAGCAAGCTAAAAAAATTGATAAAATTCTTTTCATTTATTTAGCCTCCTTTCTTCTTGCGCTAACGTTTTTAAGCACCACAACCAAAATTATAACTACGAATATAATTGCCGAAAGCGCACGGAGTGCGGGTAAAGACGAGTTTGCATTAGCTTTCGCCATTGCACCGTAAACGTAGGTTGAAATCGTGTCAAAGCCCGCGGGTTTTGTATACGCTGATATAATATAATCGTCGAGCGATAAGGTTACCGCCAACATAAAACCACTTAAAATACCCGGTAATATTTCAGGAATTATCACCTTAATAAGCGCACGCATTGGCGATGCTCCAAGGTCTAACGCGGCTTCGTATAAGTTAACGTCCATTTGCTTTAATTTGGGCATAACCGAAAGCACCACGAATGGCGTGGTTATAACCAAGTGCCCTATTACCATTGCAAAATAAGAACGGCTTTCTGTGAATATAAACGCAAACAATAACACGAGCGCAACCGCAGTAACGATTTCCGCGTTAATAACGGGAATTCTTGAAGCGGCTGAAACACCTTTGCCCAACTTACCTTTGCTATAAAATATACCTATTGCGCCAATAGTTCCTAAAACTGTTGCTAAAATTGCAACTATTCCTGCGAGAATTAAAGTATCCCACACTATTTTCATAAGCGCAACGTCTGCAAAAAGCTTTTTGTAAAGCTCTATCGAAAATCCCAATCTAAGTGCTTCTTGAATATTAACTACGGGCGTATCGACAAAGCTATACACCACAAGCGTGAATATGGGTGCATAAATAAACAAAAGTATAAGTGCAACGTAAAAAACTTGGAAAAACTTTCTCATTAGATATTAGTCCCCCTTGAATTAGCATCGCTCTTAAAGCTTCCTGTCGCCCACATAGATATTAACATAATTATAAGCAAAACCATAGCCATAGCCGAGCCGAAATTCCAGTTTTGGAACGTTGTAAACTGCTCGTCTATAAGCTTACCTATTATCGTTATAAGCCCATTGCCAAACGTGTCTGATATAACGTAACAAGTCATAGTGGGCATAAACACCATAGTTGCCCCGCTTGCTATACCTGACATCGAAAGTGGCAACGTTATTTTTCTAAACGTTGTCAACGAGCTTGCCCCTAAGTCCTTGCTTGCTTCGATTAAATTTTTATCCATCTTGATAAGCACGGTGTATATGGGCATTATCATAAACGGCAAATAATCGTAGACCATACCTATTATTACGTTTAAATAGTTGTTGAAACCGAAAACGCCAATAAGCGTTAAAAGGTCTTTCATCGCCATTGCTCGAAGAACGAAGTTAATCCACATTGGCATGATGAAAAGCATCAAAAGCGTTCCGCCCTTGTTTAATCCGCTATTTGCAAGTATATACGCTATTGGGTATGCAATAATTATGCATATCACCGTGGTTGCAAGCGCAATGAGCGTGCTTATAATAAGCGTTGTAAGCGTGGTGTTGCTTGAAAAAAATCTTATAAAGTTATTAAACGAGATTGTTCCGTTCTGATCGGTAAAAGCATAAAACGCAATTAAAAGCAACGGAACAACTACGAAAAACGCTAAGAACACGCCGTAAGGAATGCACAACTGCTTCCTTGAAAAAACAAACAACGGTCTTTTCGCTTCAATGGTAGTTTGTTTTGTCATCTTTTAATCTCCTGCTTTAACGAAAGCTTAATCTTTTCTTTTGGAATAATTACGCTAACCCTATCGTTTTCGTTCCAAGTATACTCGGTGTCGAAAACGTAGTCTTCTTCATTCTCGTCAGTTCTAACGATAAGCTGATAGTGGTCGCCCTTGTATATCATAGAAACGATGTTTCCTATCGCGCCACCGTCTTCTTCGTGGTCGCTTATCTCAATGTCTTTAAGCCCAACTTCAACGTTAACGTCAACGTCTGTTAGGTCAATCCTATCTCCATCTACGGTAATAAGATACCCGTCTTCATCGAGCACCGAACCTGGATAAAGTTGCGTTACGTCACACTCAAACTCGCCGTCACCAAAGCAAACAGTATTCTTCTTAGTAATATATCCATCATATTTGTTAGAAGAAAACTCCTTAGCCATGATGTGTATATCGCTCGGCTTAATGAATAAGCTTACCTTTTCGCCAACCTTTCTCTCGATAGTGTCTTGAATAACGATTTCGGTCTTACCAACAAGCATAACCATTTCGTAGTGCACGCCTTTAAAAATAGAGCTAATTATCTTGCCGTTAACTTGACCTTTGCCTTCGTCCATCAAGAAAACGTCCTCAGGGCGAACTACTACGTCAACCTTTTCATTCTTCTTAAAGTCGTCAACACACTCAAAAACGTGATTGATAAACCTTACTTTCATATCGCCAACCATAGTTCCGCTGAAAATATTGCTTTCACCGATAAAGTCTGCGACGAACGAGTTTTTAGGCTCGTTATAAATGTCAGTAGGCGTGCCTATTTGTTGAATAACACCGTCTTTCATTACCACTATCGTATCGCTCATGGTAAGTGCCTCTTCTTGGTCATGAGTTACGTAAACGAAAGTTATGCCTAACTTTTTGTGTATTTCTTTTAATTCTAACTGCATGTCTTTACGCATTTTTAAGTCTAACGCGCCGAGCGGTTCGTCGAGAAGAAGAATCTTCGGCTCGTTAACGATAGCACGCGCAATAGCAACACGTTGTTGTTGTCCGCCCGAAAGCGTGGCAACGCTACGTTTTTCAAAACCTTCAAGGTCAACCATTTTAAGCGCCTTTTCAACTTTTGTTGCAATTTCTTTTTTGCTTAGCTTTTCCACACGCTTAAATTGTTTGCCTAATTTATCTTCATAGGTCACTTCTACCCTTTTGAGTTTTAAGCCGAAAGCGATGTTATCGTAGACGTTAAGATGCGGAAAAAGTGCGTATCTTTGGAATACGGTGTTAATCGGGCGTTTATTAGGGGGCAAATAGCTTATATCTTCGCCATTAAGCAAAATTTTGCCAGAAGTAGGCTTATCAAACCCTGCTATCATACGCAACGTCGTGGTCTTTCCACAACCCGAAGGCCCTAAAAATGTGATAAACTCACCTTTTCTTACATACAAATTAATCTTATCAACGGCAACGAAGCCGTTGTCGTATTCTTGGGTTAAATCGATTAATTCAATAATTTTTTCTTTGTTATTTGCCATAAAACACCTCTTTTGTTAGTGCGTTTAAAATAAAAAATGCAAGCCTTGTGACTTGCAAAACTATCGTTATACTTAACATAATCAGCATAAACTATGCCGTTAGAATAAGGAACTGATAGGTGATCAGAGTCTATATAGCAACAAAACTTTTACTACTCTTTATTGATCGTTTCACAAGTCTGCGATCAAATCGCATTTTCGGTTATAAAGTAACCAACTTATAAAATTCGAGCTCTTAACTCAATCAATAAGGCGGTTTTACCCACCACTCGGCAGTGGACCCGGCTGTCCGTATGGCCTAAACTCTAATAGAGTGGTCCTTTATCGCTTGGAATGACTCTGTGTATAAAAGTTCAATTCCGTTTATTATAATATAGTATTTCATACTATTTGTCAATCATTTTTTTGTTTTTTGTGAAAAAATTAATAGCTTTTTATCACTTTTTCATTTGCTAATTCTCAAGCAGTTTTGTATAATATAATCACTAAAAAAATTTTTGGAGTTTAGATTGGATTTTTTTATTCAGGCTATCGGTTTCGTGGGGATCGCTTTAATCATTATTTCCGTTCAGTTTAACGTGCATTGGAAAATCATGTTGTGCAGAACTTTGGGTTCACTCACCTTTGTCATTCAATATATTTTTCTCGGAGCTTGGGTGGGAATGGTTATGGACCTTATCGGTTGTATAAGAAACATAATTTTCACCTATAACGTAAGAAAAAACAAAAGCAACGTAGGTTGGATTTGGTTTTTTTCCATATTCACGTTTGTTGCGGGCGTAACTACCATTGCGCTTACTTGGGAAAAATCTATAGGTTACGCTTCTAACTGGTCAAACGACGCTAACGCCATTTTAATTATAGCAATTTCCATTAGCATTATTTCTATAGTTGCTAAACTGCTAACCACCGTTGCTTATGGATTTAAGAACCCACACGTTATTCGTAAGCTAAATATTCCGTCAAGCGCATGCTGGGTTGTTTACAACGTTCTCGCCTTTTCAATTGCTGGCGCGATTAGCGATTTAATGAGTTTGTTCTCTACTCTTATCGCAGAATGGCGTTACAGAAAACCAAAAATCAACGCATCTAACGAGCAAAAATAATTAAATCAAAAAAAATTAAGCACTGCCGTTGCAGTGCTTTTTTATTACCAATCGTCTTTTGGTGTCAATTTAATATCGTCGTAATAATCAAAATATCTTTCTTTGTCAGACTTTGCACGTTCTTCCATCCACTCTTCCGGATAAGCCGCGTCTTCTTCTTTATTATCTGCTTCGCGCATTAAGTCGTATAACGTTTTTTGCTTGATTGACACTTTTTTGCTCCTTTTTTACATAACCCACATAGCTTACACTTGGTGTGTTTAAGTTTTTTGACGCATTCTATCGTGATTATTAATATCATTATAACAACAAAAGCCGATAAAAGCAAGCCAAAATTGCCAGTAAACAAAATTCCCAAACAATTTATAGCTAAAGCAACCACGTATGCGCTTGCAAACTGAAAAACGAGCATAGCAATAAACCATTTATTACTGTTAAGCTCTGTCCTTGCCGTTGCCAAACTTGCTATACACGGTGGTGATAATAACACGAACGCCATAAACGCATAAACCGAAAAAGCATTGTTAAACAGCGTTTGAAAGTCGCTTGCAGTTAAAATAAGCGTTTCTACCACCGCTTCTTTTGCAAACGCTCCTGAAATTAACGCTACGCTCGTTTGCCAATTAGAAAACCCAAGCGGATAATAAATAAATTTAATAGCATTGCCTATCGCAAAAAGAAAACTTTTTTGCACGTTTCCATTTGTATATCCGCTTATCCCAAAATTTTGCAAAAACCATAACGCTATGGAAATTAAAAATATTATAGTTCCTGCCTTTGTTATAAAGTCAGTTGTTTTTTCTTTCATAACGAAAAACAAATCCTTAACGCTCGGCTTTCTTAACAACGGCATTTCTAATATAAAAGTTCCGTCGTTACACTTAAATACTTTTAATTTTTTTAATATCCAACCAAATACCGCCGTGCACAATATTGCAAGAAAATACATTGACGTTGCAATTAACGCGCTTCCATTAAAGAAAGTGCAAGAAAACCACCCAAACACAGCTGTTTTTGCACCGCACGGAATAAACGGGCTCAAAAAAACTGTCATTCTCCGCTCACTTGTTTCGCTAATAGTTCTTGTTGACATTAAACCAGACACTGCGCAACCTGAACTCACTATCATGGGTATAATCGACTTCCCGCTTAAGCCGAAGGTTCTAAATATTCTGTCTAAAATGAATGCAATTCGTGAAGCATAACCAAACTGCTCTATCAACGTTAACAATGCAAATAAAATTAATATTTGTGGCAAAAAGGAACAAACCGTTGCAACACCTTTTAATATTGCATCACATGATAAACTTATCAAAAAGTTTGGAACGCCGTGCTCTATTAAAAAGTTACGCGTTGAGTTTTCCATTTGACTTAGCCCGTTTAGCAATATATTGCCCAAAACTCCGCCCATCTTAATTGACAAAAAATAAACGATTGTCATAACAATAAAAAAAATTGGCAACGCAAACACTTTGTTTAGCAATAATTTATCGGCTTTTTGCGTAAAAATCTCACACCGTGTTTGTTTTTTTATTACAACCTGCTCAATCATCTTCTCAATAAATTCATATCTTTCCCGCGCGGTTGTATTTGCGTTTTGTAATGGTTTCGGCTTCTTTTGTACAGTTTTTGCACTATCAATTAATTGCTCTATGCCGTCGTTTTTTAATGCTGAAATTTTAATTACGGGCACACCCAAAAGTTCGCTTAGGCGTTTTTCATTTAGCAGAATGTTGTTTTTTTCAAGTTCGTCTGAAAAGTTTATCGCCAATACGATTGGCACGTTTATCAAACACAACTCTAAGGTTAAAAATAAATTTCTTTCTAAATTAGTTCCGTCTAAAACGTTTATAAAAACGTCTGGTGGACTATCTTTTATATACGTTGTTACCACCCGCTCGTCTAATGACCAAGCATTTAGAGAATATACCCCCGGCAAATCGGTTATGATAATGTCATCATCGTTTTTATATGGCGCAGAGCGTTTTTCAGTGGTTACACCCGTCCAATTTCCCGTCTTTTGATATTTGCCTGTAAGTGCATTATACAAGGTTGTTTTTCCACAGTTTGGGTTGCCAATAAGTGCAATTTTTTTATTCATCTACCACCAAAATTTTATCTGCAATGTCTTTTCTTATTGCCAAATAAAAATCCCTTACCTTAATTTCTATCGGGTCTGATAAAGGTGCTCGCCTTATAAAAACCACCCTGCTCCCCACGGTTAATCCGATTTGTTCCAATCTCATTCGAGTCCTTTCGTTGCAATTCACACTCTTAATTATCAGTTTGTCGCCTTGCTTTTTGTCAGATAATTTCATTATTAAATTTTATTTTTGTTTTTGTTAAATTATGCAGTTAAACAAAGCTTTTTATTAGACAAAATAGTGTAATTATGTTAGAATATATTTGTTATGGAAGCATTTTTATCTATTTTTAAGAACGTTTTAATTTTTATTGCGCTTGCCGTGCCCGGCTACATATTGGTAAAAACCAAAATACTGAAATCAAGCGAAACGGGCGCGCTTTCAAAGCTATTAACCTATGTTGGCATGCCGTTCCTTATCTTAACTGGAACGATGGACATCACTCTTGATGCAGAATTTGCACTAACTTCTATCCTTACGTTAGTTGGTTGTGTCGTAATTACTCTCGGAATGTGTTTTTTATCTGCCCCGCTCACAAATAAATACAAGTCTAAAACTGGCTGTGAAGGCGACGCAAACGATAAAAGACGTGGAATTATGCGCTTTGCAATGACTTACTCAAACAACGGATTTTTAGGTATTCCACTCGCTATTGCTGTTTTTGGACAAGGCACGATTGCCGTAACAGTTGTTACTATAATAAATATTGTTACCAATCTTGGAATATACACTTTCGGCGTTTATATGATTTCGGGCAATAAGAAGGCTATGAATCTTAAAAAAGCGTTGCTTAACCCAGTTCTAATCTCGTTCGTAATTGGCGTTATATTCAACGTTTTCGGCGTTAAATCATTATTTAAGGAAAGCTATGACTATTCAGTTTATCTTAAAAATCTTGTAACGCCCGTTTCAATGATTATAATCGGCATGAAACTTGCAGACATTAAGTTCAAAACTTTGTTCACTTCTAAGTCGGGGCTTTACGTTTACCTTATTAAACTCATCGCTCTCCCAATAATCGCAACAGCGTTTGCTTTCCTGCTTACCGTTATTTTCCCAGCTTTACCAAAAGAAATAATCATCAGCTTCTTAGTTGCATTTGCTATGCCTACTGCAGCACTTGCTTCAACCTTTGCAGATGCTTACGGCGGAGATACTGAAAACGCGGTAATTTATACTTTAGGCTCAACTATTTTCTCTGTTGCAACGATATCTATACTCTATGCAATAGTTGATGCATTAGTAAAACTTATTTAATTGTTTATAAAATTAAAAGCGACGATTTTCTTATCGTCGCTTTTTTGTTACGAATTTAAACCATAAACTTTATTGTAAAAAGAAAAAGGTGTTGAAACCAACACCTTTTTTATTTGAATTAAACTAATTCGATGATTGCTACTTCAGCAGCGTCACCCTTACGGAAACCGAGCTTATAGATTCTGGTATATCCACCGCCTTGGCCGTTTTCTTCTTTACGATTAGCATATTTGGGTGCATATTCGTCGAAGATTTTTTCAATGAGCGGATATTTGATTGCTTTGGTTCTCTTCTTAAAGTCGGGCTTGCTTTCTTTGAAACCCTTTACTTCTTGAAGGTCGTAAACCATAGACATAATCTTTCTTCTTGCATTAAGCTTCTTTGCGCCGTCTTTAACGAGAGTTTTGGTCGTTTCCTTACCCTTTGCATCAGCAACGGTTACTTCCGTTTCAACGGTATCAGCGTAGGTTTTAATTGCAAGCGTAATAATCTTTGATACATATGCTGCAACTTCCTTTGCTCTTGCAACGGTGGTGTTGAGCTTGCCGTACCACAAAAGTTCAGTAGCTTGGTTTTTAATGAGTGCTATTCTTTGCGTAGCGTTTACGCCTAATTTTCTTTCCATTGTTTAGTCCTCCTTGTCCTGTAACTTCAAGCCGTAGCTTTCGAGTTTGTAAATAACTTCGTCGAGAGATTTCTTGCCCAAGTTGCGGACTTTAAGCATATCGTCTTCGGTTTTCTTTGTGAGATCTTCTACCGTGTGAATATTTGCTCTCTACAAGCAGTTGTACGAACGAACTGAAAGGTCCATATTTTGGATAGTCATATGTAAGGTCTTAATCTTTTTATCTTCTTCGGGCGGAACTAAAATTCCGATGTTGCCCACTTCAGATAAAGATACGAACATTTTAATGTGTTCTTCCATGATTTTTGCAGCAAGACTGACAATGTCTTTACCCGAGAACGCACCGTTGGTCCAAACTTCGAGAGTGAGTTTATCAAAGTCTACGCTTTGACCTACACGCGTTGCAGTTACGTTATAACTTACCTTTTTAACGGGTGAATAGTTGCTGTCAATAGCGATGTTATCAATAATGTCAGTCTTATGTTCGTCTGCACCTTGGTAACCTCTGCCTCTGCCAATGGTAAGTTCCATATCTATCTTGCCACCTTCGTCAATAGTGCAAAGGTAAAGATCAGGATTTAATATTTCCATATCGGCATCGCATTGGATATCGCCTGCTTTTACTACGGCAGGACCTTCCTTATAAAGTCTAACAGTCTTTTTGTAATCCTTGTCCATGCAGGTGGATTTGATTGCAACACACTTTAAGTTAAGAACGATTTCAGTTACGTCTTCTTTAACCATCGGCACTGCTGAAAATTCGTGCTTAATACCGAGTTCTTCTGCGAACTTAATGTTTTGAATTGCAACTCCCGGAAGCGCTAATAATAAAATTCTTCTTAATGCGTTACCGAGCGTAAGACCAAAGCCTTTTTCCAAAGGTTCTACTACGATTTTTGCATAACTTTTGTCTTCACTTTCTTCCACTGCTATTTTTGGCATTTCAATTTCCATCATAAGAAAATTACCTCCTAAAAAATAGTTCCGATAAAGATTATTGCGGGAATTCTTGT